>CAZOJI010000023.1:0-71758 GCA_964580055.1 uncultured Gemmatimonadaceae bacterium | reverse complement strand
CTTTTACACTCGGAGAGCGAGACGCCCAAGTCGTTTCTGTTCAAAGACTTAAACTGCTTTTCCACTCCAGAGGTTTTCAACAAGCAAGGTCAGCGAGTGGACAAAATCCGAAACTTCATAAACCACACCGATTTGTGATGTGGAAAACGTAAAATTACTTGACTGGCATCTTTCCACTTCCTATATTCGCGAGTTGTTGGGCTGTCGATCGGGCCAATTACCCTCTCATTGCGTCCATGGATCATGAGGCCGAACTTCAATGCAGGAGCGTGCATGAGCCAGCTCTGTACGAGCAAGTCAGAAGCGTTCTTCCGCACCCCTTCTTCGTCGGCATTCGACCAATACCTGAAAGACATTCAGAAGCTCCCGCTGATAAAAGACCGAGCGGAGGAGTGCCGACTCGCCCGGCTTGCCCGCGCGGGAGACCGGGTCGCGGCCGAACGCCTCGTTACCGCCAACCTCCGATTCGTCATTTCTTATGTGAAGAAGTATCAGGGTCACGGACTCGACCTATCAGAGCTGGTGGCTATCGGCAATGAGGGACTGCTGAAGGCGGTGCGCAAGTTCGACCCCGACCAGGGCGTGAAATTCATATCATACGCCGTCTGGTGGGTCAGGCAGGCCGTTCTGAAGGCCCTGGCCGAACAGACTCGGAGTGTGAGAATTCCCCTCAATCAAAACAGTCACCTCATCCGGCTTTCAAAAACTGAGACCTTTCTCTCTCAGGAACTCGGGCGCGATCCCACCGACAAGGAAATTGCTTCTGCGCTCGATGAGCCGGAGAACAGCGTAAGAAAGGCCCGTCGGATGACCGGGTCGGAGGTGTCGCTCGATGCTCCGGTCGATCGCACCGACAAGGATGCCGCAACCCTAGGAGAGCGATTTGCCGGGCTGGAAGGAAGCGACATAGAGGACTCCACCGATTCCGGGCTCATGCGGGAGTTCATCGACAGAGTTTTCGAAAAATACCTCACGACGCGCGAACGAACGATCCTGCGCCTTTATTACGGGCTGGACGAGGGGGCCGAGAGCATGACTTTGGAACGTATCGGCTCCATGATGGGCGTCACCCGCGAGCGCATTCGCCAGATCAGGGAACGCGCGTTCGAGAAACTGCGCCAAAGCCCGGAAGGCGAGGTGCTTCAGGGTTTCTGGCAGGCTGCCTGAGCAATCCGCCGGGGCGGTAAGTCGGAGGCGCATTGAGGTAAAACGGAGTGACAGGGTCGGTCTATTCGCGGCGCCGAGTCGCGACTACATCTTTCAACAAATGTCCATCCACCTCGTGAAGAACCGCTTTGCTATGAGTGTCGTGACATCATATTGACACAGATTCACCGTTGCTCCGGCTTCCCGACATTTCGCCTTGTATCTTTACCGACATGACGATAAGCGCTGAAGCGTTCGACGCTCTCCGCAGGGTGGTTGGTGCTCGATGGGTCCTCACCTGCCGAGTCGACCTCGAGATGTACGCCACTGATGGGCTCCCCACGCACCATTCGTTCCCCGGGGCTGTGGCGCTGCCAGGCACTCGCGAGGAGGTGGCCGGGGTGTTGAAGGTGCTGCACCGGCACCGAATTCCTTTCGTGGCCAGGGGAGCTGGCACCGGCCTTTCAGGGGGTGCGCTCGCGTCCAACGAATCCGTGCTCGTCTCGCTGACTCGCCTCAACCGGATACTCGAGATCGATCCTGTCAATCGCCGCGCGGTGGTGGAACCCGGTGTCGTCAACGTGCAACTCACGGCGGCGGCCGAAAGGCACGGCCTCCACTACGCTCCGGACCCGGCAAGCCAGTCGGTCTGCACCATTGGCGGCAACGTAGCTGAAAACGCCGGCGGGCCTCACTGCCTGAAGTATGGCGTGACCACCGACCACGTACTGTCTCTCGACGTAGTTCTCCCGACAGGTGAAACTGTCACCCTGGGGGCACCGGGAGGAGAACCCTGGGGTCCGGACCTGGTGAGCTTGTTCGTCGGCAGTGAAGGTGCGTTCGGGATCGCCACCCGTATTACGGTACGCCTTACACCCAATCCCACGGTAGTGCGATCCATACTCGCCGTGTTCCCTTCGATGCGAGCCGCCGGCCAAGCCGTTACCGACATTATCGCCTCCGGCATCGTGCCTGCCGCACTCGAGATGATGGACGAGAACTGTATCGCGGCAGTAGAAGCATCTTCCTATCGTGCCGGCTACCCGGAAGACGCGGCGGCGGTGCTAATAGTCGAAATTGACGGAATCGACGAGAGGCCGGTAGCTGACGATACGCGCCGTGTCGAAGTGATCCTGCGCGAGTCGGGAGCCACGAATGTGGAGATCGGCGCAGATGAAAGACAACGCGCGCGCCTGTGGCAGGGACGCAAGAAGGCGTTCGGCGCGATGGGCCGCATAAGCCCCGATCTGATGGTACAGGATGCAGTGGTGCCCAGAACGGCGCTACCGGATATCCTCGAGCAGGTGTCCGCGATCGCCGATAAGTACGACCTCTCGATCTGCAACGTGTTTCACGCGGGCGATGGCAATCTGCATCCCAACATCAACCTCGATCAAAGAGATCGCGGCCTCGTGGATCGGGTCGCAAGGGCCTCTGCCGAGATAATGAGCGCATGCATCGACGTCGGCGGCACGATCACCGGGGAACACGGTGTCGGTACGGAGAAGCTGCATCTCATGCCGCTTGTCTTCGACCAACCGACGCTAGGCGCTATGCGGCAGGTGAGGCGAGTCTTCGATCCGAGTGAGCATGCCAATCCCGGCAAAGCCGTCCCTGTCGAAACCTCGCAGTGACATCGTGCTCCCAACGGCGATAGCTCAGCGAATTCGCACCATAGTGGGTCCAGGCGGGGTCGTGACCGATAGCCAAAACGGGATCGTCGAGGTGGCTCCTCGCTCCGAAGAGGAGTGCGCCGTGGTTCTCTCGGCTGCGTACGAAGAAGGCTGGAAGATTAGAATCCGCGGCTGTGGCAGTTGGATCGATCCCGACGCCCCGGCCGATCTCGCTATCTCTACTCGGATGCTTACCGGAATCTCGGAGCAAAACCCGGCAGATCTCCTAATGAGTGCCCGAGCCGGCACGCCCTTCCAAGACTTGCAGAACGCGGCGGCGAAAACCGGCACTTGGATAGCACTGGACCCTCCGGGCGGCGAGCGATCACTCGGATCCGTGCTGGCAACCGGTACCGCGGGCCCGGTTAGAACAGGATATGGACCGGTCAAGAACCGGATTCTCGGACTCACTCTGATAACCGCTGAGGGTCGGATGCTCAGGGTTGGTGGGCGCGTCGTGAAGAATGTCGCAGGGTTCGATCTCACCAGCCTCGCCGTTGGGAGTTTCGGATCGTTTGGAGTGATTACGTCAGCTCACATCCAACTTCACGCCCTGCCGGCAGTGGACTCCACCTTGGTCGCGACCGGTTCGCTGCACGCTATGTTGGAGGCTGCATTCGAGGTTGTCGGCTCCGGCGTCACACCGGCCTCGCTGGAACTCGTTTCAGTAAACGAGACCGGCTCCAGAGATTGGACTCTGGCCATCCGGTTGGCCGGATCCGAAACAACTGTTTCCGCGGGCAGGGAAATTCTCACGAAGGCTGTTTCCGGCCTGAAGCTCGATACCATCGCAGGCGACGCTGCAGGGCGTTTCTGGCCCTCGTTGGCGCGAGGTGTCCTGCGATATCCGGCAACATTCCGAGTCGGTGTTCTACCTTGCGACGTCGGCACAGCAATCGAGCAAATCAGTGCAGAATTCCAACGGGAGGGTGAATTCCAGGCCACGGTCAGTGTGCCGGACGGAGTCATCCGATGGAGCTGTGATGCGTCGATTCAACAGCTCCAGAGTCTGCGTTCAGCTTGCGCCATCACAAACCGGCCGCTTACGCTGGAGCGCGCGCCCGGGGGAGTCCTCGATCGAGTCGGACACTATGGGGCCTACCCTGACGGAATCGGCGCCCTGGTCGAATCACTGCGTGACGTCTTCGACAGCCGTCGCGGCATTGTGGTCCCGCTTGGAGACCCCGCATGAGAGGCAGCGCCTTTCGAGACCTGGAATCCTGCGTTCACTGCGGATTCTGCCTCCAGAGCTGTCCTACTTACAGGGAGACCCAGGTTGAAGGCGACAGTCCGCGCGGCCGGATCCTGTTGATGAGACGCCTTGCGCAAGGTGAGCTGAGCATCGCCGATCCGGAACTCGTGTCTCACCTGAGCCGCTGTTTGGGATGCCGGGCGTGCGAACCGGTATGTCCGTCCGGGGTGCAATATGCGCCCGCATTGGAGAAGGTACGAGAATGCATTTCGGAGATGCATTCCCCTCCCTTGACTGCGCGACTGATCAACGCCGCGATGGGAGAAGAGTGGTTGAGGCGGCCACTGCTCTTCATGGCTCGATCCCTGCGCCCCCTGGCGCGGCTGTTCTCGGGAGATTCTCGACTCGGTTTCTTCTTCGGCATGTTGTCCGCAACCAGGCCCTGGTACGCCGCCGCCGCCGTGGGTTTGAAAAGGGAGATTCCCGCCGTCCTCGCTGCAAGCTCCCGACACGATTACACGCCCGCGCAGTCGGTCGTGCTCTTCGAAGGCTGCGTGATGTCCGGGTTGTTTTCCCACGTGCACGCTGCCACCGCAAGGACGCTTTCCGTAAACGGCTACGACGTCGCCAGGGTGAGTGGACAGGTTTGTTGTGGGGCCTTGCACGCTCACGCGGGACAGAGTGAGCAGGCACTCCGACTGGCGCGCACCAACGTGCGCGCTTTTGCAGAGTCGCCCGGCGCCATAATAGCAGTGAACAGCGCCGGTTGCGGCGCCATGCTCAAGGACTACGGCCGACTATTGGCGGGTGACCCTCTGCAAGACCAGGCGCAAGCTCTGGCCTCCCGCGTTCGGGACGTATCAGAGCTTCTCGCCGAGACCGGGCCTCGACAGGGTAAGCGGGTTCATCTGCGTGTGGCGTACGACCCACCGTGCCACTTGCTTCACGCACAGGGCATCGCCGATGCGCCATTGGCCGTGTTGGATGCCGTGTCAGGCGTGGAGCGAGCCTTTCATGTCGACGCGGAGCTTTGTTGCGGGAGCGCGGGGAGCTACACGTTTACCCAATCTGGTTTGTCGAGGGCGATCCTGGACAAAAAGGTCTCCGCGATTTTGGAGTGCCATCCCGATATCGTTGCTACCGGGAACCCCGGCTGCATAATGCAGATAGGCGCGGGGCTCGCTGCCGCTGGATCGAGGCTGCGGGTGGTGCATCCCGTTGAGCTCCTCGACCAATCGTACACCCTAGCGGGGTACTACGACTAAGTTACACCCATTCAATTCTGCTGGAGCACCACGAATGAAGCGATGGGCGGGCATTGGACCCGGTGTGATAATAGCGGCTGCTTTCATCGGCCCTGGGACCGTCACCACCGCAACTGTTGCGGGTGCTCACTACGGCACGACACTGCTCTGGGCATTGGTCTTCGCCGTCGTCTCGACAATGGTCCTGCAGGAGATGAGCGCACGCCTCGGCTTGGCCACCGGTAGCGGGCTGGGCCACGCGCTCAGATCGGTAAGAGGACCTTCCTGGCTCGGAAAGACGCTGGCAACTCTCGCCGCCGTAGCCGTCATAGGAGGCGCCGCCGCATACCAGGCCGGCAACCTCACCGGCGCAGGCTTGGGACTCGAATCCGCAACGGGCCTGCCCCTCCGCGGTTGGGTGGCAGTTGGGGCCATTCTGGCCGGTGCGCTGCTCTGGACGGGACGCTACAAACTGGTCGAGCGGACGCTCGCCGCATGTGTAGCGGTGATGGGCATTGTGTTTCTCGCAACAGCAGCTCTGGTTGCACCGCACTTGGGCGAGGTTTTGGGTGGCATGTTCGTCCCTCGGCTTCCCGGAGGCGCCGAACTCACTGCCCTGGCCCTCATCGGTACGACAATCGTCCCCTACAATCTCTTCTTGCATGCGGCGGTCGTGCGAGAACGATGGTCCGGGGTAGATGATTTGCCGGCAGTTCGTTTGGATCTATTGATCGCGATAGGCCTGGGAGGTGTCGTTTCCGCAGCAGTAGTGGTAACTGCATCGGCTGCGCTTCACGGATCTGCAGTGCAGTCGGCTTCCGACATGGCCGTGCAGCTAAGGCCGCTGCTCGGAGATTGGGCCAGCCATGCATTTGCCGTCGGATACGCCGCCGCCGGAATCTCTTCCGCCACGACTGCACCTCTGGCGGCCGCCTACACGTTGCTCGACGCACTCGGCCGGGGACGCGACGTTGCGAGTCCACTGGCACGAACCGTCTGGGCTGGATGTCTCTTCGTAGGCGCCGCCGCCGCATTGATCGGGCTTCGCCCGGTCCCACTGATCTTCCTTGCACAGCTGGTGAACGGGTTGGTCCTTCCGATAGTGGCAATCGTTCTTCTTTTTGCGATGAATGATCGCAAGCGGCTAGGTGACCAAGTGAACAGTTGGCTCGGCAACGTCGTAGGAACGGCAGTGGCGATCCTCTGCGTGGTCCTAGGCGTGCGCGCCATCGTTCTCGCGTTCTGAAATTCACGAGGAATTGGCAAACTGATGGATGTATTCCTAACGGGTGGCACTGGACTGGTAGGCAGCCACGTCATCCAGCTGTTGGTTGCGAAGAGGCACAATGTGAGAGCGATGGTCCGTGGTCCCGCCGGCAAGAGCCTGGTTGAGAGTCTCGGCGCAGAAACAGTTTTCGGGTCTGTCGAACAACCCCAAGCCTGGCTTCACGCTCGCGGTTCGGACGCAATAGTGCATGCGGCGGGAATCATCACGAAGAGGCGCAACTGGGAGCACTTTCATACCACCAACGTCGCCGGCGCGAGGTTGGCCGCGGAAACTGCAGCAGATCAGGGAGTGCGCTTGGTGCATCTCTCGTCAGTGGCGGTCTACGGGAGGCGTTTGCAGGTCGGCGACTGCAAACTGAACGAGCTTTCCGACTGGCCCAGATTGTCGCGTGGCGAGTTCTACGCAGTTTCAAAACGAGGCGCCGAGGAGGCGGTCAATGCCGTAGCCCGCAACAAAAAGCTGTCCGCCGTTTCTCTGCGGCCCTGCGTGATATACGGCGAGCGAGACCGAACGTTTCTACCGCATGTCGTCCGAATGCTAAAACATGGGATTTCCCCACTGGTCGGCACCGGTGACAACACCCTGGCCCTCGTCTATGCAGGCAGTGTTGCCGAAGCCGTACTTGCGGCGCTCGACCATCCCGAGGTGAGGGGTCCTGTCAACCTTGCCAATGAACAGGGCATCACGCAGCGTCAGTTTTTCGCAACCGTGGGAGCCGCACTGGGAAAGCGGATTCGTTTCGTGAAAGTGCCGGTCACATTCGCTTACGCGTTCGCCGTTTCTCTGTATGGATTCCGATATGCGCTCTCGCCGAGGCACTACGCGGGATTCGGTGCAACCGCGATCAGGTACCTTTCGAATGACAATCCCTACGACTCCAGCCGAGCCAGAGAAGAGCTCGGATGGGAACCCACGATTCCCCACGATGTAGCGATCGAACGTTCGGTACACTGGTTCCAGACTAACCGCGAATAAAGGCGGCCATGCGGACGATCGGACTGTTCCCGCGCTTGGCGTGTTGACATCCCAGCCGACTATGTTCACTGTGTCCATAGTGCTGCAACAGCAAGATGACCAAGCCCTGCGCTGCGGAGATACGAGTTGGATTTGTTTACGTTCATCGCGGTTATCGTCGTCGGAACTCCGATCGCAAAGGCCGTGGCCAACCGAATATCGAGCCAATCGGTATCCGGAGGTGCCGAGATGCGTCACCTGCTAGAACAGACGGAACAACGACTCTTGGATACTGAACAGGCACTGGCGGACAGCAATGAGCGGATAACCGACCTAGAGGAACGCCTCGACTTCGCCGAACGATTGCTTGCCCGCCACAACGCTAAGGATCAATTGGGACCATGAACGACCATCTTGAAATGAAATACCTCGCCAGTACAGACCCGGAGATTTTCGATCTCGTGAAGAAGGAGGAAGCTCGCCAGCGGGACAAGATCCGCTTGATCCCCTCCGAGAACTACGCCTCGGCAGCCGTGCTCCAAGCCACTGGGTCAGTACTCACCAACAAGTACTCGGAAGGTTACGCAGGCAAGCGGTACTACGAGGGACAGGAGAACATAGACGCGGTCGAGCGACTCGCTATCGAGCGGGCCAAACAGCTCTTCGGCGCCGACCACGCGAACGTGCAGCCCTATTCCGGCTCGCCGGCCAACATGGCGGTCTATTTCGCATTCTGCGAACCTGGTGACACGATCATGGGCATGAGCCTTCCCCACGGTGGCCATCTCACTCACGGTTGGAAGGTCAGCATCAGCGGCAAGTACTACCGAGCCGTTCAATACACGGTTAGAAAGGACACGGGCCTGATCGATTACGACATGGTACGCGACACGGCGCTGGCTGAGAAGCCCAAGTTGATATTTGCCGGCGCCACAGCCTACCCTCGAATAATCGACTTCGAGAAGTTCGCCGAGATAGCCAAAGAGGCCAACGCCATTTTCGTGGCAGACATCGCGCATATCTCGGGTTTGGTGGCCGCGGGTGCGCATCCAAGCCCTGTCCCGCATGCGGATGTAGTCAGCACCACCACCCACAAGATGCTGCGCGGTCCTCGCGGCGCAATGATCCTGTGCACGGAAGAGCATCAAAAGGCTATTGACAAGGCCGTGTTCCCCGGACTTCAGGGCGGGCCGCACAACCACACGACGGCTGGTATCGCTGTGGCCCTGAAGGAGGCCAACACGCCGGAGTTCAAAGACTATGCCCACCAAGTCGTGCGCAATGCAAAGGCGCTTGCGGCTGCACTCTTGAACCACGGATTCGACCTGGTTTCGGGAGGTACTGAGAACCATTTGATACTCATCGACATGACCAACAAGGGGCAGCCCGGCAAGGTTGTGTCACAAGCCCTCAACAGGGCGGGCATAGTGTGCAACAGCAACACCGTTCCGTACGATCCCAGAAAGCCGTTCGATCCGTCCGGAATCCGTATTGGGACTCCTTCCATTACTTCGAGAGGTATGAAAGAACCGGAAATGGAGCGTGTTGCGGCCTGGATCAACCGCGTGGTCGAAGACATCGACGACGAAACCGTTTTGGACAATACAGCGCAGGAGATCGCCGAATTCTGCGAAGGCTTTCGACCCCCTGGGTTAGGGCGAGAGTGAGTTCATTCGAGCAGGCAGATTGAGGCGCGCTGTCGATTGACAACCGCCTCACCGAACGAGGAGGTTTTCCCATGCCGGTCTATATTCTTGCAACGCGGCTCTCCACGGAGGCGGCCTCGAAGAAGTTCCAGCACTACCAGGAGGAGGGAAAATCCTGGCTGGAACTCGTGAAGGCGAAGTGCCCGGAAGTGAAGTTCCTCGAGCACTTCACGATCCTCGGACCTTGGGACTTCTTGGACGTGTTCGAAGCACCGAACGAGGAGGTGGCCGCCAAGGTATCGCTGATAACGCAATCGTGCGGTGCGTCGAGAGCCGAGAGCTGGACGGCAATACCTTACGATAGGTTTGCCAGAATCATGAAGGAGATTGAAGACTAGGTTTTCAGGTTCCCGTCCCGGTAATGTCGGCAGCGGTTGATGAGTCGGCGCGAATCCACGTCACAGTGGTGGAGCAATGGTCGCGGTTGCCTGGGCGGATCGTGTCGGTGAGCCAGTTGGTACACCACAATTGGCTCGACTCGAATGTCCACCGGATGCTGTCGGTCGTCGGTCTTGCGGCAGGTGGTATCGGTTCGACCGAAAGTCCAAAGATCGTGTCGCTATCGACTACTACCGTGTCCACGTACTCGATGTCGGTGAGTGTCCAGCGCGTTACTTCACCAGCCTCGGTTGAGTCCACGTGCCTGACCTGGGCTGTCGCCGTCAACTGGTAGGTCTCGACTTCCACCGAATCGACCGTCTCGATAGTTGCAGTCCCTGAAACGATGTAGGATCCGTGGTGCGTCACTACGTCGTCGTCCGGGACGTATTCCGAGTAGATCATGGAATCCGTCCATACCCAGGACCCATCCAGATACAACAGGTTGGCCAGACCGACCAGCGGCGAATCGCCTGGCTCGGTGCCTTTCAAGAAGCAGGACGTCAAGCTCAGAAGGGTCAGGGCGCCAATCAACAGGAATTGTGGCCCTTTCGCCGCCAGCAGTCGGCGTACTCTAGATTCCATTGCGCATCCTCCCGAACACCCGAAGGCATATCCGGTGCCATGCCGCAAGTTGCTGTACTGCAACATCTTACATGTCCTAGAGGTGTTGAGGATAACGAGCCCAGCGGAACAATTGACCTGAGATGGGAAGCACTTTCCGCTTTATCAGCATATATAATCACCCGACAGCCGGCCAATTCGAGCATCTCTTTGAGAATGCGGCAAGTCTCGTAGGCAGCCATGCCCTGGACGGTAGCATGCAACGCGATCAACTGCGGTTTCACGTCGCTCGCAACCGCGATGCATGCCTGGCGTCTACCGCATAGATTTCTGCACCGTGTCTTCCCTCACCTACTGGAACCGAAACAATTGCCTGAAAAGAACTTGGTAACGCGCAGGGGTTTCTTTTCCTCGGTCTCTGCTGCTGGCGCATGCATCGCACGCCCTGCTTGGCTTCGTGCACGAGAGGAAGGGTTGCGCGTGAACGCCAGCCCTAGCGTGTTCTTCTCCCATCCTGATGGTGCGAAAAGCCTGGTGCGGTTCGAGGTAACGGGAGTCGATGCTATGGCGGGACGGCTTCGCGTTTTCGATCGGAGTCGGCGCCTGTTGGGCACAGCGGGAGTCCTGAGGTCGGGCGACACCCTCCTTGGAGAACTGTGGATGGAGTTCTCTGGAGCAGTGAGGGTTGTATCGGAGCTGGAGGCACCAGGCCTGCGAGGTCCGTTCAGAACAAACCATCGCCTCGAGCCCCAGCCAAGATGGACGATCCACCTGTTGACGGTCGCGGATCCCATCAAGGTGGTTGATTCCTTGCAAGGCCTGCGGCCCATCCACCGTGCGGTGCAAACGGCGGTTCACCGCAGTTCCACGGTCACCGTAAACCCACTGCCCATGTCGGCCGATATTTCTTCGCTCGAGCACGTTCCCTTTCTGAGGCTTGCCGAGCGAGCGCTAATTGCTGAGCGGGAATACGCCATCCCCATGGGGCCCGCGGCATACGCGCCTCAAGGGGTTCACCTACCGCGTACCGTTGCGATGTCGCTAGCGGGTGCCGGAGTCCGAGTCTTGGCAATTGTGCGTGACGTAGATCAACCGTTCGAGTGGTGGGATACACCGGGAGGCTCGCGCGTGCTCGTTGTGTCAGTGCCGGCGGGTAGCACACCAGGCGTACTGGGGTTTGAACTGAGTCAGACCGAAATGACAAATCGTGTGGAGCATTGGCTATCCTCGACCGCGCTGCGGTTTGCTCCGGATGGCAGATTTGGTACCGCCGTGATAGTCAATCCCAATGCCGATCAAGGCCTTTCCAATGCGCTCGCTGCCGTGTCGGACTGGAATTCGCGGTTTGCATACCCGCGCATCGTTGCAACCACCGATGACGCTCTCTTCCGGGAGATGGAAACGCGTGCACCGAGCACAGCGGTGACCGTTCCAACAGCGATCAACCAACCGCAGCTGCCCCGCCAGGCCCGATTCACCCAAATCGCTGAGGCCCGAGTAGACCAGGTGGAACAACGTACGGGGAACCTGATAGCTGTGCTTGCAGGTGCCGTGGATCCGGGGGCAACGACGCTTGGTGAAATAGCTCCATACTTGTCCACGGACGTACCTGGTACCATGGTGTTCAATCCATCCCCGTTTTCACACTCGGATCTGGCTGGCACCGGCGGCGGTGGCCAGAGGTTCGCTTCAAATGTTCCCGGTTTGGGTTACGCGTTTTTTCCTGACGAAACGGCGACTGGAGAAGCCTGGGGCCGCTGGGAAACTATGGCCGCGTCCAACTCAGCAGAGGGAAGGGCGTTCAGAGTAACCATCGCCGCCGACACCGGTGCGATTTCATCATTGAAACGACTCTCTGACGGTAAGGAATGGGTTCGCCCGCAATCCGCTGGGTTGAACGCACTGCCTGAGTCGCGGCTGGAGAACGTGACGGCCCTGCGCCTCCCCGGCGTTGCCACCAAAGTGGTCTTGGAGCGCAGTTCCCGGGGTCTTGGCGACGTCAAGACGACCATTGTTCTCTTCGACGGGCAACCCTGGCTCAACATCACTAACGAGACAGAGGTTATCCGATCTGCGGAAATCCAGTACCGATTCGATCTCGCCATCCAGGAGCCGCGATTATCATGGGAGATCCCGGCCGGCGTGAACGAAGGTTCGCCACCAGTGTCGCTGTTGGAACACCTGCGCTGGATCCGATTGGACGACCGGGACGGGACGATTCTCTTCCGAGGGCACGACGCTCCGCTGGCCTCGATCGACGAGCGGGGTACGCTCATGAGCTACGCACCCAGTGGTGTTTCGCGGTATCGGCTGGCACCAATGTCTCGTTACGCGGGTGAGGAAGTTCCGTGGATGTTCGGCTGGGATGCAGAGGGGATGGCCACCGCACGAGTGGAGCCCAATGGCACGAACCTCTTACCCCGATTCGGCTCAATGTTGACTGTCGAGGAGGTAGGTGTCTGCGTCTTGGGCATTCAACCGGCTGCCAATGGCTACGGTGCCATCGCCTATTTGCAGGAGATTCTGGGAGTCTCAAGAAACGTGAGCGTCGGTCCAGGAATTCTCGAATTCCGAACCGTGGAAGCGGTCGACTATCTGGAGCGGTACAAGGAGGATATTCCCGTCAGGCGGAGCGGCACTGCAGATGTGCCAATGCCGGCGAACGGGATTGTCGCGGTGCGACTTGCGGGATTGGAGCTAACTTGAATAGCAGCTACTCATCCTTTCAATAGGAGCGGCGACCGCAGCGCTCCAGAGGTGGGCCAGGCAGTGGTCTCGTTTTCTTTCCCGCGAAAACGTCGGACTATCGCATCGATATCTTCGGTCGGGTCGAGCACTTCACCAGATTAAGAACTAGGCCAGGAATCCGGTGGAACCGTCGTTGGTCGATACGCATTATGTTGATAGCCCGGGTATTCGAACACCTCAAGGGGAGCAATAGCGCTAGATGTTCATTCTCGATCTGATCCGTGGCCTCGTCTTTGGGGTTTTCCTCATCTGCTGTGTCGTGGCATTCGGGTCGTGGGCAGTAATGACTCGCCGCATCAACCCATTCGGCAAGACCGGCAGGGCGATACGCAGGTTTTCGGACCCCATCCTGGAACCCGTCGAATTCTGGCTGCGTAGGCGTGGCGGGAACCCGCAAAAGGCGGGATGGTGGCTGCTTGGTGGTAGCGTAGTCGGGGGTATCCTGGTGATAACTCTGACCGAGTGGATAATCGCTCAGACGCTCAGATTGACAATGGCCAGCCAGGCGGGGCCGAGAGGCGTGCTTCGACTGATCGTCTACTACGCTGGCCAACTGATGATAATTGCCCTGATAGCCCGGGTGATAGGATCGTGGTTCAGAATAGGCCGCTTCAACCGTTGGATGAGGCCGGCCTATGTCCTCACAGACTGGATAGTCGAGCCCCTGCGCAAGATCGTTCCGCCGATAGGAATGATCGACATAACGCCCCTGGTTGCCTGGTTGTTGCTCCAAATCGCTCTGAGCATCGTGCTGGGGATAATTTGAGATCCTGTAGTCTCTGGATTTATGCTCAGCCGAAAGCCAGCAAAACGCAACTCGTCGGCTGGCATGGGGATGCGATCAAGATAAGGATCGCGGCCCCGCCGGTTGAAGGCGCAGCCAATCAAGAGTTGATCCGATTCCTATCCAAGGAGATCGGTGTTCCACGCAACGCAGTGGCGATCACCAGCGGCACGACGGCCAAACGCAAACGCGTGAGAGTCGAGGGCATGGCCGAATCGGACGTATTGGGAGCGCTCGGACTCTGAGCCTGGGACACTACGAGCGCGAAATCTCCCGGTCGTCCCTTTCTGCATCCGACAAATAGACATACATTGCAAGTTACAACTGTATCACGTGGTGATTTGCGGCGTATTGCAGCCACGGTAAATAAGTCGCTAAAAAGCTCCCCCGCGGTCTTTGGCGACGGGGGCTTTTTTTTGAGGAGCAGTCTCATGGTGAATTCTATGCAAGTGGCACGCAGCGATCGGATTTCTCTGTTTCACAAGGAGGTCGCCAAACGGATACTCGTTCTCGACGGTGCAATGGGCACGCTGATCCAGAAGTACGAGCTGGAAGAGGATGATTTCCGGGGCGAGCGGTTTGAGCATCACGACACCCTCTTGAAAGGAAACAACGATCTGTTGTCGATAAGCCGCCCTGACGTAATCGAGGAGATTCACTCTGAATACCTCGATGCAGGGGCCGACATAATTCTGACCAACAGCTTCAGTGGATCGGCGATCTCACAAGCAGATTACGGAACCCATGGCGTCGCGCGTGAAATCAACCTGGCTGCCGCGCAGGTCGCACGGAGGGTTGCGGATCGATACACCGCCGAGGACCCGTCCACACCCAGGTTCGTCGCGGCCAGTATCGGACCCACCAATCGCACTGCCTCTATTTCGCCCGACGTGAACGACCCGGGACACCGAAACGTCACCTTTGATCAACTAGCGGCTGCGTACACTGAACAGGCCGAAGCACTGATCGAAGGCGGGGCGGATGTGCTTTTGATCGAGACGGTATTCGACACGTTGAACTGTAAGGCGGCTCTATTTGCACTGTCCGGTATCATGCAAAAACGTGGCGAGCAGATCCCGATATGGGTTTCCGGCACGATCACGGACGCCAGCGGGCGCACGCTATCGGGGCAGACGGTGCAAGCGTTTTGGTACTCTATCAGACATTCATCGCCATTCTGCGTCGGGCTGAACTGCGCCTTGGGCGGCAAGGAGCTGAGACCGCACATCGAGGATCTGTCGGCGACCTGCGATGTGCTGGTCAGCTGCCACCCCAATGCGGGGTTGCCCAACGAATTTGGAGAATACGACCAAACCCCAGCCGAGACTGCAGAGATACTCGGCGAATTCGCGCAACGCGGGTTCGTGAACATCGTCGGCGGTTGCTGCGGCACGAATCCGGCTCATGTGGAGGCAATTGCAGAAGCCGTGTCCGGCGTTCCTCCTCGAACGGTACCGACCAAAGAGCGCTACACAAGACTCTCGGGCCTCGAACCTCTGGATATCCGGCCGGACAGCCTCTTCGTCAACATTGGTGAGAGAACCAACGTCGCCGGCTCCGCACGTTTCAGGCGGTTGATACAGGAAGGCGACTTCGAGACCGCGATCGAGGTCGGCCGGCAGCAGGTGTTGAACGGCGCTCAGATGATAGACGTGAGTATGGATGAGGCGCTTCTCGATTCCGAGGAGGCGATGACTACATTCCTGAACCTCATCGCAGCCGAGCCGGATATTAGCCGCGTACCGGTAGTCGTTGACTCATCCAAATGGACGGTCATCGAAGCAGGGTTGAAGTGCCTTCAAGGAAAAGGCGTAGTGAACTCCATCAGCCTCAAGGAAGGCGAAGAGGCGTTCGTAGAAAGGGCAGCGCAAATACGCAGGTACGGTGCAGCCGTGATCGTCATGGCTTTTGATGAGCACGGCCAGGCCGACACCGAACAGCGCAAGGTAGATATCTGCACTCGTGCCTACCGCATACTCACCGAAGAGGTTGGGTTCCCCCCAGAGGACATAGTTGTGGATCCCAACATCTTCGCGGTAGGAACAGGAATCGAACAGCACAATCAGTACGCCATAGCCTTCATCGAGGCTTGCAGGACCATAAAGGAAACCCTGCCTTTTGCTCTGGTGAGCGGCGGCGTCAGCAACGTTTCCTTTTCGTTCCGAGGTAACAATACCGTCCGTGAAGCCATGCACGCCTCATTCCTCTACCACGCGATAGACGCGGGGATGGACATGGGCATCGTAAACGCTGGACAATTAGCAGTGTACGACGATGTGCCGGAGGATCTCCGCACGGCGGTGGAAGACGTGCTGTTTGATCGCAGGCCTGACGCGACCGACCGGCTGGTCGAGTTGGCAACCACCGTCAAAGACAAGACAACGGCAGAAGGGCCGGATCTCGCATGGCGTTCTCTGCCCGTCCACCAGAGACTCGCTCACGCCCTTACGGACGGAATTGTCGACTACATCGAAGTTGACGTGGAGGAGGCGCGGCAACACGCCGACCGACCGCTGCATGTGATCGAAGGTCCTCTGATGGCGGGTATGAATCGCGTAGGCGAACTGTTCGGCAGTGGGAAGATGTTTTTGCCTCAGGTGCTGAAGTCCGCCCGTGTCATGAAAAAGGCGGTGGGCTATCTGACACCGTACATAGAGCAAGAGCGGGGCAACGCCGATGGCGTCCAAAGATTCGATGGCAAGCTCGTGCTCGCCACGGTCAAAGGCGACGTCCACGATATCGGGAAGAACATCGCCGGCGTGGTCCTTGGCTGCAACAACTACAAAATAATCGACCTCGGCGTGATGGTACCGGCCGATAGGATCATTGAGACAGTACTTTCCGAAGGCGCCGACGCCGTCGGGCTGAGTGGACTGATTACTCCTTCACTTGACGAGATGGCGCATGTGGCCCGCGACATGCGTCGCGCCGACCTCGATATTCCTCTCCTGATCGGCGGGGCGACTACATCCAAGGCCCACACTGCCGCCAGGATAGAACCCGAATACGGCGGCCCCACGGTTCACGTCCACGATGCTTCACAGAGCGTTGGGGTTGTAAGGAACCTGTTGAACAAGGAGACACGGGCAGCGTATGTGGAGGACATTCGGCGGCAGTACGCAAGAGTACGCGACTCGCACGCCGACAGGGGCGGAAGCAAGCGGATCGTATCACTCGAGACGGCACGTCAAAACAGAGTCAAGGTGGAGTGGGATGGTTACACGCCGCCTCGCCCCCAAAGGCTTGGCGTAGAGGTGTTCGACGACTATTCGATACGAGAGTTGACCGACTACATAGACTGGGGACCGTTCTTCAAGGCCTGGGAGTTGAAGGGTAGATACCCCGATATTCTCGAGGACCCGGTTACGGGCGATGCCGCCAAGAGGCTCCTGAACGATTCGCTTGCCCTGCTTGAGAGAATCGCTGACGAGCACCTCCTGACCGCCAAAGGGGTCATAGGTCTCTTTCCCGCGAACACGATGTCTTGGGACGACGTGGAGATCTACGGGAGCGAAGACAGAAAAACCGTTCGTGCCGTTGCCCATCAACTTCGGCAGCAGATTGCAAAACCGAACGGACGTCCCAACTACTGTTTGGCAGACTATGTAGCCCCGGAGTCGACGGGAATACCTGACTACATTGGCGCGTTTGCGGCGACTGCGGGCGCCGGTATCGACGAATTGTGTGCCGAGTTCGAGGCGGATCACGATGACTACCGCAGCGTCCTGAGCGAGACACTCGCCGACCGACTTGCCGAAGCGTTCGCAGAACGCCTGCACGAGAGGATCAGAAAGGAGTATTGGGGTTACGCACAGGACGAGGTTCTGACAGACCTGGAGTTGAGCAAAGGCAAATTTGTGGGCATCCGACCTGCACCAGGCTACCCGGCATGCCCCGACCACGTCGAAAAGACAACGTTGTTCGACCTGCTGGATGTTCCCGGCAACATCGGGATCAGATTGACCGAGAGCTGCGCGATGCATCCGGCGGCCTCGGTGTGCGGTTGGTATTTCTCGCACCCGCAGTCTGCCTATTTCGGAGTCGGAAGAATCGGTCGCGACCAGGTAGAGGATTACGCCAGCCGCAAGGATATGCGGATCGGCGAAGTGGAGCGATGGCTGGCGCCCAATCTCGCCTACGATCCGACTGTTTGAGAAAGGTCAACCTGTCACTCCGACGGGTCAGTAGGCCAGATGGCGCCATGCCAGCAGACTCTGCGATCTGACGACCAAGTGAGTTCGAGTGCCTGCGCAAGCCTCTACAGTTCCGACAGTTACGGGCGCAAGGCTGCGCGATCTTTCCGAACCGCCAAACCCAGGGCATGTCATTTGCGTAGAAGTTTGATTCCCAGGTATTGTTCGAGTTCTACCGCACCTTTGTGGCCGGAGAGGTCAAGAGGACCATGAGTCGGCGCGATTCTGTCCGTAGGGTCACGGCCTGGCAAACAGCGGACTCGAAGTGCGGGGAAATTTGATAAGGTGATGTGGAGACAACAGATGAAGCAACGGCGTCTAGCCTTTGGTATCACAGTGGTGTTCGTGGCCTTCTTTTCAGGAGGGTGGCTTCTACAGAGACCGGCTGGCTCGGCAACTGATGACATAAGCAAGGAGCGGTTGTTCGAGGAGATCGTCAGCTACGTATCTCAGTACTACGTGGACACGGTCGAGACCAGTGACCTGTACGAGTTGGCCATCGATGGCATGCTGGAACGCCTCGACCCATATACGTCCTACCTGCGCCGTGAAGGGTACGAGCAACTCAGTCTCAGCACGACAGGGGATTACGGAGGCGTAGGCGTTAGAATCGAGTCCCGTGATGGGTGGATCACCGTTGTTGGGCCGTTGCCCGACACACCGGGAGACCGGGCCGGTATCGTAGCCGGTGACTTGATAGTCGAAATCGAGGGTCGATCCACCAAGGACTGGCCCACACAGCAGGCTGCCGACGTTATGCGCGGTCCGCCGGGCACCGAGGTCCGTCTCAAGATTGCCAGGGCCGGTATACCGGAGCCGTTGGACTTCGCCATAACTCGTGCACGTATTCATGTCAACTACGTCGAAGGTAAGACCCTCGTTGGGCCGGGCATTGGGTATTTACGCCTCACGTCCGTAAGCCAGACGGCGGCGCGGGAACTCAGTGAAGCGATTGAAGACCTCCAGAGCCAAGGCGCCCAATCCCTCATTCTCGATCTCCGCAACAACCCGGGAGGCATCGTTCAGCAGGGAGTCGCCCTGGCAGACCTGTTTCTGAAGCCCGACCAGTTGGTCGTAGACATGAAGGGTCGCGCGGCGGGAGAATCTCACGCTTTTTCGACGACGCGGCCAGCACGGTGGCCAGACCTGCCACTGGTAGTACTCATCAACAGAGGCACCGCTAGCTCCGCAGAGATTCTGGCCGGAGCACTCCAGGACCACGACCGCGCTCTCATTCTGGGAACCCGAAGCTTCGGCAAGGGAGTCGCCTATCGCGTGTTCCCGCTTTCAGAAACGGAAGCCGTAACCGTAACTACTTCCCGGTGGTTCACACCGAGCGGTCGTTCCATCGACCGCCCGCAGTACCGGTTCGCATCAGGCGGTATTGTAGCTACAGGGTCCGCTGATGAGGATTCCACCGCTTCAGACTCGCTTGTCTTCTATTCGGACGCAGGAAGGCCTTTGGCCGGTGGAGGCGGCATAGCACCGGACATCGAATATCCCGACACGCTCGACGCCGCCGAACAGGCCTTCGTCCGCACGTTGGGTGGAGACATTCCCAAGTACACTGACGCCCTGGCACGGTATGCCCTCGACTTAAAGGGCGAAGGCATCATTACTGATGAAGATTTCACTGTAACCGACGGGATGCTGAACCAACTCCTCGACCGGGTTCGTACACGCGGAGTCGTGATCCCTGACTCCGTTTGGCGTGGCGCCGACGGTTTGATCTCTACCCAACTTGGCTTCGAACTGGCTCGCTACGTGTTTGGGAGATCGGCGGAACTGGTTCGCCGGGTGCGCTCCGATGACCAGGTCAGCGCAGGCATAGATCTGCTCACCCACGCGTCAACTCAGGAAGAACTCTTGGCGGCGGCCCGACAACAGTAGACTCCTGCAGCCCTGCGTGCACCGAGGCGCCGCGTTCGTTGGGACGAGCGCGGCGCCTCGATTCTGCACCAGCAGAACGTCCGTTCGACGTTGTCTCCACCAAATCGAACCAGGAATCGTGCTCACTTGCATTCTTGGAGATTGACTTTGCAACACAAAGTACTTTACATTGCACCCCAGCAACGGTGGGCGATTCAATGAGAGAGGTTGCACTTCACCGAAAGAACGCAATCGTCAACGTATTGAGCCCGAAACGACCTCCGCGACCAACTTTGATCTAGTGTTTGAAGCGAGTTGAAGGGATGAAGAGCACTGACGCAATACCGATGTCCGAGACGACTCAGTTGACTTCCTCGCGGGATGAAAACATGGCCGGCGAACCCCTGCAGTGTTCCGAGTGTGGTAGAGCTTTCTTATCTTTGAGAGCCCTCCACTCCCATGAGTCACTTACCGAGGTGCACAGGATCTCGCAGCGTTTGTGCCGCGAAGCTCCGAGCGAGTGCAGACGAAACTGGATATCCGGCCGATGCGAGCTGCACACCGATGAAGCCCGCGACCTGCTCCGTGCCCGTCAGAGGGCACGCTATGCAGAAGCGGGCAAGGAAATCCCGTCACCGTTGAAGACCGCAAAGCGGCGGCCGGCGCTGCATCGCCTCGTGGGCTCCGAACATCCCTGACGACCTGAGGACGATGTGACCGTCGCGGCCATCTGGCTCACGCCATCCGAGTTTTGAAATGTCTGGCCCGACCGCGGGCAATCCGAATCCCTCTGTTCGCTCCTGGAATGCAGGTTCCCACAAACGGACACCCACCTTTCGCCGTTGCCCACACGCATTGCCATAACACCTTATAGTACAACTACTTGCGTGCCATCACGCGATTGGCATGTGCGTTGCTCTTGAAACCAATGCGTGATACTGATCGTCAAGTAAACTGTGGGATGGCCAGAAGGGAGTTGCGGCCGTGGACATAGCCAGAGAACCACCACCAAGACGAAAAAAATACATACCCTGGGGCATAGCTCTCGTCCTGATTGTCGTCACGACCATCGGGCTATCGCGCCTCAAACCGGCGGCGCCGACCGTGGATCGTGCCACTATCTGGATGGATACTGTGGAGCAAGGTCTGATGCTGATCCGCGTGCGCGGACCCGGAAACCTCGTTCCTGAGCAGATCCGTTGGATACCCGCGCAGGTCCAGGGCAGAGTCGAGCGCAAAAATATCCAGCCAGGCACCGAGGTCACGGCGAATACGATATTAGTGGAGCTGAGCAACCCCGATGTACAGTTGCAGTTGCTGGAATCTCAGCGCCAGCTATCGGCGGCACAGCAGCAACTGCTGACGCTCAGGTCCAGTCTGCAGACTCAACGATTGAATCAGGAAAGCCTCATTGCGCAGGTACGATCTCAATACCTGGCGGCACAGCGGAACGCCGAGGCTCTCAGTCGGCTGTCCACCAAGGGAGAAGGTTACGTGTCCGAGGTAGAGTTGCAGAATGTCCTCGAACAGGAAGAGGAACTGGAGACTCGGTTGGATCTCGAGAGGCAGCGCCTCGAAATCATGCGCGAATCCGAGGAACCGCAGCTCATTGTCCAGCAGCAGCAAATTGAACGTCTGACAGGAATCGTGGAGTTCCAGGAGCAGCGGATCGCATCGATGAAGGTCCGCGCAGGCATTGACGGCGTTCTTCAGGAGATGGACCTGGAGGAGGGCCAATGGGTGATGAACGGGCAGACCCTAGCCCGAGTTGTTGTGCCGGACCAACTCATGGCGCGTCTACGGATTCCGCAGACGCAAGCCCGAGACGTCGCGCTTGGTCAGGATGCGATCGTTGACACCCGCACCGACACCATAATGGGGCGCGTAATACGGATCGACCCGGCAGCTCAAGACGGTGTCGTAGAGGTGGATGTCTCGCTCCTGGGAGAGCTGCCGCGATCCGCCCGTCCGGGCCTGGCGGTGGAAGGGATCGTTGAGCTGGAACGGCTCGAGAACGTTTTATATGTCGGGCGTCCCGCCTACGGGCAGGCTCACAGCACCGTTGGACTCTTCAAGTTGGTCGAAGGCGGGAAATACGCAGAACGCGTGAATGTGCGTTTGGGTCGCAGCTCGGTAAACACGATCGAAATCGTAGAAGGTCTCCGAGTGGGAGACGTAGTGATCCTCGTTGATATGTCTCAATGGGATGCGTACGACCGCGTGAGGATTCGATGAGTATTGTACTCAAGCCAGGCATCGAGAGGAAATAGACCATGGCAGAACAGACAGATACGTTGATCAAACTCGAGGGCGTGAAGAAGGTGTTCTTCACTGAGGAGGTGGAGACGCACGCTCTGGCCGGAATCCACCTCGAGATCACCGAAGGTGAGTACATTTGCATAGCCGGTCCCTCCGGTTGCGGCAAGACGACTCTCTTGTCCATTCTCGGTTTGTTGGACACGCCCACCGATGGGAACTATACGCTCGCCGGCACTCCGGTGGCCAACATCTCCGCGTCTCAGCGCGCGAGGATCCGGAATCGGCAGATCGGCTTCGTTTTTCAGGCATTCAATCTGATCGGCGATCTGACGGTGTTTGAGAATGTCGAGTTGCCTCTCACCTACCGTGACATGCCGTCCGCCGAGCGCAAGAAACGAGTTCAAGAGGCCCTCGAGCGAGTCGGCATGTCTCACCGCATGAAACACTATCCGTCGCAGCTCTCAGGCGGTCAACAGCAGCGCGTAGCCGTGGCACGATCGGTTGCGGGCGATCCGGCCATTCTCCTGGCGGACGAGCCGACCGGAAACCTGGATTCGACCAACGGCGAGGCAGTGATGGAACTGCTCCGTGACCTGCACCGCGAGGGAGCGACCATCTGCATGGTCACACACGACCCGCGCTACGCGGCCCACGCCGATCGCACAATACATCTGTTCGACGGCCGGGTAGTGGAAGACGAGTCGGGTGAAGCGGCGAAGGAACTCGAGAGCAAGTTGCACGAGAGCGGCTTCGAATTGACCTAGAACGGGGTGAGCCCCTGTATTGGTGACCCGTTGGTGCCGGTTGCGGGTCAGCGGCTCGCTTCAGCACAATCGGCGCACCGCTGCGAAACCAACGATGTGGAATGTTCGTTCGGCAAGGCCGTTCGTCCAATACTGACTTGGGCTGTGCAAGACGGCAAAGACATCCGGGTCAGCGCCTCTAAGCTATGAGCTCCGGAATGGTCGAATTGAGACTGGTCTCGACAGGGGCGAACCGGCATTGGGCCTCATGTCATCCAAGAGGGCTGCGTCCAGGTGTAGCATAACCGCGACGCGCCAATAAGATTCCACGTAACGTCACATACAGGATTCAAGGAATGATATCGCTCAGGAACGTGGAAAAGTTCTTTCCGCTGGGAGCTGCGAAGCAGTTCGTGCTCCGCCAAATAACCATTGATATCCAGCAGGGTGAATTCGTCACAATCATGGGACCTTCAGGCGCCGGCAAATCGACGCTACTTGGAATCCTGGGAATGCTGGATGGAGCTTGGGCCGGTGAATACTACTTCGTCGACAGCGCCGTACACGAACTCAAGACAAAAAAACGAAATGAACTCCACAAACAGTACATAGGGTTTGTGTTTCAGCAGTACCACCTGCTCGACAATCTCACGGTCTACGAGAATCTCGACATACCGCTTTCCTACAGGAACGTGCGCAGGCCGGAGCGACAGGCTATCGTAGCCGACATGCTTGATAGGTTTCAAATCGTTGGCAAGAAGGACCTCTACCCAACCCAACTCTCCGGGGGCCAGCAGCAGCTCGTGGCAGTAGCGCGGGCGATGGTATCCAGTCCCAAGCTGATCCTCGCAGACGAACCCACGGGCAGTCTTCACTCCTCTCAGGGAATCATGATCATGGACTTGCTCAAGAGCCTCAATGAGGAAGGCACCACCATAGTGCAGGTCACACACAACGAGGAGTATGCCAGGTACGGGAATCGCATTATACAGCTACATGACGGCTGGATAGTTGACGGTTGATTTTACTGAGGACGAGATGTCGAGTGAGTCAACAGGGCGCATTCTGATTGCAGATGACCAAAGCGATGTGCTGGAGGCACTCCGCCTGCTCTTGAAAGGAGAGGGTTTCCAGATCGAGACGGCCACATCTCCCGCAGGCGTTCTGCGTGTCGTGGAGAACAAGGACGTAGATGCGGTATTGATGGACATGAACTACACCAGAGATACCACTTCCGGTCTGGAGGGCATGGACCTCATTTGCCGGCTGCAAGCGATGGATGCACATCTTCCCATCGTCGTGATGACCGCATGGGGCAGCGTCGATGGCGCCGTTGAGGCAATGCGTCGTGGCGCCAAGGACTACGTCGAAAAGCCTTGGGACAACCAACGCCTCTTGGCCACACTGAAGATCCAGGTGGAACTCGGGCGTGCGTTGCGCAAGGCTCACCACCTCGAAGGCGAGAACCGCTTACTGCGAAAGGAAGGGCTACCCGAGTTCATCGCTGAGTCCAGAGCCATGCGCCCCGTCCTCCAGATCATCGACCGTATTGGGCCGTCGGATGCAAACGTCCTGATCACCGGGGAGCACGGAACCGGGAAGGAGGTAGTCGCCCATTGGCTGTACGCCGCATCGACCCGTTCCTCGAAACCACTCGTCGCGGTCAATGTTGGCGGGCTTCCGGAAGGTGTGTTCGAGAGCGAGCTGTTTGGTCACGTGAAAGGCGCCTACACCGATGCCAAGGCAGACCGAGTCGGTCGTTTCGAGCTCGCCAACGAAGGCACTCTGTTTCTAGACGAGATAGCCAACGTTCCGCTGAAGCAGCAGGCCACCCTGCTGCGAGCACTCGAAACCGGCGAGGTGCAGCGAGTAGGTTCGTCCAAGACGAGGAGGGTGGACATTCGAGCCATCTCCGCAACCAACGCGGATCCCCAAGCCGAAGTCGCGGCCGGCCGTTTCCGGGAGGACCTCCTTTACCGATTGAACACCATAGAGATCCACCTTCCTCCGCTACGAGAGCGGCGCGAAGATATTCCCTTGCTGGCGCAGCACTTCCTCGAGCGCCAAACCAAGCGTTACAGGAGGCCCAAGGCGGGGTTCTCTGAGGACGCTTCGCAGGCGCTGTTGGATCATCCGTGGCCGGGCAACATACGTGAACTGAAACACGCAGTGGAGCGAGCGGTGCTGCTCGCGGCTGATGAGCAGGTCCGAGCACACGACCTTGGTCTAGTGTCACCGACAGAGGGTCGCCCCGGGATAGAAGAAATGACTCTAGACGAGGTGGAGAAGATCCTGATTCAGAAGGCGCTCCAGAGGCACGAAGGCAACGTGAGCCAGGCCGCTGACGCTCTTGGTCTCAGCCGTAGCGCACTATACAGGCGTCTGCAACGACACGACCTATGACAGACCCGAAGGGGGCCAGGGGAGGCGGGCTGTCGTATGACCTCCTCATCCTCTTGCTCGCGCTGCTCGCAGGCTTACCGGGCAGCTCTATCGCATTGGCCCTGCTGTGGACCGGCGAGTATCCTGAGAGATTGCAGTGGACTCTCACGAGCATCATAGCAATTGGCTGGATCGGTTTTGCGGTGGCACTGCGCGAAAGGGTCGTGAGATCGTTGCAAACACTCTCCAACATGCTCTCCGCGCTGCACAAGGGCGACTATTCCATGAGAGCCCGCGCCATTGGTAGTGCAAGAGACTCGTTGAGTCTGGCGGTATGGGAAGCAAACACTCTCGGCGAGACGCTGAGGCAGCAGCGCCTGGGCGCGCTCGAAGCCACCGCACTGCTGCGCAAGGTGATGGAAGAAATCGATGTCGCCGTGCTGGCGTTCGATGACCAACGGATCCTGCGCCTGGTCAATCGTGGAGGAGAACGCCTGTTTGCCAAGTCATCGCTCAGTCTAGTGGGCTTGTCCGTTGAGGAACTCGGCGTAGGAGATTGCCTCGAAGGCGAGGCACCACGCATCGTGGAGCGCGCTTTTCCGGGCGGTTCGGGGCGTTGGGAAGTGCGCACCAGCACTTTCAGACAAGACGGAAGACCCCACCAACTGCTCGTGCTCACCGATTTGAGTCGACTGCTGCGCGAGGAGGAGCGGCAATCGTGGAAGCGATTGATACGCGTGCTCAGCCACGAGATCAACAACTCTCTCGCTCCGATCCAATCAATCGCCGGAAGCCTTCGGACAATCGCTGAGCGTGAGCCACGCGATTCCGGCAGCTACGAGGATCTCCAACAGGGTTTGAACATCATTTCGTCGCGGTCCGAGGCACTTAGCCGGTTCATGGCATCGTACGCTCGCCTCGCAAGGCTGCCTCCCCCTGGGTTGAAAGAAGTGGATGTTGGACAGTGGATCAGGAGAGTAACCACGCTCGAAACCCGCATGAACATCAATGTGATAGAGGGCGAGGATGTGAACATCCTTGCAGACGGCGACCAGCTCGATCAGCTACTGATAAACCTGGTAGACAACGCGGTGGATGCCGCTGAAGAGCAGGGGGGCGGAGTGGAGGTGGGGTGGCGGCTCGAGAACGAATCTGTCGAGATTTATGTTGAGGATGAAGGTCACGGCATCCCGGACAGCTCGAATCTCTTCGTGCCGTTCTACACAACCAAGGCCAAGGGATCCGGGATCGGATTGGCGCTGTGTTTGCAGATAGCCGAGGCGCACGGTGGTACTATTGACTTGGAGA
Source organism: uncultured Gemmatimonadaceae bacterium (assembly GCA_964580055.1). Classification (GTDB taxonomy): domain Bacteria; phylum Gemmatimonadota; class Gemmatimonadetes; order Gemmatimonadales; family GWC2-71-9; genus JBDGYW01. The sequence continues at coordinate 45,327 of CAZOJI010000023.1, read as the reverse complement.
ACAGGAGAGACCGAACCGGGTGCCGTGCTACGCTGCGGTTGCCAGTTCGCGGTCCGGCAAAGGCTGACAACCGTGAAAGAAGTGGCGGCTCAGGCCGCTCATGAATGCGCGCTGACCGAGTTTACGTGATGGCGCCGCTTGACAACCAGTTCCTGGTCCTCAATGGTTCGGGAACAATGTGGCGCTGTTTTTGCGGCGCCTAGGTCGGCTGGCCCGATCAGTAAAACCAACGAATCCGGATAGTGGAACGAATGCGCCATTCACGCGGCCGTCGAGGCTTCACATTGATCGAACTGGTAATGGTCCTGTCGGTCGCCTCGATCATGGCTGCTTTCGCCATCGTCAGGTTAGCGCCGACCCTGGAACGAGCCCGCGTGCGCCGTTCCGTCGCGATGATAGCGGCCGACCTGCAATACGCACAGATGATCGCGGCTCGCCAACGCCGACCAGTGGTCTTCATCACGTCCGAAGCGCTGAGAGGCTATATGATTCGCGACGCTGCCTCAGCCACGGTTTACCGCGAAGCATACCTCGGTGACGATACCGACGTCCGCGTCGATCAACTACAGGCAAATCCCACGACGCTGGAGATATTCCCCAACGGTGTCGTGAGATCCGCAGGGAATTTCACCGTGAGAGTGAACGCGGTGCAACGGTACGTGCGTATCACCCGTGCGGGACAGGTGAGGATAACAAATGCGCCGTGAGCCTGTCTCGAACCGGAAGGGGCTGTCGCTGATTGAGGTCGTGGTTGCCATCACCATTCTCAGCGTCGTCGTGTTGGCCCTTGGCGCCTTGATGTTTCAGGTCGCTCGACACACCAGAGCCTCTGCTGGAGTGGCGTACCGGAGTGCCGCCATCGAGTCCGCCGGTTCCTGGCTGCACGGATTGCCGTGGGATAGCATTCCCTCTGCCGTCGGATGCACCGACAGTCTCACCACCGGGTTGCTACAGTACACGCGTTGCGTAGTCTTGATGACAAATACGCCCAGGTACCGCCTGGCCCGGATCACGATCTCGCCGACAGGAAACCTGAGGCCGTCCCCTGACACCATAACCGTCGAGCGGACCAGAACCCGCTCTAAATCCCCGTTCGGTTTCGAATGACATCGCGGGGTTTCACTCTGGTGGAGCTGTTGATCGCCATGACCTTGGCTGCGATTCTGGCCACGGCGCTGGTCCGTATACTCCTGAGTGACTCACGCTTCGTGAGCCAGCAGGACGCGATGATGGCTGCGCGTCAAACCGCACGCGCCGCGCAGAACGTTACCAGCGTCGAATTGCGCATGGTATCGGACGGCGGTCTTGTTTCAGCGGCGCCTGAGAGCGTTACGGTCAGAGTTCCCTACGTGTTCGGTATTGCATGCGGCGTCAGTGGTTCAGAGAGGATCGCCGCGCTGATGCCGGCGGACTCGCTGATGTACACATCGGCCGTTCCGGATGGAATCATGCGGCGAGGATCGGGAGGAACGTACGTTCAACAGGCGCTGAGCAGCGTGTCCTCGTCATCTGACCTGGCTGCATGCACAAGTGAGAGAATTCAGGTGGTGCCGGGAGGCACGTTGATCGCGCTTCAGCCCCAGGGTGTGGTGCCGACCGGGGAGATCTTCTATCTGTACCAGACCGTTTCCTACCGGTTCTTCGCTTCCACGGATCTGCCGGGCCGGATCGGACTGTGGCGACGCGTCAATGCCGGCGCCTACGAAGAACTCGTTGCCCCATTCGACTCAACCGCGCGATTCAGATTCCTGGTGGATGCAAACCCTCAGCCGGCAGACGTACCGCCGGGCAATCTCGCCCGGGTGACGGGGCTCGAACTGAATCTAGTGACCCAGAGTTATGCCATTCCTCAAGGGAAGCCGGACTACACGACGTTCGAGTTGCCGGTGCAAATCGCATTCTTGAACGTGGCGAACTGACGGATGGTATCCCTGAGCAGCGAACGTGGCTTTGCTCTGCCTTTGACGATCTTGGTTGTGACAGTCATGACCATGTTGATCGCGGCGGCTCACGTTCGCGTCCGGGCAGATCGGATAATCGCCGAGAGCAGCGGAGCCACCGTGACTGCATTCGCGGTGGCTCAGAGCGGCCTGAATCGCTACTTCGTCTACTACGATTCGATCAACGTTCGCCCCCCGGACGGAGATTCCCTGAGGATCAATGTCACAGACGGCTACGCCGATGTACTGGCCTACAAGGTTCGCAGCCCGGCCGACACAATGGAACCGGAACTGTACATAGTGCGGTCAACCGGGTTTCTGATCGAGCCCACACGAGGCTCCGATCCGCAGGCTCAGCGAACGGTGGCGCAGTTCGCCCAGTGGCAAAGCGCCGCCATGAAGTTGAGCGGGGGGGCTATAGGCGCAATCACGGCGGCGAACGGTGTTCAGGTGGATTCCGTCGGGCTCGGCCGCGTTAGGGTTTACGGCAACAATCAGTGTGGCACGGCACCCAGCGTGCCGGGTGTTCGCGTACCACTCGACACCCTGACCTTCCCGGGCGACACAACGCCGAGCGCAAGCGACTTCGACGTGCTCACGGGATCGCCAGCCTTGCTTCCGCAGGGTACGGGACTCAGCGTGGCCACCGATACCGAAATCGACTGGGAAAGCATCGTGAATGGCGATTTCGATGCCGAATACGATACATTCCGCTCCTGGGATAGCTCCTATCCCACGATGCTGGTGACCGGAGATCTCACCGTCAGCGATGCAGGTGGTTACGGGCTGCTGATGGTGACCGGAGATCTCACCCTGAACGGATTCTTCTTCTCCTGGCGGGGGATTGTCCTGGTAGGAGGCCGCATAGTCTCAAATACGATGTTCACGGCACTTCGAGGCGTTACCGTAACCGGGTTGAACGTACTACTCGGTATGTCGCCGCTCATGGGACAGATGGGTGGAGGGATCGGAGATTTCCACGAGTACCATGAATGCGAGGTCCGCAACGCGCTCAATTCCCTCGTGGGTTTCGTGCCGATAGGCAACGCGTGGATAGACAATTGGGCAGTGTATTGACCTCGAAAGAAGGCTCACTAATCTGACTGACTTGCGCCGGCGCTCTTGGCCAACAGCGCATCGTCCCAACCGCGATAGGCCACCAATCCTTCGCTCCGGAGAATCCTGACGAGGTGTCCGAGTCTATCCTCGACGGGTTCGACCTCGCTCCCGAATTCCTCCCGCAGCACGGTCGCCACCTGACCCACCGTTTTTTTCCCATCGATGCGCAACCAGGCGTAACTGCCAAGCGCATCGAGGCGGATACGCCTGGCTGACAGCAAAAAGAGCAGCCGTTCTACCAGGCCGGCCGGACCCCGCTTTGCCGGTCGGGGACGCTCCAGCACCACTCGGTCACCTCGTTCAGTCCACTCAGCGAGCCTGACGGGGGTCAACTCGAGAAGGTTTACCGATTCGAGTTCATCGTGACGACGACGTTTCCACATGCCGGTTCATTCCCGATCTACGATTCCGAGGCAGCGGGCCGCCCCGCTGGAGACCGCGAGGCGGTTGCGTGACGAAACGCTGGCGCTCAATACCCCGCCGGGGTGTCAGCGATGCCCTAGTCCCGCATCTTGCCGATCGTGAACCACGCCAACAGCAACAATACAGCGGGATAGGCGATCAGGCTGAGGTAGAGGTTTGGCTCGAACCCGAAGCTCAGTGCCTGGAAGCCCAGCAATGACGGCATGAAGTCCCCGCCAATTACCAGCAGCGCCAGCACGACGGCCATGAGGGATTCGCCTGCTATGAATCCTGACGAGAGCAGTATGCCCGTATTGGTGGCGCGGGTTCTTTCTTCCCCTGTCGCCCCCTGATTCTTGAGCCGACGGTCGAACACCCACTTGATCAGGCCACCCACGAATATCGCCGAAGTGGATTCGAAAGGCAGGTACATGCCTACCGCCACGAGCATAGGTGCGGGCGCGTTGATGAGGATCAGGCCGAGCGCTAGGAACATGCCCGCAATCACCAGCGGCCATGCCATTTCGCCGGCAACGATTCCCTGTGCCATCAGGGCCATGAGTCCCGCCTGAGGGGCTGGAAGAGCGGCAGATCCGATCACGTAGGCCCGGTGCAGTGCCATTAGTGGGAACGTGAGTACGAGCGCCGCGAATATCACGCCGATGATCTCGCCGATCTGCATTCGATAGGGAGTGCCGCCCAAGATATGCCCTACCTTGAGGTCCTGCATCATGTCCCCGGCAATACCTGCGGCGCAGCAGACTATACCGGCCACTGCCAAAACCGCAGCCACCCCTCGCACGTCCGTCAAGCCGAGCAACACCATGAGAACCGCTGCGATTATCAACGCGCTCAGGGTGAGTCCGGAGATAGGATTATTCGAGCTACCGATGAGCGCCACGAGATAGCCGGCCACCGCTGCGAAAAGGAAACCGATGATGACCATGACTATCGTGAGCGTCAACGCACCGGCCAACGAGTGCGAGAAGTGCAGATACAAGAAGAACACAGCAACGGCCACTCCGAGCACCGCTATGAAGACCTTCTTGAGGTTGATGTCTATTTCGGTGCGATCGGCTGCTGCACCCTCCGCCACCAAACCTATATTCTTGATAGCCTTGGAAATACCTGTTACCAGCGAGGTTCTGAGATTCCACAACGTGTAGAATGCCGCAACGATCATGGTCCCGACGGCCAGCGGCCTGACCTGATTGGCCCAGACCGAATTCGCCAGATCGAGCATGCTCGAATCCGTGCCGAGAGCAGCATCCAGACCCGGGTTCAGAAACAGCGCCAGAGGGACCATCAACAACCAGCCCATGACTGCGCCCGAGAACAGCACCGCCGAGATCTTGGTGCCGACTATGAACCCGACGCCCATCAGCATTGGAGACGCAGAGGGCGTCGCCAACAGCATTCCACCGACGTATTCGAACCTCTCCTGGAGAATGTCGATAGCCGAGCGGCCGAGGGTGAAGAAACGTTGCGAACTCGCCTGAACGTATTGGATGCCGTTGCTGTTCTTGAGCAACTCCCAAAACGCCGCAATCCCCATTGCGCCAAAGAGGTGCAATGCCCCCGTCTGACCGCCCTGACCTGCCTTCACTATCTCCGCCGCGGCGACAGCCTCCGGGAAGGGCAGATCGGCCTCCACCACCAAGGTGCGTCGCAATACGATCACGAACAGCACGCCGAGGACACCCCCGATCAGCATTATGGCGGTGCTCTCGAAGTAGTGGAGTTCGTCCCAGGCTCCGGAGATTATGAATGCCGGGATCGTGAATATCGCACCTGCCACGAGCGCCTCCCCAACCGAGGCAGTCGTACGGGCGATGTTCTCCTCGAGGATCGAACCGCCCAACCCTCGAAGAGCCGCCATAGCTACCACGGCGGCGGGGAATGTGGCAGCAACAGTCAAACCTGCCGTCATACCAACGTAGGCATTCGCCGCGCCAAGCGTGACGGCCATGATGGCACCCAACAATACCGCTTTCAGTGTGAGTTCCGGCAAGTCCTTGGACGCAGGAACAAAGGGAGTGAAAGGCTTGTTCTCCATGAGGGGCATCCTCGTGCGAGTGGTTGGAATCCGCACATTGTAGCCGAAGTTGCAAAGCCCTGTCAAATAGCCGAACACGCTGACAGGAGCCTCACCTGCAGCCCCAGATGGATGGTGTGGGATTCACCTCTCGTGCAGCAGCGTCTCCCGCAGTAGAATTCGGACTTCAAGGAGGGAACGAAATATGACATTCGTTGAAACGCTCGAGCCGCGGGCATTGTGGCGGCATTTCGATCAGATACTCACCATACCGCGTGGCTCAGGTAACGAAGCTGCTGTGCGGGAGCATATAATCGGCATAGCAGAGCGTGCGGGTCTCCAGCATAAGGTCGATGCAATGGGGAACCTGATGGTTCGCAAGCCGGGTACTGCGGGGTTCGAGGACGCCCCCGTTACGGTATTGCAGAACCACATGGATATGGTGAACGAAAAGAACTCGGACGTGGATCACGACTTCGAGAAGGATCCTCTCGAGCCCGAGCTAGACGGGGATTACCTCACCGCGGTCGGCACTACCTTGGGAGCTGACAACGGCATCGGTATAGCCGCTGCTTTGGCCGTCCTCGAAGCCGAGGATCTTACCCACGGGCCACTCGAATTGCTTTTCACGGTGGACGAGGAAACCGGCCTGACAGGAGCGGCCGGAATTGATGCTGCTATGATCACGGGCAGGACGCTCCTGAATCTCGACTCAGAGGAGGAAGGAGTCCTCTATGTGGGCTGCGCCGGCGGTGGAGACAGCCATCTGACCATTCCAGTTCAGGTGATCCAGACTCCGCCTCGCTGTGCGGCAGTCGAGATCAGCCTGCAAGGCCTCAAAGGTGGACATTCCGGCTGCGATATCGATTTGCAGCGCGGGAACGCAATCAAATTACTCGCCAGAGCCATCTACGCAGTGGCGCTCCAAGGACCCAATCTGCACCTCGTGGCTCTGAGCGGCGGCAGCGCACACAACGCAATCCCGCGAGAGGCTTTCGCCAAGGTCGTCGTTCCGCAAGACTCGCTGGATGACTTCAAGACCGCATTCGCCAAGGAAATCTCCGCCATCCAGGAGGAATTCAAACCGGCGGAGCCGGATATGAGCAACGACGTCAAGGATGTTGACTCACCCGTGGAAGTATGGCACGAGGCAACCACTTTGACGACTCTGCGGCTGGTCACGGCTTTGCCGCACGGTCCCTTGGCAATGAGCTACGATATCCCTGAGCTGGTCGAGACGAGCACGAACTTGGCAACGGTGACTTCGGGAGACGGTTCACTCACCATCGGTATGAGTAGCAGGTCTTCCGTGGAGACGGCGCTGGCGGCGCTGCGGCAACGAATCAGGGCTAGCGGCGAACTGGCAGGCGCAGAGGTGGCAGAGGGAGACAGCTACCCGGGCTGGAAACCAAATCTGGATTCCCTGTTGCTCAAGATCGTGCGGGATATCCACAAACGTGAACTCGGCTCAGAACCGGAAGTCAAGGCAATCCACGCTGGACTCGAATGCGGGATAATTGGTGAGAAGCTCGATGGAATGGATATGATTTCTCTCGGTCCACGCATCGAGTTTCCCCATTCGCCTGACGAGCGAGTCAAGATCGACACTGTCGAACAGTTCTACCATCTCTTGTCAGCGGTGTTGGCCGAACTCGCAAGGGGAGCCTGATTCTGAAGCCACCACCACTCGACACTGACCGAGCAGCCAACATGGCTGTTCGGTCAGGTTGTTGTGGAGCGGCTATTGGGCAAACCAACTCTGACTAGCCAAGCGCCAATCAGGCCGGCGAGCCAAATGGTTCGGGTGAATGGTGCAGACATATACACGCGGTCCGTAGGCGCCGGCCGCGAGGTTGTTGTCATTCACGGCGGACCTGGTGCCAGCCATCTTTCACTGCTGCCCGCACTTGACGGCCTCGCCCGAGGGCTGAGACTGCGATACTACGACCAACGCGGATGCGGGGAATCCAAGGTGGCGCCCGAGGCGCCGCTCGGATGGAGGCACCATGTCGAAGATCTCGAGGGCCTTCTCGACTACTGGGAGATAGAGAGAGCAACCGTCATAGCTCACTCCTGGGGCGCCCTTCTCTCGTTGTTGTACGCCATGGAGTATGCGGGGAGGCTGCAACGTGTGTTACTGATAGCACCTGCCTGCATCAGCTCGGCTGATCGAAGGCAGTTTCTCGATCGCCTGAGTTCGAGAATGTCGGATCTGGAAATCCAACGCAAGCAGCGAGAACTCGTTCGTTCGGGCCTGCGCAGGAGTAACCCGGTGGCGTTCCGCCGGCGTGCGCTGGAGTTGACTATGGCACCCTTCCTCAAGGAACCGAGGCTTCCCGACGGATTGCGCACGTACTCGATCAACCACAGGGTGAGAGAAGCCGTTTGGCGGAGTCTGGGCGACTATGATCTCACGGACGCCGTCTCGAGGTTGACTCTGGACGCGTTCATTATACACGGGCGTTTCGATTTGATTCCGCCGTCTTCTTCCCGGCAGATCGCGAGGTCGCTCGACGCTCGACTCGAGTTTTTCGAGAACTCTGGTCACATGCCGTTCTTCGAAGAGTATGAGCGGTTTCTGCAGGTCGCGCGGGTAGCTACCTGCGGGTGGGCGAGGCACGAGGGGAATACCGCTACATGAAACCGGCGAAAGACCGAATCAAGCCGATTCTGAAGAGGCTGAAGCAGCTGTATCCCGGCGCGGGATGTTCGTTGAGGCACGCAGACCCGCTGGAGCTGCTCGTTGCAACGATCCTCAGCGCGCAGTGTACGGACAAACGAGTAAACGAAGTGACGAAGACACTCTTTCGAGAGTACCGAAGCGCACAGGACTACGCAGATGCCGACCCGGAGATCCTTGAGGACAGGATCCGATCGACGGGGTTCTTTCGAAACAAGACAAAATCGATCATCGCTATGGCCGAAGCCCTGGTCGAGCGGCACGACGGAGGAGTTCCCAGATCGATCGACGAGCTTGTGAAGCTGCCCGGCGTGGGAAGAAAAACGGCCAATGTAGTACTTGGCAATGCGTATGGAATCGATGAGGGGATCGTGGTTGACACGCACGTCAAACGCATTTCCAAGCGTCTGGGTCTCACTCAAAGCCAAGATCCAGTCAAGATCGAGAAGGATCTGATTGAGGTCGTCCCGAAGAGCGATTGGACCCTGTGGCCGCATTTGCTCATTCACCACGGCCGCGCCGTTTGCCTCGCGAGGAATCCTAAGTGCGAGAGTTGCGCTCTCATCGATCTCTGTCCCGGCAGCCTGCTGTGAACGTCCGTCTCTGCTCTGACAATTCCACCGACTGAGGAAAACACGTCATGGACATCGACTTCGCCGTGGTCTGCGACTACGCACTCGTCGATCAATTCGGGAAGCTTTCCGTAATCGGAGTCTTCCATCACATCTGGGTGCAGCAGTTTCCCACGGTACATCCGAGGCTTCACCTCGTTATCCGACTCAAGGGAACGAGAACCGAAGTGGGCAATCACGGAGTGAGAATTCGCCTCCTCAATGAGGACGACGAACAGATAATCAGCGGTGAAGGGACGGTGAACTTCCCTGAACCGCCCGCCGGTGTGCTGGAAGTGGAGGCTGGTGCAGTGCTTGCGTTCGATGTGCCCTTCCAGAAGCCAGGTCAGTATCGGTTCGAGATCGACATAGACTCGAAACTCAATACGGTTGTTCCGATTTCGGTGGCGCAGGGCCCCAATCCTCAGGCTCCGCCGAGCACCACACAGCACTGAGGAGCTATCGAGTCGATAGGCCCGTTCTTGCCACCCATTTGCCTCCCCGATTCCATGGTCAAGAAGATCTCTCTGATTGCTTGCTTTGCGGTATGCACCTTCGGGCTCACGTATAACATCGCGGGGTATTCGCTGCTGGACCCCGACGAGGGGCGCAACGCGGAGGTGGCCAGGGAGATGTGGGTAACGGGCGACTACGTGATACCCCATTTGAACGGCCTTCCTTACCTGGACAAGCCGATTCTCTACTTCACTGCCGGGGCGACCTCGATGAGGTTCCTCGGACCGACGGAATTTGCTGCGCGCCTTCCCTCATTGCTCTTCACCGTAGCGACGGTTCTTCTAGTTGCATGGTTCGGGACAACCGCTTTTGGAAGTGGCGCGGGGATTGTCGCGGCCGTTGCCACCGCATCCACACCGTTCACCCTTGCCTATGCGCGTGTCGTGATCTTCGACAGCGCCCTGACTTTCTTCATCGTTGCGGCTTTGGTGAGCTTCTACATGGCTGTGGAGATGAGGATGAGAGGCGGAAGGGCGGAAGGGCGGAAGGGCGGAAGAGAAATCAATTGCGGAACCGGCGCGACGGACCCCGGCTGCGAGGACGTGGATGAGGACGCTACCGCCCCAGCGACCTACCGCGCTACCGCCCATGAGGGCTGGACCGCCATTGCCTGGGTGGCAATGGGTTTCGGAGTGCTGACCAAGGGTCCCGTCGCGCTTGTGCTTCCGCTCCTGGTCGCCGCCCCTTTTGCGTGGCGCTATCGGGCTTGGAAGGCATTGGGCGATCCGATCGCGGTGCTGCTCTTCTTGGCGATAGTCGCGCCTTGGCTCGTGGCGGTTTCGTTGAGGGTACCCGATTTCTTGGAATACGCGCTGGTTACCGAAACGCTGCAACGCTTCTCGACGACGAATCTGAATCGCACGGGGCCGGTATGGTATTTCCTCACGATCTTGCCTGCCGCGGCACTTCCCTGGACGTTGGTCGTAGCGGGAACAGGCCCCACTCTCATCAGCAATCGTGACGAAGCCGGCCGATTGGACCGTCGCATCTTCTTTCTGTTGCTGTGGATAGTACTGCCATTGCTGCTGTTCACGATATCTCAATCCAAGCGCCCGCAATACGTACTACCATTAGTTCCGGCCGTGGCCCTATTGGTAGCGGCGGCATGGCAGGCTCGCCCCAACGCTCTTCCGGGCGCGAGGCTGGGCGCCGGCGGGATCACCGCGCTCGGCCTGTTCTTTCTTGCTGCCGCCCCGCACATCCCGAATTTCGTCCCGGCAAGCCCCGGAGTTGCGGCGCACATCCCCGGAACCGCGGTGTTTTTGGGAGCAGTCTGTGTAGGGGCCGGCATTCTTGCCTGGTTTGCTCATAAGAGATGGGATGTGCTTCTCCTAGCGTTTTCGCTTCCTGTGGCCGCTATACCGGTTTCCAGCCGCGGGCTCATGGAGGGTATAGGCGAAGACCGCTCCGCAGCGCCTTTGGCCAGAGCGATTGCCGGTGCGACCGGTCCGGCAACGCCGGTAGTCGGAGTAGGTGCGTTTCCTCCATCGCTCCCTTTCTACCTTCAACGCACCATAACAGTTGCGACGGCCGATGGGTCGGAGATTACGAGCAACTACCTAACGCGACACATCCGCGAGTACAGAGGTTTGGGTTCACAGCTGCGGAAAGCGGACTGGTGGCGAGATGCATTGCTGGCGTGCCCTCAACCAACCGTGTTCGTGGCCCGTAGCAATGATCAGGACGTGCGTGACGTGCTCGCTCATATGGACCTAATAGCGGAAACTCGAAAATACGTTGCATACGGCCCTTGCGGCCTCGAGACCCTGGCGCGAGTGGACAGATAGCCGTGTGTGGTATCTACGGCGCGGTATCCACCGGCGACCAACCTCTTGAAGCCGCCCAACAAATCGAGTCAATGGGCCGACTGCTGCGTCATCGGGGTCCTGATGCCCATGGTAGTCGAGCCGCCCCACACGCGATACTTGCAGCCGAGCGACTTCGAGTGTTGGACCCCACCGCAGCCGCAGATCAGCCTCTGACCGATTCCTCAGACGCGGTCTGGGTAGTCCTGAACGGTGCGATATACAACGCCCCCGAACTCCGGCGTCGCTATTCCAATTACCCATTCAGGTCCCGCTCGGACGTGGAAACAGTATTGCCGCTGTTCCTCGAACGCGGGCCCGCGGGTGTTGCGGAACTCGACGGGATGTTCGCCTTGGCCCTGTACGATACAAGACAGCGAATGCTCTTGCTCGCCCGGGACAGAGCAGGCGAAAAGCCGCTGTACTACTGGCGACACGGTAACGAAGTGTGGTTCGCGTCGGAACTCCAGGCGCTGCTCACGCCGCAGCCTGCGCGGCGGGACTTGGACCCCGCGGCCGTGCGCGATTTCGTGACCCTTGGGTATGTCACCGAGCCCAAGACGATGTTTCAGGGTTGCAAGAGGGTGCGCTCGGGGACCTGCTTGACGTTCTCAACGTCAGCAACTACGGAGCGCTGCTACTGGGATCCGACGGCGATCAGCGGCGAGGAAGCACCTGCCCGGGAACCGGTTACACACCTTGAATCGCTACTCTGCACCGCTGTTCGCAAGCAGCTCGTGGCCGATGTGCCGGTCGGAATCTTCACGAGCGGGGGCGTCGACTCGGCCCTGCTCGCCGCGATGGCATCCGACAGCTCGGGACCCGCGTCACCAAGGACTTTCAGCATCGGTTTTCCCGAACTGCAGTTCGACGAAACAGAGCACGCTCGCAACCTGGCTCAGCATCTCGGAACCAGGCATTCAACTGTCATGGCTGACGAGCCCGCCCTCACGAAGGCGCTGCACTTTCTGGTCGATAACCTGGCCGAACCAAGCGCCGACCCGGCAATACTGCCCACGTACCTTCTCGCTTGCGCGGCTAGAGACCACGTCACAGTTGTGCTTGGCGGCGAGGGTGCAGACGAGCTCTTCGGGGGTTATCCAACATACCTAGGCCATCGCATTACGCCGGCCTACCGCAGGCTGCCCAAGCTCGCACGGCGTGCAATCGAGCGATTCGTCGCCTGCCTGCCGGCTTCGTTAGAAAGCAAGGTTTCGCTAGAATACTTGATACGGCGGTTTTTGGACGGTGTAGATCTTCCACACTGGAACCGACACATGCGTTGGTTTGGCACTGGTGCCGGCGAGTCGGTGTTGAGCCCGGGACTCCTGCAAGAGTATTACGAGCCGCCAGTCTTTCCCGACAGGGCAGACGTTATCGAGGCCGCATGTGTCTTCGACTATCAGACATACCTCCGTGACAATCTGCTTGCAAAGGTGGATCGCGCCACGATGCTGGCGTCTATCGAGGCAAGGGCACCGTTTCTCGACCCGGACGTTACCCGGTTTGCGTTTGCCTTGGATTCCAATCTGAAAGTCAAGGGCGTAACCACCAAGTGGTTGATGAAACAGGTCGCTCGACGGTGGCTGCCGCGACGCTTTGTGTTTCGCAAAAAGCGCGGTCTGAGCGTACCGGTAGCCACATGGCTGAACGGAAGTCTCGGCCCCGAGGTCGACAGGCTGCTCTCGAGAAGACGAATCGAACGCCAAGGGCTGTTGCATCCAGGCAAGGTATGTCAACTTCTCAAGGAGCATCGCAGCCGCCGCTCCAACCATGGAAGAGCGCTGTGGACAATTCTCATGCTGCAATACTGGCTCGAACGCTGGCTACCGGAGAGAGGCAAATGAATCGGGCAGAAGCTTTGGAACTGATGCACGAATACACGCCATCTGATGCGCTCCGCAAGCATATGTATGCCGTGGAGGCGGCAATGCGTGCCTATGCTCGGAAGTACGGAGAGGACGAGGAAAAGTGGGGGGTGGTGGGCATCCTTCACGACTTCGACTACGAGCGCTATCCCAACGAGGCGAGGTCACCCACCGAAGAGCACCCTTCCACCGGAGTCAAGATCCTGCGTGAGCGCGGGTATCCAGACGATGTCTGCGAGGCCATAATGGGCCACGCAGACTACACCGGTGTTCCGCGCACCAGTCTCATGGCCAAGACCCTGTACGCGGTGGATGAGCTGTGTGGATTCCTGGTCGCCTGCGCCCTGGTGCGCCCTTCGCGGAGCATGCAGGACCTCAAGGTCAAGAGCGTCAAGAAGAAGCTCAAGGACAAGGGTTTCGCGCGAGCGGTTGATCGTGATGAAGTCCGCCGGGGCGCCGAGGAGGCTGGCATCGATTTCGACGAGCACGTCCAGTTCGTAATCGAGTCGCTGCGGCCGGTAGAGGGCACCATCGGTCTCGGCAGCGGGTGAGGGAAAGCCAAGAGACAGGTATCCCCACCAATCAACACCCAACGCCAGCCGTGCGTAATACCAGTAGAGACATGGAGGACGCGGAACTCGCGGCCCGTGCGCACGCCGGCGATCGAGAGGCGTTTGGCCAATTGGTCCGCCGCTATGCGGGCCAGGCGCGCCGAGTGGCACGGGCCGTACTCGGCAACGAGGCAGACGCAGACGACGCAGCCCAGGACGGCTTCTTGGCCGCACTGCGCAGTCTTGGCCGCTACGATGCATCGCGCCCTTTCGGCCCCTGGATCTTGCGCATAGTCGCCAACGCAGCCACCGACCGGAAGCGGCGGCGCAAGGTTCGGACAACAGAGCAGGTTCCGCCGCAAACGCCTGCCGGCGGGCCGGGACCCGACGAGTTGGCAATGCGGCGCGAATTCCGCGCCGCACTGGAAAAGGCTTTGGCTTCGCTGCCCGAACGGAGACGGATCGCTGTGGTGCTTTTTGACGTTGAAGGGTATTCGCACGACGAAATAGCCGGGATCCTCGAGATCCCAGTGGGCACGGCTCGCTCTGATGTCTTCCATGCACGCCGCGAGCTGCGCGCTGCGCTGAGCGAGTGGGAGAACCTGAAGGAGGGGTTCAGATGAGCTCGTCACCATTTGATCATCGCCAGGACCGGGAACTCGGCGACGCATTGAGGGTCGCCCTCTCTGGAAAGGACGAAGCCGAGTTCGTGGAGACCGTGATGGCCAGGGTTGCGGACTTCCAGAACCAGACGCGCGGCGGCTCGGATTGGTGGGAGATTCTGAGCGGATGGGCACGCCCCGGTCTCGCGGCCGCGACTGCCGGCGTGGTCGCGGCTGCCGTTCTATGGTGGATCGGAATCGCCGGCGTGACCGAAACAGAGACATCCTTGCCTGCCGACCCGCTCCGCGCTTCTGCAGAGATACCGGCTGTCTTCTTGACGTCGCAGGCACCTGACTTGAATGAGGTTCTGGCAATCGAGTTGGGCAATTGAAGGAAATGTGTTGGGCGGACGGCGGAGCATCCAGGGTGGCCAACGCCATTACGGGATTGGCACGGCCCGGATAACGAATGGGGCCCCGTGGCTGTCATTGTGAGTGACGGCTCCAGACCGTCTATCAACTGATTGGAGTGCGAGACAGGGCATGCTCAACCAATCCAAAATATGGGCGGTAGCGCTGTTGGTGGCGGTTTTCGCTGCGGGCGTCGTGATCGGCGGGCCGCTGTGGGAGGTGCTCAGCGGCGACCGGCCGGCCGGCGTCAACGAGCGCGGGAGACCGCCCGACTCGCGAGGTCGAGAACGCAGGAGCTACTCCGATCACCTTCAGGAGGAACTCGATCTCACGGCGGAGCAACGCTCGGCGATGGATTCCATTCTGGAGATGAATCAGGATGAGATGCAGATGGTTTGGAGGGAGCTGAGAGCTCGGATTGATACGCTGCGTCAAGAGATTTCCAGCGAAGTCATGGTGTTTTTGACCGAACAGCAGCGGGAGAGATATCGCGCCATGATCGAACGTAGCAAGAATAGGGGAGACAGGGATCGTGCACGTAGGAATCAAAAGTAGGATATTCTGCGTATGGGCAGTTATGGGATGCATCACAGCTATCCCGGCTCGCGCACAGCAGAGATCGGTAACTCTGGACGAGGCGATTGCACTGGCCGTGGAGACCTTACCATCAATGGTTCAGGCACGCGGCGCCATTGAAACGGCACAAGCAACCAGGCTTCAGGCCTTGGGTAGCTGGCTGCCCAACGTGTCTGCCAATGCGGGTAACAGCGTCAACTCGTCAACGCGGTTTGACGAAAGAACGCAGACAATTGTATCGGGATCGCAGTCGTCCTATTCGACCGGTCTATCGGCTAATCTGACACTGTTCGACGGCTTCGCCCGTCTGGCCGACCGTCGCATCGCCGAGGCCGGTCTCGCGAGCGCCGACGCAGCGTACGTGAACACGCGCTTCCAGACGATTCGCGAGGTCAAGCGGACGTTCTTCAACGCACTGGCCGCCGAGGAGCTTGTACGGATCTCCGACACCCGAATAGCACGGGCGCAAGAGCAGCTGAACATCTCGATCGAGAAACTCAACGCCGGAACCGCAACTCGATCGGACACTTTGAGGTCTCATGTCGAGGTGGCAAACGCGGAATTACAGCGACTTCAGGCGGAGACCCAGTTGGCGGCTGCGGAGGCGGACCTCGCGAGACTGGTCGGCATCGAAGGGTCGGTGGATGCGGAACCGGATGAGAATCTCTTCGTAGTGGCAGAAATAGACACTGCCACGCTCAGAGCTGAGGCGCTGGGTGCGTCGCCCGAGATACAGCAGGCGGACGCAAACGAGCGGTCGGCCTCGGCACAGTACTCCGCCACTACTGCGCAGTACCTTCCCCGAGCGTCGGCATCTTACTCGAGATCATGGTCGGCAAACGAATGGCTCGACTTGAACCCGAGCTGGTCTGCACGGCTGAGCTTCTCGTGGACCATTTTCAACGGGTTCACCAGGGAATTCAACCGAACCCGCAGTGCAATCACTCTGGAGTCGGCGCGGGCCCAGGCCGAAGACACACGGCGCCAGGTCAACACGCAATTGACTCAGCACCTGGCCACCCTTGCAGCGGCTCGAACCAGTCTGGAGATAGCGGAGGCTAGTAGGGCGGCTTCGCAGGAAGATCTACGTGTGCAACGCGAACGTTATCGGCTGGGGGCGGCAACCATTGTTGATGTCCTCGCATCACAGGTGAACCTCGACCAGGCCGAAGTGGATATCGTGCAGGCCCGCTTCGATTACCTGGTCGCCAAGGCGCAAATCGAGGCCCTCGTGGGGAGAGAGCTATGAGCAGCATAATCCATCAGGATTTCAAGACTGGTGACATGCCCACAGCGGATGTCGTCATACTCACGTACAAACTCACCCGCGACTACGAGCTCGGTGCGGAGGTGGTGCATGCGCTGCGACGTGTGAACCTCCAGATTCGACGCAACGAGTTCGTGGCGATAATGGGACCGTCAGGTTCAGGCAAATCGACTCTCATGAACTTGCTTGGCTGCCTCGACACACCCACGTCCGGCGAGTATTGGCTCAACTCTCAGAAAGTCAGCGAGCTGGACGATGACGAGCTGGCGCGAATCCGCAATCAAGAGATCGGATTCGTGTTTCAGACCTTCAATCTCCTGCCACGCGCTACTGCTTTACACAACGTCGAGTTGCCACTCATATATGCAGGGGTGCCGGCCAAGGTGCGGCGTGAAAGGGCAGTGAACGCATTGGAGAAGGTAGGCCTGGGAGACCGTGTGGAGCATAGGCCGGCAGAGCTGTCCGGTGGAGAGAGGCAGCGGGTCGCGTGTGCCAGGGCTCTGGTGAACGAACCCAGCATCTTGCTCGCAGATGAGCCTACGGGGAACCTGGACAGCGCTACGAGCGCCGAGATAATACAGGTCATGGAACGACTGCATGAGGCAGGGCAGACGATAGTGCTGATAACACACGAACAAGACATAGCCAACCATGCCGCCCGCCAGATACGGCTGCGGGACGGCGAGGTCGAGCACGACATGATAGTCGAGAAGACAGCATGACGAGGAACGTGATAATCATAGCGGTAGTGGCCGTGAGCGTCATCGCCGCATCGAGGTTTTTCAGGCCATCCGAAGATGAAGACACGCAGCGGATGTACCAACTGTTCACAGTGGACGAGCGTGACATTGTCGTGTCCGCGAGCGCCGCGGGCACTGTCGAGCCCATTCGAACCATAGAGGTCAAGTCGAAGGCTTCGGGCGAGATTTTTGAGCTCCATGTGGAGACCGGTGATGAAGTGAGCGCTGGTCAGCTGCTCGTACAGGTCGATCCCAGGGTTCCCCAAGCGACGCTTCGTCAAGCGCAAGCTGACCTGGAGCTCGCCGAAGCGCAGCTGGAGAACGCCGAAGCTCAACTGCGTCGAGCCGAGCGTCTGTTCGCAACGCAATCGATCACCGAGGAGGAGTACGAGAACACGAGATTGTCGGTGGCGAGCGCGAATGCGCAACTCGTTCGAGCACAGCGTTCGCTGGCGGACGCGGAGATCGCTGCAGAAGACACTGATGTGAGAGCCCCCATCGATGGCGTGATCATTCAGAAGAACGTCGAGGTGGGAACGGTGATCTCGTCGGCAACCCGGGAGGTGGGCGGCGGTACCATTCTCCTTCAAATGGCAAATCTGGATACGGTACAGGTCAGATCCCTCGTGGACGAGACCGACATCGGCAAGATACGTGAGGGCCTGGACGTGACGATCCTGGTGGACGCGTATCCCAATCGACCATTTGAGGGCAAGGTGTTGCGAATTGAACCGCAGGCTACCGTGGCGCAGAACGTTACGATGTTTCCGGTGCTGATCCGCATACCGAATGAAAACGGCTTGCTGCGGCCTGGAATGAACGCCGAAGTTGAAATGCATGTCGGGTCCAAGTACGGCACCGTGGCGGTTCCGAACGCCGCCCTGCGCGCTCAGGGCGACATAACATCCGCCGCGGAGCTCCTGGGGCTGGATCCCGAACAGGTCATGCAGCAAGTCGCCAATACCGGAGCAGGTCCGGTTGCGGAGGATGAGCATACCGACTCAACAGTGAATCCCATGGAACAGCGCACCATCAACATGAGTGGTCGTTCTGTGTCTGTTCCTGAGGGCGTGAGTATGCAAGACGCGCGGGCCCTCGAGGAGAAATTCCGCGGCTCTTCTGACTTCAGATCGGTAATGCAGTCGTTGAGCGCGGCGGAACGAAACACCATGCGGCAAATCATGGGCAGCGCCAGGGGCGGCAGAGGCTCCGGCTCCGGCCAACAGCAAAGCCAAAGCAGCACCGATGCGGCATTGATGGGCGGCAGCTACACGGTCTTTGCGCTCAGAGGCGGCGAACCTGTGCCCGTGCCGGTTCGCACCGGTTTGACCGATCTCGACTACTCCGAGGTATTGTCGGGTCTGGAATTGGGAGACACGGTTCTGGTGTTGCCCAGTTCCAGCCTACTCGCCAGCCAGCAACAAATGCAAGACCGCCTCAATCGCATTCGGGGAGGGATGCCTGGCGTCTCCAGGCGATGACGCGCTGGTCCAAGAAACCGATTCAGGCGTGAAGCGGAGGAACACAGAGAATGCTCTTCGGAGAAATCATAAACGTTGCGCTGGGAGCGATACGCGCCAACAAGCTGCGCTCGTTTCTCACGATGCTCGGCATCGTGATCGGGGTCGGTGCCGTGATTACCATGGTAGCGCTTGGCAGCGGAGCTCAACAGGATGTACAAGAACGGATTCAGGCACTGGGCACGAATTTGCTGTCCGTCCAAGCTGGACAGTCCTTTCACCGCGGCGTTGCCAGCGCGGAGCGTGTCAGCTTGACCATCGATGACGCGACCGCGCTTGCCAGGGATGCGCGAGACCTTACCGCGGTCGTCCCTGAAATCAGGCGCAGCCAACAGGTGAAGTATGTCAACAGCAACATAAATGTGAACGTGAACGGGACCT
The DNA here is from genome assembly GCA_964580055.1 of uncultured Gemmatimonadaceae bacterium. Classification (GTDB taxonomy): domain Bacteria; phylum Gemmatimonadota; class Gemmatimonadetes; order Gemmatimonadales; family GWC2-71-9; genus JBDGYW01. The sequence continues at coordinate 26,303 of CAZOJI010000023.1, read as the reverse complement.
TACCCGAATACTTGGAGGTGAACAACTACGATGTCGAGACGGGGCGCATGTTCACCGCCGGCGACGCTGTATCACGCAGGCGCGTTGCCGTGCTGGGTAGCGACGTTCCCACCAACCTCGAGGCAAACGGTCCCGCGATGATCGGTCAGCAGATCCTCATCCGCGGCATCCCGTTTGAGATCGTGGGTATTCTGGAGAAGAAGGGTACGTCGAGCGGCTGGTTCAATCCCGACGAACAGATTCTCGTCCCGATTCAAACTGCGCAGTATCGCATATTCGGCAGCGACAGAGTCAGCTCGATCAACGTGCAGGTGTCGCACCCCGACTCAATGGCTACCGCGATGATCGAGATAGAGCGTGTGCTGAGGCGGGAGCACAGCATACCCCCGGGCGGTGACAACGATTTCAGAATCATGGACAGGTCCGAGTTTCTGGAGACCTTCGAAGAAACCACGCGAACCTTCACGTTCCTCCTCGGCGGAATCGCGGCAGTGAGCCTGCTGGTGGGTGGTATAGGGATCATGAATATCATGCTGGTCTCGGTAACCGAGCGCACTCGAGAAATCGGAGTCCGCAAGGCACTCGGCGCAACCCGCAAGAACATCATGCTCCAGTTCCTAGTGGAAGCACTCGTGCTCTGCCTTCTCGGCGGCCTCATAGGAGTGGCGCTGGGAGCAAGCGGGGCAGTGGCGCTCTCTAGGCTCGCCAATTGGAACACCTTCGTGTCGCCTCAAGCGGTTGCGATTGCCGTTGCTTTCAGTGCAGTGGTTGGTATTTTTTTCGGGCTCTGGCCGGCGCGCCGAGCTTCGATGTTGGACCCCATAGAAGCATTGAGATACGAGTAACTAATTCGGCAGTCACGTGCGACGCCGCTTGAACCGCCGCACTAGAGACGTGCCGGACCTCCGAAGGAGACAACAGAATGAAGAGTCAGTGGGGTGCGATCGTTACGATTGCGGTTTGCCTCATGGCAGGTCCAACCGCATGGGCGCAAGAGACAGAGACGGCAGACGTCGCGGGCGTATGGGAGATGACCAACGAAACCTTGAGGGGTACGTTCACGTCTACCTTCGCATTCGAGCAGGACGGCAACACCCTGACTGGAACAGTCGAGGGGCGCATGGCCTCGGCGCCGATCCATTCGGGGTCTGTTGAGGGAAACGAAGTCACGTTCAAGGTAGTGCGAGGCAGGGGTAACCGCAGGTTCGAGATAACCTACACGGGCGTAGTGGACGGTGACACGATTGAGGGCACCATGTCGACACGCCAAGGAGAGCGAGAGTTCACGATGCGACGGGTTGAGGGATAGCAACTCTGAGGGCAACGCGTATAGTTCCGTCCAATGGCCCCGCCGTGTGCGGGGCTTATCTATGCGTCGCAGCGGCGACTGATCGCGTCCGGTGGGATTCGGTACACTCCACGCTGGATGATTGACGAAAATGAATCGACACAATTTGCCCGCTGTCCGCGTCCCGTCATCCACCTCCAATCTGGGAGCCGGTTTCGATATTCTGGGTCTCGCGCTGGACATCTGGCTCAGCGCAAGATTGGCTGAAGGTGAAGGAGCGCCGGCCTACTCGGGTACCTTGGCCAGCATTGACCACAAGATGGATCTCATTGCGCAAACGCTCGCACAGTCGGTACCTCCCGGGTTCCATCTTGAGGTTCACTCGGACATACCAGTGAGTCGCGGCCTGGGATCGTCCGCAGCCGCGATCGTTGCCGGACTCACGCTCTCAATGTTGATAAGGAACGGGCGAGTGGATCGCGATCGCATCTTCGAGTGCGCCATGCACGCGGAGGGGCACCCTGACAATGCCGGGCCCGCGATTTATGGCGGACTCTTCTTGCACGTTGCGCACCCCAGGAAGCTGAACTTCCATCAGGATCTTGGAGTGGCGGTCGCCATACCGGACCAGACTCTCAGCACGCACGAGGCCCGGGACATCCTCCCCGGTCACCTATCGCGCGCCGAGACGATCTCACAGGCTTCACGGTCGGCGGCGCTACTGCTGGGTCTCACCAGTGGGGACGGTGACCTGGTCCGTCACGGGATGGTCGACGAAATCGCCGTACCGGTGAGGAGACCGTTGATAAAAGGTTACGATGCAGCCGTCAAAGCCGCGAGCTACGCGGGGGCCTACGGCGCCACCATATCAGGCGCCGGCACGGGAATAGTAGCAGTGTCCCCCAAGGCACTCAAACAGGTTGTCGCAGAGGTAATGGAGGAGGCCCTGAAAGCGGCGGGAAACCCTGCTCGTTCGATTTGCCCGGAAGTGGTTGAAACGGGCATGAAGGTAATGGGAGGCGAGAGTAGTCAGAATGCGTAGATGACGGCCCTAACACCCGTTCTTCCTAATCCCCCCGGATCTGCGCAAGCCTCTTCTCGATCTGGCGCGCATGAAGCGTGCAATGCACGTAGTGAAACCTGACCCACTCGGGTAGGTTCAGATCACCTAGCACAGGGTGCCGGAGAAACGAGTTCGCCCGGCGTTCTTCGGGCCAATCCTCAATCAGGGAGCGAGTCTGTTCTATTCCCATCCTGAACCGGGCCACAACCAGCTCGGGCTCCGGATCGTCGCTCGGGTGCGATATGTCGGGCGCTCTCATGCCCTTGGGGAGTTCACCACTTCCCAACAGCGCATGACGCATTACGGACTGTGTCGGTGTTGCCGACCTTGGGCCGGTTCCTTCTTCGGGCAGCGCCGCAAAACCTGTGGCCACCAAGTCGAAAGCGATCGCGAGATGCTCGACTATCTGTGCCACGCTCCATTTGCCCTCCGGGGCGGTGATCCATTCGCTTGCGCTGGCGCCCTCGAGCGGTCCCAGCACCAGCGGCTCGAGGCTCGACAACTGTCTGGTGACTCTCATCGCTCTACCACCGCCAAACACTCGATCTCGACCGCCGCACCGAGCGCCAATCCGCTCGCTGCCATGGCGGACCGAGCGGGGGGATCTTCCGGAAAATAGGCAGCGTATACCTCATTTACGGCAGCATAGTCGTCAATGTCGAGCAGAAACACCGTACACTTCACGACCCGATCCATCGAGCTGCCCGCATACTCCAAAACCGCCTTGATGTTCTCGAGGGTCTGGCGCGTCTGGGCGGCTACCCCGCCCGGAGCGAGTTGACGCGTTCCCGGGAGGTTGCCTATCTGCCCAGAAAGGTAGAGCATGCTGTTTACGCGCACCGCGGACGAGAAGGGCAGGCCTTCCAGCGACCCGGGCGCCTGGATCACTTCTTTGTCTTGAGCCAACCCTGAAACTGGGACGAGAATCAACAACACTGCGATGATCGTCACCACGCGCATGAGGTACTGCCCTCCTCACCGAGCAATGTGAGCTTCACTGAGAGGTTCTTGGCGCGGCGTAAACGCTGATTCCGCACCGAATTCGAAGTGGTCAGCCTGTGCCGCTCGCGAAAGCTCGTAAGGCAGAACTATTACCGCAAGATCGACCGTTATCTTTGTGCCTCGGAAAGAAGATGCTCTCAATCGAAAGGTGTATCAGGTGCTCGAATACCATCATGTCGGCATACCCAGTGAGGTGCAACACCCGGGAGAGAGCTACCTAGACGCATTCAAGATGTATGTAACTTCCTTTGATTCGAATCCCTACGGCGTCGAGTGGCTCAGGTTCGAACCAGACAGCCCGCTCCCCGAACTAGTGAAGAAGGTTCCTCACGTAGCTTTCAGGGTAGAAGACCTGTCGGCGGCCTTGGTGGGAAAGGATATTCTGATCGAGCCCAACAGCCCGTCGCCGGGAGTCAAAGTAGCCTTCATCGTAGATAACGGTGCGCCCATAGAGTTTTTGGAGTTCAGCTCCGGTGAGTACGAGGCGAGAAAACCATGAGGTAGCAGGCGGAACCGCCAAGGGCCCCACCCGCTACGTCCGCGAGTATAGAGGCAACCTTCCGCTTAGTTGCGTACTTCTCTCAATTCTTCTATTGCACGGCTTAGGATTTCGTTCACGGCCTCCATCTTCTCCGCGTTTCCCCGCACTTTCCATGTCGTTCGATAAGCCTGACCAACCAGCTTCCCCATCAGCCGTGTCACATCAGGCATAGGATCATCGAGGAAACTCTCGAGGGTTTCCTCCACGCGCTCGAAGATCTCATCCACGGTGGTCTTGTTCTCATTGAGGAATTCGAGGCCGGCTTCGGTGACGGAGTAGACTTTCTTGCCATCAATTTCCTCGCTGCTTACCAACCCCTCGTCCTCCAGCCACTGCAGAGTCGGATACACCGTACCGGGCGACGGAGTGTAGCATCCATGCGTGTGCTGCTCCAACTCTTTCATGACCTCGTAACCGTGCATGGGGTGATCGCGCAACAGCTTCAGTATCACATACTTCATGTCTCCCGACCCGAACCAGCGCCCTCGCCTACCTCTGCGGGACCGGGTTCTCCCCATCCACCATTCCCATGGCCCACCGTAGTAGTCCCAGTCGCGATGTACCATCTTACACCTCCTGAATGCCAAAAAAGTAGTATTCCGACATGGTTTGATGTAACGTGCGATATTACGTAAGATATATCTTGAAATACTCGAGTGAAAGGGTCGGGTGGTAGGTGGTGAGTGGTAGGTGGTGAGTGGTAGGTGGTGAGTGGTAGGTAGTAGTGAGTGGTAAGTAGTAGTGAGTGGTAAGCATTATTGGTAATTGGTGGTTGGCAATCGGTGATCGGTGAGTAGCGGCATCGGCTATACCGGTATCTCGCAACTGGTTCTTGGAACTCGTCGCTTTGTCGCGACAAGGGGAGGGTGCCGCCGAAGAGGAGAGAGGGGCCTAACCCACCCCTTCGCACCTCACATTCCAGGCGGGTGCCGTCAATACCGACTCGGTTTCCACGAAAAGCCGTCGTGGTCGCGCTCAGGAACCGTTGTCTCGATAGTCATTGCCTCTCGCTGGCGCATCAGAGAGATCTCCATGTCCTCGCCTTCTGCGTATGATCCCAGGATCCGCATCAACTGAGATTCGCTCCTGGGTTCTCGGCCGTCGATGCTCAAGATCACGTCGCCACTGCGCAGATCCAGCAGATCGTCTTCACCGGGCGCCCGTACCACGAGGAGTCCTTCTTCAACACCGAAATACCATCCCAATTCCTCGTCCAACTCCAGCAACTCCACGTCGAGGATTCCCAGTCTGGACAAGTGCCCCGGAAACACGGTGGCGACGTTGAATCCGCTGGGGTTCCGGTCGAATAGGGCGACTCGTGGCGATGGCACCTTCACCGCACCGGTGTAGTCGTCCCACGTGACCGCAAAGCTGTTCTCCAGGTAGCGGACCTCTATGTCCGCCGCGTGGGTCGTTGCACCGCGACGGTACTGGACGTGCAAGGTATCACCTTCTTCCAGATCGTCCTTGATCGTTATCAATTTGTTTGCTGGCGAGGTACCGTGGCGACCCTCCCGGGCCAACGATTCGCCATTTGCCTCAGTGATGATGTCGCCATCTCGCAAACCGGCTTCGTAAGCAGGTCCGTCTACCGCGACGCGGTTGAGCACAACCCCGATCGAGTCCGCAGAAGGCCTTTGTTCCATATTCAGGAAGACTCCCATCTGCGGTGCTTCACGGCGGCCGGTCCGCACAAAGAGGTTTCCGGGGCTCGCGTATCCGGTGATCACGATTTCGCCGTGCAACTGAGATGTGGCTCGCTGCAACTCGCGGATGGCGCGCTGCATCCGCCTCCGAGCCTCGTCGCTCTCTTCCTCAGCAATCAGATCCAAGGCCCGTTGTAGTTCTTGCTGCGCCTGTTGAGCTCGCTCTTCGACCTCCAGCAACCGCCGCCGCTCGCGCTCATCAGTCTGTTGAGCGCTGGCGACTCCTACACCGCTTACGGCGAACAGACAGACCGCGATCAGTACCTGCCTGTTGTTCCTCTTCATTATCTGTCCTCCTCTGCCACCTGTCATGAACGACAGGGACTCAGAATACTACGTTTACCGTCCGTTGCGCATGCGTGTTCACCAGCGCGTCCAGCAAAACAAGGCGTTGGCGCAGGAGTTCCCTGACCTGCTCGTCGGACAACGCTATCCGGCGAGTCCCGGAAAGGCGGGAATCGATGACGATGACGCGATCTTCGAGTTCCGCGATTGTAACCGCGGTGAGACCGTTCACGACGCGCTTCTGTTTCTCGATTGTGCTGAGAATGCTGTCGAGCTGCGCCGATTGCTCAACGAGTGTCTGCAGCTCGACCTCCGGGGCTGGTTCTGCACGGGGCCAGGGCACCAGACCGTTGGCGCCGAGCGCCAGCGCAATCGCCGCCGCGGCGGCCCATCCCATTCTCACCCACCACAGACGCTGACGGTCGGCGACCAGCTGCTCGCGCACGAGCGGCCAACGGTCCCTCGGTGCGTTGAGGGTCGGCAGCGCCTTGAGGGCAGCCACGCGTTGATGCAAGCGATCGAGTTCATTGCGGCACTCCTCGCATTCGTCAACGTGTGTCCTCGCCCCTACAGATCCTTCGCCGTTACGCACCTCCAACAGTTCCTGAGTCGAGCAATGTCTCAGCATTGCACCTCCTCGCCGAGCATGTCCCTGAGACGCATATGTGCGCGCGACAATTGGGACTTAGAGAAACTCACGGTTCTGTTCATCAACTCGGCTATTTCCTCGTGCTTGTATCCTTCAACGTCATGCAACCAGACCACCGCCCTCGCCGTGTCGGATAGCTTTGCCAGCGCGGTCTCAAGGTCGAGGCGCAGTCCGGAATCAGTGTTCCGCCCAGCCGGCAATACGACATCTTCGTTCAACTCCTCCGTTGTCCTGTACTTCTCATAGCGGATCTTCATCAGAGCTTTGCTGGCAGCGACTCGCTTGACCCACGCGGTCATACTGCCCGGCCCCTCCCCGCGGAAGCCGCGAATACTGCGGCAGACCTCGAAGAAAGTCTCCTGCAAGACGTCCTCAGCATCCTCTGCGGTCCTGCAGATTCGCCGCGCCAGGGTGTAGACGAGCCCTTCATACGCGCGATAGACTCCTTCCAATGCAGACAAGTCTCCGGCCTTGGCTCGCTGTATTGCGACGTCATCGATTGCTACCAGGCTCATCTCATTCATGCTCACAGGTATAGATGCTCCATTGCCAACGATCGTCGCAGATTTCCAGATCGCGAATGCTGCTTTGGAGAAAACGCAGTTCGGTTGCGAGGGGAACAGAAAAGCGGGAAGCTTCGGCTTGGAATACGAACTGCCTCCCGCTCTACACCAGCTACTGCGAAAGCCTCAAACCACCAGGTTGACCAGTTTGTCCTGAACGTAGACGGCCTTGCGGATCTCCTTACCATCCACATGGCGCTTCACGCCAGGCTCTTCGAGCGCGAGTTTGACGGCTTCGGTTTTTGTGATGCCCGGTCTCACGTTGACTCGTCCGCGCACCTTGCCGTTCACCTGCAGAACCAGCTCGACCTCGTCGTCTCGTGCGAGTTCCGCATCGTAAAGCGGCCAGGTCGCATCGAAGACACTCGTGTCCTCGTGTCCCAGCATCTCCCAACACTCCTCGGCTACGTGAGGAGAGAACGGGGCAACCATGATGACAAGGGGTTCCAGGAGATCCCGCGAAAGTACCGGGCTTTCGGAACCCGCATCAGCACCGTCCGCTGCTCGCAACGCGTTGACGTATTCCATGAGTGCGGCGATCGCGGTGTTGTAATGAAGCCCTTCGATATCTTCAGTTACCTTGTTTATAGTCTGGTGCAGGGCCCGCAGTGTTTGCCTGGTGGGTTCGGTCTTCTGCTCCGCGACATCCTGGCAGAGATACCAAACCTTGTCCAAGAACCTGCGAATACCGGAAATCCCTTCGTCGCGAAAATCCCCGCCTTCGAGATAGGGCCCCAGGAACATCAAATACATTCGGAAAGTGTCGGCGCCCCACTTCCCGATGTATTCGTCCGGAACCACGACGTTACCGCGCGACTTCGACATCTTGGCGCCGTCCTTCACGATCGTACCGTGCGCTCGAAACCGCCGGAATGGTTCTTCGAAACCCAGCATACCGGCGTCGTGCAGCACCATCGTTATATAGCGCGCGTACATCAGGTGGAGCACCGCGTGCTCGTTCCCACCGATGTACGAATTCACCGGCAGCCATTTTGCGGTGATTTCCGCATCGAACGCCCGATCGTCGTAATCGGTAGACGGGTAGCGAAGGAAGTACCAAGCAGAGTCGAGAAACGTGTCCGACACATCGGTCTCGCGCCTTGCGAGCTTGCCGCACTTGGGACAAGGGACGCGGTACCACTCCTCATGTCGCGCCAGCGGTGAGACGCCGCTCTCGTCGGGTTTGAAGTCCTCGATCTCCGGCAGGACCACAGGCAGATCCTCCTCCGGAACAGGCACCGCTTCGCAATCCTCACAGTAGATTATCGGGATCGGCGGCCCCCAATAGCGCTGTCGGGAGATGCACCAGTCATGGAGTCGGTACTGGGTCTGCGGCTTGCCGAGGCCTCGTTCCGCGAGCCAGTCCGCTATGACACGGACGGCATCACGGCAAGGCATCCCGTCGAAGTCTCCCGAGTTGATGAGGACTCCGTCCCAGGTGGTTACGGGGAGCGGGGAGCGGGGAGCGGCGCTCTCCTCTGAACCCTCAGTTTCGGAACCGGTCTCTCCCGCTTCCGGGCTCGAGCCACCCTCGTCCGCCCCCGCTCCCCGATCCCCATTCCCCGTCTCGAGCACTACCCTCCTTATCTCCAGTCCGAACTTCGTCGCAAACTCGAAGTCACGTTCGTCGTGAGCCGGAACGGCCATGATCGCTCCCGTGCCGTACTCCATGAGCACGTAGTCAGCGATCCAGATAGGCACCGATTCGCCCGTGGCGGGGTTGCGGGCGTACGTGCCGGTGAACACACCGGTTTTTTCACGGTCGCCAACACGCCGAGACACGACATCTTTCTGCAGAGCCATGCGCCGGTAGTTGCCTACTTCCTTCTTGCGCTCGCGACCCGTTACTTCGTCGACCAAAGGGTGCTCCGGTGCAAGTACCAGGTATGTCGCGCCGAAGACCGTATCTGGGCGGGTTGTGTAGACCGGTATCGGGGTGCCGGCCGGCGTCTTGAAGATCAGTTCGGCGCCCTCGGAGCGCCCGATCCAGTTCGTCTGCATCATCCGCGTCGACTCGGACCAGTCCAACCCCTGGAGGTTGTCCAGCAACCGCTCCGCATGGTCCGTTATCGTGAAGAACCACTGTGAGAGGAACTTCTGATGTACTCTCACCCCCGGATGTCGCTCGCAGTATCCATCTTCAACCTGTTCGTTCGCCAACACGGTTTTGCATTCGGGGCACCAGTTCACCGGAGCCTGCTTCTTCACTGCTGCGCCGGCCTCATAGAGCTTCAGGAAGATCCACTGCGTCCACTTGTAGTAAGCCGGATCCGTCGTGGATACCTCATGATCCCAGTCGATCATCAAACCCGTTCGCTTCACCTGCTCGCGGAACCGAGCGATATTCGCCGGAATCAGCTTTGCGGGGTGGGTGTTGACGTTGAGGGCGAAATTCTCGGAATGGATTCCGAAGGCGTCGAAGCCGAACGGTTCAAACACGTCCCAACCCTGCAGGCGCCGGAATCGGCCGTGAATGTCGGCACCGACGAACGCGAAGACGTTTCCTACGTGCAAACCCTCCGCGGAGGGGTAGGGGAACATCATCAGATTGAAGTAGGGCCGCTTCGCGGCATTCAGGTCCACGGCGTTGGTGCGCCGCTGTACCCATAGCATTTGCCACCGCTCCTCGACGGCCCGTGGATCGTAGCTCTCGTCTCTGCTTCGAGTGTCATTCATGGTAGGGTTAATCTAGCACTGCTTGCTCCCCCAGGAAGGCTCCCCTACCTTTGCCCAACGACTAATGGCGAGCAAGACCAGAGAGCTTCGGAAACGCATCATAGTCGCCGGTACGCCGGTGGCCATCGCTGCCATTGCGTTGACCGCATACGTGGCAAGTAGCAGCGTTGCCCGGGAATTCGAGCGAACAGCAGCAGCCCAGCTGCACGAGGTCGCCGAACGCGTTGCGGAGTTGGTATCACAGTACCTCGATGAGCGCTCGGCCGATGTGCAACAACTCGCTCGCTCGCCCAGCCTCGTTGCTGCGGCTCGGACAGCGAGGCAGGCGGTAGAGAGAAGAGGTCTGGACAGACTGTCGACCAACGAACTCGAGCGGCGTTTCGAAGACAGCCGCCAATTGACGCAGGACGTCACCATAACGCGCTACCTCCAGACCGCACGGGATTCATCCGATTTCATCGAGGTCTTCCTTACGGACAGCCACGGGCTGCTCGTGGTTGCGAGCGGCCCCACGACGGATTTTGTGCAGTCGGACGAGGACTGGTGGCAGGAGGCCTTTGAGTCCGGCGCCTACCGGGGTGCGCCTCTGTACGACGAATCTGCGGGCACGGTCGGCCTGGAGCTGGCGGCGAGGGTCGTCGATCCCGAATCGGGCGAGCCTCTGGGCGTGCTCAAAGCCGTGGTTGAGCTCTCGCGGCTGGCTCAACTGCTATCGCTTGGAGCCGAAACAGCCGGGGCGTCTATCGAGGCAATCGACTCGGCCGGGCGTGTGATTATGTCGCCCGATCCAGCCCGACTATTTGCTGTCAGCGAGGTCGCTCAGCTACTACCGAGGCTTGCCGACTCCCCGACCATCCCGCTTTCCGGTCAGGGAGCGGATGGCAGAGAGTTGGTAGCGGCCGCGCCCGCAAATTCGGGCCGCTGGTGGATCGTGCATCGGCAGAGTCAAGACATCGCATACACCGCTGCGCGTTCCATCCGCGACGCCGTATACCTGGCCGCCGGCATAACCCTGGTTGTGGCCATAGTGCTGCTGGTCTGGTTCACGGAGTGGCTTCACAGAAGAGTGACCCGGCCCGTTCGTGTGGCAGGATCCATCGCCGCTCGAGTTGCTGACGGCGACCTCTCGTTTTCCGTCTCGCCTGAAGCTACCGGAGCCGAGGAAGTGGCAGGTCTGCTCGATGCTGTTCGTACCATGGTTGACGCCTTGAGAAGATTGGTCGGGGAGATTCGTTCGTCTTCCCAGGAATCGGCCACTATGGCGGATCTCATATCGAAACGCACCGAGCAGATGATCTCGTCGATTCAACAGATGGCGGACACTTGCGAAGATCTGACCAATCAGTCGAACGACCAGGCTGAGCTGGCGCGCCAGGCGGTGAACGATGCGGGCCGAATTCTCGGCATATCCTCCAACTTGGCTGAAGGCGCCAATGTGGCCGCCGAGCGGAGTTCATCACTCAGCCAAACGGCTGGAGAACATGAAAAGCATCTGATCGCCGGAAGCGAGCAACTCGCCGTGCTCGCCAGCGATCTGGAACTCGGCGCGGCCGAAGCCAAGAGACTCGCTGAACTCTCGAAGGAGATACAGCAGTTCGTGACTCAGGCGCAGACTACAGCCTCACAAACGAACATGCTGGCACTGAATGCCGCAATCGAGGCCTCCAGGGCTGGCGGCGGCGAGGGGCGCGGGTTCGAGGTCGTAGCCGACGAGGTGCGCAAGCTGGCGACGCAGGCCTCCAGATCAGCAACGACAACCGCCGACGTGGTTGGAAACGTGCTCACGACGGTGCAGGAGACTCGTGATCGTCTTGCTCGGTTGGCTGAGGCAAGCTCCGACGTGAGGCAGATTGCTGAATCTGCGGCGGGCGCGTTGAAGGAAGTTGCGGGCGCCACCGCCGAATCGAGCGCCTGGAGCGAGGAGATCTCCAACGCCGCGGGGGACGTGAAAGAGCTGGTCGAGGAGATCACAAGGCGTCTTCAAAACATCGCGGCCGGAACGGAGGCCGTGGTTGCAGCATCCCGTGAGATTGCCGTCGCGGCCCAGGAGCAGACGAAAACAACTGACGAAATTGCGCGATCCGCGAAGCTGCTCGCCGACGCCGCCAGCCACCTGACGTCGGCAGTGGGATCATTCCGGTTGGCGCCCGATCACGACTCCACTCAGCGCCTCTAGCAGACCCTTCAACTCCTCAACCGTGTGGTCACCCATGTGGCCGATTCGAATGGTCTCTACCTTCAATTTTCCGTACCCTGATCCGATCGCGTATCCCTGCTCCGCTGCCAGGGCTTTGGCAAGATCTCGACCATTTTCCCCATCCGGGACGCGAAGACACGATACCGCGGGCGAACGACGACCGAATTCGGGCAGGAAGCGAAAGCCCAGTTCTCGCCCTTCACTATCGACCCAGTCTTCCACGGCAGCCAGCATGGAGTCGTGTGTTTGCCAACGCGTCTCCACTCCACCGCACTCCTCGAGGCGAAGCAGTTGTTGCTCCAAACCCAGCAACAACGATATCGCAGGTGTGTAGGTCGGCTGGTGTGCCTCCGCAGCTTCTTGAAAGGCAAGTAGATCCAGAACCGCCCCGCGTTCGGAAACCAACCTCGCCTGATCGCACATTCGTTCCGAGGCCACGGCCAAAGCCAGGCCGGGCGGCAGCGCCAAGGCTCCGTAGGAACCGGCAAACACGCAGTCCAAACCCCATAGATCGGTCTCGACCGGGCACGCTCCAACCGATGTAACACCATCTACCAGCAACGTCACATCGTCGAATTCACGTACCGTGGCGGCGAGATCTTCGAGCGGAGCCAATGCTCCAGTGGAAGTCTCCGAATGCACGAGCGTAACCGCATCCACGTTGGAACGATGCAACGCATCCTCCAGCATGTTGGGCTCGATCGTGCGCCCCAGCGGGACGTTGAGCCGCACCACGTCCTTGCCGACCGATTCGGCGACACCCGCAAACCGCTCCCCGTACGTTCCCGCTACGAGACAGAGCGCTCGTCTACGCACTCCGGCTCTTACCGCCATCTCCATGAACGCCGTGGCGGTACAGGTGCCAATCAGTACGTGCCGCTCGGTGCGAAATAGATCTCTCAGGCCAATGTCCACGCGTCTGAGCAGCTCTTCCATCTCGTGCCCGCGATGCGGAAAGATTGGCTTGGCAATTGCTTCCCGGACTTCAGGATGCACCTCGCTCAGGCCCGGCAAGAAGAACCTGCCATATTGTTGATGACTCATTGGAACCGTGCCAAGTCGATGGACCCCGTCATGCCTAAGAATCATCCTTCGTGGCTTCGTAATCGAGCGCTCTGAGTTTGAGCCAACGTACGCCCAACGCATCGCGCAATGCCACCATTCCTCTGTTGCGCATCCCGTATTTGCTCCTTCCCGCTAGTCGCGGCCGGTGAGATACCGCCGCTTCGAGGACTTTCCCGCCTTCCCGTCGCAACAACGTGGGAAAGAACCGGTGCATACCATCGAACCGGACGATTCTTCTCAGGGCCGCTGTCCGGATGACCCTCAGCGAACAGCCGGTATCTCGGATGTAGTCGCCGGTCAGCCAGTTGCGCACGCCATTCGCAACGCGGCTTTGTATCAGCCTCCAAAGCGAGTCCGCCCGCCGCACGCGGTATCCCACCACCGCCACGCACAATGGGTCGCGTTCCAGCAGATCCAAGAGGCCCGGCACATCCGCCGGATCGTACTGGCCGTCGGAATCCATGAGAACAACCGTATCGCCGCGCACCACATCCACTCCGGCAGCCAGAGCCGCCGACTGACCGGCACGCCGGCGCAGGGACACCACTCTCAGGCATTCGTGTTCTGCCTGGAGTCTTCGCAACTCGTCCGCCGAACCGTCCGTGGACCGGTCGTCAACCGCGATCACCTCCATGGCCGATCTTCCGAGTGCAGCTTCGATCTCGGCCAGGAGTGGCGCGATATTGCCCTGCTCGTTGTGGACCGGAATCACCACGGAAATCATGCCTCAACCCTGTCGCGGCCAGAACTGGGGAACCTATCCGCGGTAGGCGGGTGAATCAAGTTGACAACCGGGGCTGAACCTTGGTTAATTCGGGGCCGCTCCACGGGTTCGCTTTTTGAGCGAAGGAGGTCTAACAGTGTCAGACTCACTGTCACGCCGAGAGTTTCTGGGCGCGTCATCCTGCATGGCCGCCGGTTCAGTTTTGGCCGGCGACAATGCGGTATTGGCAGCCCCAACGGTTCGTATTGCACCACAATCTCGCCCGGTAGCGGTGGCTTCGGCGAATGGTCTGAGTGCGGTTGAACGCGCAGGCCAATTGATGCTCGAAGGTGTCGACACGCTCGACGCGGCCATCGAAGGGGTGAAGATCCAGGAACTCGATCCCGAAGACATGTCCGTCGGCTACGGCGGCCTGCCGAATGAAGACGGGGTGGTACAGCTCGACGCTTCGTGCATGCATGGACCTTCTCGCAGGGCAGGTGCCGTGGGCGCTCTGGAGGGTATCAAAACCCCGAGCGTAGTAGCCAAGTATGTGTTGCTGTACACGGACCACATCTTCCTGGTCGGACAGGGAGCGAAGCGGTTTGCCCTTTCTTACGGATTCCAGGAAGAGGACTTGCTGACCGAGAGGTCAAGGGATCTCTGGCTTCGTTGGCGAGCGAACCGCAGCAGCGACGACGACTGGTTGAACGTTCCCGACACTGCTCAATTCGTTCCCCGAGCGACCGGAACGATCAACTGCAATGTAGTGAACAGAGACGGAGATGTTTCGTCCGTCACCACCACCAGCGGGCTGTCTTGGAAGATCGCGGGGCGGTGCGGCGACTCACCACTGATTGGTGCCGGCCAGTTCACTGACAACGATATCGGGGCGGCGGGCTCGACGGGACGCGGCGAGTCCAACATCAAGGTCTGCGGCGCGTTTCTCACGGTTGAATTCATGCGTCGCGGCCTGAAGCCGGCTGATGCCGCCTTGGAGACACTCCGGAGGGTCGTTGCAACCTCCGAGCCCCGGCTGCTTGACGAAAGCGGGCGCCCGACCTTTGGTTTGAGTTTCTACGCGGTGAACAAACGTGGTGAGTTTGGCGCCGCAACAATGACACCTAGCCGCTACGCCGCATTCGACGGAGAAACGGCCTCTCACTACGACACTGCATATCTCTTCGAGGGAACAGATTGAGAAAGTTCCTTGTCGCCACGCTGCTCTTACCAATCACCTTAGGCTCGATTCACGGACAGATCCCGGATCTGCCGACTCTGGGCGAGAACTGGGTCGATCTCGCCTACCCCAAAGTCTACTACACCCCTCGAGACGGGCTCACCGCCGGCCTATTCTACTCGCAGGTTCGCCCACCGGGATACCGTGATTGGTTCGACCCGCAGCCATACAGGGCATCGCTGGCTCTGGACGGGCAGATCTCCACCTCGGGAAGCCACAAACTCCAACTGTACGCGCGAATGCCCAATCTGGTTCCCGGTTGGAGGTTCAGCCTGGTCGCAGAATCCCGGCGACGCGCCCGCCAAAACTACTTCGGCGTTGGGAACGACACCGATTGGGATGGTGACAACGTCACGCCGGCTCAGCCCAATTACTACCGCGCCGACCATCACCGGATGTACGTGCGAGGGGAAATCCAGCGCAGGGTGGTGTCTCACCTGC
Organism: uncultured Gemmatimonadaceae bacterium; assembly: GCA_964580055.1. GTDB lineage: Bacteria > Gemmatimonadota > Gemmatimonadetes > Gemmatimonadales > GWC2-71-9 > JBDGYW01. The sequence goes on along the minus strand of CAZOJI010000023.1, from coordinate 10,884 downwards.
GCGTGCTGGCGGGCTTTCACGCGGAGCGCTGGAAGTTCGACACCCTTTCCGGCGTTACTCTTCTAGGCCTCGATAGCGACGATGACCTGGACCTTACGGTCGACCGCTTCACAGGTGACGTGACCGCACGCGTGGGGCTGGTGTTCGACACCCGCAACGACGAGGTAGCACCGCTCCACGGAGTGTTGCTGCAAGCGATCGTCGGTTTCGCTGACTCCACCGTTGCGGGAGCCGTGAGCTACAGGCGCACCACGTTGTCGGCTGCCGGGTACTGGACACTCGGCGAGAAGTACACATTTGCCGGTAGAGTGCTCGCGCAGACGATGTCGGGCTCACCCGGATTGGGGTCATATCCCCTCTTGGAGTCAACGGATGTCCCGATAGAGGGCTTTGGCGGACCCGATTCACACCGGGGCGTGGCCGATTTTCGATATTGGGGCGAGGACAAGATTCTGGCCTCCCTGGAAACCCGTTATCAGGTTGTGGGAGAACGAGGCGTCCTGGCCGCCCACCTCCTGGGGTTTGTAGATGCGGGACGTGTATTTCAACCGGGGGAAGATGATTTCAGTATCGCCCTCGACGGCATGCATGTCGGAGTGGGCGGCGGTCCGGTGCTTTCATTTGGGCGTCAGGCAGTCTTGGGAACCACGCTGGCCCTGGGACCGGACGGATTGACTTGGCAGCTGATGACGCATTGGGCGTTTTGAGGGGCGGTAGGGCGGTAGGGCACAACTCCCAACTCCCAACCCACCACTCACAACAATCCGAGCACCTCTCTCAGCGTTGATTCACCCTTGTCCTTGGCGTACCAGCGACGCACCAGGGGATATCGCTTCTCCTTGGGAATCGTGTCCTTGTTGTCCACCACCCATTGCTGCAATTCTTTGGGCCTGGCGCCCCAGTGCCCGATTTCGGTGAAATCGGGGTCGAGCAGGATCGCGATAGGGATAGAGCGCGCGCCGTTGGTCAGGTAGCGGTCCATGACATGCAAGTTCTCGTCGCGCTTGATGATGCGGACGTCCATATTCTCCGCCTCGTCTCCCAGTTTCGCCAATACTGGCACTGTGTTGGCCGCATCCCCGCACCAATCCTCGGCGATTATCAGAAGCCGCAGCGTTTCTGCGTGATCGTTCAGCGTCTCGAGCGCCCATCGCGGGATCTTCGTGTTCCGATACACGCCCTCCCAAAGCTTTTGATTATGCTCAGCCTCCGTTGCGAATTGTTGAAATCCAAGTGCACCGTCCCAAATGGCTTTGAAATCGAGCGTCTGTACTATCATCTGTGTCCCCCTTGCGCATCAACTGTTTCTTCGCCGCTACCCCGTGAGAGTCCTGATGAAGATCAGGATGAGTATTACGGCAACCGGAGCGGTGACGGCTACGTTGAACATCCACAGGGGCCGCAGGGAAAAGTGCTTGTTTCCAAGGGCGATCTCCGCGAGCGCGTTCTTGAACTTCCAAGCGTAAGCCACGAAGAGGCACATGAACAGTCCGCCGATGGCGAGCAAGATGTTGCCGAAGATCAGATCCGCCTTTCCCAGAAAGTTGAATTCCGTAAGGAATCTCACCCCCCCGGCGGAGAGCGCTGACGGAACGCCCAGTAGCAGAGCGACCCCGCCCAGCGTGTACGCTGCTCTAGAGCGATTCCATCCCAGCTCATCAACGAAATAGGCCGTGGGCACTTCCAGCATCGAGATTGTCGAAGTCAGGGCCGCGATCAGGAGCAGAGTGAAGAACATCACGCCGAAGAGGTATCCTCCCGGCATCTGCGATATGATGATGGGGAAAACCTGGAACATCAAACCCGCGTCGACTTCGAACTGCTGTTTGAACGTTTCCGGTGTGAGGTGCAGTGTGTCGAACAACGTGGGGAAGATTATGATGCCGGCGAGGATGGCGACCAAGGTGGTAGAAAAGCACACCCAGCCGGCGGAAGACACGAGATTGTCATTCTTCTCCAAGTAGCTACCGTAGGTCATCATCGTTCCCATGCCCAAACTGAGCGAGAAGAACGCCTGACCCACCGCGAAGAACAGGACGCGGGGACTGAATTCGGACAAGTCCGGCTTCAGGTAGAAGAGCAACCCGTTTCCGGCTTCCGGGAGGAACACGGCCCGGACTGCCATGATGATTATCAGAGCGAACAAGACCGGCATGAGGATCTTGGACCAGCGTTCAATACCCTCCTTGACCCCCTTGGAAATCACGAACGAAGTGACCGCTATTGCAAGGAAAAGGCAAAACAGCACGGCAGCCGGATTCGCAACGAAGCTGCCGAATAGTGACGCCGAACTCTCCCAGGTAACCTCACTGGGGAAAGCACCCACAATGGTTTTGTAGAAATAGCCGGTGGCCCAACCGGCGATCACCGAATAGTAGGAGAGAATGACCACTCCGCACGCAACGCCCATGTAGCCTACCAGCTTCCACGGGGTACCGGGCTTGATGTGCTTGAACGCTCCGACCGGGTTCTTCTGAGCATGCCGTCCTATGGTCAACTCGACCAGCATCACGGTGAAACCGATGAAAAAAACCGCAAGGATGTATGCGAAAACGAAAACGGCACCGCCGTTCCGTCCTGTGTAGAGCGGGAACCGCCATATGCTCCCCAGACCGATCGCAGATCCGGATGCAGCGAAGATGAACGCGAGTTTCGAGCCCCAGTTTCCTCTATGGCTTCCAGAACCTTCCATCCTCAACTCCCTCCTTGCACAGACTTGTGATTACGGCGAGGAGAATCCGCGACGGAGAGTGCCCCACTCATGCGCTTCGGACTACCGGTGGATGTGAGAATACCCTACCTACCGCAGCATTGCACGCAGGCGATCCGGATTGGGACCGCCATAGGCGTTGACCAAAGCCTCGCCGAACGCGAGTGCGGTGGGATAGCGGTCGTCCGGGTCCGTGGCCATGGATTTCGTCAGAGCCGCATCCAGTTTCGGCGGGAAGCCCGACCGGAACTTCTTGAGCGGAGTCGGTTTGCCTCGCAGACGCGAAATCATCATCTCTTGCGGCGTTCGCCCTTCAAAGGGGAGCCGAGTGGTGAACATCTCGAAAGCCACGATTCCCAAGGCATACACATCGCTGCGCGCATCAATATCCTTGCCGCGGATCTGCTCGGGGCTCATGAACTCGGGAGTGCCCAATATGATCCCGGTTGCGGTCAGCTTTGCCATGCTCGGGTCCGCCTGGCTCTGCTTGGCTAGGCCGAAGTCCATCACAACCGCCGCGGTCGTGCCGTCCTTCCCCGGGACGAGCATTATGTTCTCGGGCTTGAGATCGCGGTGGACAATGTTTTGTTGATGCGCGTAGTGCAGTCCCGCGCAGCACTGTACCAGGTACTCCAGCCCTTCCGACGGATCCATTTGTCCGACCTTGCCCTCGCGGTCGGATAGCAGCTCGCCGCGCAAGTACGGCATTACCAAATATATGAGACCGTCTTCCGTTTCTCCCAGGCGCAGGATTCTGCACACATTAGGATGTTGCAGCCGCATCGCCAACCCCGCCTCGCGGCGCAAACGTTGTACTGAGTTCGAATCTCTGCTGAGCTTCGGGCTGAGAACCTTGATGGCCAGCTCCTTGCCGGTATGGACGTCGGTTGCCTCGTAAACGAAAGACATGCCTCCCTCACCCAACCGACCCTTCACCTGATACCGGTTGTCCAGTACCTCGTTCACGAGCGTTGCGGCACGGTCGAGCGATGCCCCTGCCTTGGGAACAATCTTGCGTGCCACCGTCCTGGAGCCCTCTGAAGCGCCCGGACTCGAAGCCGCCTCCCCCACCTGTCCTGTTGTCTCCACGAGCGGCGTCCCATCCTTGGGACAGAAACGCGCATCATCCGCGTACACGTTTTTGCATCTAGGGCAACGTCTACTCATGGCCTCACCCGATTTCGACCCTCGTTCTTCGCACGATAGAGCGCTTCATCGGCTCGCGCAATCAGCGATTCCGGTTCCGTGAGTTCGCCTTCCAGGCTCGCAGTCGCAACCCCAACGGAGACCGTGATTCGCAGCGGGTTGCCGGTTTGTGCGAAGTTTTTCTGTTCAACCCGCTTGCGGAGACGTTCAGCAAAGGCTACAGCGCCGTCCAAGTCGGTATCGGGAAGCAGAATTACGAATTCCTCTCCTCCGTAACGTGCTGCGAGGTCAACAGACCGCACTTCTTCCCTCAACAGATCGCCCAACTGACGCAGAACACCGTCTCCCACTATGTGACCGAAGCTGTCGTTCACGTCCTTGAACCGATCGAGGTCTATCATCAAGATGCTGAGTTCGACGTTGTAGCGTCGTACGCGCTCGAGTTCGCGCTCGAGACGGTCCGTGAATGCTCGCCGATTCATACAGCCCGTCAACGCGTCTACCGTGGCGAGCCAACGGTACTTCTCTCGGTCGGATTCGACGGTTTCGAGCTGGTACGCCTTTTCGATAGCGTTCACCGCGGTGCGGATGACTCCCTCGGCGAACTCGACGTCCGCCTCGGTGAGCGTGACACCGTCAGCCATGGTTCTCAGAAAGAACACGCCCGGCTGAGATCCGTGCAGGGTGAATGGAATGGCGATTACCGACTTGGTCGACACCGTGATACCTTCTTCGCGCCAGCGCTCTCTGACTTCCGCGTAGAGCGAGTCCGCCTGGACGTCAGCGATGAGGACCGGCAAGTTTGTATCCAAGGCCCGCCTTATCTCCGGATATCCGTCGAGCTGGATCTCCAAGTTCCGCAGCATCGGGTTGTCGGACGCGACAACGATCAGCCCGACTTGGCCGCCGGGTTGCGGAATCACCAGTGAGCATTTCGCAATGTTGAGCACGTGTGCCACGCGCTGCGCTAGGACTTGGTAGATCTCCTCGGAAGTCAGTGCGTCGGTAACCTCGTGGAGGATATCCACCATCTCAGCACGGATCGTCGCTTCTTCAGCGCGCGCCTTGGCTTCGGCTGCGTTTTCCTGAGCCTCCCTGCGGGCCTCGCGAAGCGCCCGACCGGTCCTCAAGTGAGCTTCAACGCGGGCGAGCAACTCTTTTACGCGGAAGGGCTTGGAAATGAAGTCCGAGGCGCCCGACTCCAATGCGCTGACGGTACCATCTTCCGGCGACATGGATGAGATCATCAGCACCGGTAGATCGCGCCACCGCTCGTCTGCCTTGATCTGTTCCAGAAGCTGCAGACCATCCACCTTGGGCATCATGATGTCGAGCATCAGGAGGTCCGGACGTTCCTCGAGCATTCGAGGCAACAAGCCAACGCTGTCGGACACGGAAATGACCTCGTGGCCCTTGTCCTTCAGAATCCACGTAAGCGTTTTGAGCAGCCCCTCGTCATCATCGACAACAAGGATTCTGGCTCGCTCAGCAGTCGTCATAGGCAGTCTATGCTTCGAACTTCGCCAGGTTCTCGAGGACCTTAGGGTCAGCGTTGCCGCCGCTGACTATCAAGACAACAGGCCCTTTCGGCACAATTGCACCGGCGCGAAGAGCCGCGGTCGTCACAGCACCGGAAGGTTCAGCCATCACGCCCAGATCGCCGCGCAACCAGAGCGTTGCTTTAGCGATCGCTGAATCAGACACGGTTACCGCGTCGGCGCGCCCGTATAGATGGTTGAAGGTAATGGACCCGACGCAAAGTGGAAGCAGCCCGTCCGCGACACTTTGCGTCCCGTCGAGACGCACCGGCCTGCCCGCACTGAGTGAGGCTCCGAATGCTGCTGACCCCTCCGGCTCAACCCCGGTCAATGCCGCCTCGGGACGCAACGCCGTCAACGCCGCGGTGACGCCTGCTCCCAGCCCACCTCCACCCACCGGAAAGACCACGTGCGCGACCTCCGGCAGCTGGTCTACTATCTCCAGACCCGCCGTACCTTGCCCGGCAATGATGTCGGGATGGTCAAACGGTGGGATCACCGTGAGCCCGTCGGCCTCAGCCATTTCCATGCCCTTTTCGAAACGGTCTTCCGAGGTGGTCCCGGCAAATACCGTTTCACCACCCCATCGCTTGACCCCTTCTATCTTCGTCGCGGGAGCCGTCTCCGGCATGACTATCACTGCACGCACACCGAGTCGCTGTGCCGCAAATGCCACTGCTTGCCCGTGGTTACCGCTCGAATAGGTCAGCACTCCCGACGAGTGTTTGTCCTCCGGCAAACGACGGATAGCCGTCCATGCGCCGCGCATCTTGAAGGCGCCCGTGGCGTGCTTGTTCTCGAGCTTGAGGTAGACTGGGAATCCAGCCTCGGGTTCGAGTGCGGGCACCGGTACCAATGGAGTGGGAGAGGTCACTCCAACGAGTCCCGATGCCGCCTCACGAATATCGTCGATCGAGACCAAGGCGGATGGTGCCGGTGGGTCTGTTCTGTCGGTTTCTATTCCTCACCCTCGAGCGCTGCCGCGCTGCTCTCGGTATCACTCGTTTCGACGTCTGCTTCGTCGGCTTCCGTCACAACCCGTGCCACATCAACCACCACGTCGCCGGGATCTAGGTTCATTACCCTGACCCCCTGGGTATTGCGCCCGCTGATTCGAATCCCTTCTACCGGCACACGAATGATAACACCCTTGCGGGTCACCATCATGAGTTCGTCGTCGGGTTGCACCTCCTTGAGCGCCACTATGTTCCCGGTCCTCTCCGTACACCTGAGGGTGATGATGCCCTTGCCGCCCCGCTTCTGCACGCGGTAGTCGGCTAGCTCGGATCGCTTGCCCAACCCCTTCTCACTCACCACCAAGAGGGTCGCGTCGCGGCGCACAACCACCATTTCTATGACTCGATCGTCACCTTGTAGCGCGATACCTCTCACCCCCGCCGTGGCTCGACCCGTTTCCCTAACATCCTTTTCGGAAAACCGTATGCTCATGCCCTGCCACGTGGCCAACACGATATCGTTGGTGCCGTCGGTGCGCCGTACGTCGATCAGCTTGTCGTCCTTGTCGATATTGATCGCGTTGATGCCGTTTGCGCGCGGATGTCCATAGGCGGAGAGCTTGGTCTTCTTTATCGTCCCTTCCGCCGTGGCAAACATCAGGAACTGATCGTCACCGAAGTCTCGCACATTGACGAATGCGGCAATGTGCTCGCCCGCCTGAATCTCTATGAGATTGATTATCGGTTTGCCGCGGGCGGCCCTTCCTCCTTGAGGAATGTCATAGACCTTCAGCCAATAGACTCTACCGGTCTGCGTGAAGAACAGCACGTAGTCATGAGTGGAAGCGACGAAGAGGTGTTCCACCCAGTCGTCTTCCTTGGTGCCCATGCCATTGAGGCCGCGCCCTCCACGCCTTTGGCGACGGTACGTGCTGACAGGTATGCGCTTCATGTAGCCGGAGTGGGAAATCGTGATGACCATGTCCTCTTCGGCGATCAAGTCTTCCACCGAGAACTCGCCCTCGTCGGCCACAATCTCGCTGCGGCGCGGATCGCCGAAGCGCTCGATCACGTCTTCCAGCTCCGACTTCAAGATCTCCATGCGTCGCTCTCTGGATGCCAGGATCTCCTGCAGGTTCTTGATTAGAGCACGCAATTCTTTCAACTCCGCCTCGAGCTTTTCGATCTCGAGTGAAGTGAGCCTGGCGAGACGCATGTTGAGTATGGCCTCGCTCTGCTTCTCGGTGAGGTTGAAGGTCTCGCGCAGAGCCTTGTCCGCCGCCTCCACATCTTGTGCGCCCCGGATGATCTTGATCACCGCGTCGATGTTGTCGACCGCGATCTTGAGACCTTCGAGTATGTGCTCCCGCGCCTGAGCCTTGTCGAGATCGAACTGAGAGCGCCTGGTGATGATCTCGTGGCGATGATCCGCGAACTGCTGCAGCATCTCCTTCAGATTCAATACCCGGGGGACGCCGTCCACCAGCGCCAGCATTATCACCCCGAAAGTGGTTTGCATCTGCGTCCGCTTGTACAGCTGATTGAGCACCACCTTGGGGTTGGCATCCCGCTTCAACTCGATCACGATCCGCATGCCGTCCCGGTCGGTCTCGTCCCTCAGCGCCGAGATGTCCGTGATCTTCCGTTGCCGCACCCCGTCGGCGATCTGCTCTATGAGACGCGCCTTGTTGACCTGGAAGGGGATCTCGGTCACCACGATCTGTGCCTTGCCGCTCGATTCCCTTTCTTCGACCTGAACGCGCGCCCGCATCACGATTCGACCGCGACCGGTCTCGTAGCATTCGTCCAATCCCTCGCGCCCGTATATGAACCCGGCCGTGGGGAAGTCGGGGCCCAGCACGTACTTGCGGAGGTCTCTCACCTCAGATTCGGGATTGTCGATCAGGTGCTTGAGCGCGCAGGCTATCTCCACGATGTTGTGAGGCGGAATGTTGGTGGCCATGCCGACCGCGATACCGGACGAGCCGTTGACGAGAAGATTGGGCAGCTTGGACGGAAGGACGGTTGGTTCCTGGAGACGGTCGTCGAAATTGAGAGCGAAGTCGACGGTCTCTTTGTCGATATCTTCCAACATCGCCACGGCCGCACGAGTGAGCCGCGCCTCCGTGTACCTGTAGGCCGCCGCACTGTCGCCGTCCACCGACCCGAAGTTTCCCTGCCCATCGACCAGAGGATAGCGCATTGAGAAATCCTGAACCATGCGCACCAGCGAGTCGTAGACGGCGGAATCACCGTGCGGGTGGTATTTGCCCAACACGTCTCCAACCACTGTTGCGCTCTTCTTGTAACCACGCCCGGGCTGGAGGCCCAACTCGTTCATCGCGTAGAGAATGCGGCGGTGTACCGGCTTGAGGCCGTCACGCACATCGGGCAGCGCCCTCTGCACTATGACGCTCATGGAGTAGTCGATGAAAGATTCTTTGAGTTCGTCTTCGATGAGGCGGGAGAGAATGCGTTCGCGGTTGTTCGGGCCTGTCATTGTCGTCCTGTATGGGATACGAGAAAAGGGGCCGCGTGGACCCCTTCGGAGGTCTCGCAAATATACCCAATTTCGGACTTCAAATCAATTGTTTTGCTGTTCCGTAAGCTCTTGAAGTGTTGGGACTTACGGACGGTTAATGGGGCGCCCCGGAGACACCGGGGCAGCTAGCGAGCAAACGTGTCCGGGATCTCGGCTGTGATCCCTGCAATCCTCGCCCTCACGACGTACGGCACGTCCAGTTCATCGTGCGTGACCGCATAGATAGAGCCGCGCCGAAACAAGGGAATCGGGTTGCCGGCGAGTCGAAACGGCAGGCGCAACCGGCCCAGGTAACGTCCGGAAGCCCCGAAGACGTCGAGCACACGCCTGCTGTCGCCGGCGTCCGTGTAGGGAACCACCCAGAGCCGAGTCTCGTCATCGATGTAGATGCTCCGGAGGGCGGGCTTCACCCTGGGAAACCGCGACCTGTCGATTCGCCCACCCTGGCGCGTGAACCAATCGAAACTCGCCATTGCCGAGTCGATCTCCGCATCAGTCACCGGCAGAGGCTCGAAATCGCGCGTCACGATCGACAGTGTATCACCCGCTACGTTCCGCTCGTAGACGCGGTAGTCGCGCGTATCGGAGAACCAGAGGTGCCCGGCAGGTCCTATCCGCGATGTGATCGAGGGGGTGAAAGGGATGCCGGCCAGCGTTAAACCGCCCTCGGACCGCAGCTCGAAATACCGGTCTTCGGGCGGTCGTGGGGCCCACACGGTGTCGATGGGATTGAGGAGTGTGTCGAACCGTACCATCACGAACCGCTCGCCGGACTCGGATTCTAGATCGATGCCATAATGATAAAACCGGCCATCCTCGTCGAATCCGCCCGGCCACGGGGTCCTGACGTAACCGCCCATGATGCGGCGCATGGACAGATATGTGCCCGCCGTATCGAATACCGAGATTCGCGAGTTCCCAGGATCGACTGCCCAGAGATTCCCGGCGGGGGCCCAGGCCAAACCGATTCCCTGGCGGAATTCGCCCGGCCCGGCGCCCTCGCGGCCGATGGTGCGAACGAACACTCCGGTGGAATCGAAGACCCTTATCTCCTGCGCCTGGCTTTCGAAAACGTAAATGCGCCCCCGTGCATCCACTTCCAAGGCGGAGATGCTCCCGAACAGCTCGGGGCCGGATCCTTCGAGCGAGCCGAGTCGCAGCGCTTCCACGACCCGCCAGGCGGAACTGCTGTCCCAGATTCCGTACGAAGGGTTGCTCACCAGGACGGCACCGCTGGGTAGAGTGTCGATCGTGCCCTCCCACACATCCTCGGCCGCATCCCTGTCGCCACCGCAGGCCGCAATCGCGTGAAGGCAGAGGACTGCCACGGAACTCCAATACGCTCTCATTCTCAAAGGCGAAACACGACCTTGGGTGACACGGGCTGAAGAGAACACACGGCCAAAACTGGACTGCTTCGGGACTCTGCACAAATCTCGGCACCGGCAGTCCGGCGCACCACTGTTGGCTGTGATAGCGCTCGAGGGATCAGCGACGAAGGAATGGTACCTGCCGAGTGCTCAATTGACCCAATTCCACACGAGGTAGGTGACGGTGCAGACAGTGGCGCAAAGCACCGCACCCCACATCATGTCCACGATCGCAACTACGGTCGGGAAGCCACTCATGGTCGCCAGGTTGGTCAGATCGTATGCGGCGTAGGTCACCAGGCCGAGCAGCGCGCCCAGCAGAATCGCGCGCGTGAGGCTCTGGCGTTCCACCGCGGGCCAGACCACGAGGATCACCATTCCTACCACGAACAGCAGATAGAAGACGATCGCCGCATACCAGTTGACGTCGGCGCGAAGCAGATGGCCGAGTTTGTCCTGGTAGAAGGAGCGCGCCACGAAACCCAGCCATACCAGGTCTACGACCAGGAATGTCGGAAGGGCAATGGCGTACAGTTTGAGAAAGGTCGATAGGGTCATGGTAGATCGCCTGATGGTTTGTCCGATTGATGTTATGCGTGGGGTGGGTTTAGTCAATGAGACA
>CAZOJI010000022.1:68065-73644 GCA_964580055.1 uncultured Gemmatimonadaceae bacterium | reverse complement strand
GGAAGAATGAGCAAAGGGAGGTTTTCCGGCTTCGTTAACCTGGGGGCGATGAGCGTAAATCCCGGAGCTGTGGTGCAGGTCGGAATTGGAACCTCCAGACCGTGGCGCTTTCTTAGTGAAGCTTGGAGAAAACCACCTCAATTTGACAACGCCATCCCCAGCGCTTAATCAATAGCCGTACCACGAAGAGGGGGTTGGATGCGAGAGGGCCGATCACATGTAAACGAAACCACCCTCTTCCTGGTTCTGGCGTTACTTGGCACGACCGCGAGTTTCTTCAACGTACAACTGCCATACGCTGACGCAATGATCGACGGCCGTTTGGCGTTCGGTTACGTGGGGTTCGCGGTCTTGCGGCGCCACTGGACTGCGATACTGCTGGCCGCGCTGCTGTCATTTCCTCTGTTCCCCGCTGTTCCATTCGGATTCGGTTTTGCCACGAATATGACCCACGTTCTTCTCAGTCTACTGACCGTACGTTTGGTGCATGGACGATTTCTGCTGCGGCTGTCGGGAACGTGGACTTTTGCGATTGGTTCGTTTCTGCTGGTATTGGCATGTTACCAGGCGTTCTCTACGCCAGTGGTGTGGTCTGCCATAGCGATCTTGAACGACATGCCTATCTGGTCTGCAGTGCTGGATGGTTGGCGGACGCAGCCGTTCTTGATTGAATCCGTGTTGGCAGGCATTGTGTCAGCTCTGATCCTGGCCGTGTTGCGCGCCAACGACCGCCTCTACCGGAGCCAACAGAGGCTGGAGAACGTGAATCGTGTCCTGAGGGCGATACGGAACGTCAACCAGCTCATAGTCCACGAGAGCGACGCGCGGCGGTTGATCGAAGGCACATGCGACAACCTCACGGATACCTTGGGCTATGGAACGGCATGGATAGCTCTGCTGGACGAGTCGGGGATGGGCGTAACCATGGCTGCGCTGTCCGGGCTGGACCGTGACCCGTCGGGGCTCGAGAGCCGTCTCGAGCGTCAGGAATATCCTGCCTGCATGCGTCAGGCACTGGAACGAGATACCACGGTCGTGGTAAGCGATCCCGGGACAGAATGCCCCGACTGCCCGCACGCACCTCAGTACGGCGACAACGCCGTTCTCACGACCAGGTTGGTCTATGAAGACGCGGTTCACGGAGTCCTTTCCGTATCGGTTCCAGCCGTTTACGCCGACGATGCCGAAGAACAGGAGCTGTTCGCCGAGCTGGCCGAAGACCTTGCTTTCGCTCTCAATCGGATTGGGGAACTGGAGGCTCTTCGTCTTGCCGAGGACATTGTCGAGCGCAGTCCCGCCGTAGCCTTTGTATGGAAGAACGCGCCAGGTTGGCCGGTGGAGTTCGCCTCCGCCAACGTGGAGCGTATGTTCGGGTGGGCTGCACGGCAATTCACCTCAGGCGAAGTGTCCTACCAGGCAGTCATTCACTCCGAGGATGTCGATCGCGTCAACGCCGAGGTCGAGACGGTGGCGGGCGACCCAAAGGCTTCTGAGATCATCCACGCCCCATACCGGATAGTGCGGCGCGACGGTTTGGTCCGGTGGGTGGAGGACATAACCACGATTTCCCGGGCTGAAGACGGGTCGGTCATCAAGTTCGATGGGATCTTACTCGACATAACCGAACGGAAGGAGGCCGAAGAGGCTCAGAAGGGGTTGCAGGAGCAACTGGTTCAGTCGCAGAAGATGGAATCCGTGGGCCGGCTCGCCGGGGGCGTGGCTCACGACTTCAACAACATGCTGAGTATCATACTCGGCAACACCGAGATGCTCTTGGAGGACATGGACTCGGAGGACCCCCGCACAGCCAGCCTCCAGGAAATCAAGAAGGGCGCCGAGCGCTCAACAGAGCTGACGCGGCAGTTGCTGGCCTTTGCTCGCAAGCAAACGATCGCACCTCGAATCCTCGACCTGAACGAGACTCTGGAAGGGATGTTGAACATGATGCGCCGGCTCATCGGAGAGGATATCGATCTCACCTGGCTGCCCGGGTCGGGCCTCTGGCCGGTCAAGATGGATCCCTCTCAGTTGGATCAGATACTGGCCAACCTGTGTGTCAACGCAAGAGACTCGATTGCCAGCGTCGGCATGGTCACCATCGAGACGGGGAATGTCAGTTTCGACGAGCGTTACTGTAGCTACCATTCCGGTTCACACCCCGGTGACTACGTGATGCTGGCGGTGAGCGACAATGGTCGCGGCATGGACAAAGACGTCGTCGACAGGATCTTTGAGCCGTTCTTCACGACGAAAGGGGTGGGCGGGGGCACTGGGCTTGGTCTGGCCACGGTTTACGGTATTGTCAAGCAGAATGACGGGTTGATCAATGTCTACAGCGAACCGGGTGAGGGAACGACCTTCAAGGTGTACTTCCCCAGGCATTTTGCCGTGGCTGAGCCGGCGGAAATCAGGGCTGCCGTGCGTGAGGACGTGGGCGGTGCTGAAACCATCCTGGTTGTAGAAGACGAGAAGGCCATCCTGGACATGACGAAGATCATGCTGCAGAGACTTGGTTACAACGTGCTGGCCGCATCGAACCCCGACGAGGCCATACAGGTGGGAGAGTCATTCGCCGGCGAGATCCACATGCTGATCACCGATGTTGTGATGCCCGACATGAGTGGTCGCGACCTGGCCGATACATTGCTGCGCTCCAGCCCCGGCATGAAAACGTTGTTCATGTCCGGCTACACCGCAAACGTCATTGCCCACCACGGAGTCTTGGAAGAGGGTGTTCAGTTTATCAACAAGCCGTTCACGAAACGTGACCTGGCCGCCAAGGTGCGGGAGGTGCTGGATGTAGAATAGGGTCGACGGGGCCGTCGCGAAATAGCGCAGCCGCCATTTACTCGTTGGATGATGCCACGTCAGTGACGACAACGCACGGCATCCCCGCGGCGTGTTGCACGCGCTGGTCGACTGTGTACCGGATGTTGATCTGACGCCGACGCACTCCGGTCACTGCCGGCAGCCGATGCAAATCAGGGTCTCCGGCGACTCCTCCAGCTGGCTGTATGAAATCGAGTCAGCACAAATGACACAGCGACCGAATGCTCCGTCATTGATGCGATTCAATGTGCTGACGATCTCCGCTCGACGCTCTTGAAGCCTATCGTACAGCTCAGACGCCCGTTGACCCTCCTTGATGTGATCAACCGAAGCGTGGTGCCGGCCTTCGTGTGCAGCAAGGGCCTGCCGAGGCCATACCTCCGCCAGCAGCCAACTGCGCACGTTGGAGGAGGCACTCGGCAAGGAACTGTTCGACCGCTCGGGCAGGCGAATGACTCTCACCGAAACGGGTAGTCTCGTGTACCGGTATGCCAACGAGATCTTCACTCTGGGGCGGGAGTTGACCGACAGTATTCGTGGCCGGCCGGCCGGCCGTTCGCTCAAGCTGCTGGTAGGCGTTGCGGATGTGCTGCCGAAGCTGGTGGCTTACAGGCTGATCAAGCCCGCCCTTGAGAATCAAAGAGACCTGCGCGTCTCGTGCGAGGAAGACACCAGCGAGCAGCTACTGGCGAAGCTGGCAATACATGAACTCGACGTCGTTCTCTCGGATTCACCGGTGCCTCCCAGCGTCAGTGTGCGGGCCTTCAATCATCTGCTGGGCGAGTGCGGGGTTACGTTCATGGCCGCCGGCAACATTCATGCAGACCTTCGCAGAGGCTTCCCTCTCTCTATGGATGGCGCACCGTTCTTGCTGCCCACCGAAGGCACCGCACTGCGTCTTTCCCTGGAACGCTGGTTCGAAGCGATGGAAATCCGGCCGGTCGTGGTTGGAGAGTTCGAGGACAACGCGCTGCTCAAGGTATTCGGTCAGGCCGGTAACGGCGTGTTCGCGGTGCCATCCGTCATCGAAGACGACGTTCGGAGGCAATACAAGGTGCGCAAGCTCGGTGAGGCACCGGAGATCGTTGAGAGGTGGTATGCGATCTCGGTGGAAAGAAAGGTACAGCATCCGGCAGTGGCAGCGATCTGTCAGGCTGCGCGCTCCGACCTCTTCACCAAGCCGTGAGGGTGTCTTGAGGTCATTACTCAATGTCTTCGCTTTTGGTTTCGTCGATTTTCGTCGCTCTGCCTGAATGCGGGATGCACAGTCCCAACAGACTATTGCGGACACAGTACGGAAACGGCCAGATGGCCATAACTACCGGTCCGCAGGTATTATGGAGCGCAGGGTCGAGGGAGTCCAGTAATCAACGTGAGGCACATCTCCGGGAAGTTGCTATCGTGCTCGATATCGTGCCGCGGCCTGCGACTGTTTGACATTCCGTCGCGACACTCCCTACATTCAATCACGCGCTGGTTCCCTGGGATACAAATCAGGGCTAAGAGGGAACCCGGTTAGAATCCGGGACTGCCCCGCAGCGGTGAGCGAGAACGAGTCCCACGATTGGCACTGGCCATGACGGCTGGGAAGCCGTGGGATTAGGAAGATGGCGAAAGTCGACTGCTCGCAAGTCCGAAGACCTGCCAACGCTGACGCCGGGACATCAACGGCGTTTGATCGACCTTGAAGCCTCGTGGGAGGTGGGAGGTTCCGAATGAAGCCAACGTCCTACGGCTTCTCATCCGGCTTCCAGACGCGATTCCACAGGTCCTTCAAGTCGCCCGCGGGGGCGAGGTCGGCCGGAGGTTCGCGTTGCTTTTTCGATCCCCAGCCTCCCGTCTCTCCCCGCGACCACGAAGCGTTTACAAGGAGGAGAGATCCTATGGGTGGCACGGCGGAAAAGACCAGAAACCCCGAACTCGAGCTTGCAGAGCAGGCCTACGGCGACGATCCTCTCGAAGACCGAGAGACGGACCTGTACCGGGTCGAATACATCAAGGGCTTCGTCGAGAAGTGGGACGAACTGATCGACTGGGACGCGCGAGCTCGAAGCGAGGAGGAGTTCTTCATTGAGGTTCTGCGTGCTCGAGGCAAGACGAGTGTGTTGGATGTGGCGACAGGTACCGGCTTTCACTCGGTGCGTCTCATGGAAGCGGGCTTCGATGTCACCTCGGCTGATGGCTCGGCGGCTATGCTGGCTAAAGCATTCGATAACGGCGTGCGGAGGGGCTTGGTGCTCAAGACTGTTCAAGCCGATTGGCGGTGGCTGAACCGCGACACTCGCGGCAGGTACGACGCTATCGTGTGCCTCGGCAATTCTTTCACACACCTGCATGAGGAACATGACAGGCGCCGCGCGCTCGCGGAGTTCTACGCGGCACTCAAGCACGACGGCATTCTCATAATCGACCAGCGCAACTACGACGCCATGCTGGACCGGGGCTACACGACGAAACATCGCTTTTACTACTGCGGCGATCGGGTCTCCGCGGAGCCGGAACATATCGACAAGGGGTTGGTGCGGTTCAAGTACACCTTCGCGGACGGAGACGAGTACACGCTGAACATGTGTCCGATTCGCAAGGCGTACATGCGGCGGCTGCTTCTCGAGGCGGGGTTCCAATCGGTGCAGACATACGGGGACTTTCAAGAGAGCTACAAGGACTCCGACCCCGACTTCTTCATCCACGTTGCCGAGAAGACGTTGGGCGGTGCGGTGCAGTCGGAGCCGATCGACGAAGGCAGTCAA
>CAZOJI010000022.1:17704-67965 GCA_964580055.1 uncultured Gemmatimonadaceae bacterium | reverse complement strand
GCACTCGGACTATTCGGCATAGAGGACTTGCTCGAGCTCATAGATGCGAAACCCGAAAGGGTGGAGCTGGTTTTCACGGGTCGTTGGGCAGCTCCACAGGTTTTGGAGCGTGCCGATCTGGTGACCGAAATGAAAGAGGTGAAGCACTACTACCGAAACGGAGTCTTAGCTCGTATCGGGATCGAGGCGTGAGTGGGTTGAGCTATTCGTGACTCGGCCGTCAGCTATTGGCCGCCGGCCGTTGCTTTGTGATCATTCCCCGCACGGTTCCCGAGAGTAGGCCGGGCAGTGCCTTGGCACCGCCCGGGAGTTCAATTCGAACCGAAACGGAAATCTCGAATTGCTATGTCGTCTCCGCCGGCGTCCTCGTCGAAGTGGAGGTTGTTGATCGGGAACGGCGCGACCAGGCCTACGAAACCGTTCCAGGGCTCTTTCAGCACCACGTCGAGCCCGTCGCCGCTGACGGTGATCGCTTCGTTAGCGAAATCGGTGTTATCGGCGACCGTGGTGCCGATGGCGTACACGGTGGCGCCCGATGCGGTGCTGTCGTTACTGATGATGCGAATGTCGAAATCGTCATTCTCGTACCAGTAACGGCTGACATAAGGGATTCCGTCGACATCACCGATGCTTATATAGCGGTCCGCGCCTCCCCAGAACTCCTGGTCGCGAAAAACGAGCGCCCAGCTTTGCTGATACGGTGTCTCGAGTTCAGGCCCGTTCGTGTTCTCGAGGTAGAAGCTGAACGGAAGTCCTGTGGAATCTGCCAGCCAGGTGGCACGCGGTCCAATGTTTCTGTTCCCGCCTAGCGGCATCTCCAGCCCCGACGCAAGCGCGACGTTGGCCTCGTAGGTCAACAGGGAGTCCTCGATCAAGCCTGCCGCACCGACTGCATCCCGCCAAGCCGTGTACGTGTAGTAGCGCTGCACCCCGCCCGCCTCGCACTCGCGGATAGCGTACTCGGTCGTTTCGCTCACCTTGGCGATGGTGTTGTCGCCGAGATTGCGCAACACGTACGATATCGGCCTCGCGCTCGTGAGGGGGGCGTCCTCCTTGAAGTACTCGCCGAGTTGGCCGGTCCGAATCAAATCGATGGCCGCCTGTGCATGTCCTCCGATGGCGACGACCTTGATCTCTGATTCGTCCAGCACCTGCTTGTGGCGAGCGTCGGCTGACACCGACACGTCAAACCCCCCGAACGACGACGACGCTTGAAGGGCGGCCTTCATCTCTGACGCACTGTGCTCCGACGTCATGGTCACGGTCAACATCCGACCCCACGTGATGCTGGCGACGTAGACCGGGAGGTTGTTGGGGCCGATGTTACTGTGATCGACCTGCTCCTGAAGCAGGTCGTCGGTGAAATCGTCACTGAAGAAGTCGGAGGGTGTTTGAGGCAGCACCATCGACGTGGTGAACATCTTCTGAATGAATGTCGCCGTCAGTGATGACGAGGTCGTCGACCTCTCCATCTGAAGGCTTGAACGGACGGAAGTACCCATGTAGGAGGCGGACAGCCCCAGTGCGAGAGCGGATTGCTCCAGCGAATGGCTTTCGACCTGGTTGAAGAATATGCTGCTCCCCGCGAGATGACCGGCATCGTGTGCCCTGTCGATCAGCTCTCCAATAGCTTGACCGACCGAGGCCAGTGTAGGCGATTCCACCGTGCGCGTATTGTCGGAGAAGAGGATGTCGATGGATATGGTCAGCGGGCCACGCTGGCGAACGGGGAGCTCCAGCAAAGATCCCAAGCCGTCTCGATGGCCGCGACCCTGGATCAGAGAGCCGAGCCATAGGATTTCTGAGTCAGGGCTATAGGTAACGATGTCTTCGGGATTCCGGGTGATGCTGGCCTCGGTTACAGAGCAAAACAAGTTGCCGCTCTGTTCGTAGAAGCTCGGCTCCGAGGCGGTCACCTCCGCGTTCGGCACAGGTTCGGAGTACTCCTCCCAGCTCGGGAGGGCTTCGAAATATGCGTTCACATCAGCGACGGGCGGTCCGGTGTCCGGTTCCGGCTCTACCGTAGGTTCCGGGTCCGGCTCAGGTGTGGTTGGCGAATCGCTGCATGCCATCATGCTCAATAGAAAAGCAGTGGCAAAGGATAGCGTGGATCTCACTGTTCTGCTCACCATCTCGCCTCCATGAAGACATCAAAGCCCTATTACAACATCCGCACGGGATCTTCACACCATCTGCCGGAAGCTCAATTATGGATCCGGTTTGCAAGGATGTCCAGACCTGCGTATGTGAGGGGCGTCGAAGAGGCTCGAAGCCGCGAGACTCTTGACGAAGAGCCTCAACCCGACTATCTACATCCGTCGCGGAAGGGCGGTGGACATCGCGCCCAGGTCCGCGTAACCAGGCAAAGACAATGAACACACTCCAAACAAACGTACGCAACTGGTGGTGGTGCTCGACAGAGAGCAGTGGGAGGAGTGTGCGTACCCCGGCCTGCTAGGCCACACCCGAACAACTCGACACACCAACCCGCTGCCAGGACCGCAGCGGGTTTTTTCGTGCTGTTCCTGGTGGCGGGCGTCAGGAGGCGAAATCACGATGCGAGAACGAGAACAAGTAAACGGCTCACTCGAGATCGGGGAGCTGCCGGACAATCGATCCGCTTCTACAGGGAACCAACCTTCTTCTTCGACGAATAGCGTTCTTACCCTCTGATACCAGGAGAACTAGCACTATGAATGACGCGAATGTGAGCAAGATCCTCTTGAGCGAGAAAGAGATGCCGCGGCAATGGTACAACCTCCAGGCGGACTTGCCGCGACCCCTGCCGCCTGTGATCAACCCCGGCACCAAACAACCGATCGGGCCGGACGACCTGGCGCCACTCTTCCCGATGGGACTGATTCTCCAGGAGGTCAGTCAGGAGCGGTACGTCGACATTCCGGACGAAGTGTTCGACTTGTACCGCATCTACCGGCCGAGCCCACTGGTGCGGGCGAGACGCTGGGAGCGCGCTCTCGACACACCGGCGCGCATCTACTACAAGTGGGAAGGGGTGAGCCCCGCCGGGAGCCACAAGTCGAATACCTCCATTGCGCAAGCATACTACAACAAACAGGAAGGTGTTGATCGAATCACCACGGAGACCGGTGCGGGGCAGTGGGGAAGTGCGCTGGCACTCGCATGCAACTTCTTCGACATCGAATGCAAGGTCTACATGGTGCGTGTATCCTACGACCTGAAGCCCTATCGGCGCCTCCTGATGGAGTCCTGGGGCGCGACGTGCGTGCCGAGTCCGAGCGGGGAAACGCGTGCCGGCAGGAGCATACTCGAGCGCGATCCCGAGAGCCCGGGTTCGCTCGGCATCGCGATAAGCGAGGCGGTTGAAGACGCCGCGCAGCGAGACGACACGAAGTACTCGCTTGGCAGCGTGCTCAACCACGTGATGATGCATCAGACGATCATCGGGCTCGAAGCGATCCGGCAGTTCGAGATCGCTGGTGACTATCCCGATGTCGTGATCGGGTGCGTTGGCGGAGGATCGAACTTCGCTGGTTTCTCCCTCCCCTTCGTGCGGGACAAAATGGTTGAGGGCAATGCAATCAGAGTCGTGGCGGTGGAGCCGAGGGCATGTCCCAGCCTTACCAAGGGACTATACCGCTACGATTTCGGTGATACGGCGTGTACCACTCCGTTGCTCAAGATGTACACTCTGGGCCACGACTTCATCCCGCCCGCAATCCACGCGGGAGGACTGCGCTATCACGGAATGGCCCCGATATTGTGCCACTTGTACGAGTTGGGGCTCATAGAGGCTGTCGCGCACCATCAGACCGCATGCTTCGATGCCTTGCTGAGCTTTTCGAAGGCCGAAGGCCATTTGCTGGCACCGGAGACGTCACATGCGGTGAAAGAGGCAATGGACGA
The DNA here is from genome assembly GCA_964580055.1 of uncultured Gemmatimonadaceae bacterium. GTDB lineage: Bacteria > Gemmatimonadota > Gemmatimonadetes > Gemmatimonadales > GWC2-71-9 > JBDGYW01. The sequence continues at coordinate 64,080 of CAZOJI010000022.1, read as the reverse complement.
AGCGATACGCTGCCGAGAGAGCGGCGAAGCGAAGACCATTGCCTTCAATGCGAGTGGGCATGGGCACTTCGACATGTCGTCGTACGAGCGGTATCTAGTGGGAGATCTCGTGGACTACGAGTATCCCAAGGAGAAGGTGGAGGCAGCTCTGGCGGCGCTGCCGTAACCCGGGGGCTGAGCAACGGGTGGTCGCTTCAAGGGCGTTTAGAGCCCCGATGTTCGGGGGCGTTTCGCCGCTGCATTCGAGAAAGCCGGCTGGTGCCGGCGTGGGTGGACGTTATTGCTGTGAAGTGCGAGGTCCACACGCCGGCGCCGCTAGCCAGCTCTACTGCCTACTGCACGAGCTTGTAGCCCGCCACTCCAGCGGTAACGCCTGCGGCCTGGACGATTCCGTCCTCCTCCATCTGCCGTAGGATCTTTGACGCCTCTCTGCGGCTCAGCCCGATCCCCTTGGCGATGTTGATGGTCGTATCCACAGGCTTGCTTTCGAGACCACTCAGGTATTGAGTGACCTTTTCTTTCATCTCATTGTAATCAGCGTCCTGTGTCATCCTTGGGATTCCTCCTCGAGGTGATTATTGCCTGTTTTCGAACCCGCGTTGCCCAGAAATCTAGATGGATGTCTCAGTGTTGGAAGCGACGGGCGATTGTTCATCCACATTGGCTCGGGAGAGGCCGCATGCAACGGCGGTGTTACGGAGTTCTGTCCCTTCCGCCGCTGCCCCGTCGCCGAAGATGACTGCGGTAATGTTTTGTTCGCTCCTGTACTGCTGGGCGAACGCGGCGCCCGCAGCCAAAGGCGGCCCTGCGCCGACCACTGTGGAGGTCATCAGCGCGTTCACTTCGGGAGCGACAAGATGCAGCGTACCCGACTTGCCCTTGTTCACGCCGGTGGCCTTGCCAAAAATCTCAGCCATCAAAGCGCGCGGTGCTGCTCCCCTCGCGAGGAGATGCGCATGGTTCCTGTGGTTGCTGACCAGCACGTCGTCTTTGCGGAGAGCCAGGATTGCCGCCACGGTGCGTTCCTGGCCGGTTGCGAGAATCTGCATGCCGGGAACACGGTCCCCCTCCTGGACCAACTGAGTCAATCGGTCCTCGAACGCCCGAACGAGGAGCATGTACCTCAATACCTCCAACCTCGTCTTGCCAGAGGCCGGCACCATCATCACTCCGTATCAGAATGCAAGTAGTTTGGTGAGTTTGAACGTGACCGACTGGTCGAGCACCGCCCGGTCTTGCATGGCGCGCCTCTCCGTGTACACCAGGAACAGGTCGCTGCGCGGTGCGTGGATGAAATTGAAGCGCAGATTGCTCACCATCTCGTCGGTGGACTCGTTGTACTGAACGAAAGCGCTGGCGGCGATGCGGGTCGTGGGCGTGAACTTGACTCGCGTACCATAGACATCCGCGGTGAAATCGCCGTCGGGAAACGATATCTGGTTGCGGTTCGCGGACAGGTTGAGCGAAAGCCGGTAGTTGACGCGCCAGGTCATGCCAAGCTCTGCCGAGGTCCGATTCCCGTCCCAGAATCCCCCGTTGCTGAGGCTGACTCTCCCATGCAGAGGCCGGCCGGCGCTGGAGCGGTAGCTGAGGCTTCCCCTCCTGTAGTTGTAGCCTCCAGGCTCGACGGTGGCGGTGCCACTGACCTGGAAACTGTCGAAAATGCGCTCGAAGTGATCGTCCGCTCGAAGCGTCAACCTTCCTCCGCCAACGAAGGTCACGCCGAAACCGAGGGTCCCCTGGCGGGTTTCCAGCACGTCCTCCAGGTTCGTGACGTAGTGAATCTCACCGTAGGGATTCAACTCCTGCACGATTGAGGAGCGCAGCCGCGGGTGTGCTCCAATTGTCCCGTAACGGTGGTTGATACCCTTGCGCCGCACAAACCCCATGCCGGGGTTGAAGTTGTCCTCGACACGCTTGGCGAATGCGGAGATGTTCCACAACTGGTCGCGCCATGCAACCGAAACCCGCCCCGCAGTGCCCATACCTTCTTCGCCCGGCGAGTCGGTGACGGCAAAATAAGAGTTGATCATCATCCTGCCGAACAGGCCGATGTTCGCGTCCACGCCGTAGCCACGGTTGTACGGCCGGCCGCCGTCGGTTACCTGTCTGTTGAGGAACATGCCTCCCACAGACGAGTTGCCGAACAGCTTACGCTGGAATCTGACCGCCGTGAAATTCTCCGGCGGGGCTTCTTCCGTGGAGGCTGTCTGCATATTCAAGAGGCCCAACTCGCTGCCCCCGATACGACCGGTCAGGCGCCCGCCGCCCACTATGGGAATCGGTCTTCCACCGTCGGTGAGCCCAATGCGGCGGGAATGGAAGAATGTGAAATCTCTCGCCGACGCCCCGGTGCGGAACTCCCGGCCGAGCGCGTCACTGAAAGCGAACATGCCCGAGTTCTCAACGAAGAACTCCCTCTGCTCGGGGAAAAAGAGCGAGAACCGGGTGAGGTTCACCTGCTCACGATCCACTTCCACCTGCGAGAAGTCGGTGCGATAGGTTAGATCGAGGACCATGCCCGAGGTAATGCCGTACTTCAGATCTACGCCACCGTCGTACTCGCCTCCGCGGTCTTCATCCGCCGGCCGGCTCCCGGCGATATTGGCGGCGCGAACGTACGGCTTGAGCTGCAGGTTGCGACCCGCGTCGAGCTGTCCCAGCCCGCGGATGGTCCCCGCTTTGGACATAGTGTAGACCTTGTTCCTTCGATCGATGGGAGCCCAGAAGGAATCCTCGTCTTTGAAACGCACTCTACGGAAGAAGTTCGCTCCCCAGACCTGTCCGTCCTTTGCCGGGTCGAATCTCAAGGCGGTCAAGGGGATTGCCATTTCGACCGTCCACGCCGTCGAGTCTATTCGCGTGCGCACTTCGAGAATGCCGTCCCATGCGAGGTCTCTGATCCGTGCGTCGTCGAACGACTGGGCGTCTCTGACCGCTCCCTTGGGATTCACGAAGAACATGAACGAGCTGCTGCGGTCCAGGAACGTGTCGAATGCGACACCGAACGCGTCGCTGTTCAAGCTCTCATAGTCTCTCTCGAGGCTGGTGATGGTGAGGTGGTCGGGGTCCGAGATGTAGCAGGTCGCGCCGACGTAGATGTGTTTGCTGTCGTGCAATATCCGCACTACGGTCGGCTCAGTGGCGGGATACCCGGCGCGCGGCTTGGACTGGACGAAGTTGCCGAACGGGTCTGCCTCCTCCCAGGAGGGTTCAGCGAGACGACCGTCGATGGCTATAGGCCCCGAAGCAGGAGCCGAACGCGCCGTGGGCCGAGCCGCGGCATCGGGATCTATGGGCCAATCCCTGTCGTTCGCCACGGCTTCCGGCGGCTGCTCTGCGATCTGCGCGGAAACAGCCGCCACTCCGGCGAGTAGACTGAACGTGAGCACGCTTAGAGTAAGGCGAGCTAGCGACGCCAAACCTGAGCTTGCTCGGAGTCTTTCCCCCATGACGTTTCTTCGCATCGACAACAAGAATATAGTCAGTGGAAAACCGCTGTGCGGCTCGAAACAGCGTTGAGGGTTGAGATACGGTCATTGCTGCCGATAATCCGAGGCAATTGAGGGAAGGGGTGGCCGGCCGTGGAGGGCGGGCCGCCTCGAACCGCGTTGAATCATAGCGGGAGGACATGAATGAGCCGTAATCACACTCTAATCATGACCATCTTGTTGTCCGTCGTCTGGGCGGCGTGCTCACAGGGGTCGACGGCGGAGGAAGTGTTGTTCAGCAATGCGGTGCACGATGAGACAGGTGTGGTCTCGCAAGGCCAGGTCGTTTTCGATGCGGAAACGACCAGCGACGGCACCGGTTCGCTAATGATCGAGGCCGAGGATTCCACCACGGTGCGATTGTACGAAGCCGGAGACATAGATGTCGAGGACAGCCGCCTTGTCTACCGAGCGCGTATGCGCACGGAGAACGTACAGGGCGACGTGTTCCTGGAGATGTGGTGCCGCTTTCCGGGGATGGGACGGTACTTCTCTCGAGCTATGCACGCTCCGCTCTCCGGCACCACCGAATGGACCTTGCAGGAGACTCCGTTCTTTCTGGAGGCCGGCCAGAATCCCGATGCGGTACAGCTCAATATCGTGGTCAGCGGTCCCGGCACCGTTTGGGTCGACGAAGTGGAATTGGTGAAGCTGCCACGGTAGAAACGCCCAGCGCTGTCCCATCGTTCTCCATGAGGGCGGCGGCGTAGCACAGGCCGGTTTGGCGCCTGACGAGTCGAATCAACCGACATAGGCGTGGCGCTTTAGAACGAGGTCACCGCGCCTCAGAGTCGTTTTCTTCGCCCAGCCATCCGTCGACGAGATCGGCGTGTTCGGACATCCAATCTCGGGCGGCGGCTTCTTCTGAAGCTGCCCGATTCATGGCGTCCATGAGAGTTCCGATCTGCTGGTCGGTGAATTGGAATCGCTTAAAGAATGACACAAGCTCCGGCAGATCCCGGGATATGCCCGGCCTGCCGATGGTATGGATGTTTTCCTCCTCGCCATAGATCTCTCGCGGGTCGTCGAGGAACTTCAACTGCCAGCGGGAGAACATCCAGTGAGGTTTCCAGCCTGTCACGACGATCGGCTCTTCCGCTTGTATTGCGTCGTTCAGAGAGGCGGTCATTGCGGCACCACTGGACGTGACTAGCCGCAGATCCAGATCGTACTCGTCGATGGCGTTTCGCGTAGCAGCCATGATTCCGGCACCGGCATCGATGCCGGTGATCGTGCCGCCAAGCATTCCATCTGCGTCGTCTAGATCCGGAATGGTGGTCAAGCCCACATACTGGGGAACCACGAGTCCGATGCGCGCCCCCTCGTAGTTATACCCGAGGTCGTTGACCACGTCTCCGTATTCATCCATATGGCTGCTGTGAGTACGCGGCAGCCACGCATCCAGGAAAAAGTCGACGTTGCCTTCGGCGAGGCTGACGAAGATCGGCGCCGGATCCGCTAGGGTGAGGTTAACCTCGTAGTCCATCCGTTCCTCGAGGATAACCTTGGCCAGGTGCGTCATGGCGATGCCTTCGGCCCAACTGACGTAACCGATGTGCACGGATCTGCGCTCTACACCGGCTCGTTCGGACCTGGGAAGCAGGAAGTGCCCCACCAAGACAATACAAGCCAATGCGGCCAACCAGAGTGCAACCTCGATTCCACGGTTCAATTGGCGCATATGTTCCAGTCCTCGCTCCTTGATTCTCAGGTGCGTCCCAAGCTCTGGGTCACTCGATCGAGGAACATAGCCAGAATAACCACGGCGAGACCGCTCTCGAATCCTAAACCGATGCGCAGTTCTTGAATGCCTCTCAAGACCTGCTGCCCCAGGCCGCCCGCTCCGATCATGGCGGCTATGACTACCATGGACAGCGCCAGCATGATGGTCTGATTGACGCCGGCCAGGATGGTGGTGAGTGCAAGAGGCAGCTGGACCTTGAACAACAGTTGCCGGTTGTTGCCGCCGAAGGCACGCGTGGCCTCCACGGCTTCCTCTGAAACCTGACGGATTCCCAAGTTGGTCAAACGCACCGCTGGGGGCATGGAGAAGACGACGGTCGCCATGGCTCCCGGCACCTTACCCAGGCTGAAGAACAGAACTGCCGGAATCAGGTATACAAAGGCGGGCATCGTCTGCATGAAATCGAGCACCGGGCGCAACACCGCGGCCACCGTATCCCTGCGGGCCGCCCAGACACCCAGCGGAATGCCGACGGCCAATGCAAATGCCGCCGAGGCGAGGACGAGCGCCAATGTCCTCATCGAATCGTCCCACATGCCCATTCCGTCGATCAAAAACATCCCGATCAGTGTGAAGAGGGCCACCTTGTAGCCGGCGAGCCTCCAGGCAAGAGCTGCTAGGAAGGGAAGCAGAAGCCAGACCGGCGGGGCCAGCAGGATGTCCTCGAAGACGAAGATCGCTGTACCGACCACCGCGCTAATCCCATTGAATACCGCCGCCCACTCGGTGTTCATCCATTCGATGATGACCTCGATGTAACTGCCAAGAGGTATCGGTATCATTCTTGTTCATCTCCTGCGATAGCGCGCAGCAACATGTCCTTGGTCACCACCCCGTGCAGTTCTCCGTCGTTGTTCATTACCGGCAACGGAGCCAATGACTCCGCCGCTCGCGCCAGTATGGTTATCAGGTTCTCGTCCGGCTCGACCGCTTCCGGTGGTGGCTCCATGATCTCACTGAGCCGCGGGTTGTCTTCCTGTAACGCATCTCGCGCGTCCTGCAGCCATACGACGCCGGCCGGGCTGCCCTGATCCAACACGAGTATGGAGGGGACGCGCAGCTCTTCCATGCAGTCGATGGCTTCCTGCACCGAATCCTCCACCGATACCGTGGGACGTTTCTCCCCGGCGGTGGCCGCTGTTAGGACGCGGGATCGGTCCACGTTCTCGACGAATGACTTGACGTAGTTTGATTCCGGATCGACGACGATCTCTTCGGGCCCGCCGACCTGAACGACGGCGCCGTCCTTCATGATGGCTATGCGGTCGCCCAGCATCAGGGCCTCGCTCAGATCGTGGGTGATGAACAGGATCGTCTTGGGAATCTTGCGCTGGAGCTCCAGAAACTCGCTCTGCATTTCGGCACGTATGAGTGGGTCGAGTGCACTGAAGGCTTCATCCATGAGGAGCACCTCCGCGTCCGTCGCCAGGGCCCGTGCCAGCCCGACGCGCTGCTGCATTCCTCCCGACAGTTCGCTGACCATGGAGTGTGCGTATTCGGACAATCCGACCATCTCGAGAGTCTCTCTCGCCTTCTCTTCCCGCTCCTTCTTGGGAACGCCACGCAGCTCCAGGCCGAACGCAGTGTTTTCCAAGACGTTCTTGTGCGAGAGTAAACCGAAGTGTTGAAACACCATGGCGAGTTTCTGTTCGCGCATCTTCAGGATCGACTTGTAATCCATCGCCAGCACATCTTCGCCATCGATGCTCACTCGGCCGGCGGACGGTTCTATCAGTCGATTCACGCAGCGCAAGAGCGTTGACTTGCCGCTGCCTGAGAGGCCCATGATCACGAAAATCTCGGGCCCTTCCACAGTGAAGCTGACGTCGTTCACGGCTATCGTGCAGCCCGTTTGCTCCTGAACGTCTGCCCGCGAATTTCCCTCTTTGGCCAGGTCGATCGCTTCGTCGATCCTGTTCTCGGGACCGAAGACCTTGAATAGTTCTTCTACCTCGATGTTTGCCATTGGTCACCGTTGTTCAATCAGTGATCGGCCAGTGATCGACATGATACTGAAGCTGTAACGCATTTGTGCTCCGCATTTCGAGTCTTGACGCTTTCCCGCAGAGCTTTAGTTGTCCGCACAGTTCTTGTTTGTACGAGGCGCGAGAGGACTGCCGGGTACCACCTCGAGCTGGACGAGATCGAGTCGATGAGCCCCGCCCGATGGGGCAGCGCTCGAAATGCTGTGCCGCCAGATATTGGCGACTCGGTTCAACAACAGAGCGATTGCAGCTTCGCGGCGCCCTCAAGCCTCTTTCCCCACGAGGGGTACGAAACGCACCGCCTCCAACTCGCGTTCCTCGAACCCTTTCTCGGAGGTGCGTGTGATGCGAACCAAGCGCTGATCGAAGAATCCGGATCCCACTGGGATCACCAATCTGCCGCCCACGGTGAGCTGTTCCCGCAAGCTCGGGGGTACACGGGTCGCTGCTGCAGCGACGACGATTGCGTCGAAGGGCGCTTCCTCCGGCCACCCAAGGGTCCCGTCGCCATGCCTGATCTCCAGGTTGTCGTAACCCAGGCGTTCGATCCGTTCGCGAGCCTGACGAACGAGGTTTTCGTGACGCTCTATGGCATATACCGCGCCCGCGATCCGACTCATTACAGCCGCCGCGTAACCGGAGCCGGCGCCGACTTCCAGGGCTTTGTCGGTAGGGGTCAACTGCAGAGCCTGGATCATGGCGGCGACAATGAAAGGCTGCGAGATCGTCTGTTCGGTTCCGATCGGCAGAGGCCTATCCTCGTAGGCCTGATACCGCAGTTCTCTGGGAACGAACACTTCCCGCGGCACATCCTTCATGCTGCGCAACACATTCTCGTCTGCGATGCCCCGAGCCTCGAGTTGGCTCTTCACCATTCTCTCGCGCTCTGCATCGAAGGAACTGGTCTCTTTCATTTGAATGAATCTGACGTGCGTCACGCCACATCGATATGGAGGATAGCCCTAAAAAGGGCTCCGCATATTTCTTACCAACGCCTGGGGATGTGTTCTTCTTTCCGTCGGGACGGTTGCAGCGGCCGGGTGCGAATGATCCCGGCGGAGTGTCAGAACCAGAATCTGCAGCTTAGGTGGTGCGCTTCTTTCGGAAATAGTGTGTCGCAGAGCCGTAGAGGCTCTCCGCCGCTTCCATCAGGGTCTCGGACAGGGTCGGGTGGGCGTGGATCGTCAACGCCAGATCCTCGGCAACCGCGCCCATCTCAATGGCGAGCGTGCCTTCGGCAATCAGCTCGCCCGCGCCCGGACCGCAAATGCCCACGCCCAGCAAGCGCTCGTCCTCCTTGCTCGTGATCAGCTTCGTGACTCCGTCCACTCCGCCGAGCGACTGAGCGCGGCCGGAAGCGGCCCACGGGAAACGTGAGACCGCCACCTCGATTTCCCGGTTCTTGGCTTCCAGCTCCGTTAGGCCGGTCCATGCAACCTCGGGATCCGTGAACACGACCGCCGGGATCGCCTGGGGCTGGAACACGTCCTTGGAGCCAGCGATGGCGTCTACGGCAACTCTTCCCTCGTGGGAAGCTTTGTGCGCGAGCATCGGTTGGCCGGTGACGTCCCCGATGGCGTAAATGCGGGAATCGTTTGTTCGCCGCTGAGGATCGACCTTAACGAATCCATTGCTGTCCAACTGTATCTCCGTGTTCTCCAAGCCGATGCTGTTGGTAACCGGTTTGCGCCCTACGGCGACCAAGACGCGCTCGTACAACTTGCGCGCGTCATCCGTCCCCTTGCCCTCCAGCGACACCTTTATGCCATTCTTCTGAACCTTCGATTCGATCACCTTCGCTTGGGTGTATATACCGGCGAAGAGGCTCTGCAGACGTTTTTGAAGAGGGCGCACCAGGTCACGGTCTACCCCGGTGAGTATTTGTGGCAGCATTTCCACGACCGTAACCTCGGTTCCCAGGGCGGCATAGACGCTACCGAGCTCCAGGCCGATATAACCGCCACCCACCACCAGCAGGTTCTTCGGAGGGCCGGTAACATCCAGCGCTCCGGAAGAGTCCAACACCCTGTCTGATTCCCAGTCGAACACCGGCAGGTGAGCCGGCGCGGAGCCGGTGGCGAGGATGGCGTGCTCGAACTCCACCTCCATGCTATCGCCATCGACAGTATCTATCTTCAGGGCGGTGGAGCTACCGAACGTGGCATATCCACGGATGTGCTCGACCTTTCGTGCCTTGGCTAGCTGGCCCACGCCGTCCGTCAACTGTTGTACCACATCATCCTTGAAGGCGCGCACCTTTGAGGCGTCGACCTTCGGCGCCCCGAACGTAATCCCACGGTTCTCCACTTCGGCGGCTTCGTGGATCACCTTCGCCAGGTGCAACAGTGCCTTGGATGGAATGCAGCCGCGGTAGAGGCAAACACCACCGGGATTCGGCTCGGGATCGACCAATGTCACCTGCATACCCTTGTCGGCGGCGTGGAATGCGGCGGTGTAGCCACCCGGGCCGCCACCTACTACGACCAGTTCACGTTTGCTATTGTCGGCCACGTGTACGATTCTCCCTGGGAATCCCATTCAGTTCTGCAGAAAGCATCCTACAAGAACAGCGCGAGCGGGTGTTTCAGTGACTCGCAGAAGAAGTGAAGGAATGCGGACGCGTCGGCTCCGTCGTTTGCCCGGTGGTCGTACGAAAGGGCCAGCGGCATCATGGTGCGCGGCTCGAACTCGCTGCCGGTCCAATAGGGCTCGACACGCGAGGTGGATACGCCCAGTATCGCAACCTGGGGAGGGTAGACAATCGGCGTGAACTGCTCGCCACCCATAGGACCCTGGTTCGAGATGGTGATCGTGCCGCCCTCCATGTCGTCGGGGCTCAACTTGCCATCACGCGCTTTGCTCGCCAACTCCGACAGCTCAACGGCAACGTCTGTGATCGACTTGTCCTGCACGTTCTTCATCACCGGCACCAGCAACCCGCGAGGTGTCGCCGCTGCGATGCCGATGTTGTGATAGCGCTTGTAGATATACTCGTTGTTCTCGATGTCGATGCTGGAATTGAAGCGCGGATAGGATTCGAGAGCGAGGCTCAGCACCTTTATCACGATCGCCGTTACGGTGAGCTTGCCGCCGGTCTTTTCCACTTGCTTCGCGAAACGCTCGCGGAATTCCTCTAGATCGGAGATGTCGGCCTTCTCGAACTGAGTCACGTGGGGAATGGTCACCCACGCGTTTGCCATGGTCTCAGCGGTGATTCGACGAATCTTGTTGAACTTCTCCCGATCCACCTCACCCCATTTCTCGAAGTCGGGAAGCCGCTGAGTCTGCACCACGCCGGGCACCGCGCTGTCCGGCTCGGCCAGGCGCCGCTTGGCGTACAGCTTGACGTCGTCGACCGTGATGCGGCCACGCCGCCCAGTGCCCTTCACCTCCCGGATGTTCACGCCGGTTTCACGAGCGAAACGCCTCACTGACGGCGGAGCGGGCGGCGGGTTCACGATGTCAGGGCCTTCAGCTTCCCGCGGAGGCTCGGGCGCCGGGCCGTCCTCCTTCGCCGAGTCGGTTTCGGGCTGCGGCGCTTCCGGTTTGCCCGCCTCGGAAGGTTCCTCTTCATGCTCTGTGCCTCGTTCGTCGGTCGCTTCTTCGTCCGCGGCTTCCTCCTCTACGGGACCTTCCTCTGGAGCGACGCTCTCGGTCTTGTCTTCCGGTTCCGGGGCTTCTTCATCTCCTGCTTCGTCCGTCTCGACTGAAAAAACCACCTGCCCGATGTTGACAGTGTCACCCTCGTTCACCCGCACTTCCTTCACGGTGCCGGCGAACGGGGCAGGCATCTCCACTACCGCCTTGTCCGTCTCCAATTCGAGCAAGCCCTGGTCCTTGGTGATCGTGTCACCAGCTTTCACAAGGACTTTGGATACGTCACCCGACTCGACGTTCTCGGATATTTCCGGAACCTTCACATCTTTCAGCATGTTCGTATCGTTTCCCAAAGTGGTTTAATGCGCTTGCCCTCGTGCGAGTGACCGCCGACTCACAGCGTGACGGGGTTGGGTTTCTTTCTGTCGATCTCGAGTTTCTTTGCCGCCTCCTTGGCGGCCGATTGTGGGATACGTCCGTCCTCGGCAAGCTCCGAGAGCGCCGCGAAAGCGATGTGACGCGCATCCACTTCGAAGAAGTCACGCAACTCGGCGCGGTGATCGCTGCGCCCGTAGCCGTCCGTCCCCAGGAAAGCGTACCGGCCGGGTATCCACTTGGCAATCATTGCCGGTAGCACCTTCATGTAGTCTGTTGCCGCGACGTGTACTCCATCCTCGCCTTCGAGTTGCTGCTCGAGGAAGCTCTTACGTCTCTTGCCGCCGGGGTTGCGCATGTTCTCGCGGAAGGCGTCGGTGCAGTCCATGTAGAGTTCCTTGTACGACGTCACCGACCACACATCCGCGGCAATGTCGAAATCCTCTTCCAGTATACGAGCGGCTTCCCGTGTCTCATTCAGGATAGTGCCTGAGCCGAACAGGTGTGCTTTCTTCTTGCGAGCACTCGAGTCCGAGGCTCTGAACTTGTAGATCCCGCGCAGAATGCCCTCCTCGATGCCGTCTCCCTCCGGCATAGCCGGCATCTTGTACTGCTCGTTCATCATGGTGATGTAGTAGAAGAGGGTTTCCTTGTCCTCGTACATGCGCTTGAGACCGTCTCGTATGATCGTCGCCATTTCATAGGCGTAAGCGGGATCGTAAGCCTTTAGATTCGGAATCGGCAAAGCGAGCACATGGCTGTGTCCGTCGGTGTGCTGCAATCCCTCGCCCGCCAGGGTGGTGCGGCCCGCCGTGCCGCCCATCAAGAACCCCTTCGCTTGCGCATCTCCCGCCGACCAGGCAAGGTCGCCGATACGTTGGAAACCGAACATCGAATAGTAGCTGAAGAATGGAATCATCGGCACGCCGTGAGTGGCGTACGAGGTTCCCGCCGCTATGAACGACGACATTGACCCCGCTTCGGTGATGCCTTCCTCCAGGATCGCTCCGTCCTTGGCTTCCTTGTAGTAGAGCAGGCTTTCGCGGTCGACGGGCTCGTAGAGCTGGCCGGTATGCGCGTAAATGCCCACCTGGCGGAAGAGCGCTTCCATCCCGAAGGTGCGTGCCTCGTCCGGCACAATCGGCACGATGTGTTTACCGATCTCCTTGTCGCGTAGCAGCTTGCTGAGGATCGCCACGTACACCATGGTTGTCGCGAGGCTACGTTCGCCAGAACCCTCGCGGTACTCCCCGAACACGTCGTCACCGGGGACGGACAATGTTTCGCTCTCATCACGGCGCTGGGGGAGAAAACCGCCCAGTTCCTGACGACGCTTCTTCAAGTACTCGATCTCGATGGAATCGTCATCTGGCTTGTAGAAAGGGGCATCTTCGATTTCGTTGTCGGATATCGGTATGCCGAAGCGGCTGCGGAAATGTTTCAGCTCTTCCACATTCAGTTTCTTCTGCTGGTGGGTGATGTTTTTTCCTTCACCGGCTTCGCCGAGGCCGTATCCCTTTATCGTCTGTGCGAGGATAACGGTGGGACGTCCTTCCAACTCCGTGGCCGCCTTGAACGCGGCGAAGATCTTCTGCGGGTCATGGCCGCCGCGCCTGAGGTTGCGGATCTGTTCGTCCGACCAATTCTCTACCAGTTTCGCCAGCTCTGGGTATTTGCCGAAGAAGTGCTCACGCACGTAGGCGCCGTCGGAGATGAAGTAGCGCTGGGCCTCTCCGTCAACGGTTTCGCCCATGCGTTTCTCGATGTATCCCCCCTTGTCGGCGTCGAGCAAGCGGTCCCAATTGCTGCCGAGTATGACTTTGTAGACTTTCCAACCGGCCCCTCGGAACGCCGCCTCCAATTCCTGGATGACCTGACCGTTACCGCGCACCGGTCCGTCCAACCGCTGCAGGTTGCAGTTGATGACGAAGGTGAGGTTGTCCAGTCGTTCCCGGGACGCGAGAGTCAACGCACCCATGGACTCCGGCTCGTCCATCTCACCGTCGCCCAGAAACGCCCATACGCGTTGGTTCGAGGTGTTCTTGATGCCGCGATCGCGCAGGTAGTGGTTGAACCGTGCCTGATAGATCGCCGAAATCGGACCGAGGCCCATTGACACCGTGGGGAACTGCCAGAACGTCGGCATCAGCCACGGGTGTGGATAGGACGACAGCCCCCCTTTGGGATGCAGCTCGGCGCGGAAGTTCTCCAGGTCTCGCTCAGTCAGACGACCCTCGAGATAGGCGCGCGCATACATGCCGGGAGCGGCGTGCCCCTGAAAGTAGACGATATCCCCGCCTCCCTCGGCGTCCGTGCCGCGGAGAAAGTGATTCAACGCCACCTCGTACAACGAAGCTGCTGAACCGTACGTCGAGATGTGCCCGCCGATACCGTCCCTTTCCCTGTTGGCGCGCACCACCATTGCCATTGCGTTCCACCGTACAAGGCTCTTGATGCGTCGCTCGATATCGCGGCTGCCGGCGTAGGGAGGCTCATCGGTATGGGGGATTGTGTTCACATAGGGCGTGCTGCCAGGAAAGTTCGCCGGCACACCGCGCCTTGAAGCATGCTGCAGCAAGGTGCACAGCAGGTCACGGGCGCGTTCGCGCCCCTCCGTCTGCAACACGTATTCGAGGGACTCTATCCACTCGCGGTTCTCCTGCTCGGTGAATTCGTTTTCGGGGGTGTTGCCGCTGCAATGCGTAGCCATTGCGATCCTTCCGCGTGGATGGGAGTTGTTGTTGGACCTGCTAATCGCTGGGCAGGGCACGAGCCCGCTCGAACTCATGCATTATGCCCTGCCCGGCCCAAGCTGTCCAGGTGATCGTTGGGTTTTGACACGATTTTGGGATTATGCCCGATGCAGTTCGGTTGTCTCGCCCTATACCTCGGCTAGCGCTTCCGGCAAACGAAGGTCTCGAGCCGTCCAAGCGGCAGCAGCGAGAGCCTTTCAACGAGGCCGTTTCCTCGTGTTTTGCCTGGCATTATGCCTTCCGACCAACGGTATGCGGTACGAGAGACCGAGCCCTTGGTAGGTTGTTCCCGGAGGCGTCCTCAGTCGTTCAAGAAATACTCAACGGTCGAGACCACCCGCACGACTTTGAAGAGCTGGCTGTCCTGCTCGGCGCCCCGCGCCTGGTCACGCGGCAGTATCACGAACACGCCCTGGTTGGCTCGGCGAATGCCACCGAGATCGCTGCGAGAGTCTGCGGCGAACTGCTCCGCTGCCTGGCGAGCGTTGGCGGTGGCCTCCGCGATCATGTCGGGTTTCAGCTCGCTGAGGCGAGTGAATAGAAACGTCGGAACGTTTGCACCGTAGCCGCCATAGCCCGCCTGGGACGACAAGACCACACCTGCCTCCACCAGCTCACCCAGACGTTGGCTGGCTGAAAGCACCAGCTCCGGCCGGCCGGACCGGACCATCGCAGATTGGGTTATTACGTACCTGCTGGCGATTGGGCCCTGGCGGTAAGGGTTGGCCAGAGCATCGGTGACCTCCAGACCCTGAAGCTCCACCGTGGTGGTGTCGAGCCCATGCCTGGACAAGAATGCGTATACGTGCTCTACGCTGCGCGCGATCTCGGCCTGGGCGCGCCCAAGTTGGTCAGCTGTTGAGATGAAACGGATTGGCCACAGAGCGACGTCCGCCTTCACCTCCCGTTCCGAGACGCCTTTGACGGTCACGAACCGGTCCGCCATTCGCCCCCGCATGAATCCGTGGCCGATGAACCAGCCGCCCAGCGTCAAACCCAGCGCCACCAAGAGTGCACTAATGACGGGCCGTTCCATGGTCATATGTAACGTCTCCTGTTCTTATCTGAAAACTACCGTGTAATGGCACCACCACGCTTCGTGACCCGCTCCGACCGATGAGAGAGCCGCGCGGATAATGTGGCCACGGCGGATGTTGATAGGCAAGAAGCAGGGACGCTGTCGCAGAACGATTGCCGGGTCGAGCTGCTCGGCGCTTCCGCGGCCCCGGGTAGATACGGTGCGTCAGAATGAGCCAGGTGGGTGGATGTGACAGGGACGGATCCCGCCTAGTGACCCTGAAGTAGCGCGCGATACTCAGAGGCTGACCATCCATGTAGCAATGCCCCTCATGATCATATCAATTGCAACCGTGCCGATATAGAGGGCGGTTATCCTCCCGGCAATCTCGATGTATCGCTCCACCAGGCGCTCACGCCGGGGGCGAACGTAGTCGTGGAGTCTCTTGAGCAGACAAACGATAGCCAAGGAAACCGCCACCGCAATGATTATCGCGGCACACGCAACCAGAGGCTCTCGGCTTTCTCCAATTATTATGCTGGCGCTGATCGTCCCCGGCCCGATCAATACGGGCATCGCTACGGCGCCGGCAACGTGCTCCGAATCTCCCCTGAGAATCTCTATCGCCGCGGGTCCACGGAACACGAATTGAATGCCAATGAGAACAAAAACGACGCCGCCAAATATCTGGAACGATGCGAATTGTGCGTGGATCAATCTCGAGAAGATGGCGTCGCCCAAGATAGCGAAACAGCAGAATACCACCGTCGCGATCATACCAGCACGAGTCAGAACTTTGCGGAACTGCGACAGGCTCAGAGACTTCATGAGGTCGACAAAATAGACCACCAGAAGGAACGGGTTGAGTAACGCAAGCAGCAAGGACCCGGATACGATGAAATCTTCCATTGCCTTCCTTCCGTAACCGTTTCAGCCCGCCGGCAGAACTCCGGACGACCAGGAAACAGAAAGCGTGAACGTTGCCGGCATTGACCGGCAAGCCTCGTATACACGGCAAAATACAGCCTGTGAGATGTGAGCCAATAGCTTGCCGCATTTTCATGCCGGTAGGCCGTGAGACGCAGGTTGTTTTGGGGGCCGATGATGGAAGGACGCAAATGGATTTGGTAGAGCGCTGTTTCTAAGTGTCCGCCCTCCCAAGTCCCCTAAAGCTCGTTTCTTATGGCCTCGACGGGATCTATTCGCGCCGCTCTTGCAGCCGGAACGTAGCTGGCCAGCAGGGCGACAATGGTGAGTGCCAAGGCCACCGTACCGAGTGTCACGGGATCCGCCGGGTCGACGCCGTACAGCAGCGCCTCCATGAGGCGCGTGAGCACAACGGCGGCCCCCAATCCAAACGCGACGCCTGTGGTGGCGAGGATCAAACCGTGCTTCAAAACCATCTTCCTAACGTCACGGGCACTGGCTCCCAACGCGAGTCGTACGCCCAGCTCGCGAGTCCTCCGGCTGACGATGTAGCTGATGACACCGTAGATGCCGATGACACCGAGTATCAAGGCAACAGCGGCGGCTATTCCCAGCATGACGAGCGAAAACGAGGTCCGGGCCATTGAACTCTCCAAGAGTTCATCGAGACCCCGGACACCCGCAAGCGGCAAGTTTGGGTTAACCGACCAAATAGCCTCTCTCACCTCTTTCAAGAATTCAGGCGAGCGCTCACGGCTGCTCCGAATGGCGTAATGCATGGAGGGGCGGACACTGATTTCGTCGACTTCCCCGGGCATCTCTGCCCAGATATTCTGCAGCATCATCGGCCAGTAGACTACCGCCTTGGGACCCTGGTCCAGACCGTCGTCCCGGACGTTTCCGCTAACGCCGACAATCTCGTACCAGTTGCCTGCCTTGAGACCGGTGGAGATGCGTTTGCCCACGGCATCGCCCGGAGAATCCCAGTATTCTCTCGCGAAATTCTCCGTGACCATGACAACCCGGTTCAAATCGTATGAATCTCTCCACTCCAAGGCCCGTCCGGCCACGAGCGGAATCTGCATGGCCTCGAAATACCCGTCAGATACCCACTTGAAGCGTCGGATTTCCGGAATCTGTCCCTCGGGAACCGGAAACTCCTCAACATAGATGGGATCGTTGGAGTCCCATCCGTCCATCGTGACGGAGGATGAGCTTCCAACATTTGTTACGCCGGGGATCCGGCCGACGCTCTCCGCGATCGCTTGATGTGCCTGAGTAACCTCAACCGGTTCGTCGACTTCGGCCCACGGAATGCTCAGGCGAACCAGAAGCACCTGGTCTGCGTTCCTGAAGCCCGGGTCCACGTTGCGCAGCGCCTGGAAGCTTCGGACCATGAGGCCGGAACCCACCAGCAAGAGCAGAGCTAGAGCCATTTGGGCTACCACCAGTGTGTTTCGCGCCCGGTGCGTTTCCCTGCCTGCGCTGCCGCCGCGTCCTCCCTCTTTCAGCGCGTTAACCAGGATCGCTCTTCGGTACTTGAGAACCGGGAACATACCGAAGAAGACTCCCGACAACAGAGAAACAGCCATGGTGAATAGCAGTACCCGCCAGTCCAGCGTCGCCTCTGCGAGACGGGGGAGTTCGGCCGGGCCCAACGCCCGCAGGAACTCGAGGCCTGCGTAGGCCAGTGTGATGCCGCCCAGGCCGCCCATGCCACCCAAGAGGAGACTCTCCAACAGAAACTCTCTGGCGATGCGGGACTTGCCGGCCCCCATGGCCGTACGTACAGCCATCTCTTTCTCACGACCCTCGGCACGCACGAGGAAGAGATTCGCCACGTTAGCGCAGGCGATGAGCAGAATCATGGCAACAGTCCCCAGCAACACCCAAAGCACGTCGCCAACATCCCCAACCACCTCATCCTTCAGGGGCCTGAGGTTGGGGGCCATCTGCGCCTGTTCCATTATCTCATGAGTGATTCCCCCGGGGAACTTGTCCACCGCCATTGGGAGCATGCGGGCCACATCTGCGCTCGCTTGCTCGAGGGTGACGCCGGGCGCCAATCGAGCCACACCCTGGTAGCTGAAGTTGCCGACACCGATCTCCGATCTGTCGAAGCGGAATGGGAGGTACAACGCCGGATCGAAGTTCAGAAAGCTTGCGCCGGGGCCCAAGACGCCGATGATATTCCGGGGACGGCTCTCCACATTGATGGTTCGACCGAGGACACCCGGATCGCCACCGAACCGACTCTGCCAGAAGTCGTAGCTCAAAATCGCTGTGAGGGGTGTGCCGGGATTGTCATCCTCCGCGGTGAAGCGCCGGCCCAGCATCGGTGTCAGGCGAAGAGTCCTGAAAGTACCTTCGGTAACGCGCATGATCTCGACTTGTTCCGGTTCATCGAGACCCGTGACCGAGGCGGTGCCGTTGTCCCACATACCGATTTCGGAGAACGATCGCCCCTCGTCCAGATAAGTGAAGTGGAGTGCCGGAGACTGATTGACCTCATCGACTCCCAAACCGGGTGCCTTATGCCAGAGTCCGACCAGCTCGTCCGGCTCGTCGAACGGCAATGGCCTCAGGAGAATCCCGTTTACCAGGCTGAAAATGGCCGTGTTTGCGCCGATGCCTATGGCGAGGGTCAGCACTGCAACCAGACTGAATAGCGGGCTTCGCATCAGCCGGCGCACGGCATACTGCAATTCCTGCAAGAACACGCTCGTCATTGGGTCCCCGAACCTCCTCGCTTTCCTCCCACCCGGCCGAAACCATCCCGGCAGTTGTGCCCGAGCGTAGTGCGGCATCCTTCAGGACCTCGCTCTCGCTACGCACCCATGGCCCGAAGGCTTCTCCTCCCGCCCGGCGAATCGCGAGCAAACCCGTATCGTCGAAAACGCCGAGGTATCCCTTGACGATTTCCCTTCGATCTGCGGTCCACAAAGTAGACCTATATGCCGCGATGAGGTCTCTAACGATATCTGATGGCAAATGGTTTCAGAGGACCTCCTCAACCGGCAACACCATTGCCGTAACCCATTGGCAGGTGCAAATTCTTTTCAGCAGCATGGTCATGTATTGTCAGCCGGGATGGTGCGGCGGCTGATGAGTTCGGCACCCACGGGACGACGCCACATGCCATTCGACCGAAGCCAGGCAGGGAATACGGCCGACGAAGTCAGATCCCGAGCCGGCGTTATACGCGAGCGAGTGAACCGTCGCTTGACGGAGCTGGTTCCTTCCGAACAGGAGGAGCCACGGCAGCTTCACAGAGCGATGCGTTACAGCCTGCTGGGTCCGGGCAAGCGCATCCGACCAGTCGTGACGGTGATGGTCGCCATGCAACTGGGCGGCCGGGAGGAGCTTGCTATCGATCCCGGCTGCGCAATCGAGATGGTGCACACCTCCTCGCTCATACTCGACGATCTCCCGATCATGGATGATGCGACGTTGCGGCGCGGCCAGCCTGCCAGCCACGTCATCTTCGGAGAGGACACCGCGTTACTCGCTGGAATGGCCTTGCTGAATTGCGGATACGGTACATTGGCGTCAGCTCCGGGTTTGGCGCCCGACCTGCGACTTCAGCTGGTTTCCTTGCTCTGCAATGCCATAGGGAGTGACGGCCTGATTGGCGGACAGATGCTGGATCTAGAGGATTGGCCCGGCCGGGACGCTGATTCGCTGGAACAGACGAACATGCTGAAGACGGCTGCGCTATTCGTGCTGGGAGCCGAGACGGGGGCCAGGATAGCGGGTGTGCCGGAACGAGAGGTGCAAGCAGTGCGTGGTTTTGCTCGTGACCTTGGTCTCGCCTTCCAGATGTTTGACGACCTCCTCGACGTCAGCGAGTCGGAAACAGAGATCGGCAAGAACGTTTCCCAGGACGAAGACAAGGTCACACTGGTATCGCTATTGGGTGCGGACCAGGCGCGAGCTTGGGCGAGCCGGCTCCTCGACTCAGCGGTTTCCAATCTCGTCCCGCTGGGCACGAACGGAGAGCCCCTCATCGAGTTGGCTCAACTGCTTCTTCCAGAAGGATCATCGGCCTCGAAGAGCGGGCACTGACACCCGAGTTTTGACCTCTTCCGTCGACGGAGTCCTCAGTGTCGCGGCAGCGACGAAACGATTCGGCTCGAACGTGGCACTCGACGGCGTCGATCTGGAAATCGGTGCAGGAGAGATACTCGCGCTCATAGGTCACAACGGTGCGGGCAAGACGACTCTGATCAAAGCCATATCGGGACGCATTCATCTCGATTCCGGCGGCATCCGCATTCTCGGTAGAGACGTTCATGCGGACGGGTCAGTCCGAGGTCTGTTTGGGCTGGTGCCGCAGACCATTGCTCTTTACGAACATCTCACTGCACGCGAGAACCTGGAGGTGTTGGGGCGTCTCAGTGGGGTACCGGCACGAGAGATCCCAGCTGCTGTGACGCGTGCTCTCAGTTTGATGTCGCTCACTGATCGTGCGAACGAACTCACGGCGAATCTGTCGGGTGGCATGCAGCGGCGTCTCAACATCGCGGCGGGAACGCTACACCAGCCGCGGCTGCTATTGCTGGACGAACCCACGGTCGGAGTGGATCTGATGGCGCGCGAGGGCATTCATGACCAGCTGCGCGACCTTCGACGCAAAGGATTGGCCATACTGCTCACTACTCACGACCTCGAACAGGCTGAGGAACTGGCCGACCGCGTCGCCGTAATCGCGAATGGCCGTGTCCTTGCGGAAGGTGACCCGGAGTCACTGGTGCTCGATGCATTCGGAGAGGCAAAGGAGCTGATACTTACCCTGTCGCGAGAGCCGGATGCGCAGGGAGTCCAGTTTCTCGAAAGCCAAGGCCTGGCGCGGGTCGAAGGCGGTACCGCCTGGACCGGTCGGTTGACAGGAGGCTTCAAGCAGGTGTCTGCTCTGGGAAGCGACGCGTCGGCCGCGGGACTGTCTGTCGACGAGGTCCGTGTAAGAGAACCAGGCTTGAGAGGCGTGTTCTTCCATCTCACCGGAAGCGATTTGCAGCAGTGAGCGCTGCGATCTTTCGCGTGATGCTTTTGGGCCTGCTGCGGGATCGCGGTGCCTTGGCCATGAGCTTCTTCGTGCCCGCGGTCTTCTTTCTCATATTCGCCTCCATATTCGCTGCCACCAGCGGCGAGAACTTCCGCCCGCGAGTGGCGATAGCCGACGCGAGGGAAAACGACTGGTCTGAACGGCTGATCGGCGTGTTACGGGACAGCGCCAATCTGGACGTGATGGACGGGGTGTTTTCCGCCGACGAAGTCAGGAGGCTGGTGCGCCGTGGCACCGCAGACGCCGGCTTGGTGATCCGAGCATCGGACCGGTCAGCCGGCGGGCAGGGTGAGCGGCAGGTTCCCTTCACGATCGTGAGCGACCCTTCGCGCGGTGTCGCTACGAGCATGTTGACAGGGCAGGTGCAACGAACCTATGCGCGGACATCCCTGGGTGCATTTGCCGCGATCACTCCCCTCGTCGAGGAGGAGAACGTGGCGGGCCAATCCGCCGGCCTCAACAACATCGCCTACTCTGCCGGCGCGGTTGCAGTGCTGTTTCTGTTGCTCTCTTCCGTGCACGGGGCGGTCACGTTGTTCGAGGAGCGGGAGACCGGAATACTCGAGCGGGTAGTCGCGGGGCCTGGTACAACGGTGGTGCTGGTGAACGGCAAGTTCTTGTATCTGGTAACGCAGGGATTCGTTCAGGTGCTGGTCATATTCCTGGTCGCGTGGCTGGCTCACGGTGTCGATCTGCCGGGACATTGGTGGCAATGGACCCTGACTACGCTCGCTGCGGCAGGCGCATCAGCCGCCCTCGCACTCGCCATCACTACGTCGTTTTCGACCCGGCAGCAGGCTCAGACGTTTGCCAATATCGCGGTGCTGATCCTCTCCGCACTCGGCGGTAGCATGGTTCCGCGCTTCCTGATGCCGCGCGTGCTACAAGACGTGGGATGGCTCACACCCAATGCCTGGGCGCTCGAGGCCTACACGTCGATATTCTGGAGAGATGAAGCTGTTACAGCGCTGCTGATTCCCGTAGGGCTGCTCGTGGTCACCGCGATCGCTGGGCTCGCCATCGCTCAGAGACTCACCCGCCGCCTGGTGGCACTTTGAAATGGCTCGGCACTACGGTACACTGAAAGCGGTAATATGCTGGTGAACTCACTGCTCTTCTTCGCTGCCCTCGCCGGTATGGAGGCGGTCGCGTACTACACTCACAAGTACGTGATGCACGGATTCCTCTGGTCGCTTCACGAGTCCCATCACGTGGCCAAGCACGATCGCTTGGAGAAGAACGATCTGTTCGCCGTTTTCTTCGCAGTACCTTCAATCGCGTTGATCTACCTGGGCGTGAATTTCTACGATCCCCTGCTGTGGATCGGGCTCGGCATGACGGCGTACGGTTTCGTGTACTTCCTGTTTCACGACGTGCTGGTACACAGGCGCATTCCCCATCGTTACCTGCCGAAGCAGGGGTATTTGAGGCGGGTGGTGCAGGCCCATCACATGCATCATGCGACGAAGGGCAGAGAGGGGGCGGTGAGTTTCGGTTTTGTCTATGCTCCCGCGATCGAGAAACTCAAACAGGAACGCAAGAGGATCCAGGCCAAGGCAAGCTAGAGCTGGTCCTGGGCGAGTCCGGTCCAGAGATCGCCCCTCTGTTTCGGCGGCCGCAGGCGACCGACTGAGTGAGTGTAGAGCGAACGCACAAGCCCGCACCAAACTCCGTAGATCTTTCGTCCGCTGCCTGCAACGGTTCGACTATCCCACGCTTTGGCGCCTCGCTTGATCACGAGCATGCCAATGTCGCGGTAGACATGCCGTGCCGTAGCGATCCCCCAGGCCGCGCGCCACCCTAGGCTCGTCAGTCCTTCCACAGAGGAATCGTAGTAACGATCTGCTTCGGTTAGGAGGCGCTCGACTACCTGGAACACTCCAGCCCGATGTCGTGCGTTCTGGACTTCGTCGGGCGGCACTCGGGCCGCTTCCAGCCACTCGGCGGGCAGGTAAACGCGGCCCATGCGGGCATCGTCCATGACGTCCCGGGCAATGTTCGTGAGCTGGAACGCGATCCCCAGATCGGCAGCTCGAAACAGGGCGTCCCCGCCTCTCACTCCCATTACGTAGGCCATCATCACTCCGACGACCCCCGCCACCCGATGGCAGTACAGCAGAGTGTCTTCGAGCCGCTGACACTCATGCTGCTCGACGTCCATCGCGAAGCCGTCGAGCAGCTCATTCGGGTAGCGATCCGGGATACCGTGCGCTTTCACCACTCGTTGAAGCGCGATAAACGCATCATGCTCAACGCTTTCCCCGGCGAGCGCCCGCCGCGTTTCGAAACGCAGGAATTCTAGAGTAGAGCTTGCGGTTGACGATCCTGCTACTGCCGCAAAGCCATCTTGCTGCGAATCGATCTGATCGTCACAATAGCGGCACCATGCGTACAGCATCTGCGCACTTTGTCGACTCCTGCGGTCCAATAGCCGAGCGGCCGCCGAAAAGCTCTTGGAGCCTTTGGCGATCGCCGTCTTGCTGTACTCGCCGAGTTCCTTCACGAGTCCTGCTGCTCAACCTGCCTTGGCGCCGCGCGGAACACCCAGATCACCAAGGATGAGATCCCCCGTCGCCCTGGCGGAGGCTACGACGCCAGGGACGCCGGCACCTGGGTGTGTTCCTGCTCCCACGAAGTACAGGCCCCCTATACGGGAATCGCGGTTATGCACACGGAACCAGGCGCTTTGCGTGAGAACCGGTTCCAGAGAAAAAGCTGACCCATGATGCGCATTCAGAACCGTCGCGAAGTCGGCCGGCGTGAAAATGCGGGAGGTTACGAGATCCCGGCTCAGGTTGGGAACGTAACGCTGTTCCAGATACTCGAAGATGCGATCTCTGTAACGAGGTCCTTCCACCTCCCAATCGATGTCCGCGTTGCCGAGGTGCGGCACCGGTGAGAGCACGTAGAAAGCTTCGCCGCCCGGAGGCGCCAACGAACTGTCGGTAATGGTGGGCGTGTGCAGATAGAGTGAAAAATCGTCCGAAAGAACGCCGCGCTCGAAAATGTCGTCGAGCAGGCCTCTGTAGCGAGGGCCGAACAAGACGCTGTGGTGTGCGAGGTTGGGATGGCGCGTCTTTGTGCCGAAGTAGATCACGAACAGAGACATGCTGAATCGCTTGCGCAGCAGGTTACGCGTGGCGGCATCCGCTCGAGGCTCGCGTTCCAGTAAGCGGCGATAAGTGTGAACCACATCGGCGTTGCTGGCAACGACGTCCGCATCGGTACTCCAATCGTCCGCCGCCGCGACCCCGGTGACGCGGCCGTTCTGGGTGAGAATCCTCTCCACGGGCGCTCCCAACCTGATCTCGCCACCCAAGTCGGTGAACAGCTTCACCAGCGCCTGCACGAGCGCCCCGGTACCTCCCCGTGGAAAGAACACGCCCCATTTGCGCTCGAGGACATGAATGAGTGTGTATATGGAAGATGTCCTGAAAGGATTGCCGCCTACGAGCAAAGAGTGGAAGCTGTACACCTGGCGCAGTTGCGGATCGCTGATGAATTTGGAAACCATGCTGTGGACACTGCGGTAGCTCTGCAGTCGCATTAGTTGGGGCGATACTCTGATCATGCTCCAGAAGTCGAGGAACGGTTCGTGCGCGAGTTCCACGTATCCTCGCTGAAATACTTCCTCGGCGTACTTCAAGAAGTCTGCGTAGCCGTCCACATCCTGAGGGCTCTTCTGTGCTATCTGGGCATTGGTCGCTTCGAGGTCGTTGCTGTAGTCGAAGCTATATCCGTCCTCCCAACAGAGCCTGTAGAACGGCATCACGGGTAACAGCTCGACGTATTCGCTCATGTCGCGCCCAGCCAACTGGAACAACTCCCCTATGGCATTGGGTGCTGTGAGCACGGTCGGGCCGGCATCGAACGTGTATCCCTCATCCTCGTACACGTATGCCCTGCCTCCAGGCTTGTCTCTCTTCTCGACGATCGTGGTTTGCACGCCAGCAGCCTGAAGCCTCACCGCTAGTGCCATACCGCCGAAACCGCTGCCTATCACGACGGCGCGAGACTGTGTCATCGGTCCTCCTTCACGTTACTGCTTCGTTCGCGATCACGAATGGTGCCTATCGGCCCGAAGAGAGTATCGCCGATATCGCGCGACCGACGGGCACCGGGGGACGGCCGACCAGAAGCCTCATCCGGTCGGAATTGTTGAGGTTGCCTGCATAGAATCGCTCGATAAGCGGTTCGCGAAGCGTGTAGAAGCGTTGGAACACCCGCAACCGCCTATGTGGCTCCGCCGCCAGGAACAGCATCCGATTCAGCATGCGGAAGAAGCGGGTGTGGCGCCAGTGGTGAACAGATCTCCGTTTCACGCAGTCAAACAAAGTGCCGTCATCCATTGGCAGCAACGGGCTCAGTTGCTCCGCCAGGCGAACCGAGTTCGGGAACGAGTAGCTCGTCGTTGGGTGGAAAAGAGCCGCACGAAGGCCGGATCTGGCCACTCCAACCGGTTCTTCCTCCCAAAACTCCCGGATGTCGCCGGACAGCGCCAGGGGCAGCACTCCCTCTTCCTCGCGCAGCACTTCGCCCTTCCCCCAACCCTGGTCGTCTGCATAGCGGTGAATCTCCGCTACCAATTCGTCCCGGTCGAGTTTCTCCGTGTCGCTGTATCGCGTGTCCTCTATCAGCGCCTCCTGGTCCGCGAACGGTAATACGTAGATGAAGCGGTAGCCGTCGATCTGGTCGACGGTGGCATCCATGAGGATGGGTCCGCTCAGGCCGTGCGGTCGATCGAGCCGCACCACCTGACCCACGAATTTCTGATAGCGTACGGCGAGGTTGGGGCTGTCCATGGGGCCGCGTCCGTCTATCACGGAACCGGCCGCGATGCGCCGTCCATCTGTTGTCGTGATCTCATGGGGCGCCATAGACTCTACTTCAGTGTTCAACAGCACCCGATCACCCAGGGCCGGAGCAACGACATCATGCAACCGGGCAGTCGTGATGGTGTGGTATCCGCTGTCTATCCACCGGCGGTAAGCGGGGAATCGTACCTCGTAACCGGGCCAGCTGTACTCGACGAAGGGCGCGATCCAGTTGTGTTGCTCTTCGGTCAGGTCGGTCGAATTGAAAGACCATGTATGCTCGCCGCCGAGGTGAGATTCTCTCTCAACGACCAGAACCCGCAGGTCCGGCTTTACCTGCGACAGACGATAAGCGAGCAGGCTGTTTGCCAGTCCTCCACCCACCAGTACGAGGTCAGTCTGCACCATACCTCCGGCGGTTAGAAGTACCGCATCTGTACCCGCAGTGTCAGTTCCGTGGCTGCGAACCTGAACCTGCAGGATTCGAACGATGGAGCACCAAACCCGATCCGCGGATTGTTGGAGAAGCCGAAGCCTTCAGTCGGCATACCCAAGAAACTCGTGTCCAACTCTCGGTTGGCGTTTTCATCATGCAATACGGAGACTGCGTAGTCGCCGAAATCCAAGTCCTGGATGCGAACAACGGCATCGGGGTTTTCCGCCAACCCAATCGTGGCGGATCTAAAGACCAGGGCGGTGTCCTGAGGGAATCCCTGCGCAGAACGGAACAGGCTCACGCTGACGCTGCCGTCGTTGTTTCTCAGGCCAGCTACCTCGATTGCGAGGCTTCCGGATCCTGGCGGGGCGGGCTCAACACGGTGGCTCGATGCTTCCGGGGTACCCGAACAGGCAGCTACCGCGAGCACCAGAGGCAGGGTGACATTCGTGACCGTTTTCACAGCGGCACTCCGATGCTCGTGGACTGAGTTCGCGGGCCTCTTAAGTCTTAAGCGAGAACATAACGTTGGCAAGCGCCGTACGGTGCTTGGCTTGACAATCGGGCAGGTGCTGCGCCTCTCCGCATCGCAGTTGCGCACCCTGGTCGGCGTGTGGCTTTCGCAGGTATTCGGTGTCGGTTACTGAACCATAAACGCGGCACTCAGCGGCGCGTTGCTGGCAGCTCTGTTGGACGTCCTGTTGATCGCAAAGATAGGAGCGGTTGTCGCCGCAGCGACCCATGCACCGATCACGGCAATCATCATCATCTTCGAGCTCACGGGCGACTACCACATCATACCGCCGCTGATGGCGGCGTGCGTTGTGAGTACTCTGGTGGCGACCAGGCTGCGGCGCGACTCGATCTACACTCTGAAATTGCGCCTGCGGGGCCTCGACCTCGTCGTCAGGGGCGACCATTCCGAGTTCTTTGTGGTGGACGAAGAGGGCAGCTACCTCGGAGGTGTGTCCTTGACAAAGCTCCGAACGTTGATCTTTCAGCACGACACCCTGCAGCACGTCCTGGTTGCCCGAGACGTGTTGGAGGAGTCGGTGCCGCGCGTCACCGAGGATGACGACCTGGACGTGGTGATGCGAGCGTTCGGCGACAGTCAGCTACAAGAGTTGCCCGTAGTCGATGCAAAGCGGACCAACCGGATAGTTGGAAGCGTTCACCGGCATGACGTCATCAATGCCCGCAACCAGGAGCATATGCGCCGCGACCTGGCCGGCAGCCTCTCGAGCACCATTAGTCTCGTCGGGGAAGTGCGTAAGGTCGATATCGGCGATGGATATGTGATAAGGGAAATCACCGCACCATTTTCGTTCTGTGACCGCACCCTCAAAGATCTGGCGATTGGTTCGTATCACAACGTACAGGTGATATTCCTGCGCAGGCGGAAATCCGAAATCCAAGATACTCGACTGGTGATGCCCAGAGCAGACACCAAAGTGGGTGAAGGCGACACGCTCATCGTGGCGGGTACCGAGATGGCAGTCGATGCGCTTGCGGCACTGTGAGCGCAGGTGGGTCGCCAGTAGCATAGAAGGCTAAAGTTTCCTGGATCATCTGCCCATACTCAGGCAGATGCCCTCTGTTTTCGCAGTAGAAGACGATCGGGCTGTGCACGCGTACATGCGCAGTTGCCTGGAACGCGCCGGCCTTGAACCGCACGAAGCGCGGGGTGGCGAATGACCGAGAGCCGAAGAGAACCGCCTTACGAGGAGCGCCGCAGAGATCACGTCCTCAGGGAGAGGGTAAACAACCTTCTCGGCGACGTGCGCGGCCTGCACGGGCGCCTGCCCGTGATGGAAAACGACGACATCGAGGCGGCACACCGGCGTTTCCTGAAGTATGCCGACATGATCTGGGAACGGCTGCTCGAGTGGGAAGAAACCGAAGAGTAGCTCTTACCGGGTGGTCGCCCAACGTCTCCAAGTGGAGATTAGAACAGCTACTTCATAGATGCCCCACGCTCATGGGGCAAACGATCATCAGGTCGTCATTTCGTGCTCTTATCCTCTGCATGCTCTAGCGCAGCGGTGTGCGCTGCTGCATTTTTGCGATTCATGCACTCCTTTCCGTTCCGTTTTGTTATCGAGCCTCGTTAGCAGGCCACGCCATGGAGGCACTCGAATGAAGAAGAGCTGTTCCAAGTTGATTTTCGCGGCAATCTTTCTAGTGATCGCGCTTGCTCCGCTGGCTGCTCAGCGCGGGACGCCGTTGACGGACGAGCAGAAAGCACAGCGTTGGGCGCTGGAGAACGAGCTGCAATCGATCGCGATCGTGGAACGCAAAGTGATGATCCCGATGCGCGACGGCATCCGTATCTCCGCAGACATCTACCGTCCCAAAGACACGTCCAAACGATATCCCGCGATCTGGGTCCGCACGCCATACAACTCCAATTACTGGGACATCAACAATGGAGTTCCGAGGGACATGTCCAGAATACTCCGGGACGTGAAGCGCGGCTACGTACACGTCTACATGTTGGAGCGCGGGCATTTCTTCTCAGAGGGAAACTGGGACATTCTGGGGCCTCCACTCACTGACGGTTACGACGCCCTCGAGTGGATGACCAGCCAACCGTGGTCGAACGGCAAGATGGGAACCACCGGCTGCTCCTCCACGGCGGAGTGGCAGCCCGCAGTAGCTTCGCTGGGCCATCCGGGCTTCGCCGCAATGAATGTGCAGGGGTTTGGGGCCGGTGTGGGACGTGTGGGTCCCTACTACGAGCAGGGGAATTGGTATCGTGGCGGAGCAATGCAGATGCTGTTTATCGGTTGGTTGTACGGAGAGCAGAATCAGGTCAGACCGATGTTCCCTCGCAATACAACGCGAGAGGAGCTGGTCAAGGCCGCCAGGCTATTCGATCTCGGCGAGCGCAGCCCCAGAGTCGACTGGTCGGAGGCTTACTGGCACCTGCCGGTGCAGGACATCATGAGGCACGTAGATGGGCCGCGGGGAATCTTCGCCGACTCCATGCCGGTTGCTACCGGCGGCAGGATGATTCAGCGGACTCCCAACGACCCGGCCTGGTACCGCGGCGGGCTCTGGCACGACAACATGCAGATCAACATACCCGGTCTTTGGTTCATTTCGTTGTTCGACGTGGGAGTGGCGCCGAATATCGAGTCATACAATCACGTCAGAGCCACCGCGGAGGAAGCCGCCGCCGACCAGCAGTGGATGGTCCTCGCGCCGATTACGCACTGCGGCTTTCGCAGGACCGACACCGGGGCAGATGGTGCCACGGTCGGCCCGGAGGAGTATGTGGCTGGCGAACGCAACCTGGGCGACGTGCGGTTCAACTACCAGGAAATCATGTTCCAGTTCTTCGACCGCTTCTTGAAGGGTGAGGGCGGTGAAGCGCTCGACACGCTGCCCAAGGTGCACTACTACACGATGGGCGAAAACCAGTGGCATTCGGGGGACGTGTGGCCGCCGGCGGGCGCGGAAGAAAGAACGTTCTACCTTTCCAGCGGTGGCTTTGCCAACACGCTGGCCGGCGACGGAGAACTGACTGCATCGCCGCCAACCACAGACAATCCCGATCGGTTTACCTACGATCCGATGGACCCGGTCATGTCTCACAACGGCAGCTCGTGGCCGGTCGGCTCGGTCGATCAACGCGAGATGGAAAACGACCCCGACATCCTTGTCTACACGTCTGCGCCATTCCAGGAGGGAACCGAGGTCAGCGGCCCGATCGTGCCGACACTGTTTGTGTCTTCCGACGCGAGGGATACCGATTTCACGGTCCGCGTGATCGACGTGTATCCGGACGGCCGAGCCTACAGCCTCGACGAGTCGATTCAACGCATGCGCTATCGCAATGGTTACGACCAACCCGAGGTTTGGATGCGATCGGGCGAGGTGTACGAGGTGACGTTTCAGCCTTTGGTCACGAGCAACTACTTCGATGTGGGTCACCGGCTGCGCATAGAGATCGCCAGCAGCAACTTCCCGCGTTTCGACCGCAATCTGAACACCGGCGGCAACAACTACGACGAAACTGAAGCGGTCGTTGCGCACAACGCCGTACACCACTCGGCCGAATACCCCTCTCGGATCGTGTTGACAGTAGTCGATCGCTGAACGGCGGTAGATAGAAACAGGCGCCGCTGGGAAGGCCCGGCGGCGCCAGATTAGCTGCCGTATAAACCGCGAACGCCAGGGCGGCCGTCGATCAGGTGGCGATGGCCCAGCCGGCGGGCCGGGAGACAAGGCACTGCACACGGCGCCACATGACGGCGTTCCGCGTTGACCTGAGTGTGAATCGAGAGCCTCGTGCTTGCGGTCACAGGGCCGCTCGCGGCATGCAGCTTCCAGGAGCACCTGGTTTCCTGGAACAGGAAAGGGCGCAGGACGGAACGCACACAGAAATCGTGACGGTCCACACAGCGAGGCTCCCACAGAACTGGTGCAATTCTACAACAGGCGGATTGCCGCTGGTTCTCGCAGATTGCCAATCCGGCGCCGGTCGAACGATTGCCGCAACACCCGACACCTATTTCCTTGCGAGCAGCCGAGAGCCTCAACAACCCTCTTGCAAGCAGACCGCCAGGCAGAAACGGTTGGCGGTAGCAGCGCGAAAGGACCTATATAGAGGCGGTACGGACTTTGCTTTTGAGATAGACAGTTCTCGAACGACAAGAGCACACCCGGGGCGACCCGGGGCCGCAACGCCAGGAATCTCACTGAGATCGACCGGCTGCCGAAACGAGGAACAGCATGTCTTTTCACATAGACCAGCGGAAAGCACTTCTGGAAGCCGTCCGAGAAGCCTCGGACATCGTGGCCTACGTAGCGACGTTCCCCCTCGATCATGGAGCTAACGAGCCACTGCGCCAGGCGGCAACGCGGATCGACCGTGCGGCTAGGGCTTCGGGCAATTTGAAGCTGGTGGAGCTCAGTCGCGCCTTCTTCAATGTGGCGTGCGGGATAATATCCAGCGGACGCGCGGCAGCCAGGTTGGAACGGACCTTTGCGGACCTTCTGACAGCAGCGGAGGCGCTCGCTGATTCTGAGAGCTCGCATTGAAAGTTCGGCCGGCGTCTCAATCCACTCTCCACATGCCCTTGTCTTCACTCCTCCAGCAGGTATCGTAAACAGATCTGGATTTGCACTCGAATACCATTGGTTGTTGAATCACTCGGGAGGAGCGAAGACAGTGCTCATCGTCCATGTCCACGTGCACGTGAAACCGGATTTCATAGAGGCCTTCCGCACAACTACGTTGGAAAACGCGCACAACAGCATAATGGAGCCGGGAATAGCACGATTCGATGTCATCCAGCAACAGGATGATCCGACCCGGTTCGTGTTGTTGGAGGTCTATCGCACCCCAGACGACCCGAGCAAGCACAAGCAAACGTCTCACTATCAGACCTGGCGCGACACGGTGGCGGAGATGATGGCCGAGCCGCGCAGCAGCATCAAATACGACAGCGTCTTCCCGGAAGACGCGGGCTGGTAGAAGCTTGCGCTTCGAGTTCGCCACCGCGACACGAATTCTGTTCGGGCCCGGTACCGTGGCCGAAGCCGGTCCACTCGCGGCAGCCCTGGGGAAACGGGCGTTTGTGGTCACGGGCGGTTCGAGTGCACGAGCTAAACCACTGTTGGGTGCACTCGCTGCAGCCAAGGTCGAGTACACCATGTTCTCGGTTTCCGGAGAGCCTACCACGGATACGGCAACTCGGGGAACAGATGTCGCACGCGAAACAGAATCTGACGTGGTACTTGGTTTTGGGGGCGGCAGCGCCCTGGACACGGGAAAGGCGATTGCGGCTTTGCTCACCAATGGCGGTTCGCCGCTGGATTATCTGGAGGTCGTAGGGGAGGGAAAGAAACTCACGGTGCCGACCGCCCCATTCATTGCCATACCCACGACTGCGGGAACAGGAGCGGAGGTGACTCGAAACGCAGTATTGGGGTCGCCTGAGCACGGGGTGAAAGTCAGCCTGCGCAGCCCGCTGTTGCTTCCTGACTTCGCCGTGGTCGATCCCGAGCTAACCCTTACTCTACCGCCGAAAACCACGGCCGGCACCGGTCTCGATGCGTTGACTCAAGTCATTGAGCCATTTGTATCTAGCAGCCCCAATCCTATCACCGATTCGCTGTGCCGGGAAGGCATGTGTCGAGCCGGCCGCTCCCTGCAAAGGGCGTACGAAAACGGCAGCGCCCGAGAAGCGCGCGAAGACATGGCAATAGCCAGTTTGTTCGGCGGTCTGGCGCTAGCCAACGCGAAGCTGGGAGCAGTACACGGCTTTGCCGGACCATTCGGAGGCATGTTCCCGGGTCCACACGGCGCGGTCTGTGCAGCGCTGCTGCCGCACGTGATGTCGGTGAACGTAAGAGCGCTCAAGGACCGGACGCCTCTGGAAGAGGCCTCGAGGCGCTATGATGAAGTGGCTCGCATCCTCACCGGTAACGGCACAGCCGTGGCGGAGGATGGTGTCCACTGGGTCGAGAACCTTTGCGAGACGCTGAGAGTTCCGCCGCTGCGGTCCTACGGATTGGCGGAAGGGGATTTCCCGGCTTTGATCGAAAAGGCCTCCAACGCCAGTTCCATGAAGGGGAATCCTATCGCACTCTTACCGGAAGAGATGTGGGAGATTTTGGCCAGGGCCATGTAGGGCCGTTCACGTGCCCAGTGTGTGCCGCAAGAGACACGACTGACCTTGCTTGGACACCGCTGTATCAACACTGGCTGAGGCCGCTCAGGGCCCAGGAGCTTTGAGGAACAACCATGAACCCAATGCTTTTCGAACTGTTGGAACCTGCCGTCGTCTTTGCAACGCTGCTGGGCACGGCCTTTGGGGTGAAGCTCTTGATCTGGGGTAAAGGGCCAATCAGGCGTGTGCGTCGGGGTGGGAAATCTGCGGCTCTCGCGGAACGAATCGCCGAGTTGGAGGAGCGGCTGGAGCAGTCGAACGAGATGGTCGCCAATCAGGCGGCACTACTAGATGACGTGATCGAGCGGATAGATTTTGCGGAGCGGATGCTTACGCGCCAGCGAAATGAACAGCCCAAGAGAATAGAGGGCTCCACCTGAGTTGAACGCCGAATCGATTCGCAGTCTTCCATGTTCTTTCGCTCGACCGCGTTGTGAAGCGACCAACAGGCTCAATCTGCAAGTGAGCCGGCATAGATTGTTGCAGAACGCAACGCGCTCATAGCGCAGGAAAGACGAATGGCCGAGCCGAAGAAACCGTCTCCGACTTTCACGAACGAGGAGATGGAACAGATCAACGATATGATGGACACTCCCCAGGGTCGAGTCGCCTGCCCCCGGTGCGATGACACTTTGGTGCTCGCCGGTCCCATAGCCGGGGTGGGAACTACGCGCAGATATTTCGAAGTGGCCTGCAGGCGGTGCGGCCTCAATGCGATAGTGGCGGATGATCCCAGTCGCAGGCGCCGTTCCCGCTAACACCGCTTGTTCGACCCTGTTCCCGCCGGAAGGCATCTCCTTTCTCCTGAGTCGGGGCAGGTTGGCTCAACGGGTCCACGATTCCCACCTCGCCGCCTTCTCTTGATTCAGGAGCCGCAATAGCAGTATTATTGTCGCCCCTGGGCACGGCTTCGTCAGTGAGATTGGATTGGAGTCCGGAATGGAGAAGAAGGAACTGGAGTCGAAATGGCGGGTGAACAGAGAGAAGGCTGCCATGTACCTCGAGGAACTCGCAATGAGCTTGCGCGAGGGAGAGATATCCGTCGATCATGGTTCAGAACAGCTCCGGCTCGATCCGTCCAGTGATCTATCGATCGCTGTCAAGGCGAAGGTCAAGAAAGACAAGGTGAAGTTCAGTCTCTCTCTTGCTTGGAGTACTGGGCATACTGCGCCGCTGGAGAAGGCCTCTGATAGCCATGCCGAAGAGTTGGCAGAGGTCGTTGCTCCGGCGAAGAAGAAAGAGAAGTACAAGAAGCTCAAGAAACGTATGTCCGACGACCTGGTTGTGATTCGGTCGAGCGTTCATCACAAGAACCGACTCCCGGATTGGGAGGCAGTGGAACGGTTCTGTGTTGACTCGAGGGCAATGTGCACCTACCGAAAGAAGGGAGAGCCCTTCTACGAGGAATTTCTGGAGCGGCTCGACAACTTCTCTGCTGCCTATGACGAAGAGAGCCTTCCGGACATCATGGTGGCGATCGACTCACTCGTCGATATGAAAGACCGGTGCCACGAGCTGTACAAGTGAATCGCCATATCCGTCTCACTGGCTGGTGCCGCTCTCGGCGGCCAGGCGCGAGATTCGCTGTTCTACGTCCTCTACCTGCGGCCTGAGCTCGGGGTCGGCATTGCTCCACAGGTTAACGAAGCGGTTGTAGTACTCGATGGCTCTTTCTCTACGGCCGCGGGCCTCTTGCAGTTCGCCAAGGCGCACATACGCACCCGGGAGCTCGACGGCATCGACCGGGAAACGGTCATCGTCCGAACTGTTGACGTAACGATCCAGTACCGCAAACAGAGAATCCTCGGCTCCCATTCTCTCGTACGCCTGGGCCATAGCGGGCAGTACACAGACAGTACAGCTCCCCTGGTCGGACCTGCGGAAGTGATCGAGTGCAGCTCCGATCCGGTCTTCGGCTAGCGCGACGAAACCTCTTGTTCTTTGGTGTTGTCCGCCGGCCAGAGTCCGGAATTCCAGCTCGACTTCTGTCTCATACGCGCCGAGCATCTGCCTGGCGCGTTCCGCGAGACCGGCGCGCGCGTAGAACTCTGCCAGTTCCAGGTAAGGACGATCGAAAGGTTCCAATCTGCTCAGGCGAAACTCCTGCAGAGCCTCACTCACCCGTGCTACGCCAGCATCGGCGTTGTCACGGGCGTTGATCTCAAGCAACCCCATGGCGATGGCGTCCAACAGGTATTCGCGCACCTGTCTGCCTGACTCCGCACGGGTTCTGCTTGCATCGAAGATGCGCTCCGCTGTGGATATCCGACCTCGGATGCCTGCCAAACCAAGAAGCGAACTTGTCACCAAGGCCTCACCGGCCTCGTCGCCGAATTCCGACCAGGCTTCCATCGCCTCTTCCGCCATATCGTAGTTGGACTCGGCTACTGCAATGAAGAAACGGTGGACGTGAAAGAACGGGTGATCCGGTGCGGCGGCCGCGAAACGTTCGTTCTCCTCTCGCGCTTCTGCCAGACGACCCAACTCGATGTTGTTGACAATGATGTTGAAAGCCGCGTTGGCCGACGTCGGTTCCAGGTCACGTGACCGTTCGAAGTACTCCAGCGCGCGCTCGTTCTGCCGGTTGAGATTGTACAACACACCGATGTTGTTAAGCACTGCGGCGTCTTCCGGTTCCAATTCGAGCAGCGCATGGTAAGCGCTCAAAGCCCTGGCGGTCTCGTCACGCGCCATGTGGTAGGAGCCCTCGGTCCACAACCTCTCTTTATCTGTCAATCTGTCCCGGTACTGGTACGCTCTGTTCATGGAAGTCGCGGCGAGAGCGCGGTCAATCCCGTAGTTGGTCAATTGGATCGAGAGTGCGCGGTGGGCGGCGGCGAAGGCCGTGTCCATTGCTATGGCGTCTTGGAACAGTGCGACAGCCCTACCTGCGTCTCCCTCGTGCATCGCCCTGCTTGCCTGTGAATACTTGCGCAAGGCTGGCAGTGACGCAGTCGTGACACGTTCGAGAGCCGGGCCGGCGCGGATCGATTTCAACGACTCGCCCACGCGCTCACGTAGTTGTTTGGACAACCGGTCGAGTGCCTCTATGAGGTCGGTCGAGTCGGAAGCCGTTTCCCGCAGAGGAACCAGGATGTTGCCTGAGGCGGCCTCACGCAGCTGTGCAGACAGCACGTACGAGCCTCCGACAGTACTGATCTCGCCATAGACGATCGCCTTGATCCCCTCGCGCATTGCCACATCGTGAGCCAAATCGACGGTAATTCTTTCAGGAACCTCGCGTTCCATGCGGGCGAAAGCTTCGGCAAGATCTCCGTCTTGCACCAAAGTCACGATGGGAGATTGGCCGAGATCTACCCTGAATGCCTCGGTCACGGCGGCAGCAAGAGTCGTGTCGCCCGATCGGTCCACAAAATCGGCGAGAATCACGCGGTCCCGTTCTTCCAGGACACCCGTGGCCACCAGAGTGCCGACCGGGCCGATTCCCATGGTCCGCATCAATGTGTATGCGGCTGCCAGAAGCGCGAGTCCAACGAACGCGACGACACCACCGGAGACCGCACGACGCCAGGTGAACATCCGGGCGAGAATGGACTCCTTGACGACGGGCGTGGTGCCGCTCCGCGACGGCGCCCTGCGCAGCTCGAGCCGCAGCGTCGATAGCAAAATCGGCACTCCCAGAACCAGGAGGACCAGCGTGAAGGTGAACACGAAGCGCGGGAGACCGAGCGCCAGCATCAGGGTGTGAGAAATGCCGGCCACTGCGGCGGCGGTGACGCTGTACAAGGCGGCGAATTGCGCGAACTTGAGCTTACCGCTGGTAACTGGCGGAGGGGTCGCCAACGTCACCGTGCCGCTCGGTGTTGCCAGCGAGCCGAGTTGCTGCAATAGATCGGAAGTGTCCTGGATTCGTCTATCCGGTTCCTTCTCCAAGCACCTCGATATCAAGGTGGAAACCTGAGGCGGCACGTCGGATCGGTACTTCTCAACGGGCGCGGGAGTGGCCGTGATATGGGCCGCCAGCACTTTTTGCGGTGTGTCGCCGTCGAATGGCAATCTCCCTGCGACCATCTCGTAGGCCATGACGCCCAGCGCATAGATGTCGGCACGATGGTCGACTGCCGGATCTGCCGTGGCCTGTTCCGGTGCCATGTAGGCGGGTGTCCCCAAGGCCAATCCCGAGGAAGTGATTGCAGTGCTGTCGGCGGCTTCCGTGAGAGCCTTGGCCACCCCGAAATCCATGACCACCGCATGGCTGCCGGAAAGCATCACGTTGTCGGGCTTGATGTCGCGGTGCACAACCCCTCGCTGATGCGCGTAGGCGAGCGCATCGGCTATGTCGCGGAGTATTCTCAGAGCATCTTCTATGGGCAGCTGGCCATGGCGCTCGAGCCGAGCGCTCAGCGTCTCGCCACCCAGATACGGCATGACGTAGTAGAGTAAGCCGTCGGCTTCACCCGAATCGTAGAGAGGAACCACGTGAGGATGCTGCAGGCCTGCGGCAATCTCTATCTCGCGCAGAAACCGGTCACCACCGAGCGCCCCGGCGATCTCCGGCCTCAGTACCTTGACCGCCACCTTGCGGCGGTGTTTCAGGTCTTCCGCCAGGTAGACCGTGGCCGCACCCCCATGACCCACCGCGCCTTTCAACGCGTAGCGGTCGGCTAGGGTTTTTTTGAGACGCTCCTGGGTATCGGCCATGGGGTTTCAGGATTCTCTTTAGGAAGAAAGTAGAGTCACGACTCCGAATTATGACTGGTGTTGCCATACCTGTCCAGGCGGCACGGGGATTTCTGGCAGCAGAGTCCAAATTACCGGCTATGTTTGTGCGAAAACGCCGCCGGGTATTACTACGAAACCCTGACCACGATCCGCCCGCGCAGCTTCCCGTCAAGGATCTCTCGACCGAGCGAGGGAACCTCTTCCAGCGACACTTCCCGGGCCATTTGCTGTAGCGCTTCTTTGGGCAGGAGTTCGGTAAGGTTTTGCCAGGCGATTAGGCGTTGCTCCATTGGCGCAAAATTCGAGTCGATGCCGAGTAGGTTGACGCCACGCAATATGAACGGCAGCACCGTGGTGTTGAGGTTCACGCCACCGGCATTGCCGCTCAGGGCGATGCTGGAATGCGGAGCCATGGTGCGCAGTAAGCCTGCCAGGGTGTCACCGCCAACCGCGTCAACGGCCCCGGCCCAGCGCCCGCTCTCCAGCGGCCGGTCGGAGGGGCTCGCCAGTTGGTTGCGGTCGATGCAATCCTTGGCTCCGAGTAACCGCAGAAGATCGTGAGCCTCGGACTTACCGGTTGAAGCCACTACGTTGTAGAGGAGTTGTCCGAGAATCGCCACGGCCATGCAGCCGACGCCGCCCGAAGCTCCGGTGACGACGACCTCAGGGCCCTCCGCCGGTTCCAGTCCGTGCTCCTCGAGGGCCATAACGGAAAGCATTGCCGTCAGACCTGCGGTGCCGATTGTCATGGCCTCCTTGAAAGTCAACCCCTCGGGTAGACGCACAAGGGTATCTGACCTGACTCGATTCATCTGCGAGTAACCGCCCCAGTAGCGCTCTCCGGTCTCGAACCCGGTCACGAGGATCTCGTCGCCTTCCTTGAAGACCGGTGACTCCGACTCCACGACAGTGCCAGCCAGGTCGATGCCCGGAACCATTGGAAGACTTTGCAGCACCTTGGCCTTTCCGGTAATGGCCAATCCGTCTTTGTAGTTGAGGCAGGAATAGGCCACGCGGACGAGAACATCGCCGGACCCGGGGATTTCGTCGGTGGTCATTTCTCGCAGTTCGGAGGTGGTGTCACCATCGTGCCGGTCGACTACGAGAGCTGTGAAAGTATCTGTCATGGTATATTCGAGCGCTCCCTATCGCTTTTGAGAACCTGGAGTCGACTCTGCCGAGTATGGGGCCTGGTACAGGAGCTGTCCAGGCGATCGGGATCTTCCGGGTCGCCGATCGTGTGGCCGTATGGTGGAGGCGGTTGCCGTCCGTTCCCGCCACTCGTGCAGCTTTCGGCCGAACCAATCGACGCTTTCGGTGTGCCTCTCTCGAAAGAACTCAGGTCGAGGGATCCGGTACCGGAGGGCCGGGTTGCGAAGACTCCACAACGAACAGCGTTTGCGACGGGTATGCGAACTCGATTTCCTGTTCCTCGAACTCCTCGTGAATGAAGAAGTTTATCGCCTGCTGAGTATCCATGTAGGTGTTGTACGAAGCATCCAACACGTAGTACACGGCCTCGAAGTTCAGTGAGTACGGGCCATATTCCTTGAAGTGGGCCCGGTCGAATCTCGTCTTGTCCTGCGATTCGATCGCCGAACGGAGTATTACCGGAATGGCCTGCAGTTTCGCGCGCGGAGTCTGGTATACCACGCCGACGCCGAAAACTACCCTGCGCTCGAACATCCGACCGTAATTCCGAATTCTGCTGCTCAGCAGATCGGCGTTGGAGAACACTAGCTGCTCGCCGGACAAGCTGCGCACGCGTGTGGTCTTCAGGCCGACATGCTCAACTGTGCCCATCAACTCGTTGACGATCAGGAAGTCCTTGATCACGAACGGCTTGTCGAGGACTATCGTGAGTGACGCGAAGAGGTCTGCCAGGATGTTCTGTGCGGCGAGTGCGACTGCGATCCCACCTATGCCCAATCCCGCTATGAGCGTAGTGATGTCTACCCCGAGATTGTCCAATGCGAGGAGGAAAACGACACTCCACAAAACAATCCGGCCCAGGAAGGCCGCGGCATTCATGGTGGTGAGGGCGGCAGGGTCCTCGCTGAGGCGACGTTCGGCGTATTCGCGAAGGCCGGCCTTCAGTGCGGTACCTCCCCAGAAGCCCGCTTGTGCAAGCAGGGCCAACATCGCAATGCTCGCAAGCACGGCGCCGGCGCGGGGAGAGATCTGCAACTTTAGGCTGCCCAGATAGACAGCGAACAGAATGAGGAAAACGACCTTCGTACTGCCCAGTACTGCCACGAATAAATCGTCTATGCGAGTAACTGTTCGTTCGGCAACGCGCGACATGCGCCGGCGTAACGCGTTGATGCCGAGCCTGAGTACCAGTAAGGCAACCAGGGCCGTCAGGGCTGCCGTGAGCCAGGTCTGCAAGGAGTTGTCCAGTACGACGATGTCGAGCATGTCCATTGTCCGCTCGCGAGTGAGTTGTGTCACTGTCTGCCAGAGGTTCGCCACGCATTCCGGATCTGTCAACGCTTCCCAAAACCTTAAAGGGCCGATAGCCAGTGATCGTTCGATTCACAGCCACCCAAACGTCCTGTCACGAATTGTGTCTCTTTTATCATTCACGACCCAGTTCGTTTGCGAAGTACCCGACCGATTGTGGATCATCTATTGGGCCTCCGGAGCAGCGAGTCGTCGCCTGGCCAAGAACCAACCGACCGCGATGCCCAACACCAAGACGGCAAATGTGGTCATGGGGTAGCGCAGCATCTCCCAGCCACCGGCATAGAAGCCGCCGCCCCTGTTACCGTATATGTCGCGCTCCAGTGAGGCCGATGCGAGCGACGCGTAGCTTCCGTGTTCCCGAGGGTGGTCGGCGAGGTCGGGTATGAAGCAACGATGGTAGGTGTGCCCGGGGCGGCGAGTCATCGGCTGGCTTTCGGAACGCCATGATGCTCCCTCCGGCATGTCGGCCTCAGGCATACGAACGCCGAATCTCTCTCGCGTATCCCTCTCTACCCGGTCGACCAGGGCCTCACCGAGTGCCAGAGCGTCACGGAGCCGTTCCTCGGCATAAGTGGTCAGTAACGCTCGCGCGGCATCCGGGCGCCCGCTCCGAAACAGAGACTCTGCTTGCTCCTCGACATCGTCCTGCTCGTCAAGCAGCACCGACTCGAAAGCCTCCAGATCGGCCGTAACAGGTGCCAAGAAACTCCTAGGGTTCTCACAGGTGTGATAGAGGAGCCTCTTATGGACTCTGAACGCGGACCGCGTGCCCTCGAGGGGCGCATATTCGGAATCCAGGAACGCTTCATCCGCATCTTTCGACATGTATCGATGCTGTTTGTACTCGGCCGGCACATCCTCCACTCCGATGTGAACCGGCACGAACGGGCTCGCCACCGCGCCGGTGATCGACATCCATAGCACTCCCAGTTCAGGCCGCATGTCCGGGCGGAGGTGCGCGACCTGCCCGTAACCGGACCCGTCGTTGGACCAGCGAGGATCCCTGACGAGCGCCATCATCTGTGCCACGCTGATGGGCGCCAACGCCTCGATCTCCTCCTCGAGAAGCGGCGGATAGCGGAACAGGTTATGCAAATCATCCTGACCCGGTGCGCTCGGGAAAGGGCGACCGTAGACGCGGTGGAGATTGAAAGGCTCTCCACTCGCGGGCTCCCACCATCCTCGTTCCTCTGCAAAGCTGACGAGGTTGCTCGAGGCCAGATGGTCGGGATCATCCTGAAAATCCACTGGGAAGTCGCCGATGTATCCGGGATAGGAAACCCGAATCTCGTCAGGACCCAACCGCTCGGCGGCCCACAGTCCCTGTCCTCCCGCGTAGTTGATCAACACCCAACCTTCGGCGGTATCTGCAAACAGATGGGAGTTGCCGCCATAAGTAGCGTAGCCGTATTCGTCGATGAGATCTCCGGCGATCTGCACTGCCTCGCGAGCGCTGGTGGCCCGTTCCATGGCGATCCGCGACAGATCGCTGTAGCTGAGTCCCGACTGAGGACGGGGTGTCATCTCCACCAGTTCCCGGCGGGATGGAGACCATACGTCCCGGGCGGCGACGTGATGCTCGTTGAGGCCGCCGTTCGTCAGCGGCGGTGGGAACCCCGCGAATTCAGAGTAATTAGTCGTGACGAATCGAAGTGTGGAGGTCACCTGTGGGATTCGAAAACGCCGCCCGGGAATTCGCGCATCCTGCGTGATTCCGACTTCGACAGTCGTTCCCTCCGCAAAGCTCCTGCGGGGAGTGATCTCATACCAGTGGCTGGAAGGCTCGTGGCCGAATCCGCCCAGCAGGACAGATCCATCGTCGGTGAGATTTCGTCCCACGTAGATCGCAATACTCTTGGCCGGGGGCTCTACCGGTACAAAACTTCGGGCCGTCGTCTCCTGGCCCCGGAGCAGGCGCGGAGATGCGCACATGCCCAAGATGATAATGGCGCAAGCCGCGCTACCGACGAAATGAATTGGACGCGATGGGTGCTGCATGCTTCGCTCCCTCGATGCGGTATACGTCAGCGCTTTCCCGACTTTTCGGCTGGATCTCGTGGCTGCCGTGCCGCGTTTCGACTCGAGTATGCCAACAATGCAATTCCGGCGATGACCATCGGCACGCTGAGCAGTTGGCCGGTGCTCAATGGAATATCGTTGCCGTACTCCGACAACCGCACCTTCACGAACTCGATCAAGAACCTGGCCGAAAATATCAGGGTCAAGAACAATCCCAAAAGCCTTCCTCGCGGCGTCGCAGCTCCGCTGCGCCGATAGGTCAAGAGCAACACGACGAAGGCGAGCGCATACGACACCGACTCATAGAGCTGCGCGGGGTGGCGCGGAAGGTCGTCAATCCTCTTGAATATTACGGCCCATGGGACATCCGTGACCCGCCCGTAGATCTCCGAATTGAAGAAGTTGCCTATTCTGATGAACGCACCACCGAGAGCGGTCGGAACCACGACGCGATCGAGGAGCCACAGGTAAGATCT
The DNA here is from genome assembly GCA_964580055.1 of uncultured Gemmatimonadaceae bacterium. GTDB lineage: Bacteria > Gemmatimonadota > Gemmatimonadetes > Gemmatimonadales > GWC2-71-9 > JBDGYW01. The sequence goes on along the minus strand of CAZOJI010000022.1, from coordinate 21,551 downwards.
TCCGGCGTCCTTTCGAACGTAGATGTATAGGGCCACGAGTATGCCTATCGCACCACCATGACTGGCGAGCCCGCGGACGCCACCCTTCCAGAAGGCGATTATGTCCAGAGGGTGAGTCAGATAGTGGGAAGGATGATAGAAGAGACAATGCCCCAGGCGTGCTCCGATCAATGCGCCGAGGAGCATGTACATGAAGAGCGAATCCAGGTCGTACTCGGTCTTATCCTCGCGGTCGTTTATCCAGCGGAATATCTGGTATCCGACGACAAAAGCAGCGATCCAACTCAAGCTGTACCAGCGTATCGGCAACGGCCCGAGGTTGAAGATCGTTGGTGAGGCGTCCCATTCGAACATTCTGGCCTCGTGATCTAGAGTGAGAGAATCTCCCTTGCTTTGCGGATTACTTGGTAAGAACATACAACCTGAGACGGCCGGCGCGATGTCGACGAGTGTAACGGTCACGTTGCCGGCGCCTTTTCCAAAACATCCCAAGAGCCCAGCCGTGCGGTTTTCGCCCGGCACACCTTCACATTCAAAGGAGAAGGTCCATGAATCCTACAGTCAGAATCAGTGCGGTTTGCCTCGCACTGCTGCTCCTGACCGGTGCCTTGCAAAACCTGATCGCTCAGGGCACCCGCATGTTGCGCGATCCAGACGTGGGCCCGAACCACATAGTCTTCGTCCATGCCAACGATCTCTGGCTGGTGGGGAGGAGTGGTGGCGACGCGCTTCGGCTCACGAGCTCGGTAGGTGCAGAGACCAATCCCAGCTTTTCGCCGGACGGGGAGTGGATCGCGTTCTCGGGCCAATACGGTGGCAACACCGATGTGTTCCTCGTTTCGGCTGATGGTGGACAGCCGCGGCGCCTGACCTGGCATCCGGGAGAAGACGTGGTTCAGGGCTGGACCGCGGATGGTGAGATCCTGTTCAGATCCAGCCGCGAGGGTCAGCCGACGCGTGTGGCGAAGTTCTTCGAGGTCGGAGTCGGCGGAGGGCTTCCGGTCGGGCTCGCTGCGCCGCAGGCATATCAAGGTGAGATGAGCGCGGACGGCGATTGGCTTGCTTACCAGGAGATCGGGTTCTGGGACCCTGAGTGGCGCAACTATCGAGGAGGTCAGGCGCAGCCAGTCAGCGTGGTTTCGACGAGCAATTGGGAGAGACGCACCCCTCCATGGGAAGGCGAGCGGCAGATGGCGCCGGTGTGGATGGACGGGGTCGTCTACTATATGTCGGAACGTGATTGGGCATCGAATGTCTGGTCGTGGAATCCTCAAACCGGCGTTGAGATGCAGCTCACCCACCACGCTGACTTCGACGTCAAGAGTCTCGGCGCGGGCTACGGAGCGCTAGTGTACGAGCAGGGCGGGTATCTACATGAGCTGGACCCGGCCACCGGTAACTCCCGCCAACTGGTAATCAACGTGGAGCGCGATCTCAACTGGGCCAGGCCCCGGTGGGAGGAAGTCCCGGCGGAGGGATTGCGCGATGCGCGGCTCTCAGCCACCGGAAAACGGGCCCTGTTCGAGTATCGTGGTGACCTGTTCACGGTGCCCGCTGAAGAGGGCGGCTGGCGCAACATCACCCGGAGTCCCGGCGTTGCGGACAGGCACGCGGTATGGTCTCCCGATGGCGAGCAAATTGCCTGGTTCAACGATGAAGGCGATGAGTACGGACTGATGATAGCGGATCAGGACGGCGAGAACCCGCGTCGCATAGAGATTCCCGATCCCACATTCTACTTCGTTCCCACGTGGTCGCCCGACGGGACGAGACTGGCGTTCACGGATACCGATTACAGGGTGCTGATTCTCGATTTAACATCTGGCAACCTGACACACGTCGACACCGACCGATACGCACATCCAGAACGATCCATGAATCCGGTCTGGTCGCCTGATTCGCGGTGGATTGCCTATTCGCGCCGCCTGGACAATCAGTTGCGGGCGATCTTCGTGCACGACACCGAGACCGGCGACACCCGTCAACTGACGGACCGCATGGCTGACGCGATAACTCCCGTGTGGGACGAGGGCGGCAAGTATCTGTACTTTCTGGCCTCCACGGATTACGGGCTCAATACCGGATGGCTGGACATGACGTCCTACGACCGGCCCGTCACCCGGGCGCTGTACCTGGCGCTGTTGCAGGAGGGGGAAGCGTCGCCGTTTCTACCGAAGAGTGACGAGGAGGTCGCGGAAGAACCGGAAAATACCGACGATGGTGACAGCGACGGCCGCGGATCGAGCGGCGGCGGAGAGGAAGCTGCTCCCGACGTAGTGATCGATTTCGAGGGGATCCAGGAGCGGATTGTAGATGCTCCCGCTCTTCCTCTCAGAGACTATCAGGGCTTGGCCAAAGGTCCCGAAGGCTTCGTGTACGTCGCCGAGGCCATACCGAACGAGCGAGGCGTCACACTGCATCGCTATTCGATCGAAGACCGCGAGCCTACCATATTCCTGGAAGCCGTGCAAACGGTCACGGTCTCTCACGATCGCAAGAAGCTGCTGTACCGGTCGAGCGGTAGATGGGCCATTGTCAATACGAGCGGCTCGGTGCCGAGTGCAAGCGACGGACGCCTGTCACTAGAAGGCATCCGCATTCGCGTGGAGCCCGGCGCGGAGTGGGCGCAAATGCTGCGCGACGGCTGGCGATTCATGCGCGATTTCCTCTACGTCGACAACCAGCACGGCGCGCCGTGGAACGACGTGTGGGATTGGTACAGCGCGTGGTTGCCGGATGTGAATCACCGTTCGGATTTCAACCACTTGCTCGACATGCTCTCGGGCGAGATAGCGGTCGGTCACTCCTACGTGCGCGGTGGCGACTATCCCGACCTGACGGACCCGAATACCGGACTGCTCGGTGTGGACCTGGAGGAGTCGGACGGCTATTACAGGATCTCGCGCATCTACACGGGGGAGGACTGGAATCCGGGCTTGCACGGACCGTTGGCCATGCCGGGCATGGATGTGTCGGAGGGTGACTACCTGGTGGCGATCGACGGCCGGGAGTTGAGGTCTCGTACGAACCCATACCTGTTGCTGGAAGGCACAGCGGGAAGGACGATCACCGTGTCGGTCAATGACCGTCCCTCGACGAACGGCGCCAGAGAGATCTTGGTGGAACCGGTTTCCAGCGAATACCAGTTGAGATCGTGGGCGTGGGTGGAGCAGAACCGGCAGAGAGTGTACGACATGAGCGACGGACGGTTGGCATACGTATGGCTGCCGAACACCGGCCAGGGAGGGTACAACTACTTCAACCGGATGTATTTTGCGCAGCAGGACAAGCAGGGCGCCGTAATCGACGAGCGCAACAACGGAGGCGGCTCGGCCGCTGACTATATGGTCGAGGTAATGGACCGACAGCTCACCGGCTACTTCAATTCTCGAGCTGCTGACCGCAAGCCGTTCACCCAGCCGATGGCGGGTCTCTGGGGCCCGAAGGTGATGGTGATCAACGAGCGGGCGGGCTCGGGCGGCGACCTGCTGCCGTACCTGTTCAAGTTCAAGGACATAGGCCCGCTGGTCGGTACGCGCACGTGGGGCGGACTGGTTGGCACCTGGGACACGCCGCCGCTAATCGACGGCGGACGTTTCGTGGCGCCGCGCGGCGGCTTCTTCGACGTCGACGGTGAATGGGCGGTAGAGGGCGAAGGTGTGGCGCCGGACATCGAGGTGAGAAACGATCCCCGTCCGGTCATCGAAGGTCACGATCCTCAGCTCGAGGCGGCGGTGCATGAAGCATTACGCCTCTTGGATACGGAGGCGGTAACCCTGATGCCCGAGCCGCCGGCGCCGGTCAGGTATAGGAGGCCTGGGGGGCGGTAGGGCGGTAGGGCGGTAGG
>CAZOJI010000022.1:0-17604 GCA_964580055.1 uncultured Gemmatimonadaceae bacterium | reverse complement strand
GGGCGGTAGGGCGGTAGGGCGGTAGGTAGGTAACCTACCGCTCGTCCGGCTTACCGCCAGGTGGGGTGATACAGCCCTATCGGGGCACCCGCGTTCCACCGGACGATACGGCGGTAGCCGCTCTCGACGACTACCGCCGTTGCGCCGCGGTCTAGCGTACCAGATGAAACTCCTCCTGGCGATCCAATATCCAGTGCATCCTGCCGCCGGCGGTGAGCTCCGCTTCCTCTTCCATACCCAGCCGCACCGTCTGGCCATCCCACTCGGGGACCGGGGTCGTGGCCTGTAGTTCGATAGCGTACCAACTCTGACCACGGAGCGGCACGTCACCGCGTCCGGGCACACCTTCCTGGTTGTCCCACCGTCCGATGAGAGGGCCCGCGGCGTGACCGTTGTCGCCGACCGGATGGGTGTAGATCGTTCCGTCGATACCTGACTCGCGCATCTTCGCCAGCGCGGCGAGCAATACTTCCGTCCCGGTCCTGCCCGGATGCATCTCGGCCAGGAGAATGTCCTGCAGCCGGTTACCGTTTCGCAGGGCCGCCTTGAGACCCTCCGGCACGTCTGTCTCGTATTCGCGCAGAACGTAGCCAAGGTGCTGCGTGTCGGTGTTGAGCCCCAACGCGGTTATGCCGACGTCGCAGTGGAGCACATCTCCACGCTGTATGACCGTTGGACCCTCTGACTCAACACCGCCAAAACGCTGAACGTCTACAGACGGGTGGAACCACGTCTGCAATCCCATGTCGTTGATCCGCTGCCGCATCCACCATACTACATCATCCGTCGTGGTGACCCCCGGCATTATGACCTCGTTGGAAAAAGCAGTGGATATCAGGTCCCAGGCCAGTTCCTGCATCTGCCTGAAGACAGGCAGCATGCCTGGCACACGCAGGTACAGCATGTTCACTGCGAGCAGCTCGGATCTAACCACCCTGCTCGCGAGCCCCGGTCCGAGCGCCTCCCGCATCTGCTCCCATTCGGCTGCCGTCAGGCCGTCGGCAAAGGCGTGCACGGTCGACATGTTCACGGTGATGTTCTGCGGGTCGCGTTCGCGCACTAGTGCGGCGAAGGCGTTCCACTGATTACTGCCGGTCAGCTCCTCGCGGCGTCCATCTTCGGTCTGAACGGAACCGCGCATTGCCTCGTACATGCCTCCCTGCGAGGAGCCGCCGAGCGCAATCCTCTCGATTCCTGCGCCGGGGCCGCGGTCGTGGAAGATGTAGATGGTACGACGCCGGGCCGCGAATGTGGTTGGCGATACCAGCGCGGGGAAGACCGGGTCTTCGTTGTATTCCCGCATGGATATCACCCACATTTCGACGCCTTCTTCGCGCATCAGCATGGGCATTATCGAATCGAGTCGGTAATGCAGCCATTGCTGCTGCAAGGCGGCTTGATCGCGCAGCGTGCCCAGCGGTCGCACGGGCGCTGTTGACTGAGGCGAGAGAGGCGCGGCCACGGCGATCAAGGCCACGATCGAGAGAAGTGATTTCCTTGACATGAATCGGTTCCTGTTTTTTGAGACGACGGATGCGGATTCGTTCTGCGGGTGTAAAGGTTATCAGCAAAGGCGGGAAAGAACTAGGTTGACGTTTTTGTGGATCTTCTCTGGCGGAGGAGCTGAAGTGATGTAGCTTCGGAGAGGTGCGGTAGCTCTGCGCTCGTTCTTTTTCAGGGGTGCTAGCGCCAAAACAGTCCGATGCGCTCAAAAGGAGGCAACCAATGGTGACTGAGCATCCTCGCAGTCTCTTCGTCAATCTGGCGGTGGCGGATCTCAACCGTTCCATGGCTTTCTTTTCAGAGCTCGGGTTCGATTTCGATACCCGGTTCACCAACGAGAATGCCGCGTGTATCGTGGTCAACGAGCAGACTTACGTCATGCTCTTGACTGAGGTCTCGTTCAGGTCTTTCACTCAGCGCAACATCTGCGACACTTCTACGTGCACCGAAGCGATGATCGCTCTGCAATGCCAGAGTCGCGAGGAGGTCGATGAGATCGTCAACGCAGCCCTGGGAGCCGGAGGAGAATATGCCATGGCGCCCCAGGACCACGGTTTCATGTACGGGTGGAGCTTCTACGATCCCGACGGTCATCATTGGGAGGTCCTCTGGATGAACACCGGTAGTGGCCAACAATGAAGTTGTTGCAGACGATGGTCAGGACAGCGGAGGTTGCGTGAACAACACAGAAACCTTGTTGTACTTGAGCCGCAGCGACGTTGAATCCGTCGGCCTGAGGATGGCCGAGATTGTGGACGCGCTGGACGGGATGTTCAAAGAGAAGGGCGAAGGGCGGGTCGAGATGCCGCCCAAACCCGGGATCCACACGCGTGAGAACGCATTCATACACGCGATGCCGGCGTACATACCGAGTCTGGGGGCTGCAGGAATGAAGTGGGTATCGGGCTATCCCGACAACCAGGCCAGGGGACTTCCCTACATCTCTGGACTCCTGGTCCTGAATGACCCGGATACCGGTGTGCCGATAGCAGTGATGGATGCAACATGGATTACCGCGAGACGTACCGGGGCTGCGACCGCGGTCGCGGCAAAGTACTTGGCACGCGAGGGCAGCTCGAGCGTGGGTATCGTAGCTTGCGGCGTGCAGGGCAGGAGCAACCTCGAAGCATTGTGTTGTCTCTTCGACATCGACCATGTCAAGGCGTTCGATATTCGTCCCGGAGTAGCGGTGAGGTACGCCGACGAGATGTCGGAGACATTAGGTGTCGATGTGGAGTGCGTGAACGATCCCAAGAGCGCTGTAGTCGGAGCGGACATCGTGGTCACGAGCGGTCCCATCCTCAAGAAACCCGATCCGTTGATCGGTGCCGACTGGTTGTCGGAGGGCTCCTTCGCCAGTCCCGTAGACTTCGACTCATATTGGAAGGGTGAAGCGCTCAGACAAGCTGACAAGCTTGCGACCGACGACTCGAGCCAGATGGCCTACTATCGCAAGACGGGATACTTTCAGGCCACGCCGGAACCTTATGCCGATCTCGGTGAGATAGCGGTGGGGAAGAGGCCGGGGCGCGAAACCGATCGAGAGCGAACGATCTGCATCAACCTCGGGCTAGCACTCGACGATATGGCCACAGCGATATTAATCTATGAGAGAGCCAAAGCAGCCGGCATAGGAATGCCGCTTTCCTTGTGATCGAAGTATTGCCCCGCGTGCAACTCACAATCGTTTACCGGCACAAAAGGCTTGTGTGATATCAGATGACATTGATTTCAGTGGACCTCGCTTACGAGCGCTACAGCGACATCGGCCTCGTTGTTCTTCATTCCTCTCCTCCGAGCATTGTGGTAGTGCCGATTTCTCTAGCTTCAGTCGGCTTGGAAGGCACGCCGGAGATCGAGGAATTCGGGTCATTCCTTGCGTCGCTCGTGGATGAATTGAAGGCTTCATTCGTATTCCTGGACGGCCCTCAAGGTTGGAAAGCTCCGGACAACGGCTTGGAGGAATCGCGGAAGTGCGAACACGATCTGGGAACTCCCTTCAAAACGGGGCTGCCCGGATTCACGAAGCCGGCCAGTTTTCTCGAGTTCGCCCATTTCAGCGTTGCGCTGTTCCAGAAGTTGAACGAACTGTCGCTGCCCCGGCTTGCGACCACGGGAGGCTGGCCCAACCACATGACTGTCGAGTCGTCGCCAGAATCCGCGTGGCGGTCAATCGGGATTGGCCCTCTTCCACAACAAGAAGAGGCCTCTCGGGCGCAGGTATCAGCGGGTCTCGACTCACTGAAGAATTGTTTCCCGCTGGATGTGCGCGGTGAACTGAGCCACGGGGAACTGCAGGCCACGGTTTCGGGCCTCGCAGGCGTCGCGCTGGAACGACGCAACATGGCTGGACTCGCCTTCGCAGGAGTCGAGCCAATCGAGCTGGATGGCGATTGGCGCGAGGGCTATGTGTTGAACCCTACCCGTGAGGCTGGTGCGTAACACGGCAATCTCGTAATCGAGGAAGGCCGTCGAGAGTTGACGGGCACGGTTGCCCCCTCAGTTGGAGTGACGGTACATGCGGTCTGTCCTGCGGAATGCCGCTGTCTGCGGCGTGTTGGTTCATGCGTGGGTTATCCCCGCGAGAGCCCAAGATGCGGCGGAACAAGACCGAACGGCTCAACTCCCTCGCGTCGACACCACGGTCACGGTGGACGGTTCGCTCGACGAATCGATCTGGCAGAATGCGGCCTACCTGAGCGGGTTTTCCCAGTATCTCCCGGTTGACGGGCGCCCCTCACGCGACTCTACCGTGGTTCTGGCCTGGTACTCGCCGACCGCCTTATACATCGGGGTCAGATGCTTCGACGAGCGCGCGGCCGTCCGGGCCACTCTCGCGGACCGCGACAAGATCGAAGATGACGACCACATCCAGATTCTCCTGGATACATACAATGACAGCAGGCAGGCCTTCGTATTCGGAGTAAATCCTCTGGGAGTGCAGGCCGACGGCATCTTGCGAGACGCGGATCGCCGAGCGGGAAGTGGATTCTCGGTCGGTGGCTCTGGCGCATATTCCATCGACTTTAGCCCTGACTTCGTCTACGACACCAAGGGCAGCGTGACCGCCTGGGGCTACCAGGTGGAGATCAGGATTCCCTTCAAGAGCCTGCCGTACCAGACAGGTCGCGTGCAGGATTGGGGCTTCAATGTGATTCGCAGGGTGCAACACTCGGGATTCGAGGACACCTGGAGCCCGGTGTATTTGGCGAACGCTTCCTTCCTGTCGCAAAGCGGTGCTTTGACGGGGCTCACTGATCTGCGGCGAGGTGTCGTAGTGGATTTCAATCCGGAGACCACGGCGCGCGTCGAGGGGGAACCGTCGGGGTCCGGATGGCAATACGATAACCCCGAGCCGGAGCTGGGTGGGAACGTACGGTGGGGTGTGACCAACAATCTCACGTTGAGTGGTACCATAAACCCGGACTTCTCCCAGGTGGAAGCCGATGTTGCGAGGGTACAGTTCGACCCCAGGAGCGCGGTGTTTTTCCCGGAGAAACGGCCGTTCTTCCTCGAGGGCATAGAGCATTTCGAGATGCCCGAGCGCCTGATCTACACGCGCCGGCTTGCAAACCCGGTCACCGCAATCAAACTGACGGGCAAGGTTTCCGGCACCAACCTGGCGCTGCTGTCCGGCGTTGATGACCGTTCGCTCTCTACGACTCTCGACCACAGCCCCATTCACAATTGGGTCCGCATTCGCAGGGACCTCGGCGGCCAGTCCCACCTCGGTATGGCGTACACCGACAAAATGGATGGCGACGACTACAATCGCGTGCCTTCATTTGACGGACGGTTGGTGTTCGGAGGCTTGTACTCTCTCACGTACCAGGGTGCGGCGAGCTTAACTGGGGCTGGCGGCGAGACTACCACCGCACCTCTGTGGAACATCGCTTTAAGTGGCTCCGGGCGCAGGTTCGGCTTTTCGGCTTCGTTCCGCGGCGTTCATCCTCAATTCAGCGCTCAGGGCGGTTTCATCCGGCGCCACGACGTTGTCAACGCCAGCCTCGCGCCTCGGATAACGCTTTTCGGTAGATCGGGCGCTGTAGTGGAGAGCTGGACCGGCAGCGTGAGCCTCAGTGGCGCGTGGGACTACGACAGATTCATGGACGGCGAGATCCCTGACGATCCGAAGCTGCACTTCAACAGCGCTTTCGGGTTACGGGGCGGATGGGGAATAGGCGCAACCGTGGTCATCGAGTCCTTCAAGTATCCGCCGCAGCTGTACAGCGACTATTTCATCGAGCGGACGACGGCCGCAGGGGTGGACACGGTTCCGTACACGGGCACGGATCGGCTCTCCAATCTCGATTTCATCGGCAGCCTGCGTACGCCGCGGTTCCAGAACTTCTCCGGCAACTTCCGCGTCATCTACGGCCGCGACGAGAACTTCTTCGAGTGGGCCCCGGCGAACGTGTTCTTCCTGACCGTGGATGTGAACTGGCGTCCCACGGAGCAGCTCAGAGTCAATGCGCTCTACAACCATCAGCAATACATCCGCCCCGGCGACTTGAGCACGGTGGGAATGCGGCGGATCCCGCGCCTCAAGATGGAATATCAGCTGTCGAGGTCGATCTTCGTTCGGTTCGTGGGACAGTACGACGCCGAGGTTCGAGACTCGCTGCGAGACGACTCGCGGACGAACGATCCAATTCTATTCTATGATTCGGCAACCGACTCGTTCGTGCGCGCGGGCCGCGAGGTCAGCAACGACCTCAGGGTTGACCTGTTGTTTTCCTATCGTCCCACGCCCGGGACCGTATTCTTCTTCGGCTACGGCAGCACCTTGGAGGAGCCGGAGGCGTTCAGATTCCGTAGAATCGGCCGTTTGGGCGACGGATTCTTCGTGAAGCTGAGCTACCTGTTCCGAATCTAGGGCTCGAGAGCCAGGTAGCTGGATCCCGTGCGACTCTTGATGGCGAGATGCTTTTATGGCTGCTGTGCCGGCCGGCTGCAGGACGCAAGTGCGAGCAGGCACACTAGCGGAGAATACGGGATGAAACGCCACATATCGCCTCTCTCAGGTGAGGTTGAGAACGTGAGGCGGGGCGATGCGATTGAGGCTTGCACGCTGAGTGCACCTCGGATTAGTGTCCTTCGCCAGCGCATTTGCGGCTGTGGGTTGCAGGCGCATTGTTTAGGTGTATAATACCGTTAAAGGTGCCCAATGAACCCGGAAACAGTCGTTGTGTGCGCCTGACAAACACGAAGCACGATGTCGCTCTCAGCTGTTGCCAGCCGTCTTGACGTCCGGGGTCGCTTTTAGAGGCCACTGTAGACTCGACGCGAATGCAACAGTCCGCGGCGTAGCCCATTGAGTTTCCGTAGCAGTCGCGAAGCCGGTAGAGGACAGCGGCGAGCGGTTGCGCACTGTTGCAATATTCCGCAATTCGAGATGCGACCCATCTCGGGAAGGAGGAGTAGCATGGGCAGAAATGTGCTTCTGTCAGTATGTGTGTTGCTGTTGCTCGCTGTGAGCAGCGCAGCAGCGCAGACGAGGGTGGTCACGGGTACGGTGACCGATGCCAACACCGGCGAGCCGATTGGGAGCGCGCTGGTGACGGTGGTCGGGACGGACATCAGTACCACTTCCAGAGACGACGGCACCTTCAGCATCGGCGTTCCAGAAGGAACGGTGCGGTTGCTGGTCCGCATGATTGGTTATAGGCGTTCGGAGATCGTTGTTCCCGCGCAGCAGCGTGAGGTGGACGTGTCTCTGGCACAGGACATCTTGAGGTTGGAGGAGGTTGTAGTCACGGGGCAGGCCACCGGTGTAGAGCGACGGAATCTCGCGCAAGCCATTTCCACAATCTCCACCGAGGAGCTCGATCTCGTCCCGGCTCAGACGGTCGAGCAGGCCATGTACGCCAGGGTCGCGGGCGCCGACGTGCAATCCAACAGCGGTGCGCCGGGCGGCGGCATGCAGATTCGACTGCGGGGCATCTCCTCGATTCTTGGTGCTTCCACGCCGCTGTACGTGGTCGACGGCATCATGGTGAGTGACGGGAATCTCGACGGACTGGAGGGAACGGGAATGCGGTTCGTCAATCGGACGAACCAACCGGCGGAGGAAGCCTCGCCCAACCGGATCGCTGATCTCAATCCCAACGACATCCAGAACATCGAGATTCTCAAGGGCGCTTCCGCGGCGGCGATCTATGGGTCCAAGGCCAACAACGGTGTGATTCTAATCACTACAAAACGTGGCCGTACCGGCCGGCCGCAATTCGAGTTGACACAGCGCTTCGGCGTGTCGGACATGTCGAACAAGATGGGCTTGCGGGTGTTCAACACGTTGGACGAGGCCGTTGAGGCGTTCGGCCCGTGTGCGGTGCCGGCGGGCGCGGGTCGCGATCCCGCGGCCGACTGCAAGTCCGACGACGGCTGGCGGGCCGGCAGAGTGTTCGATCACGAGGAGGAAATCGCCGGGAACAATCCGCTGTCGTACGAGACCTCTCTCGGCGTCAGCGGAGGGACCGAAAATACTCGTTACTACGTCTCAGGCCTCGTGAAACACGACGGTGGGATCGTCACCAATACCGGTTACGACAAGCATTCCCTGAAAATCAACGTCGATCAGGATTTGGGAGCGGGCCTGGAGTTCAATCTCAACACCAACGCCCTCCACACGTTCTCGCAACGCGGAGTCACCAACAACGACAACCGCAGCATAAGCTACTGGATGGCGTTTCCACAGATTCCAACTTTCGTCGACATCAGGCAGCGCGAGGACGGGAGCTGGCCCGTGAGCCCGTTCGCGAACAGCAACCCGCTCCAGACGGCGGCGCTCATGAAGAACGACGAGCACGTGTACAGGTTTATCGGAGGGGCGAACCTGAGCTGGGAGGCGCTGGTTACCGAGACGCACGAGCTGCGGTTCAACGTCTTGGGGGGGGCCGACTATTTCAGTCAGAAGAACTGGGTTTTTGCACCTCCCGAGGCTGAGTTCGAGCCCATCGACGGCTTGCTCGGGACATCGGTCCAGAGTGCGACATCCAGTTTGAACCTCAACATCAACAGCAACGCCGTGCACACGTTCAGGCCGAACGGAAACTTGTCGGCCACGACTTCTATCGGCTGGCAGTATGAAGAGCGGGACATAGACCAGCTCCAAAACCTCGCGGAGGACCTGGTCGGCGGCCTTGCGAACATAGGAGCCGGTACCGTGTCTCGGCTCGCGCAGACGCGTCTCAGGACCAAAGAGATTGGGTTCTTTGCTCAGGAAGAGGTATTGATTGCCGAGCGATTGCTGTTGACCGCCGGTATGCGCGCGGATCGAAGCAGCAACAACGCCGATACTGACGAGTGGTATTACTATCCCAAGACCGCGGTTTCGTACCGCCTCCCGGTAGGCGGAGGTTTTCTCAACGAGTTGAAGTTCCGGGCGGCATACGGGGAATCCGGCAACCAGCCCAAGTATGGCAGGAAGTTCAACAACTACAGCGCCGCCAACATAAGCGGCATACAGACCCTGCGGCTCTCGACTACGGTGGCCGCGCCCGACATCAGGCCGGAGCGGCAGAAGGAAATCGAGGCGGGGTTGGACTTGACGCTGCTCGACAATCGGGCCTCGTTGGAGGCAACGGTCTACCAGAAACGGATCACCGATCTGCTGGTGAGACAGGCCTTGCCACCGTCAACGGGGGCTTCGACGAACAACTTCAACGGCGGCGTCATGCGGACTCGTGGGTTGGAGGGCGCGTTGATGCTCATACCCGTCACTTCGGCCAATTTGCAGTGGATATCGCGCACGACGTTCTCGATGGATCGCAGCCTGATCACCGAGTTGCCGGTGGCGCCGTTCAGCCCGGGTGGTTTTGGTGGGCTGGGCTCCTGGCTCATCAGAGAAGGCAAGTCGCCCAGTATGATGGTGGGTAGCGACACGGCTAGGATGGACAACGATCCGCGCTGTCTCGATACGACGACTCCCACGGTCAATTGCCAAGTGGGTGACCGCATCCGCAACGTCGACATCGGCGACTCCAGGCCCACGTTCACCATGGGTTTCTCGAACGACATCAAGTTCAATTCGCTGACGCTGTCAACGGTGTGGCATTGGCAGCAGGGCGGCCTCGTTGCCAACTTGACGAGATGGCTGTACGACATGAGTCGCACCACCGTCGACTACGCCGACGATTGTGCAGATAGCGGCTATCCGGGCTGTGACCCGGCCGGCGAGACGGTTGGCGAGATGCGACTCAGGACTTATCCGAGCAGAGTTACCGCAACGAATGTCGAGAGCGCCACGTTCTTGAAACTGCGTGAAATGACTCTAAACCTCGACCTGCCTCAGAGCGTGGTCCAAAGCATTTGGGGAGGCGCACGGCACGTCAGGATCAGTCTGAGCGGCCGCGATCTGCTCAGGTTCACCGGCTACAGCGGCATGGATCCGGAGGTGTCGAACTGGGGCACGGTCTCGGTACAAAGAGGGCAGGATGTCGCACCGTATCCGCCGAGCAGGAGTATCTGGTTCGCGGTCAACGTAGGCTTCTAGAGAGCGGAGGATTACGCGATGAAACATACGACAAAGCTTATCGCGGCGCTCTCTGCGTTGCTTTACTTGAGCGCCTGCAACATGGACATAACAGTACCGAACTACAATGACGTGAGTGCTGAAGATCTGATTCTCAACCCGACGCCCTCCTCGCTGGGGGCGGCGACGCAGGGATTGCTTTCCGGTGCGCGAGGACTCACGGCCGCATTCACCATCAACATCGGTATCTGGGGCCGAGAACTCTACAACCTGCGACCAGAGGAGCCGCGGACGATCACCCAACAACTGATCGATCCGATTTCCGGCAGCACCGCTTTCTGGAGCGGTCCCTACTCGCAAATTAGAAACATCCGCACCGTGATCGCCGCGGCGGAAGCGGTCGAGGCGTTAACGGATGCCGAGAGGAACGCGGTACTTGGCTTCGCCTACACTCTGTGGGCGGAGGCGCTGTATCACGTAATCCTGATGCACGGCGACTTCGGAAGTCCCATAACCACTCCGGACAATCCGCGGGACCTGTCTCCCATCGTGGCGGAGGCCGAGGTGTATACCGAGGTCTTGAGGCTGTTCGACGAGGGCGCAACGTACCTCCAAAGCGGCGGGAGTTCCTTCCCGTTCAACATGCCTAGCGCGATGTCGGATGCCAACACACCAGGCACCTTCCTCGAGGTCAATCGGGCTCTCAAGGTGAGGACGTTGAAGTACATGGGTCGATGGGCCGATGTGCTGGCCACCCTGCCGCAGACGTTCATCGACGAAAATGCCCCGTTGACCTATGGCGCCTGGCATGCGTACAGCACCAATTCCGGTGACGCGACCAACACGTTGGGCGGCGAGTTCACCATTGCCTATTACGCGCACCCGCGTTTCCGCGCAGACGCCCAGCTGCAGGCGGACGGCGTCACCCTGGATCAGCGGGCTCTGGATAAGACCTACACTACCCCGGAATTCAAACTGCTCGGGATCAGTGCTACCGAGAAATACGGCGGCTGGATCAGCTTCAGCAGTCTATCGGCCCCGCGGTCGTGGATCCGCAACGAGGAGTTGATCTTGATACGCGCCGAAGCGAACCTCGCTTCGGGCAACGACGCCCTTGCGTTGCAGGATGTGAACTTCATTCGTACGACATCGGGGAATCTCGAGGCAATCAGCAGTGCTGATTGGAACGCACTGGATGACGACGAGAAGCTCACCGAGATTCTCTACAACAAGTTCATGTCGTTGGTGTTGGAGGGCGGTTTCACGTACCTGGATGCCAGGGAGTACGGCAGGCTTGGGCCCAGTGGAAAGTGGGCTGACTGGCTGCCACGGGCCAAGGACGCGGACACGGGTGCGGATCTGGGACACGTGGTGTACCCCAAATACCCGTTCCCCGAACAAGAGTGCATCACCCGTGAAATGGAGACATCTCAGGCGTGCCAGGTTGTGGTCGGATTCTGACGTAACCTGAACGGAAAGGACGCTCTAGTAGGATGCCCCCTGTGACGCTTCGGCGTTACGGGGGGCTGTGGTTTAACTGCCCTCCGCAGATGTATGATAAAAGGGAGTTGAACTCAATCCGCCTGCGGCGGATGGAAATGCGACTCTGATTGGCGGCGTGCGGCAATAGTTGAAGTTGGTGGGGCGGTGTCGGATTCTCTCGTTGAACTCCAACCTGAGAGGATTCTATGACCCCGCTCCGCCAACGCCTCATCCATGACCTCCAGCTCCGCGGCTACGCCGACCGCGCTCAGAACTGGCTCGACCGCCTGCGTGAGCGCTTGCTACCGTGCGACCACTATCTCATCACCTTCACTCTCCCAAGTGAACTCCGCCCCGTCGCACACTCCCACCAGCGGCAGGTCTATTCCATGCTGCTGCGCCAAGCCGCCGCATCAGTCCAAACACTCGCCGATAAACCCTCTTGGATCGGCGCAACGCCCGGCATCCTCGCCGTCCTACACACCTGGTCCCGCACCCTCGGATACCATCCACATGCACACTTGCTCGTAACTGCCGGTGGACTCTCAACCGATCGCACCGCCTGGATCAAACCCGCTCACCCTCGGTTCCTCATGCCAGGATATGTTCTGTCAGTGGTCTTCCGAGCCAAGATCCACCACGCCATGGCCCGCGCAGGACTAGATCAAAACATCGACCCGTACATCTGGATGCGCCGCTGAGACGACCTCGAACGTGCTCGTCACTTACTCCAACTTCACTCCAGCCACAGCAACGAGCGCTACACCGAAACATCCACTCACACCCTCGGCAGCGTGAGCGCCACACTCGCCGCCAGCGCACCGATTACACGACCCCTCCGCTGCCCCGCCTGCCACCATAACTCACTGCGCCTCGTCCAGCGCTATCGGCAAGCGAGAGCACCACCATGGTGATGCGTGTCCCATTCATCCGATCTCGTTTGCATGCCAACGGCCGCCGCTCCAACCCGGGCCGTCCAGCCAGACTGCATCCGCAAACGCCGACTGCCAACTCAGAACTCACAACAACCGCCGGCAAATCACCCGAACCACCCCGCAACTCCACGCTCAGCAACTGCTGCACGCCTCGATACACTCGGCCGAGATCACCATCGCTCGATCGACTGACTGATTGATTGATTGAAATTCCATGAGCAGCGCGCCCTCGACCCCACCAGATTTTGCCGCGGCTACGCGCGGGAAGAATCTCTACTTCGTTGAGAATCTCTACTTCGTTTAGCGGCGTGGTTAGGCGTTACAGCTCAACAGTATCACGAAATCCTCGCCGTCGGGCACGGTTACCTCACGGTCGACAATAAGGAAGCCGCTCTCAAGATCCTTGCCCTCGGCTTTTGCACTGTGCACACCGGGTTCCACGGAAAACGTCCACTCCGACCCCGGTGCAAACTGGAAGCTGCCTTGATTCTGTCCGTCGATGGTGATTTCGAAGTCCACGACGTCTGCACAGGTAACCGGATCGGTCCTGAAGGTGATTGTTGCGCCGTCCGGTCCTGAAGAGTCTTCGCATGCCGATAATGCCAGCATGCCGCAAACAACTAGAACAAGCCAGACTTTCATGAAATGCCTCCCTGACCGGCATATGGTGCGCTGCTTCATAGCGTCTTTCTGGGGGGCAGCACAATGGAAACCCTGTAAATGATCTAGGGTATCGTATTAGGCATTCGGAGGTGTGGCAAGTTGGCTCAGGACGGGCGTATCTTTATGTGAGCGCTCAATTGCTGGAGGTACCATGACGTACAGGGTGACTATTCTCGTGCTGGCAATGACCGCGGCCGCGGTCGCGATGCTCGAGGCGCAGACGCGCACTATCATTGGTCGCGTGACCGATTATGTAACCGCGATACCGATTTCTTTCGGAATGGTCACAGTGGAAGGTCTGGACATCTCAGACAACGTACGACCCGATGGCGTCTTCGTGGTCCGCGTGCCCCTAGAGGAAGTCACGCTCTTGATAGAGATCGAGGGTTATCAAACGAGATCCGTCACGTTGCCGGTAGATCAACAGGCCGTCATAATCTCCGTGACGCCATTGGGTTATCAGCTGGACGACGTGACGGTCTCCGCCCAGGCACAGCATGGGGTCACTGGGTCGGCAGCCAATGTTTCCGGGGATGACTTGAGCAGGATTCCGGCTCAGAGTGTCGAGCAGGCACTCCATGGCAGGGTGCCGGGTGTGGATATTCAGCGGAACTCGGGAACTCCCGGAGCCGATCTCCAACTCCGGCTACGTGGTGTTACGACGATTCTCGGATCGGTGGCTCCGCTGTATATACTCGACGGTACCATGCTGAACAACCAGTCCGTACCGATAGCGCTTTCTGCCGTCACTGCCGGAGAAGATTTCGTGCCGAACCGTGTCGCCGACCTGAATCCAAACGACATCGAGAGCATCGAGATTCTAAAAGGCGCCAGCGCAACGACACGCTACGGCTCCAGGGGCTCAAATGGGGTCGTGATCATCAAGACGAAGCGAGGCCGCCGCATCCCCAATCTCTGATCTAGTACCGATCTGGAAGGGTCTCAGTTTCGTATGTAAGCGAAGTAGTTGGACTGACTGATCACGTTGGCGATAATCCAATCGATTGCCAACCCGGGTTGAGCCGTGATCCATTCGGTGATGGCTCGCTCGGAGCTGCCGATCACCTCCGCCACCGCCCTGACCCTCGAACCGGCGGTCACCATGTCCAGCGGGATCTCGAATTCCTGCGTGTTCATGCTCGTGACATGGCCGAGGTTCCGGCTAATGCTGCCCGTGGTGCCGAACATCAAGTTGATTCGAACGTCCCTCCAGTTGTTGTTGGATACCGTGATCGTGATGCCCGATTGGATCTGGTTGGGAGAGTACGCACCCAGCTCAGCTTCCTCCAATCCCACCATGCCCAGGAGGCGAGTGACATCCTCGGCTTCGCCGGCCGCAAACCCGAGTTCTATCGCTTTGTCCGAGGAGAGAGTGAGCCGTTTCCCCGCCTCGACGAGCCCCTCGATCACCACATCCGGGTCCACCATGGCAACGGCCACCTGGTCATTCAAACCTCTTCGCACCGCCAGTACCCGGAATTCAGAGCGCAACTCTCGTAAGGCGGCAGCGGAAATGTCGCCCTCTTCCTCGCTGAGGTCGCCCCAGCCGATCGTGCCGTCGGGCTCCATGAAGATCGAGTCGGCGGCAAGGGCTATCAAAGCGCCGGCTCCCCAGGCAGCGGAGTTCACGAAGGCGTACACAGGTATCGTGCTCTCGACGATCGATCCCACAGCCGACTGGGCGTCCGCGACACTCCCGCCGCGCGAATCGAGGTCGAGCAGCACGGTGGCGGCACCTTCGGAGCTGGCGTCGGCCAGTGCTCGCTCTATATGGCGCCGCGCGTCGGAGTCGATGGCTCCCGCCAATCGAGCGTGAACCACTCCGCCTTCGCGTATTTGGGAGAAGAGGGGCGCAGGTTGCGCGAGAACGGCGAGCGCCGCAATCAAGAAGGCGTTGCGGCAGGACGCGAAGAATCGCTTCGGAATTGTCATTTGTCGCCTCCAACGTAATTACGCCCATCATGTCACACCGCGAAAGCCCTCGAGTTCCGAGCCGTTCCGGCAGACGCGGTCCTTCACTGAAGTGATCCGTCGGTTATCTTACGACGCTAAAAGTTTGTCGTATCATGGCACTTCACAAATCCCCGCGGGTACAGCAGTAAGGCTCAAGGAGGAGTACACAGAATGAGTAGATACGCTCTTGCGGCGTTGTCAGCGGTTGTTTTCTCAGTGTTTGGCGTGGCCGAGGCGAACGCGCAGGTCTATATCCCACCGCAGTGTGACATGCGCATCGAAGGGCAGGCGGAAAGGATAGAGAGGTTCATAAAGAGGGCGGCAGAAGCGAGATCGGAGGAAGATCGCGCAGAACATCTCGCCGAAGCGCGCGAGAATCTGTTTGCGGCGATCGAGGAAGCCGAAGAGGAGGTGCCCGCGCTCTGGTACTTTCTCGGCAGATACTACTTGATGGAATCTGACTATGCTGGCGCGGATTCCGCTTTTGATAAGGTCGCCACGCTCGAGCCGGACTGCGAGGAGGACACCGAGAACCACCGAGAGATGGTGTGGGGCGAATTGTACAACACCGGCGTACAAGCTCTCCAGTCCAACGACCTCGAGACCGCGAAATCGGCGTTGAGCGCGGCTCATACCATCAATCCGGGCGATCCCACCGTGCCCTACTATCTAGGGCTGGCACAGGTGCGTCTCGGAGAGAACGAGGCCGCGATCGAGAGCTTCAAAGAGACGGTCGCTTTCCAGGCGGATACAGGGCAACTGCTCGAGAACCACGTGGGTTCCTTGTTCAACGTGGCGCTTCTCTATCAGGTGGTTAGCCGGTGGGATTCATCGGTTGTCTGGTATGAGAAGTATCTGGATCGCAGACCCGACGATACCCAAGCGATCACGTCACTCTCAATCGCGCATTTGGGCCGTGGCGTAGAGCTTTTCAATGCCGGCGACAACGTCCACGCCGTGGAGGCTTTCAAGTCGGCACTCGACCTGAACCCGTTTTATCGAGACGCCTTGATGAACCTGGCGCAGTGCTACCTCCGCATTGCGCGACCCGAAGGTGCACAGGACCCGGCTACACTTTCGGAGGAAGCTCTCGCAGAGCGCGCGGCCGCGGCTGAGGAAATGCTGAACACGGCCAAGCGGCTCGTAGACCTGGATCCTCTGAACCGCTCCTCTCTGCGGCGCCTTGCGGCCGCCTATCAGATCAACGGACATCGTGATTCACTCATGGCCGTGGCTCAGCATATGGAAGGACTGCCTTTCGAGGTTTCGGTCCGGGCCTTCCAGCCGGCGGCCGAGGGATTCCAATTGAGCGGCGTCGTAACCAATCTGAGCGCCGAGACCGAGACCGAGGTACCGCCCGTGAATATCGAGCTTCTCGATTTCGAGGGGCAGGTGTTGGGCACGGAGACGGTCGGCGACACTGCGCTCGATCCGGGTGCGAGCACCCGCTTCCAGTTCAACCCCGTGTACGAGGACCTCGCAGCATGGCGCGTTAGGGTGCCGTAAGCAGTCCTTGTCACACTCCTCGTTCCGCCCCAGCCCGAGGGGCGGAACGAGGCGCTTGATTCACAGCTCTAAACTTCGCGTTTGTTCCCACCCCTAGCGCACCGCGTTTCCGGGCTGCATCTTAGCGAATCATGAACTCTTCAGTCGGGTCCTCGAGACTCTCCTACTCCCCTAACGGAGGCTTCAGTATGCGCAAAACCTTTCTATCCGGCATCCTCGCCACGGCGATTCTGTCAGTCGCGGCTATCCCATTGCTCGCGCAGCGGCCACCCCTCACCGACGAGCAGAAGGCCGCGCGGTGGGCAACAGAACACGAACTCCATTCGATCGCCATCGTGGAGCGTAAGCTCATGATCCCGATGCGCGACGGCACTCTCATACCCGTCGACGTCTACCGGCCCAAGGACACGTCCAGACGATATCCGGCCATCTGGGTGCGCACACCGTACAACTTCAACTACTTCGACGTCGGCAACGGTGTGCCCAGCGACATGACCGCTGCGCTCAGGAACGTCAAGCGCGGCTACGTGCACATCGACATGCAGGAGCGCGGCCAGTACTTCGCCGAAGGCAACTGGGACATACTCGGTCCACCACTCACTGACGGAATCGATGAGCTTGATTGGATCACCAGCCAACCGTGGTCCAACGGCAAGGTCGGAGCCACTGGTTGTTCTTCCACCGCGGAGTGGCAGCCCGCCGTCGTGGCGCAAGGACATCCCGGATTCGCGGCGATGAACGTGCAGGGCTTCGGAGCCGGTGTGGGGAGAATCAAGCCATACTACGAGCAGGGCAACTGGTATCGCGGCGGCGCCATACAGATGCTGTTCATCGATTGGCTGTTCTATCAGCAGAACCCCAACAGGCCGCTATTCCCAGCGGATGCTACGCAGGAAGAACTGATCGAAGGGTCGAAGTTGTTCGATCTGGCGCAGGCGCGTCACCCAGTGGACTGGGCGGAGGCGTTCTGGCATCTCCCCGTCGAGGATATCATCGAGGCGCAGGGCGGTCCTCCCGGCATCTTCGCAGATCCAATGCCCGTGCCAACCGGCGGCAGGATGGTGGCGCGCGCCCCGAACGATCCGGCGT
>CAZOJI010000021.1:30214-76380 GCA_964580055.1 uncultured Gemmatimonadaceae bacterium | reverse complement strand
CTAGCTCATTCCTTGACGCGCATCACCATTTGCACGAGTTGCGACACGGAATCCGCCTCCATCTTGGTCATCACCCTCGCTCTGTGTATTTCAACCGTGCGTTGGCTGAGTCCCAGGTCGATGGCTATGACCTTGTTCGCTCTCCCCTCAACAACCATATCCATTACTTCTCGTTCACGTGGCGTCAGAGAAGCAATTTTCTCGTTGATTCTCTTGCGGTCGCGCAACCTGTCTCTGGTTTGCGCGTTTTCGGCGAATGCGTCTTGGATCCTATCAATGATCTCTTGATCCCGGAAGGGTTTCTGCACGAAATCCATCGCCCCGGCCTTGACCGCCTCTACAGCCATCGGGACGTCTCCGTGAGCAGTCACGAATATGATGGGCAGTGGTGAGCCCATTGCCACCAGCCGCTCCTGAAGTTCTAGACCGCTCATTCCCGGCATTCGGACATCCAGAACGATACACCCCGGCCTGTTCGGATCGTATTCTCCGAGAAAATCGTCAGCCGAAGCGAAGGTCTCCGCATCGACACCTATTGATCGCATCAGCACCCTCACCGATTCGCGCACGCCCTGATCGTCGTCAACGACAAAGACCACCGGTTTTTCCTCAGCCATCGTCGTCCTCCGGTACAATCGGAATGGTCACGTAGAACGTCGTGCCACCCCCCTGGTTGCGTGAAAACCACATCTGTCCGCCATGGGATGTGACAATCGATCGGCTGACCGAAAGCCCCATTCCCATGCCGTCCTTCTTCGTTGTGAAGAAGGGCTGAAACAGTTCCTCGTCGCAGTCGTCGGGCAAGCCGGAGCCGAAATCAGTCACGCTGATCTCTACCATTTCAGAATTTCGCAAACTGGTACGCACAACAATGCTACGGTCAACAGCGTCACTGTCACTCATGGCATCTACAGCATTGCGAATGAGATTGAGCACGACCTGCTGGATCTGAATACTGTCGGCCATCACTGTGGGCAGGTGTTCCGACAGATCGAGTTGCAGCACAACATCGTGGAGGCGCGTATCGACCGACGCGAGGTGCACGAGGTCTCGGATCAAATCGTTGATGTCGCATTCAGTGTGTTTGCTCTCGTGTTTCCGCGCTAGCTTCTTCAAACGGTGTATGATACCACCGGCACGCAGCGCCTCGTCGGTAACGCGCGTCAGGATCTCGAGGACCTCGTCTGCGTTTTCCACCCCGGCCTCCAGCATGCGCTTGCACGCCTGGGCGTAGGTGGCGATCGCGGTGAGCGGCTGGTTGACCTCGTGCGCAATACTGCTCGCCATTTCGCCAAGCGTGCTGACGCGAGTGAGGTGAGTCAAACGTCCGCGAAGTTCTTCCTCCCTCTTGCGAAGCAGTTCAGACGCCTGCAAACGCTCCACGATGTGCCCCGTACGTTCGGCAACCGCATTGAGTAGTCTCCGCTCCCCCGCCAGGAAGGGACCTTCCGCGCGTCCGGGCCGTTCCTCCAGGTAGCCGACCTCCACAGTGCCAGAGATTTCTCCGTGGACACGGAGTTCCGCCACCTGCGTCCAGCTCGTGTCGGCATGGTTGTCCGTTTTGAATTCTCTGCCGTCCAGCTCAATGCGAGCACAAGAGATATCGGGGTACTCCCAGGAGGATGGAAGGATGTTCACGATCTCCTGTAGAATCAGCTCGAGTGATCCGCCGCTGCGCTCGACGATTTCTGAGATGCCATAGAGGCAGTCGAGCTCCTTGATGCGTTCTTCGAGCGCGCACCTCAGCTCTATCGGACCCTGGACGCGGCTATCGGCATCTTCCACGAACCGACTCCCTGACACTTGCTGCGGCTGAATCTCGCGTTGACACCTTGATCGACTGAGAATGCAATGTGCCGCTCCCCCACACCCTCATTGTAGTTTCGAGGCAGTATCTCGTTGGCGACATCCCACCAGAGAACACGGCCGCTGCGGTACCGTACGGGATAATGGCATGCCGGTCACCTTTTTTGAACTGGTACGGACAATCGTACGTACAAGTCACTATTTACGTGCTTTTTGTGCGGGCCGAGTATACCCATGCGTATTCTCTCTGGAATGGCAGGTACAACAAGACACCGGGAAAAACCCGCAGACAGAGCTAGGTTTGAGGTGGCACAGCACGACCTGGAACATAGGATGGGCTCGATCCAACACAAACCAGTTGGATCGAATCACGGCTCAATGACGGTCTACGTAATCGACGGAGACAAGAGTGTGTTGGAAGGTGTGCAGTCACTGGTGAGCACCCTCGGCGTCTGCGTAGCCGGTTTCCGATCGGCTGAGCAGTTCCTCGAGAGCGTTGATTTCGACAAACCAGGGTGCGTGATCACGGAAGTCCATCTCCCCGGGATCAGCGGGCTCGATCTCCAGGAAGTGCTTCGGAAGCGAGGTGTCACCTTTCCAGTGATAGTGATGGCATCTGAAGCCGATGTCCCAATGGCTGTGAGAGCTATGGCGCAGGGGGCGCTGGATTTCATCGAAAAGCCGTTCGTGGACCGGATCCTGGTTGCGCGTGTGAAGCAGGCGTTACACTCCACATAGAAGTGGCATTCGCCCGCCTCTCCGACAAGCCGCTGCTGAATCACGACGTTGCATCAGATCAGACAAGTTAGCGCGGCGTTTCCTCTCCGAGCGGCACACCTGTCGACTCGGTCCGGAATTCCATACGTAGAAACCACTACGCCCGTACGCCGAACTGCGAATTCCCCGAAAATGGGTTTCCTCATACGATGCTGCGGCGTCGAGTGACGAAGACAGCGGGTTTGCTGAAGAGGAAAATCGACACAGAGAGCCTGGAGGCTCCGGGCCTGAGGTCCATATGAGTTCGAAAACAGAATCTGCAGTGCTCGATCAAACGGGGACTCCCGACGATAAGAGCGCCCCCAAGAACAAGAGACCCTCGGTAAAACAGCCCAAATACAGTTTCTACGTAGAGCCATTCAAAGTAGAGGAGCGGCCGCGCCGATTTCTGGAAGCGTTCGCGGCCATACTGAGGCACTCTAATTACGGGCCGGTTCTGGACTCCTACACGCGAATAGGAGCCAAGTGCTCGATCTGCACCGCGTCCTGCCCGGTATATCAGACTACGGGTGACCCAGAGGATATCCCGTGCAAGCGGTCTGAGCTCCTTCTCAAGGTGTACCGTCGCTATTTCACGATGGCGGGTAACATCAAGTCGCGCCTTTTCGACTACTTCAGGCTCACAGACGAATACATTGACCGGCTAGCCGAGTCTGTCTGGCGTTGCACCGCCTGCAAACGTTGCAAGTACTCATGTCCAATGGGCATCGACCACGCGCTCGTCACGCATCTGGCGCGCTGGGTGCTCGCGGAGATAGGAATTGCACCGAAGGCACTGGTGGTGTCCGTGCGTGAGCAGCTGGAAGGAAACACGCGAAACACATCCGCCATCCCCGTGCCGGCACTCAGGGACACGACAGAGTTCCTCGAAGAAGAACTCGAGGAAATCTATCCGGATGCAGGTATCGGTTTCCCTATCGACGTCGAGGATTGCGAGTATGTCTTCTTCCCGGCGGTATCGGACTACCTGCTGGAAGCTGATACCCTGATGGGCAACGCCGCGATGCTCCATGCCACCGGAGTCTCATGGACCATCGGATCGGAAAACTTCGATGGCATCGATTACGGTCTCTTCTATTCAGACCGGATGTGGGAGCGGATCATCAAGGCTCAGGTAGCCGAGGTACACCGCCTCGGAGGCAAGAAGATGTTGATCGGCGAGTGCGGGCATGCTTCCCGTGCAGCGAAGGAAGGTATGGTGAATTTCCTACCTAAAGAGAGGCAGGTGCCCGTAGTCAACATCATGGAGTTGGCCTTTGAAAAGTTCCGATCCGGCGAGCTGAATCTCATCGAAAACGCCATCGAGGAACGCACAACGTATCACGATCCGTGCAACATCGCGCGCAAAGGGTGGATCGTACAACAACCGAGAGCGCTATTGCGCCATGTGTGCCGGGACTTCGTAGAGATGGCACCGAACGGTACGGAGAATTACTGCTGCGGAGGTGGAGGAGGCTCGGTATCCATAGACGAAATCCGACAGTTTAGAACCCTGATTGGAGGCCGAACAAAGGCGGAACAAATCAAAGCTACGGGGGCTCACTTCGTCGTGACTCCGTGTGCAAACTGCAAAAAGCAGATCGACGAGGTCATCAAGGATCACAAACTGCCTCAAGTCAGAACTGGACTCCACGACTTGCTCTTGAAGGCAATCGTCTTGCCCAACGGGCAAAAACCGATAGCGCGTGAAGAGGAGGACTTTTAGATGGACCAATGGCTGGAATGGGCTCGAGGTCCCGCGTTTCGGTTTGCTCTTGCAGTTTTGCTGCTCGGTGTGCTGCGACTGATCTTACTCAACATCATCGGGCTCGTATCTTTGACGCGGCACGCGCGAGAGAGACGGATCCCGATGAAGACGGTCGTTCGGGAAACGGTGCGCTGGCTGTTTCCGTTTTCGCGGGTTGAAAACCGCCAACTCTTTTTCACAACGGCATCCGCGTTGTTTCACATCTCCGTGATAGTCGTCCCGGTGTTCCTCGGCGCCCACATACTACTTTGGCAACGAGGATTCGGCATCGGTTGGATCGCGTTGGACCAAGGTTGGGCGGACGCTCTGACAATAGTCGCGATAGTCACGGCGGTAATCCTGTTTGTCAGAAGGGTATCCACTCGGTTCGCCCGGTCGCTGAGCCGGGTGCAGGACTACGCGCTTCCCGTGCTTATCCTGACACCGTTTGTTACCGGATACTTGGCAATGCATCCGGGCATCAACCCCTTCAGCTATGACCCGACCATGTTGGTGCACGTTCTCAGCGGCAATCTCGTGCTCATCGCGATTCCCTTCACTAAGCTGAGTCATGCGGTCCTGTTCCCCGCGTCACAGCTAGTCTCGGAGATGGGATGGTATCTCGCTCCCGGTGCAGGAAGCAAAGTCTCATTTGCACTGGGAAAGGAAGGTGAGCGCATATGACATGGGCGATTCTGACCGATGTCACCAAGTGTATCGGCTGCGAGAAATGCGTCGAGGCATGCCAGGATACCAGGGGACTACCGCCTGAAAAGCCGTGGCCGTGGCTGAATGACATAACGGACCTATCCACGTCCCGCTGGACCACGCTCGTAGATCTCGTAGACGAGCAGGGCTCGCATTTCGTTCGGAGGCAATGCAGGCACTGCGTCGAGCCCGAATGCGTCTCGGTATGCATAGTGGGAGCCCTGAAGAAGACCGATGAAGGTCCAGTGGTTTACGATCCGAGCATCTGCATAGGATGTCGCTACTGCATGATTGCATGCCCGTGGGAGATTCCCCGCTATAGCTGGGAGGATCCCGTTCCGTACATCCAGAAGTGCGACATGTGCTACGAACGGCTGGCTAACGGAGCGGAGAGTCCGGCTTGCGTAGAGGCGTGCCCCACGGAGGCAACGATCTTCGGGGAGCGAGAGGAGCTACTATCCGAGGCGCGGCAGCGGATTTCGACTGAGCCGAACAAATACCTGCCGACCATCTGGGGTGAGCACGAGGTCGGCGGAACGTCGGTGATGTACGTCTCCGACGTCGAAATAAACCTGACCGATCTCGACGAGCCGATCAGGGAAGCGGCCCCGATGCCCCATCGCACGACTAAGATCCTACACCAGATGCCCTTCGTATTCGTGCTCATGGCAGGGGCAATGGGCGGCTTGAACTGGGTGATCAGGCGAAGACAGAAGCTCGCCGCAGAAGCCGCCGGCACGGTACCGGACCACCTGGAAGAATCTGCGCCGGAGGAACCCGAGTCGGGCGTTGACGATTCCCGCCGAGCAGAGGATTGAGGCCATGGCACTGAGAATTGTCAAAACGATATTTTGGTTTCTGGCCGGTCTTGCATTGACCGTGATTATCGCTCGTATCGTACACGGTCCCGGTTCAGTAACCGCCCTGACCGACATACTCCCTTGGGGCCTGTGGAAAGGCGGCGGCGTCGTCGCACTCGTGGCCATCGGGGGGGCCGGATTCACGCTGGCCATGTTCGTCTACATCTTCCAGTGGAAGCGATACACCCCGCTGGTTCGGGGTGCAGTCCTGCTGGGTCTGCTGTGTTATACGAGTGTGGGTATCGGCCTGACGTTCGACATCGGCATCTGGTGGCGCATCGTCTATCCCGTTTGGCACTGGCAGCTACACTCGGTGCTGTTCGAAGTAGCATGGTGCATCATGCTCTATCTCGTGGTGCTGGCGCTCGAGTTCGGCCATACCGTATTCGAACGCCTCAAGATGGAGCGCGCGCTCAGTATCTTGGGCAAATTCACTCTCGTGCTGGTAATCCTCGGGATAAGCCTCTCTACGCTGCATCAATCATCCCTGGGCACGCTGTTCCTCGCGACGCCGTTCCGGCTGCACCCGCTTTGGCACACCGACTTCCTGCCGTTGCTCTTCTTCATCACGGCAATCGGCATCGGCTGCCTGACCATCTCCTTGGTAACGCTGTTCGTGCACAAGCTGTACCGTGCAGAACCGCCGATGCACGCGATATCCGGTCTGGGAGGTATTTCGGCTTACGTATTGAGCGCATATGTCGCACTTCGCTTCATCGAGATTTTGGCTGCCGGAGAAGCAAGCCTGTTGGTAGCCGGCAGTTGGGACACTGCCAATTTCTGGTTCGAAATGCTGCTGAGCGCATTTTTGCCCATCGCGTTGTTGTCACGCAAGCAGTTTCGCGAGAGCAAGACCGCCATGTTCTGGATCTGTTTGATCGCCACCGCCGGAATAGCGTTGAATCGTGTCAACGTCGCGGGTCTGGCAACGCTGAGTCTCACTGAGTCATTCTACTTCCCTGCGTGGACCGAGTGGGCGGTGACTCTGGGCATTCTGTCGGCCTGCGGCCTCGCTTTCTTCTTTGCGGTGGAGCATCTGGGGTTGTTCGAGGGGATGACCAAGGAGCGCGTCGTGGAGAAGTACGAGCCCGGCCATCTAGATCACACTGACTGGGCCGCACTCTACTTCGGCGGGCAACGATTTGGGGAAGCTCGCCTCTACTCGAGTGCGTTCGTGATCGGGATAGCTCTCTGTTTCGGTCTTCTTCCGGACCGCGCCGTGTACGGTGTGGCCCCGGAAGCAACCCCAACCGCGGGGCCGCGGAGCGTGGAAGTACACAAGGTTCCCGACCCGGTGTCGAGTTCCGAGCAAATTTTCTTGATCGGGCTGTCCGAATCATACCCAACTGCAGCGGTACGCACCGGCGTGCTCTTGATTGACGGGAACCGCAACGGTGACTACGTCCTATTCGATCACGACGGCCACACTGAAGAGCTGGGCGAGGGGGGTGACCCGGAAGAATCGTGCGCAACCTGCCATCACATGAACAAACCGTTCGATAACAGCACCGCCTGTTATGAATGTCACACCGATATGTACCTGGCAGTGGACATCTTCGATCACGATTTTCACGAGGAAGAGCTCGGTGGCAACAGCGGGTGCGTCGAGTGCCATACGAATCCCGACCTGCCCAAGGTGAGGGAGAACACCACCGACTGTATCGAGTGTCACACAGGGATGAGGGAAGGAGATTCGCGGGTCAATATCACCGATCCGGAAAAACAGTACCGGGCATCGGGATACATGACCGCCATGCACGAACTCTGCATTACATGCCATGAGGAACGCCAACCGACCCTGGCGGTTCCGAACGACGACTTTTCTCGCTGCGTTCATTGCCATCAAGGCCTGCCGGACCTGGATGACGACGTTTGGAAACGCACCTCGGTCAGCACGGCTACGCGTTCGCCGACGGCATCCAGCAAAACGGGAACGAGCAGGTGAGCCGCAAGAAGGTGGTACTGGTCGATGATGAAGAGGACATCGTGCTCTATCTGCAGACAGCCCTCGAGGACGGGGGATATGTGGCTAAGACGGCGTCGAGCGCCTCCGAGGGATTGGAGCTCATTCGCAGAGAATCACCCGACCTCGTCTGCCTCGACATATTGATGCCGGGAGAATCGGGCATGTCGCTGTATCAGAAACTGAGGAGCGACAAAACACTCAACGAGATCCCCGTTCTCATCACCAGTGCGCTGAACATATCCAAGGAATTGGGCGATATCGACTACAGGATGCTCTCCGACGGCACCAAACTGCCGGAACCGGATGGGATCGCAGAGAAGCCGCTGAGTGCCGAACAGTTCCTCGCCGCCGTGAGCGAGATCATTGGAGGCAACAATGCCGACGAACGGTGACACTCCGGATCACGTGCGGGATTGGATCGGCAAAGGTCTGTTCGAAAACGTCCCGTCGAGCGTGATTGTGATCGATCGCGACTTCAAGGTGGTAAAGGCCAACTCCAGTTTCATCAATGTTTTTGGAGAGGCAACCGGGAAGTACTGTTACGAGGCGTGGAAGAAGCGAAATAGCCCCTGTGAAGACTGCACGATGGCCATGACATTCGAAGACGGCCAAGTTCGCATCACCGATACCGAAGGCACCGACAAAGATGGAAACCACGCACACTACGTAGTTCACATGGTTCCGCTCCGCAACGACGAGGGCGAGATCACCCATGTCATCGAGATGTCCTACGACATCACCGAGTCGCAAAGCCTCCAGCGAGAGTACAACCTGCTCTTCGAGCGAGTGCCCTGCTATGTGGCGGTCATCGACCGCAATTTCAGATTGGTCAGGGCCAATGAGCTGCTCAGGAACACTTTCGGGGATCGAGTTGGAGAACACTGCTACAGGCTTCTCAAGCAGAGCGATCACCCTTGCCCCGACTGCCCGGCAATGAGGACGCTGGCTGATGGCGGCTCGTACACGTCCCGTCAGGTGGGCATAAGCAAACAAGGAGACCTCACGAGCTACGTGGTCTCGACGGCGCCGTTATCGCGCAGCGGTAAAGAGTGGGAACATGTTATCGAGATGGCCGTCGACGTCACGGAGTCCGAAAAGCTGTCGGAACAGCTTCTGAGAGAGGCACACTTCCGCAAGAAACTCACTGAGAGCGCCATCGATGCACTGGTGGCGGGCGACTCCAGCGGCAAGATCAACATCTTCAACTCGGCGGCGACGGAGCTGTTCAAGGTTGATTCGTTAGACGTTGTAGGGAAAAAACAACTTTCTGACTTCTTGCCCGAGGACCTTCTGCGTGCGGCGGATGAAGGGAAGACTTCGCTTCAGTTGCCAGACACGACGGTAGTCGATTCCGAGGGACAAGAGATACCGGTGCGACTCTCGGGAATGGTTCTCAAGGAAGGCGACAAAGTGCTGGGCCTGGCCGCCTTCCTGCAAGACCTGAGAGAGTATAAGCAGCTCGAGAAGGAAAAGCTGGAGAACGAACGGCTAGCGGCCGTCGGCAGCACGGTTGCACAGCTCGCGCACGGCATCAAGAACATATTGACGGCATTGCAGGGGGGAATGTACGTAATCCAGTCGGGGATCAAGAAGGGCTCGACCGAGCGTACCAACAAGGGTTGGATGATGTTGGAGCGCAATGTCCAGCGCATCACAGTCCTCGTCAGGGGGTTCTTGAGCTTCTCGAGAGGTCATATGCCAAAAGCGGCACTTATTGACCCGCAGGAGATAGCTGAAGACGTAGTGGAGTTCTACAAGGCCGCCGCGAGCGAAAAAGGCGTGAATCTGTCATGTAAGGGTCCCAACGGGGTTGCGGTCGCCAGTTTGGATCAAGAGGATATCCGCACTTGCCTAGAGAACCTGGTGTCCAATGCCATCGATGCATGCCAGACATCCAAGCGGAGCGACAAGCAGGTTATTGTTAGTACCTACGATGAGAACGGCACATTAATATACGAGGTTTCAGATAACGGCGTGGGCATGGACTGTGAGATCAAGAACAAGGTCTTCACCACTTTCTTCACGACGAAGGGGCTTGGCGGCACCGGTTTGGGATTGATGGTGACGCGCAAGATCGTCCAGCAACACGGAGGCACAATTGAGATGGAGTCGATCAAGGAGGAGGGCTCTACCTTCCGCATTCAGCTACCGCGCGACCGCCTCCCGGCTCCGGTCGATGACGGCGACGGCGCAGACGTAGATGACGAATAGCAACATGGAGAGGGATGCCGTGGCGAAACCCGAAGACAAGACGATCCTCGTTGTGGACGACGAAGAAGACGTTCGGGATTTCCTATCCACTGTGTTGGAAGACAGCGGTTTTCAGGTGATGACCGCAGAGGACGGCGAAGCGGCACTGAGCCGGGTGGAAGCGAAAGTCCCAGACCTCATCTCGCTGGACCTGGTAATGCCAAACAAGTCCGGCATGCGATTTCTGCATGATCTGCGCCGCAGGCAGGAGTGGCGGGACATTCCCGTGGTGGTTGTGACCGCTCATGCGCACGACGATCTGGGCAAGGACGATCTTCAGGAGATCTTCTCGGACAAGGGACACATGGGTCCGAGGCTTTATCTCGAGAAACCGGTAGACCCCGACCGTTACACGGAAGTGGTGAGCGAGATTCTCGGATTAGGTTCTGAGCAGGAGGTACAGGAGAAGGACGAGGAGCGAATGAGGCACCAGCTGCGACTGTTGATCGACCAGGCAGATGCGTCGGCACTTCCTCAGCTGCTCAGGCTGGTGCGGTCAGTGATTTGAAGAGCGAATGGGGCAGAGGGGCCAGAACTGACAGGAGAGTGTTGCATGACAAAAGAGATACTCGTTGTGGATGACGAGCCGGACGTAAGGGAATACCTGACCGACTACTTGGAAGATATCGGCTACAAGGTGCGTACGGCAGAAGACGGCCACCAGGCCATGCACCTCATAGAGGAGCACGCACCGGACATCATCCTGCTCGACCTCATGATGCCAGAAGAGACTGGGACCGGTCTTTACAGAAAGCTCCACCACAAGAAAGAGTTCAAGGACATTCCTGTAATCGTCATCAGCGGTGTTGCCGGACGGGATATCGCCGTGAGCAAATCGGTGCCGGTGTTCGACAAGCCCATTGATAGGAGCGCATTGCTGGCTGCCATCGAGGAATCGGTCGGCGCACCGTGACATACCGGACTTTGCGCTGCCTTCCCAGGTCCAGAGGTTGGGTCGTCGGTGGTCAGATGCGGGGCCGCGCTCGCCTATGAGCGTGGCTCGCAGGCGGCAGCGAGGTGCTAAGGCGATCACTCATTTGTGGTCCGGTCGTGTACCCTTTGCGAATAACAGCCACAGGATGATCGCACTGAACACGATTACGACAAGCAGCATGCCATCATCTCCAATTGCGGAACCTGAGGACGGCAACAAACAAAGTTGCAGCAATGCAAGAGCATGCTACGATGCCAGCTCCGGTTTCGACATCAGGAGTCTGACGTATGCGGAGGTTGAAAATACCTACTTGCGATGAACGTGCCGCCCATTAGGGGGCACTGTTGGCTCTCAATACCGCTTCTTTCCCTGATTCAGGAATCGCCAGAACATCACAAAGACAATGAAGTAGGCAATGGCCAGCAGGTAGACTACCCCTTTGGTCCTGAGCATGAATTCCTGAAGTGTGTGTATTCCATCAGGCATAATTGGTTACCTCAGTGTGCCTCTCGATATTCCGGGTGCTCGTAGAACACCGGCATCCGGGTCACGATGAACCGGAACGCAATGATACCGCACGTAACAACAAACAGAGTGATGCCGATCTCCTGGATGTTGGGCAAATACTTCTGTTCGAACGGAAGGGTCCAGTTGAAGGCGACGAGAGTCACATTGAATCGATTCAGGACAATGCCGAGCACGCTCAGAAGCGCAGTTCCCCGAATCAGCTTCACATTGCGGTCCCGCACTCCCACAGCAAACAAGAAAGCCGGCAGCGCCACGAAGCCCAACATCTCCACCGCGAACCATGCCCCCCATCCGGTGAAGAGCAAGTCCCAATGGTTCCCCAGAGCCACCCCGAACACCTTGATTGCGAAATAGCCGGCCAGTACCAGGGAGGCCGCCTTCCCGAATCCAAGCGCAACCACGTCGCGGCTCGCGGCATGTTCTTCATCCATCTTGTCGGGGAAGTATCGGTGTGAAAGCGTCGCCTCGAACACGACCATCGACAGCCCGGCAACAATGCTGGAAATGAAGAAAAAGACCGGCATGAATGGAGAATACCAAAGCGGATGTAGCTTCGACGGCGCGATGAGCATCATGGCGCCCAACGACGACTGGTGCAGCGTCGATAGCACAACGCCAAGGATCGTCAGGGCCAGGGTCAGTTTCACCAACAGGTTCCGCAGCCGTTTCTGTCCCAGCCATTCGAGCGCTATCGGCGAGAACTCCAGAAAGAGAACCGTGAGATAGAGTGCGACGCAGGCACCGACCTCGAACATGACCGACGTTACGCCTTGGCTCACGATGAATGGATAGGGCAGACGTAGAGGCCGGCCCACGTCGTACAGCAAGGCGAACCCGACCAAAGCGTAACCCAGGAAGCCCGTCAAAATCGCCGGCCTGACAGCGGCATGGAACTTCTTCAAACCGAACAGCTCGACAGCCGCTGCGGTCACGTAACCGCCCGCCGCAAGAGCCACTCCGCAGTACAGATCGAATCCGACCCAGATACCCCAGGGGTTGTTGTCGTCCAGGTTTGTTACCGCTCCAAGCCCGCCGGTGAACCTTCGTATGGTCAAGATCAAACCGGCCAGCAGGATGATACCCAACACCACATTGAAGGGATTGAGCCAAGAACGCTCGGCTGGTTTCGGCATTGCAGCAGCCTCTTGTGACATCACTCCTCCGCCCCGCCGCTCTCCTTGGCGGCTTCTTCCAGTGCTTTCTTGACGGCCATGTTCACGGCCTGCTCTTGTTTTTTCTTCGCCATCTCGGCGGCCTTTTCGGCCTTGGCCGCCGCTTCGGCTTCCGTTTTGCTGACGGCTTCAGCCACGGCGTCGGCTTGTTCCTTTCCAGCAACGCGCTCGTTGTAGCGATTCATAAGGTAGGCTCCGCCGAGCAGGACCGGCCACACACCTATGACCATCGGAACCATGCCCAACGCTCCTGCCGTCAGTTCCGGCGCGGGGATCAACCCGAGGTCGGTACGCATGCCGATCTCCTGGAATGGAGCCGCGGTGATGTAGAGCCAGCTCGTCCCCCCCATCTCGTATTCACCGTAGATGTGGTTTACATAACGGTCCGGGTATTTGCGAATCCTCTCACGCGCGATGCTGATGACGTCTGGGCGTTTTCCGAACGAAAGCGCTTCCATGGGACATGCTTCAACACAACCGGGGAGCAATCCCTCCGAAATGCGCGGATGGCACATGGTGCATTTCATGATCCTCGGTGTGTAGGCATTATCGTATTGATATGTGGGAACGTCGAACGGACAGGCGATGATGCAGTACCTGCAGCCAACGCACACCGAGGGATCGTATGTGACTGCCCCCTCGGGAGTCTTGGTGAAGGCACCCACGAAACACGCCGATGCGCATGCCGGTTCCAGACAATGGTTGCACTGGAACTTACGGAACACCGGCGACACCGGATCCCCTTCTACGTCATACCGATTCACTACCGTATACGTGTCAGCATGTGTGCGCCGCTTGTGATCGAGAACCGTAAGATCGTCAAACGGCTCGTCCGGTTCAGGCAGAGAGTTGACCTCATTGCAAGCCGCCTCGCAAGATCGACACCCTATACAAAGAGTGGTGTCGTGCAAAACGGCATAACTGTCGGGATAACCCTCGAAATGCTCGTGTTGTGCGGAAGCGCGTTTGGGCAAACCCGCGACTGCTCCTGCGGCCGCAGCCCAACCCAAGAACTTCCTGCGCGATGTGCTCATGCGCTACTCCCTCGATTATCCTCGTTGGGTGCCTTTTTCAATCGGCAACCGTAAGCCAAAGAGGCGTGACACCGTTCAAAAATCTCGCGGAAACATTTCCATTAGTTCGTTACGGTATCAACCGTCAAATTGTAGTCTCTCGCAGCCGTCGGTTTAAGGGTGTGACACCCTTCGCAATCTTGCGGTTCTATCTCCATTTCCTGATGACATTGGAGGCACTGTCTGTGATACGCCCCGTAGAGCCCCGGTCTGAACAGCTCGTTCTCATTGAACGGCTCGCCATGGCAACTCTCGCACAGCGGAGGCAGAACGCCGAGCGGGCTATGGTGGTGACACCCTTGGCACACCACGTCTTCACTGCCATGGAAGTAGGTCGCTACCTTGCTGTCCTCGACGTGCTCGGCGAGTTTGTCGATTATCTGGCGATGAGGCATTACAGCCGGCTCGTATTCTTCTGATAGGATACCGATGGTAACCGAATCAGGTATATCGCGGTCATTGAACGACAATCGCATCTCACGAGGCCCCGGCCTGAACTGATCCAATGACCTGTACCTGCTCTCCACCGCGGTGACTCGGCTGGGGCTCGGACCGGCGTGGCAGATCGTGCATGCGCGTTCGGAGAGTTCATCGTGACGCATCTGTGAGTGACAACCCGCGCACTCGGGCTCGTTTTTCTCCGCCTCATGACAGCCAACACAGCTACGTTCGGAGTCGATTGCGTGCATGGATCTTTGTAGCGTTACACCATCACTCTCATCGCTTCCTAGAAGCGTATGGCATTCACTGCAAGGAACCATGCTCTCGTGATGGCACACACGGCACGTGTTGTTGAAGTCCTCGTGTCCGATGTGCGAGAACGGCACCGTATTGACCTTGCTGGAATCGAGATTGCCCGCCCGAAGCAACGCGAAATCGGGTTGACCTCGCTCGAGCCGGTCCGGGGATTCCACAACGAGGATCTCGCTCTGCCTCTGTGCGTCGTGACAACCGGAGCAGTCACTCGGCCCAGCGTCCGGCAAGTCCAGGTGGCAGCCGATACAAGCCTTGTGCGAAGCGACCGACAGAGAGCTGGCCACGTCTCCCGGCTCGGGTACCGAGAGATGACAGTAACGGCAAGTCGTCTCCTCACCCTCGGCGTAATAGATCTCTTCGGTCTGCTCGTTGTATTCGTGATGACACAACTCGCACCTCTCACCCAACGCCTCACCATGCCGATGGTGTAGCGACCTGTCGAAGCCCATCTCTGCCCTATCCGTCACCCATGTCGGCCGAGTGTCGTGGCATTCCCCGCATGTGACTGGGCCCGACTCACGGCCGGCGGCTGCGGTTGTGTCGTGGCAGGCAACGCAGTTGTCATGGTAGATCCGCATCACTTCGTCTTTATCGATCGAGGCCAGGCGCAAGTAGTCCTGTGAGAGGTAGCCGCTCTCGGTTCGCAAATGGCAGGTCTCGCAATCGAGTCCTTCCGCCGAGACGGCGGCCCAGTGAGTATCGTGCGGGAAGGCGACGGCCGCACGGTCCAGGGCGCCGAAAGCCGACAGACTGTCGATGAAGATCACTCCGGCAGCTTGGACCGGATCCTCGACTCTGTCACCACCGCATCCCACGACAAAGATGAGTGCAGCGAGCGCGACGAAACCACCACGACCGATCTCGCCAGACTTCCTTCGAATGCAGATTCTATGGATCATCGTGTCCCTAGTCTTCCCAAACATTTCAAGCCTGTAGCTCTTCAGGAATTTCCATTACCTGCACGAGTATCTCGCTGATGAACTTCACGTGCATTCCGAGTTTGTAATACCCAACGATGTCCTCGATACCACTGTGGCAGTTGTGGCAGGGAGTACAGATGTACTCGGCACCGGTACGCTCGAACTGTTCGGCCTTCACCCGGTTGCTCACCATCCGTGAGTTCTTCCAAGGTGGACCGCAGTTGATGGTCCCGCCACCGGCCATGCAGCAGAAATTGTGTTCCTGGTTCGGAGTCACATCGCGGAAATCCTCGCAGAGCGCGTTCATTACGTACCGCAACTTGTCCCCGAGCCCGCGTCCGCGAACGATGTTGCAGGGATCCTGGAGGGTGATGGGTTCCTTGAATTTCTCTCTGATCTTGATCTTGCCACTCGTGATGATGTCGTAGTAATACTCAACCGCGTGTACCATCGGTATGGGCGGAAATTTCCATCCCAGCCAGCGCGGGCCGTCGTAGACAGCGCCTCGAAAAGCGTGGCCGCACTCGCCCATCACCACCTTCTTCACCTTGAGCCGCGCCGCCGTCTCCCAGTGGAGTTTCTCAACCCGGCTCATGACCTCGAAATCGCCGGAGTACATGGCCATGTTGCTGTTGTCCCAACCGTCGGTAGCCGGCATGGTCCAGTCGGCGCCGGCCACGGTGAAGATCTGGGTCATGTTGCCCAAGAGCTGTGCCAGAATCTTGGGCTCCGGGGCGATCACTGAATACATGATATCGGCCCCTTCTTTCTCCAGCGGTATTCGCGCGGTCGCGATCTCGTCCCGAGCCTCCTCCTCTTGCCACTGAAGAGTGTCTATCCACTCATCCTGCTGCACCCACATCTGGTTTTGTGTCGCGGCGTGCGAGTTGGTGGTGTCCTGCAGGTATTGAGGCACGACACCCAGGAGGCTGCAGATACGGCGCACCGTGAGAAGCAGATACGCGATGTCGATGCCGAAGGGACAATACATGCTGCAGCGGCGGCACACATTGCACTCTGTAAATGCGATACGCGCCATGCTCCGCAAGGTCTCAGGAGAGACTCTGCCATCTTGTTTCATCAGCTCCCAGAGGGTGTTCTTGACCTTGGCCACTGGAGCGTATTCCGGATCACCGTCCCGCGACACACAGGTGTGGCAGGCGTCGGCGCAGAGACCGCAGCGAACGCAGGTCTCGACGTATGTCTGCAGCCGCGCCGCCGTCTCCTTCGTCATCACATGCTTGTAGACCTGGTGTATCCTTTCGGGCGTCAGCTTCTTTATGGGTTCATCCAGGCCGGCATCCTCGACCTGATGAGATGGAATCACTGCCATTCAAAACTCCTGTCTGAACTGTTCCCCGCTCACCAATCTCTGGACGAACGAACGTAGCCGAACTCTGAACCCATGTAGGCGCGAGTGAACGGGTAGAAGAGCATGTGGACCACACGCGAAAACGGTATCACGGCAAGCCACAAAGCACCGGTGACGATGTGAAGCACGATCATCACCTGGTAGTCG
This sequence comes from uncultured Gemmatimonadaceae bacterium, assembly GCA_964580055.1. Classification (GTDB taxonomy): domain Bacteria; phylum Gemmatimonadota; class Gemmatimonadetes; order Gemmatimonadales; family GWC2-71-9; genus JBDGYW01. The sequence goes on along the minus strand of CAZOJI010000021.1, from coordinate 59,385 downwards.
AGCACCTGATAATGTGCCATTATGCCCGTCGCGAACGGCGCCCCGACGATCACGAGCAGGAGGTAATCCTTCCAGCTCGTCACATACCTGACCGGGCGCTCAGCTATCCTTCGCAGTGCGAAGAACAGCACCACCAGCACCACATACGCCGCCATGACCGTGGCCAGCCAGTCGGGGAGACTCCAGAGATTGATCCCCCAAGACTCCCTCCAGAGGATGGTGTGACCAAGCGCGAAGATGGGCGTGACCAGGAGGCAGATATGGAAGAGGAACGAAACGATGGTGAACAGCGGGCGCAGTCTCATCACCCGTGCCCCAAACGGTACGCTGAAATGAAGCAAGGACCGGAGGCCGTGCTTGAGGGTCATGTATGGGTGTACGACCTTGTCCTTCTTTGAGTATGAGATCAACCAGTAGAGTCGATATGCTCCGCCCAATATCAAGATGATAAACGCAGCCCATACCAGAGGGCCGCTGACGAACTCATACATGCTTCCTCTTCCTTTCCCCACGTGCCGAACCAATTGCGGTTCGCACAACTAGCATTTCATCGCAGCAAATCATCCGTTGGCACAACCTGGCGATAATATTTGCCGTCTTCGACGTACTTCAAAAGCACCTTGGTACCGTCTGGGCTGAACACCGGGTCCCAGAGCTGCTCATAACCGCGACCGAGTACCCGGCCGTCGACCACCAAAAAGTATCGACCGCCTCGTTCAGCCTTTGCGGCTACCTGACGCCCGTCGGGAGTGAACACCGGGTCCCACATCATCTCGAAGGTCTCGCTCCACGGTCTTCCATCCACCGCAATCGTCCAGCGGTTTTCGTCCTTGACAATCGACGCCACACGCCTGCTGTCGGGGGAGAATATCGGTTCCACCACCATGTCGCCGAAGGTGGCGCTCCAAAGCTCATCATCCACGGCAATCGTCCAACGACCGAACGCAGGCGAGGCTACTGCGGCGACATGCGCGCCGTCCGGGCTGAACTTCTGCCCCCACAACATGTTGTATTGGCGTTTCCAGAAGCTCTTGCCGTTCTCGACCAGCTTCCACATCCCGCCTTCACGCACCGGCGCTATCACATCCTCGGTTCCGGGACGGAATCGGGGAGTCCAAACACAGCCGTACTTGGATAACCAGTCGTTCGCTTGTACGGCCACGGAGTATTCGCATATATCCGTCCGCACCTCAGCGGCTACCTTGGTGCCGTCGTCACTGAATACGGGGTTCCAAGCGTTTATGAACTTCCTATCCCACACCTCACCGTTGACTGCGACCGACCAGATCCCTTCAAAGAAAGCAAACGTATCGGCTTCTTTGACCCGATCGGTTTGTACTGTAGCCGCCGCTTGCGTTCCGTCCCTGCTAATGCTGTAGTCCCTGACCGAGACAAACCCCTCTTCCCAGCTTTCATCGTTGATCGCTACACCGTAGGAATCGTCGTTCTTGCAGAGAACCGACACGGCATCACCCGAGGGGTTGAAAAGGGGATTCCAGACGTACTCGTATCTGCTCTCCCAGGGGGTGCCGTTCACAGCCACCGTCCATTCGTCGTCGATTCTTACGAGGGCGATAAGGTCGTCTACGGGCGAGAAACGCAAGTACCATAGCAGTTCGAATTGCTCGGCCCAGGACTGTCCGTTGACGCAAGCAGTGAACTCATCGTCCTCCAGAAGCACCGGTGCTGCGATCGTTTCTCCGTCGTTGCTGACGGAAAACTCATCCACCCTCTTGAATTGTGACTTGATCTTGGCGAGATCCAGGACACACTTCTTCTCGACCTGCCAATCCCAGCCAGCTACTTCCGACATTCGGTTTCTCCCATTCAGCCTACGAAACGGCAATTATGCGTATTCTGGCGCACTGGAATATAATAGAGGTTCCAAAACTGAACTGGGCAATATTCCAAACACACAACGCCCACAGCCAAGTCGTTTTTTGGAAACGACTTAGCACACAACCCCGGCTTCCCAACATTTCATTCTTCGGGAAGTGCAGCTCTTACCGCCGCAATGAACTCGTCTGGATCAATGGGTTTGTCGAAGACGGCCACCGGCTTCTTGACGGCCAACTCGCGCCCCGCAAGCCCGCTGACAACGATTATTGGCGTGTCCTTGTAGTCGTGGCTGCGCGCGAATTTTCGATAGAAGTCGGTTCCAGTTCCGTGCGGCATCTGGAGGTCGAGGGTCACGAGGTCGGGCTTTTCGCGTAGGGCGATTTCCAGCGCCTCCGTCCCATCCTCCGCCGTCAATGTCTCGAAACCGTGTTTCTCGAGAACCGTTGACAGGAACTTCCTGACATCGGCCTCGTCATCGACGACGAGAACCTTCTTGCTCATCTGGGCCTCCACATCTGGCGGTAAAAGCTGCAGTACAGTGTAACCTGCCGGTCATTGCGGGTGCAACGTCACTGTATCGGCCCCGCCCGGAAGGCGGATCTCGCCGAGGCCTATGCTGCAGGTGGGATAACTACTCGGAAGGCGGTCCCCTCGCCGGGTTTGCTCTTGAAGGTGACGGTTCCACCGTGTTCGTGCGCAACCTTCTGAACGACCAGGAGTCCAACGCCGGTTCCTTCGGTTCCCTTGGTCGAGAAGAAGTCCTCGAACACCTTCTCGCTCATATCCTCGGGAATGCCGGCACCGTCGTCCTCGACCTCGAGAATTGTCGAGCTGCGTTCGTCCTGATAGCACCTTAGGATAATGGCGTGTGAGGTCTTGCTCTCATCGGGGTCGAAGCGACAGCCGTCGATGGCGTTGCCGACCAGATTACAGAGCAGACTGTGGATGGCCTCTGGATCGAACGTGCAATAATGCGGGGGGTCGCTCAGCTCCAGGTTCAGCGTGATCGCCTCATCGGAGATGCGTTTGGAGTAAAGCTCGTATACATCACGCACGATATCGTGAGGGTAAACGTCGTTGTGGAAATCCGGCGTTCTCTCCTTGGAGCAATAGAGGAGGTCCTTCACCAGAGTCGACACCCGTTTCACGTTCCGCTCGACCATCTCCCAACCCTCGGAGATCTGTGCGCGGTCGTCTTCCTCCATGCCGCTATTGACCACGAATATCCCGCCCTCGAGCCCCATGAGGATGTTCTTGATGCGGTGCGCCATGCCCGCGACAGCCCGTCCCATCAGGGTCAACTGCTTCTGAAGGCGTTTGACCTCGGTGATGTCGGTGAACATCTCGACCACCGCCGTGGTCTCGCCGTCGGCGTCGCGCACCGGCATGGTGTTAACCACGGCGTCCACGTGACGGCGGTCGCGGGTGGTCAGCGTCTCCTCTCGCGTGTGCGGCATGCCGTCCCTGAAGGTCTCGTCCACGAGGCACTCGGGACAGGGACTTTCACGGTGCTTACACGCCTCATAGCAGAAGGGGTTGCCGTCAACTTGGAAGTCGCGACGGTACATCGCGTTGCATTGGACTACCTTGTAGTCCTCGTCGATCACGGATATGTAGCACGGCACCTGATCGAAGAGCCGCTTGTAGTCGCGGTGGGTCTGTTCCAGTTCTTCCTGCAGCACCTTCAAATCCGTGATGCTCGTGGTCATCTCGACAACAGCACCTACGTTTCCATCATCGTCGAGCAGGGGTGCGGAGGTGACAACGACGTGTTCGACCTCCCCCGCCATATCGATCACGGTCTCCTCGCTGGTGTGGACCTGACCGTCTTCGAAGGTTCTCAGCACAGGGCATTCAGGACAGGGTGACCCCCTGTTCTTGTATACCCTGAAGCACTGTTCCCCCTCACGTTTTCCGAAGTTGCTCCGAAACCGGTCGTTGCTGTCGATGATCTTCAGATCCGGATCTTGCACCGAGAGCAGACACGGCATCACGTCGCGCCAGGGCGCGTATGTGAACAGCCGTCTCTGGCTGCGATATAGAAGGATGCCGATGATTGTGAGGTATGCGGCGAGCGCGATTCCGAGAACCACCGGTGGGAAGTGAGGTGCCGCGATCACCAAGGCCACCGAAGCCAACAAGGCACTCGCGGCATAGGCCGCTACCCCGACTGGACGCCAGGAACTCATGGTAACGACCGGATGCCGGCCGGAGGTGCTGAGCGCCCGCTTCATGGCTCAATCACCCATGATCCGCCTCGCTACCTCGAGGAAGGCATCGCGATCGATGGGTTTTTCGACGAGAGCGTTGGGACGAGGCAGACCGCCCAGGTTGTCGCCAAAGAAGTCTTCCTGCTTGGTGAGTCCGGTGAGGACGATGATCGGGATTTCCTTGGTATCCGATGACGTCCTCAGCTCCGAATATGCCTTGAGCCCCGATTTCTTAGGCATCATGACGTCGAGCGTAATCAGGTCCGGCTGGAACGATTTAGCGAGGGCGAGCCCCTCTTCGCCGTTTTCCGCGCTTTCGACTTCGTATCCCGCTTTGCGGAACAGGGCTCCGAGATAAACCCGCATGTCTTTTTCGTCGTCAATGATCAGGATCTTCGCTGCCATGAGTCGTTTTCCTCCGGGCGCACTTGCTACGCCTTTGCGATTTATCCCAGTGCGGCTCTCGCGTCCGGTGTGTCGATCCTCTTCAGCACATCGCGGATCGGCTCACGAAGGTCGGGTTTGTCCAGGCACCGGACCAGGTGATCCACCAGTTCAGGGTTCTCGAGGCTGGCCAACTCGTCCTCCGCGCAGGCCCGCAGCGACGGGTTGGGACTACCCAGCGCCTCACAGAGGTATTCAATCGCAAGCGCCCCTTCCTCGCCCCCCATGCTGGCAATCGTGCCCAGTGCTTTGAGCGCCTTCTCGCTGCGGCGGAACCGGCCGATGGCTCGCACACCTGTCATGCCGCCACCATGTGCATCTATCAGGGCTCGCACCGCCTCGGGACTCTTCCTGACCGCTCTCGCCTCTTCGCCCGCTTCCGTTGCCGCAGCCAGATATGACTCGTCCGCATAGTACTCGACGGCCATTCGCCGAGCGATCGGATTCACGCTCGTATCGTGCGCGAGCTTCTCGATGATCTCCTTGTCTGTGATCCGGCTGAAGCATACGCCGATCAGCTCGAGGTTTTCGCGTCCCTTGATTATGTCTGCTAGTAGAGCCTCCGAGGAGATTCGCTCGGCGGCCACGAGACGCACATCGAGGTCTTTGGCCTGATACACGATCCTCATCAAGTGTTCGTCGTCGTTTACCCGGGAAGCGGCGAGCAAACGGACTTGCGGCGCGTCGGAAGTGCAGGCTATCTCGACGAGTTTTTCCTCATCTTTGAGGTCCTCGACCTTGATCAGTTGGGTGCGAAGACTATCGCTAGCTTGCAGAAGACTCATCCTTCGACCGTTCCCTTCCTCGTCCGAGCACGAAAACCGTGCTCGCGTAGAGCGTTGACTGTTCGCGAGAAGTCACCCGGAGTCTAGTGCCACTCCCATTCTATGAAACCGGGTTTCACATCTACCATACAGTTGACGATCAATTCGGCAAGCCCGTCGTAGAGAATCCGGTGCTTCTCCCAGACGTTGTAATATGCCAGAATGTCCCGAAGCTGCCCCTTGCAGTTCGAGCACGGCGCACACAGGTATTTCGGTATCGAGGGATCGAGCTCATCCTTGAACGCGTTGAGTACCTGCTCCAGCTTCTTGCGTCCCGCCACCTGGGCACGCCAGTCGTTGAAGTTGTGGCCGCTCATGATGGCGAATCCGCTGCCGCCACCGCAGCAGTAATTCTCCACTCCGTGGGGGGTCATCTCCCGGAAGCGAGGGGCGATCTTCTGAAGCACGCGTCGCTGGGGCGAAACTACGCCCATCAATCTTACCAGATTACAGGGATCGTGAAGCGTGACCGGAAAGTCGTTACGCGTGGGATCGACTTTGATACGTTCCGAGAATATGATGTCCTCGAACGTGACCATGCAGCTCTCGCGCGGGATGTTCAGGTCACCGGTCAGCACGCGATCGGCTATGACGGTGAGAGCCTTGTGGGCATGCCCGCACTCGCCCAGCACGATCTTCTTGACCCCGAGTCTCTTCGCCGCCTCGGCATGTTTGATCGCAACCCGCGCGAACTGGGCGTCGTCGTACCAAACCCCATAGTTGATGCTGTCATATCCGGCTATCTCGCTCGACAGAGTCCAGCTCAAACCTGCCGACTCGAAGATGACCGCGAACGCTCCGGGATTCATGGGCCAGGCCATTATCTCACCAGCGTTGTGAATGAGCAGGATATCGGCGCCGTATTTGTCCCAAGGGGTCTCGACGGTTATGCCGGTCATCTCCGAAACGTCTTCATCTATGAACTCGATGTTGTCCTTCACAACTACTTCGTTCATTCCCGTGGACGATCCGACCTTGAGCTGGAGCACCGAACCGTTGTCGTGCAACTCCTTCGGTGCGATACCCATTTCCTGGCTGAACAGTTTTCGTATCTCATGGGCGATCAAACCATTGTCCACACCGATCGGACACGTTTGCGCGCAGCGGCGGCAGAGGTTGCACCTGTACGACAACTCGGCCAACCGGGCGACCGTCGTCCAGTTGAGCTCGATCTTTCCATCACGCCACTCCTGCAGAACGCCGCCTTTCGACTTCACATGTTTCTTGTAGAGGCGGCGAAAAACCTCTGAACGATATGCCGGTCGATATACCGGGTTCCGCCCGCTGGCCTCATAGATGTGACAGGCGTCCGAGCAAGTGTGGCAGGTTGCGCAGTGCTCCATGGAAAGCAGGAGGGGCTGAAGGAAGGTCCAGTTGTTCTCCTTGGTGAACAGCTTCTGCAACCCTGACACGAACTTGGCAACCAGCTCGTCCTCCTCCTCCTTGGTCTTGGGCTTGGGAATGCTGATCGCGATCGTGTCGTCCAGGGAGCATTCGTAACTCTCCTTCGCCTGGTCGCTGAGCGGTGCGAAGTCAGGTGTCGAGTCGGCCGTTTCGAACGGCGCCGGCAGAGGCTTGAAATCTTCCTTCTTGAGATCCGTGAGCTTCTCCGACGGTCTGGAGATATCTTCTACTTTGATGCGCGACTTGGTCATTTTTCGGAACTCCTCACTCCTCTACGCCTGAAGTGGCGACATCGACCCAGTTCTTGCGTCCATCGCCACGTATGTGCGGTGCCGCCCAGCTCACCGGGTACTTGAGCATATCGTTTACCCGCCGCTCGATCTTGCCACCCACCAGGTTCGGCTCGTCGCTCCAGCGAATCTCGTGATAGGTGAACCATTTGGTGAAGAAATGCGACATGTGGGTAAGCGGTATGTAGGCCACCAGGAGGCAGCCCAGCACGATCTCCGCCCCAGTCAACCAAGAGCCGGATGCGGCGCCGGCGGCAGCGAAATCGAGTGTCACGAGGCGCTCGACGAAGCCCCTCAGCGCCATGAAACTCGGATCTGCGGTCACGTGAGCGGCGACAGCAACCACGAGCGTGGCCACGAAAAACACGAGGTTGAAGTAGTCGCCGGTCTTGGTGTATTCGGCATAGTCGGCGTTGAACACCCGCCTGAACAGGAGCGCCAGCGAGCCGATCAGCGCCAGCGACAAGCCCACGAAACCCACGATGTATGTCAAGTGGAATAGAGCACTCCACAAGACGCCACCGTCGGGTGATACGCTCGCCCCCACTGCGCCGGCGATACCGCCAACCAATAGCAGGAAGATCAGCCCAGCCAACATGTACAGACCGAAGTGAAACGGAAAAGAGCGAAACCAGTGGTTGCGGTTGTGCTCCCACACGCCCGCGAGAAGAAGAATCTCGGGGATCATGACCTTCAACTCGCCAAGTTTGGATGACTCACGAGGTTTGGTCCACCACTCTGTCTGCTCGAGGTACGATCCGCCATAACTAGCACGGCCCTTTTCGTGGGCTACTGGGTACAGCTCCCAGCGCAGGTGCAAAGGCAGGCGCGAGATAGCTACGAAGCGGGCCACGACCGCGACAACGAACACCAACACCGAGGCGTATGCGACAACAAGCAGCATCGAACCCACAGTTCAAACCTCCTTCCGAGACCGTCGTTTTCGGTCCGACAACTCTTTGACGGGCGTGTCTCCGTCTTGTGAATCGAGCTGATCGTGCACGAGACTCTTTATCTGCTCGGTGCACAGCGAGCCGAATCTATAGACCACGCATTCTCTGCATTCGTTGCCCCGTCTCTTGCAATTGTTCGCCATCGTCATCCAGCAAGGACGCGTGTTGTCCATATAGGCGGGGCAGCTTTCCCGTGTCCTCTCATCGCATGGCAGAAGGTCCCAGCAGGGCAGCAGCGCCTGCATTCTACGAATAGCCTCGAAGTTGAGGCCGATTTCATGCGTCATGCGATGTATGTTCTTTACGCGACGGATATCCTCTCTGGAAAAAAGGCGGTGTCCAGATGCCGTGCGAAAAGCTATCGTTAGACCTTCGTTTTCGTATTTCCTTACAGCCGAAACGGAAAGCCCCACTTTCTCCGCCAGAACGCCAATGGAGATTACGGGATCGGTTATGTCTTGCTGAGAATCTGCTTCAGCCATGAACCCTCTCGCGAGCTTCCCGACGCATGCTTCTAGAACTCATTAGACACGCTAGCCTACGTTTATTTTACAGGAATTTGAACAATAAACCTACACTGTCAAGTGCAGACAGCCTGCACTCAAGAAGTCATGTGCGGAACGTCGACGGCCTACCCCACGTCGTTAGAGGGAGAAGATGGAGCTAGCGCTACTAGTCTCACCGGAGGACTTTTTGCTGGTACGCTCGGCGGGCTCTTGGGAATCGGTGGTGGCGTGGTCTTGATGCCGATCCTGAGATTCGTGGCCGGTCTGAGTCCGGCCCGCGCAGCAGGTACCTGCATTCTCACCGTCTTCTGCACGACGCTGGGAGGCAGCTACCGACACTTCAAGCTCGGACATCTCGACGCCAAGTTCACGGTTCCCGTGATCGTCTCCGGAGCCGTCACGACTACGGCGTTTTCTATTCTGTTCTTATCGGTCGCCGGTCAGGGACGCTGGCTGGATCTGGGCATCGGTCTGGTGTTCTCACTGGTGTGGTTGTTGATCTCTGGATTGGTTTTCTTGTACGTATCGTTGAAGTTCGTTCTCTCTTTCTTTCAGGTGCGCATATGAGTGTAGAGCGTTCTTTAATCCTGGAGCGGGCAAAGAACAGCTTCGGGACCATTCTCGAAAACGAGCGCATAGGCAATGTCGATGTATCTGTGCGAGTCGTCCCACTGACTCCCGAGGAGGCAATCGGAGATCCGAAACGGCGGGACTTCCCCATAGTCATAGGGAAGGAGCGGGTAATCGAAGCGGACGTTCTGGGAACCAAGGGACAGGCGTTCACCGATTCCCCGCAAATGTACGAGGGGACTCTCCAAGGGATCGCGAATCTGGAACTGATCAGCAACCAAGAGCGTGCCGTGTTCATTGCAGCCCTAAACGCAACGCTCAGTCATCTTGGCCTCATAACGGGCACCGTACACTGCAAGGACGATGATCCGGAGAGTTGTGCGCTGGAGATCGCGGAAACGGTCGCGGGCAGGTGGGGCGACGTTACCGTCGGGCTGATCGGATTGAACCCTGCGATAGCGGAACGCCTGGTGGAGAAATTCGGTCCCGAAAGGGTTCGTCTGACCGATCTCTGCCGCGACAACGTCGGAAAGAAGAAGTTCGGAGTCGAGGTCTGGGATGGAGTGACGCGCACGACGGATCTAGTGCGCCATTCCGACGTAGTAGTCTTTACGGGCACGACCCTCGTGAACGCCACCTTCGATTCAATTTGGGAAAGCATCCGGACGTTAGGCAAGCACTACCTGGTGTTCGGAATCACCGCCGCGGGCGTTTGCCACCTGCTGGGATTTGACCGGATCTGCCCTTGTGGGAGAGACGGCTAGCCAAGCACGTCCTTGACCATCTTAATGAAGGCGTCGGCGTCCACCGGCTTGCTTATGTAACCCTCGGGTGGCGGCACTTGGCGTCGGGTCGATATAAACCTCTTGAAATCGTCCGACACGCCTGTAATGATTATGACGGGAATGCTCTTGAACCGGTCATCTTCTTTGAGTTTCCGATAGACGGCGACACCCGACCGCTCCGGCATCGTAATGTCCAGGGAAACCAGATCAGGTGCAGACTCTTCCAACCGGGCAATCGCCTCAGTTCCGTCCCGAGCGATGTCGGCATCAAATCCGTTGTCCCGGAGCACCGTTGTAAGGTAGTCGCGGGCATCCGGCTCATCGTCCACTACCAGCACCGTCTTCGCAGTGTCAGCCATGAATTACCTCCTTTTCGGCCGGTGAAGAATCATTGGAGGCCTCTTGAGGAGGTCTCTGCCTGGGCAGCCTCACGGTGAAACGCGACCCGACACCAGGTTCGGACTCCAGTTCGATTGTGCCACCGTGCGCTGTAGCGATGCGATCAGATATGAAAAGCCCCAAGCCTGTACCGGTTCCCTTGGACGAGAAAAACAGGGTGAATGCCCTGTCGCGCGTCTCTCGATCCATGCCGATACCGTTGTCTTTGACTTCGAACTGCACGTGGGCCGGAAATCCACGCGCACTTACCGTGACCTTGTGCTCGGGCTCGTTTTCGTCCATTCGGCACGCGTCCATCGAGTTCTCTACCAGGTTGGCCAGCAGTGCGCGCACCGCCTGGGCGTCGCCTTCGAACTCGCCCGAGTCACCGTCAAACGACTTGGTCAGTTCCACGTTCAGTTCACGGGCGCGCAACCCAGATTGACTACATACCTCCTCGGCCACATCGAACACAGAGAGCCGTTCCCAATTCGGCACCCTGTCCTTGGCATAGTAGAGAATGTCGGAAACCATGTTCTGTATGCGTGAAGCGTTGCGCTGCACAGTCGCCCAGCCCTTGTCGATGCGCGTCCGATCGCCCCTTTTGAACCCGGAATTCACGAGGTAGATCCCCCCGGCCAGACCATTCAGCAGCCCTTTGAGTCCATGCGACACCGACCCGACCAGCAGACCCAATTGTGTGAGCCGGTCCTCCAACTCTCGAACCTCGGTGATGTCCGCGCTCATCTCCATCACGTGCGTGATAGTACCGTTCGGGTCCCGGATGGGTGCGGCGGTGACGAGCACGTTTCTGTTCTTGCCGTCACGGGACCTGACGGCCTCCTCCCGTGTGCGCAACAAGCCATCCTCGAACGTCTCTTGGACTGGACAGGGCGCGCATGGCTCGGCGCGGTGCTTGTATGCCTCGAAGCACTTGCGACCCAACCCATTGCCGAAATCCTTCAGGAAGGCGAGGTTAGCCTCGATGATGTTGAGATCGCGATCCTGAATAGAGATGTAGCACGGGACCTCGTTGAACAACAGATGATGATGCTGTTCGCTGCGGCGGAGCCGAGTTTCCATGTTCTTGATGTGCGTGATGTCGGTGGACATTTCCATTACTGCGACGATCTCACCCGCCTCGTTGCGTATCGGGGTCGTGTGTACTATCACCGACATCTCGACTCCGTCGTCGGTCTTTATCCGTTCTTCGCTCTCGTGACGCTCTCCATCTCTGAACGTTCGATCGACCGGGCACACTTCACACTGGTCGGAACGCCGCTTGTACACCTGATAGCAGTGACGACCCTCGTAATCGCCGAAATCCTTCCTGAACCGTCTGTTCGCGTCGATGATCCGGAGATCGCGGTCCTGTACCGTCAAATAGCACGGCAGCTCCTCAAAGTACTTTCGGTAAGGCAAGTTCTCGGGCAGTCTATCGCTCATATCAGTTGAGATCCAGGACCTTTCGCAAGTTCAGCACCAGTCCATCTTCGTCAACCGGTTTGTCGAGGTAGCCATCGGGCTTCTTGACGGAACGGCCGTATATGAGCCTGCGCAGCTCCGGTCTGCCGGTGATGATGCACACCCTTAGGTCTTCGAGATCCTTATCTTTTCGGATGGTCTCGTAAACCTCACCCACGTTGCGGCCCGGCATACCGAGGTCGAGCGTCAGCAGATCGGGTTTCTCGCTCCGCGCTTTGGCGAGCGCCTCCTCCCCGTTGGACGCTCGATGCACGGTGGCGCCGTTGTCTTCCAGCACAGTCGCGATGAAATCGACTTGATCGGGTTCGTCATCAGCTACTAGCACAACGCGACCGGCAAACGGTCGGCCGTCACCTGCGGCGACCCCGGCGGGCTCCGCTGCGACAAGCTCTTCCTCGACCGAAACGGAGATTCTCTCCTCTATCACCAGCGCATTCGCGACGAGGTGCACGAGCTGCGTTACCTCCATGCCGAGATCGTAATGGCGAATCACGTCGCCGAGCCCATCCACGCAGTTGTGGCAGGAGGTTACCACGATGTCCGCGCCGGCCTCCCTGAGCTGGTCCGCCTTGACCTTTGCCGATTTGAGACGTCTGGGCGTGTACTCCGACATGGACATGGCGCCACCGCCACCGGTACAGCAGTAGTTCTCCGAGCGATTGGGATACATCTCACGGAAGTCGGTGCAGACCAGTTCCAAGAGCTCACGCGGCTCCTCGAACAAGCCGCAGCTGCGCGCGTTGTTGCACGAGTCGTGGAAGGTCACCGGTTTTGAGTTCCGCGTCTTGTCTACCTTGATGCGCCCTTCCTTGATGTACCGCAGCATGGTGATCACGGAACTCTCCATTTCATACGGCACATCGTGCTTGGCCCAGTTGGGCCCTTCGCAGCGCGTCGATCTGTATCCGTGCCCACACTCCGAGATGACGAGCTTCTTTCCGCGAAGCTCAGTCACCTTTTCATAGAGCCGCCCGGCTACGGAACCCCCCAGGGCGTCGTCCCCGGAAAAGAGCCCGAAGTTGGTCATGTCCCAACCTTCGCTGGGCATGGTCCAATTCTCTCCTGCGACGTGAAAGATCTTGGCCGCGTCGGCGATGCTACGAGGATCGTACTTCACCTCGCGCGGGTTTATCGAGTACACGATGTCGGCATCCACCTTGTCTACCGGAATTGCGACCTTGGGATCGTCCAGCTCGTCCTGCAGCTCTTCTTCCATCCACTCGAGGGTCTCCAGGTAGTCTTCCTTCAAAACGCCCATCTGGTTCCCGATTTCCCACTGGTCTTTGCTGACAACGGCCACACCTTCGGGCATGACTCCCACCGAGACCAACAACCCACGCATCATTCGGTTGAATGTCGCGAAGTCGACTCCCATGGGACAGTTGATGGAGCAGCGCCGGCAGTTGGTGCACTTTCCAAATACGATGTCCTTCAGCTCTTCCAGGTCTTCATCGGTCCTGACTGTGTCGGCCCCCACCCATTTGGGAAAAACCCTGCCGGTCCAGTCGAAATGTCTCTTGAAGAGCTTCCGGGCGCGGTCAGCTTTGTACGCCGGCGCATAAGTCGGATCTCCGGGGTTCGCCAGGACGTAGTGGCAGGAATCCGTGCAGTTACCGCAATGCACGCACGCCAGCATCGAGCCGGCAATCTGCCGGTTTAGCTTCTGGCCCATCAAATCGATGACCTTTTGCGCCTTCGGGGATCTATCGTTGTTCTTGCTCATAGAGCGTCTTTCTTGCCGTTTTTCGAGTAGCTAGCGGCTCTCGCTGCGCTGCAACGGATACACTCCGCGATAACCCATGCTCTTGCCGAAGTAGTAGCGGGTGAACGGATAGTAGAGGTAATGAGAGATCTTGCTGAACGGCACGTATACCAGGAAAAACGCTGTCAAAAAGAAGTAGGTCAAAAGGTGCCACTCTCCACCGGCAGTCTGGTTCGGGACAGCGAGAACGGCAAAGAAGAACCAGACTGTGAGCAACGCCAGAGAGAAATAATCGTCCGGCGAGCTGATGGCTCTCAGGTAGGGGTTGGCGATGCGACGAGCGAATCTGACCAAGCCCACGACAAAAGCCAAGCCAATCACCACTTGCAACACAAGCACCAGTGCGCGGCTCTCGAGCAGGCTGGCAGCATAGGGAATAATGAACGACAGGAGAATCGCGGCAGTTACACCGACGTGAAACACGACAAACTGCGCATAGTTGAGCGGTTTGTTGCGGGTGCTTTCCATGGACCACGGCATAGCCACATTCGCCCACGAATACAGGATACCCTTGGCTTTAGTGGTGCTGATCGCCCCCGTTGGAGCTTGTCGCTCATTTCCTGCCTTGAACTTTCGCAGGAACCAAGTGATGCGTGCGATGTAGACCAATGCCATGAAGGCGAGTGCTACTTCTTGAAGTGTATGCTCCGCAAAGTGGAGCAGTCCGCTGATTTCGTGCATGTTCTAGGTACCCAAGGCGTCGACCGGACCTCTGAAAGAGTTGAGTAGAGGCGTATCCAGCACACAGATCACCACCTCCTTGAGGCAAGTCTCACCGCTCAAGTATTCCCCGAGCGTTTCCGTCATCACACGGGCACACAGATCGGCAGGAATCCCGTAATAACCCGCTCCCATTGCGGGAAACGCAATCCGTTGGATCCCCTTCTCCTCGGCCGCGTTCAGAGCGTTGAACATCGTGGAGCGCAGCTTCCTCTCCGTTTGATCTTCCAGAAACCGAGGACCTACTGCGTGTATGATGTAGCTCGCCTTCATTTTTCCGGCGCCGGTGACGACTACGTCACACGTGGAGACCGAGCCCAACTCGTCGAGCTCCTTCTGAACCGCCGGACCGCCACGGGTGGAGATCGCCGTGCCGAAACCGGAACCAAGGGCCAGGTCTTGTTGGGCGTAGAAAACGAAGGCATCCAGATCCAGGGCGGTGATATCGTCCTTGATGAGTCGGACTACGGTATCATTCACCCTGATGCCATCAACAACGGCGTGGTCCATTCGGCGACTCCCTGAAGGCAGATGTTGGCAGACCTACCTGAGAGTCCCAGAACCGGCACCATGATAACTCCAGGCCTCTCTAGCGGCACCAAAGAGCATTCGCATACCCCCCTGTATTTCCCAGAAACGATAACGACAATTGATGCCACATTCCCATCGTTTACATACTTTAGTCCGAATTTACTTCTTTCGCAACCCAGAAAATCCTACGATCTTACCAAGGTCAGCGCGATTCATGATCAGAGCACATTATGTGGCAGAGTCCCATACTTCGCGACAACGCCTAAATCAGCAGGAGACTCGCAGGCGTTCTGATATGACGAGAGACGCCACAAGGAGAGAACGGCCTGAGTCGGTTGAACACAGACAACTTGACACAAGGCACCGCTGTGACCGATTATGAATTTTCAGGATCGAATCGATGAATGTCACGAATCTCTCCAGAAAACCCCGATTGGCTCCAAAAATGCCGACCAAGACATCGAGACTATTGACCACAGGGCAGGCCGCCGGCCTCTGCTCTGTTACGCCGGACACCATTCTCAAGTGGATCAAAAAGAACCGGTTGCCCGCGGTACGCACCGCGGGCGGACACTATAGGATCGACCCCCGCGACCTCGATCCGCTGATCGTCGAGCCCACTCAGCTCAGAGTGTCCACACAGACCAGCGCCGATTGCGACCCAAAACGACTCCGCTGCTGGGAGTATTTCGGTGAGTCCGGCACCGTGCGGGACGAGTGCCACGATTGCGTCGTGTATCGAGTGCGGGCGAGCAGGTGCTTCCTCATGGCGGGAATGGACTCGGACATAGGACACTCGCGCCGCTTCTGCCAGAAGTCGTGCGACGACTGCGTCTACTACCGCAGGGTCAATGAGCTTGCCACCAACGTCATGATAATCACGCAGGACGACGATCTGATAGACAATCTCGCGGCAGAGGCTGACGATCGTGTCACGCTCAGATTCGCCCGCAACGGTTACGAGGCTTCGGCGATGTTCCACGATTTCCAGCCGGCATATGCAGCTGTCGACGTAGACTTCGTGCCGACCCGGGACACGCATCTCCTCGACTCATTCGCGGCAGACCCGAGAGTCCCCGGCATCGGCGTGATCCTCATCGTGCCACGCGAGATGACGGGGAGGAAACGCAGAACGCTCGCCCACGATCTCGTGGTCGGGATGCTCGAGAAGCCTTTCAGCTCGGTGCAGTTCGCCGAGCTGCTTGAAAGACTCCCCGCGAGGAGCCTGTCCCAGGCCGGCTGAGAGAATTGAATCACTCGGCTCGAGGAGAAGCTGTCGAGCATCCCGCCCCGGATTCTGATCTGGACAGGTATGCCCGGCAGATTCGCTTACCGGAGATCGGCAACGATGGTCAGAAGCGACTGGCGGAAGGCGCGGTTTTGCTGGTGGGCTGTGGAGCGTTGGGTAGCACGCTTGCAGTCACCCTGGCGAGAGCCGGTGTGGGGTCAATCCGCATTGTGGACCGTGACGTCATCGAGTTGAACAACCTCCAACGTCAGGCGTTGTTCGACGAGGCAGATGCTGCCGCCGGACTCCCCAAGGCGATTGCCGCGGTCGAAAAGCTGCGCAGCATCAACTCGTCCGTAAGCGTAGACGGGCGGGTCGCCGATGTGACTGCGCGCAACATCGAGTCGCTGATGGCGGGCGTATCGCTGGTTCTCGACGGAACCGACAACTTCGAGACCCGTTACCTGATCAATGACGCCTGCGTAAGACTCGGCACACCGTGGATCTACGGCGGGGTGATCGGCACCACCGGAATGACTATGAACGTCCTCCCCGGCGCGGGAGCTTGTCTTCGCTGCGTTTTTCCCGAAACGCCCCCCACGGGAGCGTTACCAACATGTGAAACTGCCGGAGTACTCAACACGGCACCGGCAGTGATAGCGTCGTTGCAGGCGACGGAGGCGTTCAAGATCCTGTGTGGCGGCGAGCCATCCACCTCGATGACTTACGTGGACGTTTGGAAGCAGTTGTTTCGGCAGATGGCTATTTCGCCCGACGACGAATGCCCCTGTTGCGTGCACCGCATGTTCGAGTACCTCTCCGCCGAAGAGACAGCCATGACCACCACCCTCTGCGGTAGAAACGCCGTCCAGATCACGCCGGCCGGCGACGCGAAGGCCGACCTGCGCCGTTTGAGTGAAGCGCTCTCCGCCGTTGGCGATGTTTCGCTCAACGCTTCGGTGCTGAGATTTCGACCGCAGGGTCACGAGATGTTGCTGTTCCCCGATGGCCGGGCAATGATCAACGGCACGGATGATGAAAAACTCGCCAGAAGTCTCTATGCAAGGTATTTCGGCAGCTAGTTCCACCATTTCACCGCGGCTGGTCGCGTGAGGGCCGGGCAGTGAGGATTGTGGTAGACGGTCAACCCGAGACTGTGAAAAGTGGCGCGACTGTGCTGGACGTACTGCAGCGGCGAAACGAACCCACCGCGCACGTACTGGTCGAGATCAACGGATCGTTCGTCCATCCCAGGGAGTACGGAGACATATTCCTGAGGCCGGGAGACCGGATGGAGGTCATTCTACCGGCCTTTGGCGGTTAACCGAAGCCTCCATCCAGGGCCGCTCCTCGATCATCATATTCCACATCGAATTCAGACAACTACCCCCACATCACGTCCAAGAACCACCTATTGCGAAAAAATCGGTAAAGAGATACTTGTTTCTTGTGTTTTAGGTGATAAAATCCTCAGGCGTGCAGGATCTCGAAGGCATTGAAGCGTGTAAGGGATGGAGCGGTTACATCACACACAGAAGGGTGCGATGGACGGGCCGCACTGGGCGCTCGAACGCGTCGGCACCCTGGACCGCGCGGGTCTCGGATCGAGAGTCCTGCAAACAAACGGCGAAGCGGCTGCCGTGGTAACCACAGGGGGGAATGCTGCTATATCACTAGGGAAGACCAAGGGGGAAAAGTGGCTGAGAATACGGCACGAGAGAACGGCACAGGTGCCATCGCTGTAGCGGAAATCGCAGACAGGCCCTTTAGCGACTACGCTCTTTCCGCTATCGGCGGAGAGTTGAGAGCGCGCAAACTCGAAATCATACAGGTCAACATCGGTCTCAAGTGCAACCAATCCTGTAAGCACTGTCACCTCGAGTCCTCGCCCACGCGTACGGAATGCATGGATCCGGAGACAATGCAGCACGTTATCGATGCGGCGGAAAGGACCCGATGCAGACTGGTCGAGATCACCGGCGGCGCCCCGGAATTGCACACCATGTTCAGATGGTTCATTACCAGTCTGCACGAGAAGAACATTTCCATCAGGCTGAGAACGAACCTGACGGCTCTCCTCGAAAAGGGAAACGAGGGCCTTCCGGAACTCTTGCGCGATCTGGGCGTGCACCTCATTGCCTCGCTGCCATGTTATCTGGAGGAAAACGTGGACAATCAAAGGGGCACCGGAGTGTACGAGAAGAGCATCGAGGCGATAAAGCGACTGAACGAGTTGGGTTACGGCATTGAGCCCGAGTTGCCGCTGGACCTGGTATACAACCCAAGTGGCGCGCAGCTGCCGCCCCCTCAGGCTATGCTGGAAGAGGATTACCGGCGCGAGCTAGGCGAGCGGTTCGGAATAAGATTCACGCACCTCCTCACGATCACGAACATGCCCATCGGCCGATTCCAAGAGAACCTCGAGGCCGAGGGCAAGTCGCAGGAATACCTGGATCTGCTTCGGGATTCGTTCAACCCGGCGACGGTGGACAGAGTAATGTGTCGCAACCAGATCACAGTGAACTGGGACGGCTACGTCTATGACTGCGACTACAACCTGGCGCTCGACATGCAGGTGCTGGGCAAGAGCCACATAGAGAACCTGGACCAGGCAACAGTCGTAGGCCGCGCCATCCGGACCGGCAACCACTGCTTCGGGTGCACGGCCGGAGCCGGCTCATCGTGCGGAGGTTCCTTGGTGTAGGCCCGGGACCGGAAGACTGCTGGTGTTGGCTCGCTGCCCCCAAGCAGGCGGCGGCCAAGACCCGGCTGATCCGTCACAGATCCGGCGCCGCTGGCGCGGCGACACGGGCGCAAGCCGTGTTCAACTGCTTGGAGTGAACGAAAATGCGTTGCGCACTTTGCCGGCTGACGTCTCGGGCCAAGGTACACGAACCAGAAGAAGCTACGATGGCTCAGCTGTAGCTGCGGTGCAGTGGTTCACCTCGACGCTGACGTGAACCAAGCCCATGTCTGAAGGTATTTGAGCCTTGTATTCATCCGGCTGCATCGGGGAAATTGACACTATAGAGAGAATGACCGCGTAGATATTCGGGCCGACCGCCCATAGATGCAGATCGACCACCCTGTTGTCGGCATCCTCGACACTCTCCCTGATAGCGTTCTCTATGTGCGACGGCCCTTGACGGTCCAACAACACTGCCCCGGTCGTGCGCAGGAGTCCCAGTGACCATCGCGACACCAACGCGGCTCCAACCAGACCCATGGCCGGATCCATCCACACCAACCCAAGATGCTTAGCCGCCAGCAAGGCTACGATAGCAAGCAGCGAAGTGAGCGCATCCGCACTGACATGCAGATACGCAGCCCTCAAGTTGTGGTCATGTTCCTTTTCCTGGTGGCCACGGTCGTGCCCGTGGCCTAGAATGAAAACTGAAACGCCGTTCACCAACAAACCAAGGATGGCAACCAGGATGGCTCGGTTGAAAGCTATCTCGACAGGGACAATGATGCGGCTAACGCTTTCCCAGGCCATAACCAGCGCAAAAACCGCCAACAAAACCGCACCAACAAAACCGCCAAGCGCATTGATCTTACCGGTGCCGAAGCTGTAGCGGGTGTCGCTGGCGTAACGGCGGGCAAACACGTAGGCAAAAACATTTATGGAGAGTGCGGCCGCATGAGATGCCATATGCAGACCGTCCGCAAGCAGCGCCATCGAGCCGAAGACTATCCCGGTTGTCACTTCGATAACCATCATTGTCGAGGTCAGTACCACGACGATGATGGTACGTAATTCGCCTAGACGGTGCTTGTCCTGACCGAACGTGTGAGAGTGTGACCAGCGCTGAACGTCAACGCGTTGAATGCTCCGTTGGCTCATCCGATGGAATTCAAATCGTGGTCAATTCTCAATGCTGCGCCAGAGATCGTCGACAAAGATACGGATGTAGCATAAAGGTGGGGAGGGGCGAGGATCAATCGTGGCCGAGTGGCCGGGCAGCGGCGTCACCACAACCACAACTGCCGCACATAACGTGGCCGTCGTATCGGCCCGAACGCGAGTTCAAGCTATACATTTCTCGATGCATTGCACCCACTACCTCGGCCTGAATCGACTTTGGGTCCTTGGTGGCTCAGACTTTGTGTTGGTCGATGGACGCGTTGCGTAGTTGTGCAGGTCGTTTCATGTCACGTGCCTACCTTAGTGGTGAATGTGAAGATCATCCCGTAGGTTCCGTTTTCGTATATCCCGCCGGCACCCAACATGTCATCGTCGCCCATCATTCCACCGCCCTGCATCATCCGTTGATCCATCATCTGCTCAGTCACCCACTCGCCACCCATGTCGTGGCCGTGCTGCTCTAGGTCGACCGTGTGACCCTCGGCATCCATCATGCCGCCACCGATGTGGATGCAGTAGTCGGACATCGAGTCGAGCGGCATCATGTGCCTGAAGGTGAGACGAGTCGTATCATCCGACCATGTCCAGGCTCCGTCGACCAGCTCCCCGGACACATCTCCCCCCTCATGCAGCGCAACGTACATGTCAGCGTGCATGGCGTGTTCGAACTCAAGTGTCACCGGAGTATTGGGATCGACATCCGTTGCACCGCCCACCGGGGTCACTGAAAGCAGCGCGGTATCTCCGGGCGGGGCATTGATCTCCTCACCGCAAGCCATCAACAGAAGAGCGGCTCCGGCCAACAAACCGATGTAGTTCCTATGAGTCTCCATTTCGACTCTCCTTGAGTGTCCGCGCGGTCCTATCTAGCACCTCGAGTCGCACGATCGCCCTGCTAGCAACTATCTCACTCATGTTCACCTCCTAGTCTAATGACGCGAGGCCAAGATCGTCCTTGATGGATTCACCTATTAGACGTTGAGGTCTTTGGGAGACTTGCCACGAGCGCCACAGCGAGTAGATGGCAGGTATCACTATGAGCGTAAGCACGGTGGCGCTGACCATACCACCGATCATCGGCGACGCAATACGCTTCATGACATCGGCACCTGCGCCAGTACTCCACATGATTGGCGCCAGTCCAGCCATGATCGCGATCACCGTCATCATCTTTGGCCGGAGACGTTCGAGTGCACCCTCGATAACCGCTGCCGCAACGTCTTCGGAGTCATTCATGCGTCCGGCAGCGACGCGATCGTTGAACGCCTCATCGAGGTAGATGAGCATCACCACACCCGTCTCCGCAGCCACACCCGCCAGGGCAATGAACCCGATCCACACCGCGACACTGGTGTTGTATCCCAACAACAAGAGGTACCACACGCCGCCAACCAGTGAGAACGGGAGCGCCAGCATCACAATCAACGGTTCGACCACGCCTCTGAAATTGAGGTAGAGCAGCAGGAAGATGATTCCCAACGTCACCGGGACCACGACACGCAGCTTCTGCACGACGCGTTGCATGAACTCGTACTGCCCGCTCCATATTAGGGTGTAGCCGGCCGGCAGCGTGATTTGCTCACGAACAGCTTGCTGGGCAGTCCGGACGTAGCCGCCGACATCGGGGTCATCGATGTCCACGAAGATCGTCGTGACGGGAAATGCATTCTCCGTCTTAACGGTGGCGGGCCCCCGCACGACTCTGACATCTGCCAACTGACCCAGAGGGATCTGCACTCCTCTCGGAGCTGGAATGATCACTTCCTTGAGCTTGTCTACATTGTCTCGGAGTTCACGCGGGTACCGCACGTTGACGGCATACCGCTCCCGCCCTTCGACTGTGATCGCCGCGTTCGTGCCTCCGACCGTTGCCATCACGGCGCCGTGAATGTCCCCCGCGTTCAAGCCGTACCGAGCGGCCTCTTCGCGGTCGATGTCGATATCCACGTAGAAGCCCGACACGCCACGTTCGGCGAAAGCGCTTCGCGTGCCCGGCACGTTCTGAATCACGCGCTCCACCTGTTCGCCCAACCTCTGCAGTGTGTCGAGGTCCGGACCGAAGATCTTGATGCCCACCGGCGTGCGAATACCAGTCGCCAGCATGTCTATGCGACCCTTGATCGGCATGGTCCAGGAGTTGGTGATGCCAGGGAGTAGAGTTGCCTGGTCCATCTCGGATATGAGCTGCTCGTACGTGACTCCGGATCGCCATTCGTCCTGGGGTTTGAGCGTGATTGTCGTCTCCCACATCGCGAGCGGTGCCGGGTCCGTAGCTGTGTTCGCGCGGCCGACCTTGCCGAGCACCGTCTCGACCTCGGGGAATTCCATCAGAATGCTGTCCTGGACCTGCATGACCTCGCGTGCTTGTGCGATCGAGATACCCGGTATCGTAGTGGGCATGTACAGAATCGAGCCTTCCTTGAGCGGAGGCATGAATTCGCTCCCGAGTTGACGCCAAGGCAAAACAGTTGCTCCCAGCGCCAGCACCGCGAAGACAACAACGGGCCACGGGTGATGTGTAGCGAACCTTATGATTGGCCGGTAGGCCCACTGCAATGCCCTGTTGAGCGGATTTCTTCCCTCGGGCAGGATCTTGCCTTTGATGAGATATCCCATCAGCACCGGCACCAAGGTGATGGAGAGCAAAGCCGAACTCGCCATTGCGAATGTCTTGGTGAAGGCGAGCGGCTTGAAGAGCCTGCCCTCCTGTTGCTCCAGCGAGAAGACCGGCAGGAAGCTGAATGTGATGATCAACAGCGAGAAGAATAGCGGAGGCCCCACTTGTTTTGCGCTCTCCAGTACGATCTCCCAGCGATCGCGCTTTCCATCATCTCGCTCGATGTGCTTGTGCATGTTCTCGATCATCACGATCGCGGCGTCCACCATCGCACCGATCGCGATCGCTATCCCGCCGAGGCTCATGATGTTGGCGTTCACACCAATTAACCGCATCACTATGAACGACATCAGGATTCCGAGAGGCAGCGTGACAATCGCCACGAGAGCTGACCGTGCATGCAGCAGAAAGAGCACAGCGATTGCGGCTACGATCAGCGACTCTTCGATCAGCTTCTCCCTGAGCGTATGAATCGCCCGTTGGATCAAGTCGCTGCGGTCATAGGCCGTAGTTATCCTCACTCCCTCAGGGAGTCCCTCCTGAATCTCGGCCACGCGCTCCTTAACGGCTTCGATCGTGCCAAGCGCATCAGACCCGAACCGCATCACCACGATGCCGGCCACAACCTCACCCCTGCCGTTGAATTCGGCCGAGCCGCGCCGGGGTGCGGGGCCAAGTTGTATCGTGGCGACGTCCGCAACACGAATAGGGGTGCCGTCGGCACTCGCACCAACTGTTACGTTGCCGATGTCCTCGACACCCTCCAGGTAACCGAGTCCGCGGATCATGTACTCACGGCCGCCCATCTCGAGTACGCGTGCCCCTATGTCCACATTGCGTGTTGCTATCGCCTCGGACACCCGCGTGGCCGGTATGTTGAATGCGCGCAGCCGCTCCGGATCGAGTTCGACCTGATACTGCCTCACGAAGCCGCCGACGGAGGCTACCTCGGAGACGCCCGGCACCGATGTCAGTTGGTAGCGGACATACCAGTCCTGCAGTGAGCGAAGCTCAGCCAGATCGTGATTCTCCGACTCGAGCACGTACTCGTAGACCCAACCCACGCCTGTGGCATCAGGACCCAAAGCCGGCTCGCCGCCCGGTGGCAGATCCTGGCGAATACCGTTCAAGTACTCCAGCACACGGGATCGCGCCCAGTAGATATCGGTTCCGTCCTCGAATATCACGTAGACGAGACTCAGACCGAAGAACGAATAGCCTCGCACGACACGGGCCCCCGGCACCTTGAGCATCTCGGAGGCGATGGGGTATGTGACCTGATCTTCGACGATCTGTGGTGCCTGATCGCGAAAGTCGGTCTGGATGATTACTTGCACATCCGAGAGATCGGGAATCGCGTCGAGCGGAGTCGAACGCATTGCCATTACGCCGCCCGCGAGTACGGCTACGGTTGCGAGCAACACGAGGAAGCGGTTCTGTATCGACCAGGCGATGATCTTGCTAATCATGTTGGTGCTCCGTTGCAGGCTGTTCTTCTTCACCCTGATCACCGTGATCCATACCCGCCATGGCCCCGGCGCTCGCCAGGCGTGACTCAGCGTCAACCAGGAAATTCGCAGAGGCCACGATCACTTCCCCCTCGTGCAAGCCGTCGATCACATGTACACCGTCCCCTGCTCTCGCCCCGAGAGTGATCTCACGGGAATACAGCATCCCGTCCTCCTGCCGGACGAACACCAGGTTGCGTTCTCCTGTAACGAGAACCGCCTCGGTTGGCACCGCGATGATGTCCTCTCCGACCACCGCGTCGAAGTGAATCGTGGCAAACATGCCCGGCTTGAGCCGCAGATCACGATTTGCCACCGACACCCTCACCCTGTTGGTGCGCGTATCCGGGTCAACGGTGGGATAAACGAAGCTGACGCGACCCATTACATGCGAACCGGGATAGGCCGACACATCGATGTGCGCCATGGCCCCAACATGGACGTGTTGGAGGTCCTGCTCGAACAATTCACCCTCGATCCAGACCTCGTTCAGGTCAGCAATTCGGTACAGCACCGTGCCGGCTCTTATCCGTTGGCCTGCGAGAACGGACTTCTCGAGTACGATTCCCGACCTTGGTGCCACGAGCGTCATTGTCTTCGTGGCCGTGCCTGTGGCTTCGATTTCATCGATCTGTTGGGCGGTGATGTCCCAATAGCCCAACCTTCGCCGCGCCGCTTCCAACATGGCTCTCGCGTTTTCCCAAGCATCTCCGGCAGTTGAATCGACGCGGTCCACAAGCCTGCGAGCAGTAAGCAGTTCTTCTTGTGTGGCGACGAGTTGGGGGCTGTAGAGCCTGAGAAGCGGTTGACCCGCACGAACCGACTCTCCGGTTGTAGCTACGAACAACTCTTCGACGAAACCGTCGATTTTCGGAGTCACTTCTGCGATGTTGTGCTCCGCAGCATCGATGTGGCCAACGGTACGGATGGAGCGGCTCAATGTCGTACGGCCAACACTCGTATACACGATTCCCAACGAGTTCCTCTGATCGGGGCTCAGATGAACCGGGTTTCTGATCGCTGCCCCAGTGCTGTCGGTGGCTCCGCCCCCGCCACCCATATGCATCGCATGCTCCTCGGCAGTCATCCCCTCCATCGGCGACTCTGCTTCCTGTGCAGCGTCCGCCGGTTCGGCAGCGTGTTCGCCGGCAGGGGGCGAAGCGTGCTCATCGGCGCCCATATTTTTCGTCGCGGCGCCGTCGTCTTGCTCCCCACCACAGGCAGCCATGAGAATGGCCGCGGCAGCTAAAGGCATAGCGAGCCTATTCATCTTCTTCCTCCAAGTCGTTCCCGATAAGGGCTCTTATCTCGGCCACAGCCGTGTGATAGTCGGCGAAGAGCTGAACCTGCTGAATTGCATAGCGGTTGACGGTCAATTGATTTTCAACGAGGGCCTGGAAATCCACGGAGCCGACGCGATACGCCGAGAGGGCCGCCTCCACGGCAGCCTCGGATTGAGGTATCACCGCGGTGGCGTAGAGGCTGGAGAGCTTCCTGGCCCGTTCCGCTGCGGCTCGTAACTCCGCAAGTCGAGCGAACGTTTCGTTCTGGAGATCCAAAGCCCTCGCCTCGGCCACGGCAGTTCTCGCCTGCATCTCACGTCTGAGCGGCAACTGTCGAGAGCCTGCGAACACCGGCAGACTGAAACCCACCATCACTGTGGCGAGATCCTCGAAGTCGGGCCGCTGTCCGTAGCCAAGTGTTACGGTCAAGTCCGGATACATTGTCCGGCGTGCAGCTCGGTACCCGGCGTCCGCCGCTTGCGTACGCTTCGCGGCAGCCAGGAGAGCGGGCCTTCGTTCCGTCGCGGCAGCGAAGAGTGTCTCTGCGGAAGGAAGTGGATCACTGACCGGAGGAAGCTCCAACGCGCCAATCGCTACAGTAGCGTCCCGTCCCAAAAGAGCATTCAAGCGAGACGCCATTGCGACTCTGTTCTGCTCCATGACCGTTATGTCTTCAGTCATCTGAGCAACCGATACCTGAGCCCGCAGCACGTCCTGTTGCTGTGCACTTCCTACCGCGTACATGCCCGACGACACGTCGTGGAGGTTCCGGAGAAGGTCCCGGGTCTCCTCCATGATCTCTATGGACCGGTCGATGAACGCCAGGCGGTAGTAGATGGTTTGCACCCGCGCAAGCAACGCAACTTCCGACTCTTCAGAATCGAGTCTTGCAGCATCAGCTAGGCTGCGCGCTCGTTCCTGATTGAACCCGAGCTTGCCCGGCCAGGGAAAACGCTGCGTTAGCTGAATCGTGTTCTGCGACATCGGGACGCTCGCACCAAAGGTGCCAGCAACACGGTTCATCAGGCCGAGCGAGAGCATCGGATCAGACCAGGCCCCTGCCTGCGGGACCCGCTCTAGAGCCGCGCCAGCCCGGAGGCGTGTCGCCTGAAGCATCGGGTTGGCCTCGCGGGCGAGTTCCAAAGCCGTATTGAGATAGAGTGTGTCCCCCGAGCCCTGACCCGAAACCGCGTTGGGTATGCACAGGCCCGCAATCGCCAGACACACCAGAAACACTCTCTTCATGTTGTATTGCTCCAATGAAGGTTCAAAAACAGCCTGCACAGCGAGTTGCAGGCTTTGGACCACACCAGTTCTTGTTGCTAACTCATTGTCATCTAGAGAGTTACAGTTCAAGTCGAATCAGCTTGACAGTTCACTATAGGGGATTAGACATGGCCGTTGGGGTAAATGCCCCGGCGTTGGAAGACGCGGCCCTCCAATCCCGCCACCGAAGGGCGCACGCCGAGGCGTCAATAGTAGTTCATCTGGAAGTCACTGCTTCAGATCGTTCAACATCCGCTCATAAGTCTCTTGATCGATCTCTCCTTGGCATATCTACGTTTCAACACCTGCTCCGGTGACTCCGCGTCAAGTCTGGGGCCTCGATTTGCAGAGGCCAAAACAAACCAAATCAATGCAGCGACGACGACAACGATCAGGATCCACCAAAACCACATTCCACCCACATGCCAGTTATCGTACCAATGCATGCACACCCCTGGCGTTCCAGCTTCCATTCACGAGGCCGAACTTCATCTCAAGTAGGAGATCTCAATGAGACCGCACTTCACGGTCAACATAAAAAACATACGCATCGAATCGACTGTCGGTATCCGGCCTCAAATGAGCCATTTTATAAGGTGGCTCACCAGCGCCGCATGCGACATACTCGGAAGACAGCTATGCTGCTCTCTCTTGCCCTATCACTCCTCATAACCGGGCTCGCCGCAATCGCAGGGCGTTTCCGATAACCGACACCGAACTGAAACTCATCGCCGCAGCGGCGATCATCGGGCTCAGCAGAATGCCGAAAAACGGATACAGCACACCCGCCGCAACGGGCACGCCCAGGCTGTTGTAGACAAACGCGAAGAAGAGATTCTGACGAATATTTCTCATCGTCGCGTGGCTCAGTCGCCTGGCCCGCACGATTCCGCGGAGATTACCCTTTACAAGCGTGACGCCAGCACTTTCCATGGCAACGTCGGTGCCGGTGCCCATGGCGATGCCAACATGGGCTTGCGCCAGCGCCGGAGCGTCGTTGATGCCGTCGCCTGCCATCGCGACAACATGACCGTCAGCCTGGAGCCGTTTCACGACATCGGACTTTTGATCTGGCAGCACCTCAGCAACGACGTGGTCAATACCCAGTCGCCTTGCCACCGCATTGGCAGTTGTACCGCTGTCGCCCGTCAGCATTGTGACAGCTACTCCTTCGTCGTGAAGACGCTCGATCGCCTGTGGTGTCGTGTCCTTGATCGGGTCGGCAACCGCCACGATGCCGGCGACCTGATCATCGATAGCGACGAACATTGCGGTCTGACCCACCGCCCGCAGCGCCTCCGCACGCTGCTCGGCCATATCAACGGACACACCGAGCTGCTCCATCAGGGAAGCGTTCCCTAGAGCCACGGTCCGGCCACCAACGTTGCCCTTCACCCCCTTACCGGTCACGGACTGAAAAGAAGCAACGTCCACCAGAGGAATTCTTCTTTCTGCAGCTCCCTCTACTATTGCCGCTGCAAGCGGGTGTTCGCTGCCGCGCTCGAGGCTTGCGGCGACACGTACGAGTTCTTTGTCGCTCTGTCCGTTTAGCGCCACTACGGACACCAGCTTTGGCTTGCCCAGTGTAAGCGTGCCCGTCTTGTCGACGACGAGCACATCCACCTTTCGCAACACCTCTATCGCTTCGGCATTCTTGAACAGCATTCCCAACCCTGCCCCCTTGCCGGCAGCCACCATGATGGACATTGGCGTGGCCAACCCTAGCGCACATGGGCAAGCGATTATCAGAACAGCAACCGCATTGATTAGGGCATAAGCCATGGCGGGCTGCGGCCCAAATGCGGCCCAAACTACAAACGTCAAGACAGCTATGGCGATCACCGCAGGCACGAAATACGACGCCGCGAGGTCTGCCATTTTTTGGATCGGAGCCCGGCTCCTCTGTGCCTCCGCAACCATGCGGACGATCTGGGCGAGCAGCGTTTCACCCCCGACGCGCTCGGCTTGCATCACGAGCGAGCCTGTACCGTTAACCGTCGCTCCTACCACGCGGTCGCCGGCTACCTTTTCGATGGGGATCGGTTCGCCCGTAATCATCGACTCGTCCACGGAGCTGACACCGTCGAGTACTTTGCCATCGACCGGCACCTTTTCACCGGGTCGCACCCGCAGGCGGTCTCTTGGCTCGACCTGCTCGAGTGGTACGTCCCGCTCTGTGCCATCCTGCTCGATCCGTCTGGCAGTCTTGGGCGCCAACCCGAGCAATGCCTTGATGGCAGCGCCCGTGCGGCTGCGCGCCCTCTGCTCGAGCATCTGTCCCAACAGCACCAGCGTCACGATCACGGCTGCCGCCTCGAAGTACACACCAACTTCCCCGGCGTCATTGCGAAACGACTCCGGAAAGATGCCAGGCCAGAGTGTCGCAACCAGGCTATAGATATAGGAGACTGCAACGCCGAGGCCGATCAGCGTGAACATGTTGAAGTTGCGGGTCAGGACAGATCTCCAACCGCGCACGAAAAACGGGTACGCGCCCCAGAGTATCACGGGACTAGCCAGCACCAGTTCGGCCCACGACATTTGTTCTACGGAAAACCAGTTTGCGAGCGGATTCCCGCCGGGCAGGATGTCACCCATCGCAAGAAACAACACCGGTATGGTAAACCCGGCACTGACCCAGAACCGCCGCGTCATGTTCGCAAGTTCGGGATTGGCTCCGTCCTCCACGTTCACCATCCGGGG
>CAZOJI010000021.1:25474-30114 GCA_964580055.1 uncultured Gemmatimonadaceae bacterium | reverse complement strand
GGGCTCGAGAGCCATGCCGCATACAGGATCGGTCCGGTTACCGTCCATTCCCATCGCGGGATCGTCCTGACCTTCTACTCTGCGATAAGACATCGTCTTCCGTTTACGACTTTCCGGACTCACGAGCACCGTGGTGGGGCATCCGGTCACCACCATGCATCATCATCGTGGCACTGAACGGGAGGGTAAGTGCAGACTCGAGCTGCCGCTGCGACAAGATCTCCCGAACGTTCAAAGCGTCCTCGATCATACGCACGTGCATGTCGCGGTAGTCTTCCACAGCCCCGTCAACCCACTCGCGGATCTCTGCGTTGCCGACGCTCTCGTCGCCGAGCAACTTGTTCAATTCGCCACCGTGATCTGACATCGAGTTCATGTGCACCTGGTAGGCATCGCGCTGTGCAGCAGCAATCTCCTGAATGCTAGAGGTTTGATCTTCTGTCAGCCCTAGTTTGTCTGCCTGGTTGAGGACTTGATTGGGTTGAAGCCTCATGACAGCAGCGGACATTCCCATCATCCTCATCATCATCTCGCTTCCATTCAGTTCACGCATGTGCATGTTGACCATCGATCCGCGCATCATACCGCCTTGCTGCGTGCTGTCGGCATGTTGATGTTGCTGAGCAGTGACCAATCCCGGTGCCGCAATCAGCATGGCAGCCAGGGCCACGCCAACCAGCGTCGTCTTCTTTTTCATTGACAACCTCCTATTAGTCCGTTGTATTGAGATCCGCCGCGTCAGGCTCATCAGGTTCCCGATGCACCCCGCGGCGAGCATTCGCTGAGCATCAGGCCGCAATATCAAAGCCATCTCTTGTTTGCAGATAAATTCTTGGTTGCCAATCACTTACCTATAAGGGGACACTTCAGCAGCACGGTTCCCATCGAGGCTCATGACCCACCGTTCGGGGCAAGTGCCCCACCGACCTTGTGATTGAGTAACCGGCTTCGATCTCGGCTTCTGGGAGTTTGTGGGTCCTGTCATGACGGTGCCGAGAATTTGGTCTGGTAGATCAGTAACGCACTTGGCAGCAGACTTGCGTCCCGCCCTCCGTTGCGAGCAACTTCAGTTGGACGGCACATGACCGACGACATTGTTTCGACTCACGATATCGTATGACAACAACGTGGATGCGTTTGCGTCTAAGCACTCAGCTCGTCTTGCTCCTGATGGCGTTCGGCGCCATACCGCTTTCGCTTTCGATTATCGTCGGGTATGTGCTAAGCCGAAACGTGCTCGTGGAGCAGGGGGAACGTTCACTCACAGAACTCGGTACTTTGCAGGCTCTGCACATAGGAACCGAGCTAACACGCCAGCGCTTGCTTCTTCGCACGATCATTGGCCAGCTTCCCGCGGCGTCGGTCCTTTATCAGCGCAGCGCCGACGACCTAGCGCAGTTCCTACGCCAGAGTTTGCACGAAGATGGAGTTTTCGACGGCTTGAGGTTGGTACGGAACGATGGGCATATCTTCGCGAGCACCGCTCTGCGCGGCGACGAACCTCACTGGCCTGATCAGGCACCTGCAAACGACTGGGAAGAGCGGCGTGTGGTTGTGCATTGGGAAGGGGACTTGGTTGTAGCGTACCTGCTCGCCGTACCCGTGCGCGGCACGGATGACGTGTGGCTGGAGGGGCACGTGCGTGCGGCTGACTTCAGCCGACTGTTCGCGCTGCCGACTCATCTACTCGGCGATGTCGAACCTGTCGTGATGCACACTTTGGGACGGGTTATCCTGGCCGGTCACGAACACTCAGCGGATGATTTCTCACGGATCTTCGAATCTGCGATCGACACACACACAGTTTCGCGCCTCCCTGTAGGGTCGGACGATTATCTCGTGCTTAGAACTCCGATCCCCGGAACTGATTGGGTCTTTGCTGCCACTTTGCCACTCGAGTCCGTGTTGTATCCTTTGTCGTGGCTGCGCAATTGGGCGCTTTTCGGAGCTGCCACATTAGTAGTCGTGATCGCTTTGACTGCTGTTGTCACGGCGCGTACCACGGCAGCGCCGATGTGCCGTCTTGCCGAGGCAGCACGTCGGCTCGGACGAGGTGAAGAGGTAGAGCGGCTCCGCGATTACCGGGTTGCCGAGGTAAACTCACTCGTCAAGGCGTTCAACCAGATGGCGGGTGACCTCGAAGTCTCGAGGAACAAAATCAACGAGTTGCACGCCCGCGAGTTGGAGCGCGCCCATCAACTCGCGACAGTTGGCGAACTCGCGAGCGGTGTTGCCCATGAGATAAGGAATCCACTCACAGGAGTCCTCGGCGCCGTGGACATGGCACTGAAGAGCAGATCGCCGGACGACGAGGCTGCACCGCTTCTCCAAGAGGCTCAGCAACAACTTCGGCGTATCGAGCGAACGACCCAGCAGCTACTCAACTACGCACGTCCACCAGAGTTGAGGGAGGTAGATGTTGACCCCAACCTGGTGGTGGAACGGGCGGTAACCCTGGTGTCACCACAGGCAACGGCGGGCGGCATTGAAGTCAAAGTGGCTCCTGACGTCGATCTCCCTCCCGTGCGCGTCGATCCCGAACTGTTCGTGCAGGTGCTGGTGAATCTGATGTTGAATGGAATAGATGCACAGCCTGATGGAGGCGCGATAACAGTGCGGATTGAATATCGTGACCCAGAGTTGTGGATAGCTATTCAAGACAACGGCACCGGTATTCCGCCCGCGGCCCGAGCCGACATCTTCCGCCCCTTCTTCTCAACGAAGAGCCATGGCACCGGGCTAGGGCTTTCGATATCGAAACAGGTGATCAAGCGGCACAACGGATCTTTGCGTTACGAGGAAACACCCGGCGGTGGAGCCACATTTGTGGTCGCACTGCCCTCATCGTCCACAGAGCCTAGATCATGAACTCTGCCCAGATACTAGTCGTCGACGATGAGGACCTGATTCGAGTGTGGCTACAGGCGCAGCTCGAGGAAGCAGGGTATAGCGTAAGTCTCGCGGAGAACGCCGCGGCAGCGAGGAGCGCGTTTGCAGACAGTCCACCTGATGCGGCTCTTCTCGACCTCAGGCTTCCGGACGGCAACGGCCTGGAT
Source organism: uncultured Gemmatimonadaceae bacterium (assembly GCA_964580055.1). GTDB lineage: Bacteria > Gemmatimonadota > Gemmatimonadetes > Gemmatimonadales > GWC2-71-9 > JBDGYW01. The sequence continues at coordinate 27,058 of CAZOJI010000021.1, read as the reverse complement.
TTGCTGAAGGAGCTGATGGACATCGATTCAAACGTGGTGGCAGTGATACTCACGGCACACGGAGACATCGAGACCGCTGTCGAGGCTGTGAAGCTCGGTGCATACCATTTCCTGGAGAAGCCACCAAAGCTCGAAGATCTCCTGATCACTCTGGAGAAGGGTCTGGAGGCGCGCAGTCTGAAACGCACCGTCTCCGGACTGAGGCGACAGGCAGGTTGGCAGGTCGCGGGCGTTGAGATCGTCGGACGGTCGGCAGCGATGAAGAGAGTTGTCGATCTCGTTAACAGGGTGGCTGTGAGCGAGGGAAGTACGGTACTGGTAAGGGGTGAGAGCGGGGTGGGCAAGGAAGTGGTAGCACGGGCGATACACGCGCAAAGTCCGCGTGCCGAGTTCCCTTTTCTCGAAATAAACTGCACGGCACTGCCTGAGACGCTGCTCGAGTCGGAACTCTTCGGGCACGAGCGCGGGGCTTTCACAGACGCGAAACAGCGAAAGATCGGCCTCCTCGAACTTGCCGATCGCGGGACTGTGCTGCTCGATGAAATCGGTGACTTAACCCCGGGGTCGCAGGCGAAACTGCTTCGCTTCCTGGAAACGCGCACATTCAAGCGAGTGGGGGGAGTCCGCGACATCAAGGTGGACGTGCGGATCGTTGCGTCCACTAACCGCGATCTCGGAGCTGCAGTACGGGAGAGTGCGTTCAGGCAAGATCTCTTCTACCGCATAAATGTGGTGCCGATAACGATCCCCCCGCTTCGCGAGCGCGCTGAAGACGTTGCGCCACTGGCGAGTTTCTTCCTCGAATCAATGACAAAAGAGATGCGGCGTCCCGCGAAGAGCATCAGTGACGCGGCTTTCAAGATGCTGGAGCGATATGCGTGGCCAGGGAATGCGCGAGAGCTGCGAAACGTGATGGAGCGCACATTGATATTGGAAGAGGACGACGAGATAACCCCGGCTCATCTGCCAGATGAACTTCAACTCGGCACCGGTGCGGCAAGCCTGGCGCCGGGGATGAAGCTTCCGGCGGGAGGGATAGGCCTGGAGGAGCTCGAGAAGGACTTGATCGTCCAGGCCTTGGCCCAGGCCAGAGGGAACAAGACCAAGGCGGCGGCCCTGTTGAACATGAGTCGTGACACGTTTAGGTATCGGCTCGAGAAACACAGGTTGGCTGAGGGCGGTGGCTAGTGCACGGCGAGCCGCACATCCACTAGAGGCCCTGAAACACCTATCCTGCAGCCTGACGGGCCAGACCCCGATGAGGCCGCGGCCCTCCTACAACCCGGACAGCACGATCCCCAGCACCAAGAACACCCACCCGGCCAGCATCAGGCCGTTCATGTGGCGATACAGTCGCACCCCTTCCTGCGTGAATTGTCCCGGTAACCAGGGGAACAAGCGCTGCACTTTGGTGGGAGGTGGACCAACGCGCTCCGAGTTGAGCCTCGGAGCCAGCACAAAGAAACGGATAAAGGCCATGGCGCCCGCCGCATAGCAGACCAAAGCCAAGGAGTCCATCATGGCGCCAGACCTCCGATTAGTGACCGATTGGAATGTAGAGCGCTGGTAACCCGAGGTGAACCG
>CAZOJI010000021.1:0-25374 GCA_964580055.1 uncultured Gemmatimonadaceae bacterium | reverse complement strand
ACCTCCGATTAGTGACCGATTGGAATGTAGAGCGCTGGTAACCCGAGGTGAACCGCCCTTCATGTGGTCAACCTGGTTTTCCACGAGTTTGGACGTATGACGTATAATGAAGATAGTCGGCGTAGTTTGTCGCTTCCGCTGGGACTTGGCTTCATACGCGGGGCACACCGGTTTGGACTGGGCCGATACGAGTCAGTGAACTGCCGATGCAGAGGAGTTAGGACTACAGTTGACAGAGAATCTTGACGACACTTGGTACAGTACTAAGGAAACGGCATTGGTAGTGGAGAATTCGACGTTAGATTGCCTCACAGATTCCAACTATCAGGTCGCCTGTGATTGAACAACTGCATCGCATTCACCGGTACGAGGGAAATGGCCACCATACTCGTCGTTGACGATGAAGATCAGGTACGGGAAGTAGTGTGTATGGTCCTGGAGCGGGCCGGTTATGTAGTCAGCGAAGCGCACGATGGGGATGAAGCTCTTTCACTTTATCGAGAGAACCCGCCTGACGTCGTGGTGACCGATCTGGTGATGCAGAGAATGGGAGGTTTGCAGTTGATCGAGCGTCTACGGGAGGAGTTTCCCGACGCAAAGATCATTGCCATCTCTGCGTACGTGGACGCGCTCACCGATCCGCGCACCCACGGGGCGGATAAATCCCTCAGGAAGCCGTTCTCCATCGAGGAACTGAGATCGGCGGTAGAAGAGCTGCTGGAGGGGGGGCAATAGCCTCATTCAGGACGCGTTTCCTTCCTACACCGCCGAGTAACGGAAGACCAGCCACGAGCAGCCAACCGGATTCGACACTCGCGGACAAGGTGTGGCTGGACCGCGAAGGCGGCGCAAAGATCGCCACCGAGAAATCCCAGCTAGAAAGCCAGCAAAAAGAAACTGGCCCAGTTTAGACGGTCCTGAAATTGGGGGGCAGGTTTCAGAAACTCCCATAAGTGTTCCAATTTCGGCATATCGCTGCCCCAAAAACGCAATGGCGGAAGTCGCCGTCGGATGTGTTGTCCAAGCCACACGCTAGCAGCGGCGTGCCCAGACGGACCAGACCGTGCGGTTCGACGACAATGCCAAACTCCGCGGTCAGAGATTGTCCGGAGATGTCACAACGTAAATCTCTTCGAGGCAGCCCAGGAGGTGTGTCGACGCCCCGAGTTCAACGTCAGCCACAATCTCGTGTGCGATGTGCGGACTGTAGAACCGTTCACTTGTGCATGCAATCCCCCCTTGTTGGCGAGACCTTCCACTCTGATGTCATTCGAATAGCAGAGCAAGTGCAGAATCGCTTCACGATGCGTACGCAGCTAAGCCGCACTGGGTTTGCGCATCACCCTTTCGCACTCACCTCATCCTACCTCGAACTCGAATTCGACGGCCGACGTCTGACGTGTCACACGAACAGATGGCGCAGTTCGTCGAGAGAGTTACGGATGGCGAACGGCAGGGTGAGGGTGTAGGTATCGAGTATCACTAGCGCATTGACCATCGAGTCTAAGCTGCTCCCGGAATGCAGCCTCTCAATGAACGCCTTGTTGACCTCATGCACGGTTTTGTAGACCCGAACCAGTCCATCCAGCTCCAGGGTCGCCCGTGTTTCCGGTCCCAGAACGAGCAATTTTGTCAGCAGGTACGTGGAAGCGGCGCGGAACATGGTCTCCTGTTCGCTGGCCCAAGGTACGTGGAAGCGCGCCATCGGGCGGAAGAATCGCATGTTCGGGCACCCGCTCACCGCCATAATCAAGCCCATCAACGAACCTATTCCCCTTTGCGCCGCCATTTGCTGGGATATATGCCTCTCCCTGGTCACGACGTCCACCTCCACGTACTCGTGGGAGAGCACCTGGTCGAACCGATGCACCAGGCCGACGAGATGCGCTGCGGCCGGACAGTATGCAGTGTCAGCAAGCGTCAGGGCGCAGTTGGGGCACTGGTGAACCTCGAGCCGAGCCCAATAAGGCAGGTCGTCGGGTACGTTGCCGAGCGGCTGAAGCGTCTCTGGGTCGAGGTCTAGGCTGAACACCTGCTGGGCGTCGTTTGACAGCCTGAAGCGGTATTCGATGGAGATGGGTCCCGTGCGTTCTTCGTCTGTACAATCCACTGCGCCCTCCATGGCTGCGGCTCGCGCATCAAATCGGCCGCGAGGCCATTTCCCTCACCACCCGTATCAGCTCACCCGCATCGACCGGTTTGAATAGCACGGGCTGTCCCGTTTTGTCGAGAAAGGATTCCACACGAGGGTCACCGGCATAGCCCGTCACGAACACCACGCGAGCCGAGAGATTGGGATATTTCTCCTCGAGCTGTTCGAAAAGCGTCTTGCCGTCCAGGTACGGCATCTTGTGATCGCATACGATCGCTCGGAAATCAATCTCGTCGAGCGCCGTGAATGCCGTGAAGCCGTTGTCGACCGCCGTGACCGCAAATCCTCCCGCTTCCAGGATTCTTTCGTGGGCGCGCAGTACACCGGCATCGTCATCAACTACGAGGATGTTCACGTCGTATACTCCTCGATTACTTCGGCGATTAGCTGGGGATCGGGTGGTTTGGCGAGGTACGGACGTCCGGCGATCTCCTTGCCGATCACGTTCAACTCCTCGCGCCGTATCAGGCCAGTCAAGAACACGATCGGGACTCCGACTAATGCTTGGTCCTTCTGGATCAAGGCAGCAATCTCACCTCCGTCCATGTCCGGCATCGAAACGTCAAGCAGTACGATGTGCGGTTGGAACAGACGAGCAGTTCGCATTGCCTCGAGCGACTGGTTCTCGCTCCTCACCTCATATTGACCTGTGGCTTCGAGGTAGAGTTGGAGTGTACGAGTCACAGCAGCCTCGTCGTCAACCAAGAGAACTCGTTTCTTTTCGTTCATTCCGCCTCCGCCGTCGGTGAGGCTCGTTCCGAGATCCTGCCAAAACCCGTTCAGCTGAACCGGTGTCATCCGACGGCACTCCGAATAGTTGCCTCAATTTCTTCGAGCTCGAACGGCTTGCCGAGGGCGGCCAGTACGCTGAACTCCTTCTTTGCATCAGCAAGCTGGCTCTTGACGCCCGAGATGACGATGACAGCGGTGCCGGGAAAGTGCCTCTCCACCTCGCGAAGCAGCCCGAAACCGTCCAGACGAGGCATGATGAGATCTACTATAGCCACATCCACATCCCCGCGGGCGAGCATGTCCAACGCGTCGATACCGTCTACGGCCTCAACGACATCATATCCTTGCTGCTCCAAGAACCTGCGGAGCACCGACCTGACCATTCTCTCGTCATCGACAACCAACACCTTCGCCATGGTCCAGCCATACTCCTTTCTCATGTACCTTCAAGAACGTTCGTCCGGAAAACCTCGCGAATGAGCCTCTCACTCAGTATGTGTACTTCTCTATGCAGGCTATGATCTTGTCAGGGTCCAGGGGCTTGGCGATGAACGGGAACCCACCAATATCACTGCCGCTCGCAGCCACCTCGCCCGGCCTGACCAGCGCAGTCAGGAACACGATCGGGATGTCTTTGAGGACGGGATCGTCCTGCATCTTTTCCGCGACTTCGGCTCCGTCAACGCCGGGCATCACGATATCCAACAAAACCAAATCGGGTTTGAACGCACGAGCGGTTGCTACCGCGTCCGCCCCATTGTTCTGAGTCCTCACTTCGTATTTCCCTGTACCCTCGAGGTACAGTTTCACCGTACGCGTTATCATTGCCTCATCGTCAATCAGCAGAATGCGCTTCCTGTCCTCCATCCGTGGCCTCCTCCGGTACGTTGAATACGACCGTGACTCGGGCGCCGCCTTCGTCGCGGTTTCGGATATCGATCTTGCCGCCGTGCCTGTCCACGATCTGCCGGGTAACCGCCAGTCCCAACCCGGTGCCCTTGCCAGTGGGCTTGGTGGTGAAGAAGGGGTCGTAGAGTTTCGAGATTTGTTCTGGCTCTATACCGGTGCCGGTGTCGTCCACCTCCAGGACAACCATATCCCTCCCGGACTCCACCACCCCGCCGGCTTCCCCTTCCGCACCAAGGACCACCGTCTGTGTGCGATACGTGCGAGCGACGATACGACCCCCTTTCGGCGTTGCATGCGCCGCGTTGGTGAACACGTTCACCAGCACCTGCTGGATCTTGAAACCGTCCAGCGAAAGCAACGGGAGTTTCTCCTCCCGCTCCAACTCAAGGGACACATGCGCCTTGTCGAGTTCGTGTTTCACCATTTTGGTCGACCGCTCCACGAGCTCGTTCAGATCTGTGGGACGGGGGGCCAGGTCGCGCGGAGCCGAGAAGTCCAGCAAGCCGGTGATCACAGAATCCGCGCGCTCTACCGCGTCCTGCATGTCGTCGAGCAACACCCGCACGTTTTCGTCTTCGAACTTCACGTGCTCTGCGAGATACCGCGTCCCGGTGAGCAACGTCATGAGCGGGTTCTTGACCTCGTGAGCCACACCCGCCGCCAACTGTCCCACTGCCTCCAGCTTCTCCGCTTCTATGAGTTTCCACTGCGCTAACTGCAGGTCGGCGCAGGATTTCTTCAGATGTGCGTGAGTTAGACGGAGTGCCTGCTGGGTCTCCTGCTGCACTTCCGCAACCTGCCTTACCTCACCGAACCACCCCCATCCCAATGCGAGTCCAACGTAGGTAGCGACGATGAACACGAAGACCGGCCATTCCAGCAACTGCCAGCCCGCAAGGACACTGACCACGTAAGCCGACGACAATAGCGCCATTGCGGATCCGAGCACCGCCGTAATGCCGTTCCAGCCGCGATAGTGGCACAGGAGAAACGCCGGGATGATCGCCAGCAACCACACGAGAAAGCCGTACTCGGCCACGGCGTCTTTGAAGAACACCGCTCCCACCAGCGCTACCACCAGCGCAGCGCCCGACAGCGCGAGCGCGCGCGGCGGAACGGGCCGCGCGTAAGGATCCACCGCGGCTACTGTCGCCATTCTGCTGCTGCCTCTCCTGCAGACCCAGTACGAGGCCCTCCGAATGGCAATTCGAGCACCTCGTTCACGGTCGCCAGCAGGTCTGTCAGCTCGAATGGCTTTGTGAGTGTGCGAACCGCCCCGTACCTCCGTGCAATGTCGAGCACGCTGCGTTTGTCGACCGTCCCCCCACCCGAAATCGCGACGATCTTGGCATCGGGATAGAGACGCTTCACCCGAATGGTGAACTCCATACCGTCCACGTTCGGCATAAAGATGTCGATTATGGTCAGGTCGACGTGGTTGTCGCGCAGCAAGTTCATCGCTTCGCGTCCGTCAGACGCCTGCAGAACCTCGAAACCCGCGCCCTCGAGCAGGCGGCTCACTGCGCTCAGGAGTCCCGGATCATCGTCCACCAGCAGGATCTTGTACATGGTTTCGTCACCTCAGCTCCAACGGTTTTTTTGTAAGAACTCGACCACTCTGTCGATCTCGTTGCGCAGAGCGCTGAGTTTTGCACCTCGCTCGTCTGGGTTTGCCTCTCTGCCGTTCTTCTCGATGTCCGCGAGCATGCCGGCGAGCTTGTTCGCTCCGATCGTCCGGGCCGATGACTTGAAGGCGTGAGCCGCCCTCTTGACAGCATCGTTGTCGCTGCTCCCGAACGCCCTATCGACCGCGTCCGCACGCTCCGGGGCATCCCGCAGGAACACGTCGATCACAGCGCCGAAAGCCGCACCCGCTCCGGCCTCGCCCAGCGTGTCGCGCAGGTATTGCAGGTCGACCGGCTCTTCGTCGCTCTGCCGGTCGGCGCTCGTCCCGCCGTCGACGCCCCAGCCCTCTACTACGGAAAACAGCTCGTGGGGCCTGAACGGTTTGCTGAGATAGCCGTCCATCCCCGCGGCGCGGCAGGTTTCGCGCTCGTTCTCGCCCGCGTGTGCCGTGAGGGCCACGACCGGAAGTGTTTCGAGCCTCAGCGCGTCGCGTATCTCCCTGGTGGCCGCCCAGCCATCCAACTCCGGCATCTGCACGTCCATCAGGACGACGTCGAAATCCTCGTCACGTACCGCGTCCACAGCCTGTCGGCCGGTCTCGACTATGCGCACTTCATGCCCTCGCTTCCGGAGCATGCTCGCCGCGATCGTCTGATTCACTGCGTTGTCTTCGGCGAGGAGCACTCTTAAGCGAGTGCGCCCTTCCTCGATGGAATGGCGAGTGACGAGACCGCGCTTTTCCGGCACCGCATTGGGGGCACACATACGCACGAGAGCCTCGAGCAGGTCTGAGCGCGAAACCGGCTTCGTGAGATAAGCGGAGATGTCCAGCGAGCGGCATCGTCGGCCGTCACCCGCTCGCCCGCCGGAAGTGAGCATCATGATCTTCAGGCGGGCCAACATGGGCTCTTCACGGATTTTCTCGACTAGCTGATAGCCGTCAAAGTCCGGCATCTGGCCGTCGATGATGGCCATGTCAAATGCCGCGTCATTCGACGCCGCACGGTGTAGCTCCTCCATCGCGGCACTGCCGTTCGGTGCTGTTGTGACGTCCGCACCAGGCGGAGTCAACATGTCTCTCAAGATGCGGCGGTTGGTGTCGTTGTCGTCCACCACCAGGATCCGGGTGCCACGCAGTGAATCCAGGGCACCGATCACTTCGGGCTCCGCGGCTTCCGCCAGCTCCAGGGAGACCACGAAGTAAAACTCACTCCCTCGTCCCACCTCGCTCTCAACGTGCATCTCGGTGCCCATCACCTCCAACAAACGCGCCGATATCGCCAACCCCAACCCGGAACCACCGTACTGCCGGCTCGTTGAGACGTCAACCTGGTTGAACTCCTCGAAAATCGTTTCGAGCTTGTCGGGCGGAATTCCCACACCCGTGTCCCTCACGCAGAAACCGAGATCGACTACCCCGTTGTGTCGATCGCGCACATCCACGACGACCACGACCTCGCCGTCGGCGGTAAACTTGACGGCATTCCCCACGATGTTCGTGAGCACCTGGCGGATGCGTGCCGGATCGCCCCGCACGGCTTGGGGAACATCTGGGTGAACGTCGCAGACCAGCTCGACGCCCCGTTGTTCCGCTTGCACGATCAACATGCGCACAACCGCTTCGGCCAAACCCGCCGGTTCGAACGGGATGTCCTCCAGTTCCAGCCGCCCACTGTCGAACTTGGTGAAGTCCAGGATGTCGTTTACCACTCTCAACAGGGACTCACCCGAATCATGAGCCTGCTGCGCCAGGCGACTCTGCTCACCGGAGAGTTCCGTATCGAGCATCAACTCCAGCGTTCCCAGCACTCCGTGAATGGGTGTCCTGATCTCGTGACTCATGTTGGCCATGAAGGCACCCTTGGCGCGAACCGCTTTCTCAGCGGTATCCTTGGCCTGCGCTAGTTCCGCCGCATGCCGCTTCAGCTCGACGTGCGTGCTTTCCAGCATCCGGATGTGTTCTTCCAGTTGACCCTCTGTCTCCTTCAATTCCGTCACGTCCGCAAACACCTCGAGAAGCACTTCCTCATCGTCGAGGGTCGTGGGGATAACGGTCTTGAGGACCGGAATGGACCGCGCTGCCCCACCTAGGACGGACGTCTCCCGATTGGCCACATCTTCTCCTCTATCCAACACTGGGCAGTTCCCGCGCAGCTCGGGACAGATGCTTTCATAGCATCGGCTCCCTACCAAGTCGTTCTCGGACCGCCCCGTGATATCCACGGCCGCCTTGTTCACCCGGCGGATGACGCGATCCACGCCTACGACCGCCACCCCGACCGGCAGCTTCTCCAGTATTCCCTGAGTTGTCGCCAGCGCCATCCAAACCGATTCCTCCGCGGTCTTGCGCTCGATCCCGATGCTCAATGAGCGCGCAATGCCTTCCACGAGTTGACGCTCCTCTTCGAGGAAAGGTCCGTGGTCCGCGGCCGGCCGTTCTTCCACATAGAAGATGTCTACACCACCCACCACACGGCCATCGACTACGAGATCCGCGGATAGAGACCAGGGGCTCTCGGTAAACGGCTCGCTGTGATGCTCGGATTCGAGGTGGCGGATTCTCGCGCGCGTGATTTCCGGATACTGCCAGCCGCTCGGGAGTAGCTTCACGGTCTCCTCGAGGATGTCCACTACGTCGTCTCCCTGACGAACTGCCTCGGAAACTCCCATTAAGCAGCGCAGTTCCTTGACGCGTTCCTCCATCTGCCGGAGCAGGTTGACACGCTCAGCCTCCACGTGTTTGCGAATGCTAATGTCGCGAAGAATCCCTATCGCATTCCAACGTTCCCTCAGAAACACTGACGAGAGGGAAAGCTCGACCGGTATCTCCTCGCCGTCTTTCCGCACGGCCGCCAGCTCGAGCGTCTCCCCGACAGCTGCGCCCTGCCCGGTTCTCGTGAACTCTGGGAAGGACGCCTCATGCGCCTGCAGAAAACGCTCCGGAGTCAGCAGACGATGCAGATTCCTGCCCAACGCTTCGGCGGCGGCGTAACCGAATAGACGTTCGGCGGCTTCGTTCCAGAGGATGATTTGTCCGGCGTCATCCATCATCAGAATCGCATCCTGCGCCGACGATGTCACCGCGCGGAACTTCTCCTCACTCTCCCCCAGCGCCTCCTGTGCCATCATCCTATCGGTTACGTCGCGAACCGACTCGACGGCCATAGTGAGCTTCCCTTCCGCGTCCCTGAGCGGTGAAAGCACAACGTTGGCGTGGAAGGAGGTCCCGTCCGCCTTTCTGTGTACGCTGTGGCTTTGCTGCGGCATCTCGGTACGCCACAACTCGGGAAGTGCACACTCTTCGCCGCGGCGGTCGCATGGAACGGTGAGGCCGCGAGACACCTCGTAACAGGGACGGCCGATCACCTCCTCGCGCCCGTATCCGAGCGTGTGCAACGCGTTGTTGTTGATGTCGACTATTCTGTAGTCGCGGTCGACGACCATTATGTCTTCCTGCAGGGAGTGCAGCACGGTGCGATAGTAGCGTTCTCTCTCGGCCAGTTGATTGCGCGCACGCAACGACTCCGTGAGATTGTCATACAGCACCAGCATGGCGCCGTCCGCCTCCTCGCCCGCCGCTGCACCAGAAACCTTGACGGGCACCATCGTTCCGTCCTTGCGCCGCCGCGACACCTCCTGGACCACGGTATGGCCCCGCCGGGCATCGGCGTCGTTCTGCCGTCCTTGCGCGATGTCTTCCGGCTGTACCAGTAGCTCGTTCACGTCGGCGCCCACCGCCTCTTCGGCCGTATATCCGAACAGCTTCTCGAAGGCGTTGTTGACGAACAAAATGCAGCCGTCCTCGTCTAGTCCGGCCACCGCGGTTGGTGCAGCCGCCAACAAGGCATCGAGCAATCGCTTGTCGCGCACCGCGCCGCGCTCACTCTCACTGAGATCCGCCGATGCCTGCAGGCGTTTCACCAGTCGATGGTGAGCTCGAGCATGCTGAAGCCACATAGTTGCGCCGAATAGCGCTATCAGCCACAACGTCACTAGATGCAAGTGGGTCGAACCGCTGAACGCGATAACGCCCGCGAGAGGCACCAGCAATACCACTATGACTATGCGGAAAGCGAGGCGATCTGCAACCAGAGTGGAACTGGCCGTGGCGATCATGCCAGCGAAAACGACCAGGAACAGCACGCTGTGTCCGAATAATAGGTACGGCCCGAACACGACCGGCCCAGCAGACCAGGCGACGCACCGAGCCGCCACGACGAGGCGAACCATGTTCTTCACCCGTTCCGGATCAGCATTTCCGCTTGCATAACGGTGCCGGAGCCAAAGGCGGAACACCGCCATTGCCGCAATGCCCGCAGCCCAGGCAGCGAGCGGCAGGCGGCCCACGTCATGCCACAACAGCACCACCATCAGGGTGAGGAGCACGATCTGTGCTCCCTCAGCAATGAGATCGTATCCCAACAGGGAACGCGCCAGCGTTGCCTCTACATCCGTGGTGCGGTCCTGTTCGGCCGCGGCTGCTTGATCACCTATCCCCTGGATCATGATCGAACTCCTTCGAGTTGTGCCTTGTCGAGCACCTTTCGCACTGAGCGCAGCATCTCCTCTACAGTCCACGGCTTCTGGATGAGCGGCACATTGCGAAGCACCTTCATTCGCTCCCGCACGTCGGAGTCCGAGTGGCCGCTTGTGAGCATGGTTGGAAGCTCCTTGTCTTCAGCACGGAGGATCTTGCACAGCTCGGCTCCTCCCATCTTGGGCATTATGAGGTCGGAGATAACCAGATCGAAGTGGTGTTGCTTCGACCTGTAGATCTCCAGCGCATCTTCTCCGTCGCAAGCAGTGATCACCGTATACCCCCGAGACTCCAATACCCTACTGCCCACACGCCGCAGCGCCTCCTCGTCCTCAACCAGCAGTATGGTCTCGGTCCCGCCCAGATCCTCCGCTACCACCGCTTCGTGTTCGGCCGTGGTCGCCGCAGGGAGATCCAACGCGGGAAACGCGAGGCGAACGGTGGTCCCGCAACCCGGCTCGCTGTCCACATGCACGAACCCATTTTGCTGCTTAGTCAGGCCGTAGACCATGGACATGCCCAGGCCGGTTCCCTCTCCGGGCGTCTTGGTCGTGAAGAACGGCTCGAATATTCTCGACCTAGTCTCATGGTCCATCCCGGCCCCCGTATCGCTCACCTCCACCAGCACGTAGCGTCCGGGGATCATCGGTGCGTATCTACCGCAGTAGACTTCATCAAGCTCGGCTTCCCATACTTTGACTGTGAGAGTGCCGCTGTCAGGCATCGCGTGGCGTGCGTTAGTCACGAGGTTCAGAAGGATCTGCTCAACAGAGTTCGGGTCCACCAGCACTGACGCCACCGAATCGTCAGCATGGGTTTGCACGGAAATGGTTTCCGGCAGAACCCGCTTGAACAGCGTAGACAGCTTCCTGACCCGCCGTGCAAGGTCCGTGGGGACCTGCGTAAGAGCCGCGCGCCGACTGAACCCAACGAGCCGGCGGGTCATTTCGGTGGCTCTGGATGCGGCCGCCCCGATGTCCTGCAACTCTTCCCTGACGCGCGTTTCACCTCGCTCCAACCTGTCTGCCAACATTTGAACGTTCAGCAGAATCACAGACAGCTCGTTGTTGAAGTCGTGGGCTATGCCGCCGGTGATTTGCCCTATCGCCTCCATTTTCTGCGCCTGCCGGAGCTGTGCCTCCAACCTGTGCCGTTCCGTTACGTCCTCGGCTATGGCCTCGAAGAACTGGACCTGTCCGTCTTCATCGTGCACGGCGCGCCCATTGATCCGAACGGTGATCCTCTCGCCGTTCTTCCGTTTCCAGTTCACTTCCTCGAAAACCCTGTATCCCTCCAGCAAGTGTTTTTTCAAGACGCGCTGGCGCTCCGAGGGATCCACATACACGTCCCGCCCAAGGTCGACCTCCAGCAGCTCCTCTCTGGACCCGTAACCCAGCATCTCCACAAGCGCCGCATTTACGGATAGGAACCTCCCGGCAACGCTGGCCGTGTAGATACCGAAATTGGCGTTCTCAATCAGGTTGCGATATTTCGCCTCTGACGAGCGCAGCAGTTCCTCAGTTCGTTCGCGTGCCTGCTTCTCTCTAGCACGTTCGAGAGCGCCCTCTACCGCGTGCGCGAGCCGCGTCTCCTGACTCTTGAGCACGTAGTCGGCGGCACCGGCCTTGAGACACTTGACCGCCGTCTCCTCGTTGACGGAGCCCGTATACATGACAACGGGCACGCGCGGGGCATGCTCGCTCGCCAGTTTGAGAGCGGTCATACCGTCGAAAGACGGCATTATGTAGTCCGCGAGGATGATGTCGGGATCGAATTGCTCCAACTGCTGGAGGAAGTCCTCCTTCGTCTGCACCCTGACCGCAACGAACGAGAGCCCGGCCTTCCTCAGGTTCCGCTCGGCCAATTCTGCGTCAGCCGGATTGTCTTCCAGAATCAGTAGCCTGTCGAACACAACCATGACGGCCCTTTCAGCGGTGACTTCCTAGGGGGCTCGTTGAGGAGCAGCCAGTAGAACCCCATTTCCGATATTACCTGTCGCAACTGGCTTTCGAGTTTGCGACGTTCGATTATGTCGTGTGCGAAGATGCGCACGCAGTTCTTCCCTGGGACGTAGCAGAGCTTTCCTCGATGACTCGGTCGCCGGCCTGGATCTCACGCTCCACCACTTGGGTCTCCTGGCGAGCCAGCATCTCAACTACCGGCGTTTGCTTCATTGGATTACATCCATTGAAGTCATTGCTCACCCGGTTTCCCAACGCGCCCCGCCTTCCCTGTTCGCACTCGGGCTCTCGATCGGTTCTCAGGAGAAATATTCTTCATGACTTCGGTGACGGCCCGAGTGAGTTGCCCGATCGTCCACGGCTTTGACAGTAGCGGCACCTCCGAATGTTCTCCTCCGGCGGCCCGTCGTGTCCCGTTGGCAAAGCGGCTCCATGTATGGCGCCGCGTAATTCCACGGAGTGGCTCCAGTTTCACGCACGTATCCGCGCGCGGAGCTATTGACGTAGTTCAATTCCCGCACCCGATCGTCGACCTCCGAAAGGCCGGTGACCAGTACGATCGGTACCAATCGCGTTTCGGGATCGGCACGAAGGCGGCGGCACACCTCGAAGCCGTCCAGATCGGGCAGCTTAACATCCAGGAGAATCACGTCCGGCCTGAGCAGCCGCACCGCCTCGAGAACTCCCGCCGCATTCTCCTCTGTCGCGACCTCGTAGCCCCTGAAACGCAGCAGTTTGGCCAAACTGGAACGTACTGCGGGATCGTCGTCAACGACCAGAATCATCCCTGATCCCTTGTCCTGGCCGACGACTGCGCGTCGTGACGGGTCGGGCACGATGAACCCGCTGGAGAACGGCGACTCAGACTCGGATACCACGAGATTCACTCCGCCTCCTCGGCATCACACAACTCCTCGAGTATCTTGGGTAGCCTGTAGAGCTCGGAGGCTTTGCCGACGAAGAAGTCGGCTCCCGACTGCAGAGCGCGGGCGCGGAACTCCGGGTACGCCGTCAGTACGATCATCACCGGATGCGAAGGTCGTGCGGCCAGTTCTTCTACCAGCTTCAGCCCGCTGCGTCCCGGAAGCCTGACGTCGACGGTAAGCACGTCAGGTGCAAGCTCGTCTATCATCTGAAGACCACGTTCGACGTTCGGCGCCGAGCCCACCACCTCTATTCCCGGCAACTTCCCTATCAACTCACTAATTCGTTCTCTCAGCAGGTGAGAGTCGTCAATGATCAGTACTCGCAGAGAACCATTGGATCGAGCGACATGCATGCCTCCTACAGCTCCTTTCGTCGAGGGAGCTACTCTCCGCCTCCCTCTCACACTCCATTGTGCTTGAATCAAACTCGCGGAAAAGCCGCCGCCGTCACATAGGATTGCTGCGAAAAGGTGGGTGAGAATCTCTGTAGCCCGTAGTGGGTTTAGGGCAAATCAGTTGTAGGTTTATTCCTACCTGTGAAAAGCCTACTGCAGAGCGCGAACCTTCACTCTTCCAGGCGTTCGCCTTGTGCCTGCCGTACGAAATCGTTGACTACCTTCTTGAGTTTGGAGGCCTTGAAGGGCTTCACCAGTCGCGGATTGTCTACACCGGCGGGATAGTCGCGCACGCCGGGTGTAAAGACCCCGTCCGTCACCAACACGAACCTGCGGGCGAAGCCGCGTTTTCGCTCGCGATGTACCCGGCTTAGGTTTGTGCGCGCAGCTACCGGCGAGCCGCAGCGTTCCGTCGTCCTGCACCACATACATCAGGCCGAGCGGCATGCCGGATTTGTCGCACAAATAGGTTATGATGTTGCGGGACAGTTGATCGACTGTTTGATCGTCCGCCATATCGGCTACGGGCTGGTCGCGAGATCACAGCGCCAGACGATGCTCCGCCGCGTACCGGATCAGATCGGCGGTAGAGTGCAGGCCTAGTTTCTCTAGAGTCCTGGTCCTGAACGTGCTCACCGTCTTGGAACTGACGCCCAACTGGGCGGCGATCTCCTTGAGCCCCTTGCCCGCTGCCAGCAGGCACAGCACCTGATACTCGCGGTTCGAGAGAGCCTCGTGCGGGGGGGTGTCCGCGTCACCGACAAGCTGCGAAGCAAGCGCTTCGGCGAGTTCCTGTGATACGTAGCGAGCGCCGCTATGTACGCGGCGTATCGCCGTCGCTAGTTCCGTAACCGTATTGGCCTTGGCAATGTACCCGGCAGCACCCGCCTTGAGCGCGCGCCGCGCCCATTCCTTCTCAGAGTACATGCTGAGCACGAGAACCGGCAACTTCGGCTTGACTGCCTTTATTCTTTCCATGCCCTTCAGGAAACCCGGCCCCGGCATAGAAACGTCCAAGATGAGCACATCGAGATCGATGTCCTCGAGCAGGTACAGCAACTCATCTCCGTCAGCCGCTTCAGCCACCACTTTGATATCAGGGTGGTTGTCAGATATGTGGCGCACGCCATCCCTCACCACCTCATGATCGTCTGCAACTACCAGCCTGATCATTGTTTACCTCCGGCTGATGCTTTGTTGGGCAACCTGATAGATACCTGGGTGCCTCCCGTTGCCTTTCCTGTAATGCGCACGGTACCGCCAAAGGCGGCCGCACGTTCCCTCATACCCAGCAAGCCCAATGATCCCCTGTCCTTGAGCCGCTTCTCCGGAATTCCGATGCCGTCATCCTCTATCCGCAGCTCCAGGCAGTCGCTCGCCGACTCCAATAAGATCTTCAACGTGCTCGCGTTTGCGTGCCGAGCCACGTTGGTGAGCGCCTCCTGGAGAATGCGGAACGCGGCGGTCGCCACCTCGAGATCCAACCCCATTCCTACTTCATCCAATTCGAGGACACAGGCGATACGGTGCCTTCGCTCGAAATCACCCACGTACCATTCGATCGCGGCCTCGAGTCCCAGGATATCCAACATCGGAGGCCGCAAACGGGTACAGATCTCGTGCACCTGCTCCATGCTGTTCTCGACGAGCCTTGCCGCCGACGTAGCATGGCTCGCGGTTACTTCGTCCAAGTGGCTCGCCCTCTCCCTTATCCAATCCAGATCCATCTTGAGCCCGGTCAGCTTCTCACCCAACTGGTCGTGTAGCTCGCGAGCCAAGGCAACGCGCTCGTCCTCCCTCACCACCTGGAGCCGTTCCGCGAGACGGCGGAGCTGGCCTTCCCGGTCACGCAACGCTACTTCCGCCCGTTTCCTACCCGTTATGTCCAACGCCGTGTAGGTCACGCGATCTATATCCATACCGTCATCGAACCGCGCAGCGCTCAGCAATACGTGCAGCAAACCGCAGTCCTTGCGGCACAGTTCGGTTTCGACTGCCCCCGCACCTGCTGCTGACGCCTGGTCGTATTCCTCCATGCGCACCCTCGCGTATTCCTCGTCGCTCGAGAATACCATCCGCGCACGCTTGCCCACAAGCTCTTCCGCCGAGTACCCGAGCATCTCGCAGCACACTTCGTTCACCTGGTATATGACCTGGTCCTGCACGAGGAGTATGCCGACCGGCGCCGCCTGGAAAATGCTGGAGAGTAACGCCTCACGCTCACTGAGAGCGTTCTCGGCCTCTGTGCGCTCCGAAACATCCACCCACTGACACACCACGTTTGTGAGCTCCGACGCTTCACCCAAGATCGGAAACATGCTTACGTCGATGTGCAGGTCGCATCCACCTGAAAAATCAACTGGACCGGCATCAACCGCCCGCCATGGTATGCTGAACCTTGCCGTTTGGTGCCTTTCGAAGACCGCCTGCACAGCCGGCATAACACCTTGCTTCTTCAGGTTCTCGTCTTTGAGAACGTTGTATTGCCCAACAATCTGCTCGTCCGAGAGATCCAGAGTATCGCGCAAACTCCGATTCGTCCTGATTACCGTGCCCGCGGAGTCGGAGACCCAGGTCGCAAAGGGGCTGTGCTCGATCACAGCATTCAGGAACTCCAGTGAATGTTCGAGCTTCATCTCAACTGCCTTGCGCTCCGAGATGTCCTGTGCCGTTCCGAACAAGCTCGATATCACACCGTCAGAACCTCGTCTCGCATTCCCGATTTCGTACATCCACCGAGCGGTCCCGTCGGGGCGAAGGATTCGAAACTCCAACTCAAAGGCCGTCCCTGTCTCGACCGCCGTCATCACGGCATCATTCAGCTTTGGCCAGTCATCTGGATGGGTAATCCTTTCATGGTCCTCGAAAGACGGCTCATCACAATCCGGATCGAGGCCGAAGATCCGGAAGATCTCCTCGGACCAAACCGGCGTCATCGTCTGGAGGTCGAGTTCCCAGTGGCCGATGTGTGCGACGCGCTGGGCCTCCATGTGCTGCTCTTCGCGTCTCTTCAGCTCATCCTCGGCGTGCTTGCGCTCGGTGATCTCCATCACACTGGCGAGTGCCCCTTGGTATTCTCCGGCTGCATCATGAATCGGCGCTGTGGTCAACAGCGCGTACACCACAGAGCCGTCCTTGTGCAAGAACTCGAATTCGTGTTGCTCGTTGATTCCCCGTTGGCGAGCTTCGAGATACTCGTGAGCGAGTTGCACCGCGCGGTCGTCCATAAACTCGAAGAGATGCCTGCCGACCATCTCGTGGGGCTCGTATCCCAGCATCTCTGCCATGGCCGGGTTCACCAATGTAGTATTGGCGTTGTTGTCGATTACCCAGATACCCTCCTGAATCGTCTCGAACAGTGACCGATACTTGGCTTCGCTCTCTCGCAGCAGTTGCGCCGTCCGCCTGCGCTGTGCGGTAAGGCGGGCGCGTTCCACCACGGCACGAATTGTGTGCGGCAGCCGCTGAATGTGCTTGGTGGTCTTGATTACATAGTCGGCCGCTCCCCGCTTGATGGTCTCGGCGGCCATCTCCTCGGAACCTGTGCCGGTCACAACTATGATGGGAACTTTCCAGTCTACCTTCTGCACTGCATCGATTACGGCCAGGGCGTCGAAGCCGAGAATGTTGAAATCGGTCAGTACGAGATCGAAGGCGAAGTGCGCGAGGGCCTCCTCGAACTGCTCCTGCGATCTGACCTCGGTCAAGTCGAAGAAAGTATCGTCCTTTTCCAGCGCGTCCCGCACCAGAGCTCGATCAGCTGCGCTGTCATCGACGTACAAAACGCGTAACGCCTGGTGCATTACATGCTCCAAATAGTGTGCGCGCCCAAAGATTCAATCCAACGGCGGCGCGACGTTCAGTGTCACCCAGTAGTTGCCCACTTTCCGCGCCACCTCCAGGAACTCATCGAACCGAACGGGTTTGACCAGGTAACTGTTGGCCCCGATTTCGTATCCTGTCACACGATCAGTTTCCTCTGCCGACGAGGTCAGGATAACAACGGGAATCCGCCTCAGAACCGGCGTCCGTTTGATCTCACGAAGCACTTCCAGGCCGTCGATCCCAGGGAGCTTGATGTCGAGCAAAATCATATCCGGCAGTTGATGAACACCGCCCGAGTAATCGCCGCGGCGAAACAGGTAGTCCAGAGCTTCTTCTCCGGTCCTGCACACCTTGACACCATTGCTGAGTCGGGCGCTTCGGAAAGCGTGGAGAGTCAGATCGATGTCCGCCTGACTGTCCTCGACCAGCAGTATGCCAGCCGGCCTATCCATCGACGCTCCCCGTCGTACCGCTGTAAGCCGGTGTGGCGGTTGCCGTTTTTGGGTAAGAAGCCAGGTGAACCGTGAATGTCGTGCCGTGGCCCACCTCCGAATTCACCTCGATCGTTCCGCCGAGCAACAGCACCGCCTTCTGGACCATAGCGAGTCCCACCCCGGTTCCCGGATAGTCGTCATCACTATGAAGACGCTGAAAGAGATCGAAAATCATGTGCTGGTGTTCCTTGGGAATCCCAATGCCGTTGTCGGTAACTGACACCCTCACCGCCGCATTATCCCTGGACCAGGATACACTCACCCTGGGTGGAACACCGGGTCGGCGATACTTGATGGAATTACCCAGCAAGTTCTCGAACACCCTTTTCAGAAGGGAGAAAGAACCGTATACCGCAGGTAAGTCATCAGGCACCTCGACCACGCCGTTCGTTTCCGCCAGTTCATCCGCGCGGGACTCGATCGCGTACCTCAACACTTCCGAAAGCGGCACTTCCGACACATCGATTCCCGAGCGGCCCAAGCGCTGGTAGTGCAGCAGATCGTCCACCAGCTGCGTCATCTTGACGCCGGCATTCTGGATATGCCGGAAGTAGCGCAGGGCTTCCTCGTCGAGATCTTCTGCGTACCGCGACGCCAAGATTTCCGAGAAGCCGGTTATCGCTCGAAGCGGTGCCTTCAGATCGTGCGAAACCGAATACGCATACGTCTCCAGTTCCTTGTTTGCGACACTCAGCTCAGCGGTGCGTGCTTTCACCCGCATCTCCAGTTCTTCTGTGAGCGAGTGGAGTTCCTTCTCGGTGCGCTTCTTCTCGGTTATGTCCCGGTGCACGGCCACCACACCGAGCGGCTGGCCCGAATCGTCTCGCACCAGCGTTGCCACGGTTTCCAAGTGAGTCCGCTCTCGGTCACGCGTGGTCACGGCTATCTCACCACTCCAGTATCCGGCTTCTCGTACCGATGCCAACGCCGCTTCCCTGGTTGAGGTCAGATGCTCGATGTGGGCGACATCCACCAATTCCTTTCCCAAAACCTCCTCGGCCGGCCGGCCAAAGAGCCGCTCCGCAGCCTCGTTCCAGCTCGTGATGGAGAAGTCTAGATCGGTCGTGATCATTGCGTCCGCCATGCTCGACAGCATTGTGGCCTGGTATTTCATCAGTTCCTGCCCACGGATCTGCGCTGCTATGAGTGGCTCGAACAAGGATCTAAACAAGATCGCACCGATGGCTATCAGCAGCGAAGCGGCGAGCAAAGCCAGGCCACCGGCCCTCAATAATGGCGCACGGACTTCAGCCAGGTCGATCTTGGCTACTACGCCGAGATCCAGGCCGGCCACCGGCTCATAGGCCGACAGCACCGTAACGCCCCGATAGTCGGGTCCGATCAGCGCGCCCGATTCTCCGCGCAACGCGCGGACCATCGGCTCGGCATATTCAGGTTCGACGGACATCCGCAATGGCTTGTCGACATCGTCATGCCGGTGGTTGAGCAGAAAGACAACGTGGTCACCTTCCCGACGCGCCAGCGTGAACTCCCCCGTTTCCCCGAATCCTGGGAACCTTTCGTGTGCGCCCCTGAGCTGCTCCAGTGTCGCGGCCAGAAAACCGCCGGGGTAGCCGGAGCTTTCGCGGGCGTCGAAACGCGCCACCGCCTCAATGATGCGCGCACGGCTGTTGACAATCTCTACCAACCGGGTGCGTTGACCCGCGAGGGCGGTTCTGTAGAGTAAGGCGAAGTTCACCCCCACCGTGACGAGTGTAACCACAGTCATACAGCCAATGAGGAAGACGAGGCGCCGTTTCTGACCGGCGGTTCCTGCAATTTCCGGTCGCTGCATTCCCCCCCCTTCGCCTGCAAGTGGCAGTGGAGGCGTACCTTTCCCGGTGCTGTCGAGCGTAACAGTTTATTAGATACGC
The DNA here is from genome assembly GCA_964580055.1 of uncultured Gemmatimonadaceae bacterium. Lineage (GTDB taxonomy): Bacteria > Gemmatimonadota > Gemmatimonadetes > Gemmatimonadales > GWC2-71-9 > JBDGYW01. Next base: position 5,943 of record CAZOJI010000021.1, on the reverse strand, counting down.
ATGGAACGTGCCAGGAAACGTAACGTCTTCCGTGCTTTGGTAAGTGCTTGACCTGCTTCACATTACAAAGACAGGAGCCGGACCTGCGTGAAATGGGAATCAAGGCAAAGGCCAATATTTCAACCCTCGCGAGTCAATATATTGACGGAACGAAATAATGAGCTTAACAATTGTCTTTTCGACTACTAGTCGGTCGAAGACCGAAACGCGCGAAAACGCACTTACAAAAGAGGGATCATGAGCGCGTCAGGTAGAATCACCCAACTCGAAGCAGAATTGTCACGAGTCACCCGACTGCTCGAAGCCGAACGTAGGGAGCGACTGGCGTTTGAGCGGGCGCGAGACGCGTCGAGCCGGAGTGAGGAACTGTACCGGATGATGGTCAAACACGCCGGTGTCGGCATCGGGCTCTGGGACGTGGAGGGCAGGCTGATAATGGCCAACCCCGCCATTCAAGAGATGCTCGGCTTCGACGAGCTCGAACTGCAAGGTCAGGAGTTCCTGCAAACCACGCATCCGGACGACAGCAGACCTAGTGCGGAGCTGGCTGAAGCACTCCTGAGAGCAGAACGCGATAGGGGCGGCATCGAGAGCCGCTACTGCCGGAAAGACGGAACATTTATTTGGGCAAACACCTCGTTAGCCCTCGTCCGCGACGAGGAAGGTGTGGCCCAGTACTGGCTCGCGATTGTGGAGGACGTAACCGAACGTAAGCTTGCCGTGCTCAGGCTGCGGGAGACCCACGAACGTCTCTCGCAACAGCAGGCGGCGTTGTTCGAGTTGGCGACCTCGGATTGTATGTTGAGTGGAGACCTTGATGCGACCTTCCGCCGCGCCACTCAAATGGCAGCTGACCTGATGAATGTGGAGCGCGTAAGCGTGTGGGAGTTGAACGAGACGGCTACGTCACTCCTCTCGAGCGATTTGTACGAGGCTTCGCGAAACCGGCATTCCAACACGCGCAGACGCGAGATAGTGGACTGTCCTATGTACATGGAAGCGCTATCCAATTCTCCAGTCGTCGCTACCAGCGACCCGCAGGAGGACAGCCGCACCTCCGAGTATTGGCGGTTGTACCTGGAACCGATCGGAATCAGCTCCATGCTCGACGCGGTCATCCGCGTGGATGGCAGGCCCGCCGCGGTCCTCTGCAATCATCACGTGGGACAGAAACGAGAATGGATGCCGGAGCACGCGAATTTCGTCCGCCGCCTCGCGGATCTTCTGGGCCGCGCCATCGAGCAGCGCGACCGAGCCGATGATCGACGTTCCCTCAAGGATGCTCTCAATACAATCAACACACTCCGCATGCGCGTCGAGGACGAGAACATCTACCTTAGAGAGCGCAGCGACAGTGAGTGGACTCTAAAGGAACCCGTTGGCAACAGCTCCGCGTGGATGCGGGTAATGCGGCGGTGCAAGCAGGTAGCACAGACGGATGCGGCAGTTCTCCTGCTCGGCGAGACAGGGACGGGTAAAGACACGGTAGCGCAGACGATCCACAACCGCAGCGCCCGCAGAGACTTTCCGCTCGTTCACGTGAGCTGCGCTGCGCTGCCTGGAAGCCTGATCGAGAGCGAGCTGTTCGGTCATGAGAGGGGCGCGTTTACGGGCGCTATCGAGAAACGACTGGGCCGGTTCGAGATTGCGAACCGCGGCACCCTTTTCCTCGACGAGGTAGGCGATCTTCCCGGCGAGTTGCAGACAAAACTGCTGCGTGTTCTGGAGCGAGGAGAGTTCGAGCGAGTCGGATCTACAGATACGCAACGGGTGAACGTGCGTCTCATAGCAGCCACCAACCGCGACCTCGAACAGGATGTGGCCGACGGTCGTTTCAGGGAGGACCTATACTATCGCATCAGTGTCTTCCCGATCTGGCTGCCGCCGCTCAGAAACCGGGTCGAGGATATCCCTCTGCTGGCGTGGTACTTCGCAAACAGGCTGCGCAACAAGTTGGCCAAACCGATCGACTCGATCCCGCAGGACGCGTTGGACATACTCACATCCTATCACTGGCCCGGAAACGTAAGAGAACTCGAAAACGTGATAGAGCGCGCGATGATTCTATCGAGCAGTACCGCACTCACCATCGATGACAGCGTTCTCGGTGGACGGGACAAACTTCCGGATGTTCGGTCAGTTGTCGCACCTCTGGAGGACGTGCAACGCACGCACATACGCTCCGTTCTGGAGCGCTGCGGTTGGAGGATCAAGGGCAAGGGGAACGCTGCGGAATTGCTGGGCATCAATCCGAGCACGCTGTACGCGCGAATGAAAAAACTGGGCATACACCGTCCGGCTACCCGGACCCACGGTTGACACTCCGGTTTGCCCGATCCGGCCACCCATCACGTGGGCCGGATAGACACCTTTCCAGCATGACAGCCGTACACCGCGACGTTCAAAGCCGCACGCGGTGACTCGCGAAGTGCCCACAGAGAGCACGGACCGCGGTGAGTAGTGTGCGGTGCGGGCGGCGTCTCTTCTGATGAAGGCAACATGGGAACTGAAGGTCCTGCGTGCAGTGAATATATCGACGTCCTAACCGGAGGAACTCAAGCCGGATGCGACGGCGTGCTCTTCGCAAAGGCGTCGGGCTCGTGCGTTGCGGCGGCAAGTTATGACGCAGGAACCCTATCGGCCAGCTCGCCAAGTCTCCTGGATCATGGACAACGGATCCTCGCACCGTGGCCAAGCCTGCATTGACCGGATCACGAAGCACTGGCCGACCGTCGTTCCCGTCCACACGCCGGTGCACCCGAGTTGGCTCAACCAGGTGGAAGTCTATTTCTCCATCCTCGAACGAAAGGCCCTGACACCCAACGACTTCTCCTCGCTCGAGGCTCTTGAAAAACGACTGTTCGACTTCGCAAGATATTACGAGAACCTCGCTCGCATTGCCCGCTTGGTGCTCGCCCACGCAGAACAGGTAATCGAGCGCTTCGGCACCGTTCCTCGCAACCATGAAATGACAGACCACATCTGCCTGTTCCAGAGCGCGGATAGTCAGCGCTTCGTCGCTGGGATTGTCCTCAACGAGCAGCAGCGTCTTGCCTTGGTCCATCCGCTCTCGCTTTGCCGCATTCATGGCCGTACCAACCCGTCTCGAGGGACGGCAAAACACCTCCCAGTCCGCATTCCTGCCAGTCATGCGCGTGCCGGTGCTTCCGGCGGTATTCCGTTGCCCTTGAAGACCTGCCCAGGACCCTCCTTTGCGGTCGCCGGTTAACCGCTAACTTACCTGGAGAGCGACGCACTACCGAGAGGCTGTACATATGAAGATCCTCGTTGTGGATGACGACGCCGTCACCAGAACGCTGCTCACCAGCATGCTGGAGGGCATGGGCCACAGCGTAATCGAGGCGGAAGACGGCCGGGAAGCGTGGGACTTGTTCCAATCCCTGAGCTTTGGAGTGATGATCGTGGATTGGGAAATGCCCAACATGAACGGTTTGGAGCTGTGCCGTCGCATCCGCGACCTCGACCGGGCCAAGTACACCTACATAATCATGCTCACCGGCCGCATGGGCGACCAGGACTTTGTCGAGGGCATCAACGCGGGTGCCGATGATTTCGCGACCAAACCCACGAGCGCGCCGGAGCTGGAAGCGCGCCTGCGAGTTGCCGAGCGAATCCTCGGCCTTCAGGCTGACGTGAGGAAGCTCCAGGGCCTGTTGCCGATCTGCTCCTACTGTAAGAGAATCCGAGGCAAAGACGACAATTGGCAGCAAATCGAGGCCTATGTTGCAGAGCGAAGCGACACGCAGTTTTCTCACGGGATCTGCCCGGAGTGCTACGAAACCAAGGTGAAGCCGCAGCTCGACCCCTGACCCTGAGGGATCCAAAATGTCATGCACCACTCTTGCGAGGCCTCCCTCGAGAAAGCCCCGCGCGGACTGCAATGGGGCTTGGGTGTGTCGAACCATGAACTGAACACAAGCTATTACAAGCGCACCTCTTTGCCGCATCCCCCGGAATGAGTGAGAGGTGTAGAGCTTGGGGTGGCGATGCACGCGGCTACTGGTCCACCTGCGCACGATCACTTAGCATGCAACGCAGTAATTCCCATGACCCGGCGGTGCGGTTAGGCTCACATGATTGGCGGAGATGAATAATGGATGAACACCCGGCAGGCACTATCCTGCAGCGTGACAATGAAACCTATGCTATCGTTCCTCGCACCCCCGTAGGAATCCTGACTCCCGAACACCTGGAGAAGATTGCGGCGGTTGCTCGCAAATTCGGCGTGCCCATAATCAAGATCACCTCGGGACAGCGTTTTGCCTTGGTTGGGATCAACCGAGAAGACGTCGACGAGATCTGGCGTGACCTTGGGATGGACATAGGGAGAGCCACGGAGCTGTGCCTCCACTATGTGCAGGCGTGCCCAGGTACGGCAGTCTGCAGCTTCGGAATGCAGGACTCCTTGGGGCTCGGCATGAAAATCGAAGAATTCTTCATCGGGATGGACCTGCCGGCGAAGGTCAAAATCGGAGTATCCGGCTGCCCGCTATGTTGCGGAGAGAGCTTCGTTCGCGATATCGGCGTATTCGGTAAGAAAACTGGGTGGAACCTCGTTGTTGGTGGTAGCTCAGCGCGCCGGCCGCGTGTTGGAGATCTGGTGCGCGAAGCACTGACCGAAGAGGAAGTAATACCGCTCATAAAACGCACCCTCGAGTACTACCGCGAACACGGCAAGAAGCGCGAACGCATGGCGAGGTTCATAGACCGGATCGGCATAGAGAATGTGAAGGACGTGTTGTTCTGAAACCAGGTCAGCCTGCGTATAGCCGACTGCCACTCAAAAGCTCGCATCCATCAAGAAATGCATCCGGAATATTCAAGAAGTAGTAGGCGCTGAAGTCGGAGAGTGTGTTCCCCTCTTCTCCCCAGACGCGCACATCCTGGATCTGGACAAACACCTTCACGTTCTCTTCCAGGTCCGCGGCAACGTTGGCGCGAGCGCGCATCGATACGAACCAGTCACCGCCGGTGGCAGTGACCGAGTAGGGATCACGAGTCTCGAAGCGCGGACGAAGCTGCCCGCCGAGCTTCACTTCCTGAGCAGCCGCATGAGTAACGACGACGCATACGGCAACGAGCGCAATCACAATCCTGCGATTTGAAATCATCTGGTTCTCCCCGTTCTCCGCTCAGATCCGGGCAACGCCCAAGAACACGGCATGTACCGATACGGCCAGCACCAGAAAAACCGTACGCGCATACTGCGGAGTCAAACCGGCAAAGCGATACTCAATTGATTTGCCCTTACATGACGCCAGGCAGTCGCCGCAGAGCGTGCATGTCAAACCGGGGCGCCGCTCTTTGATATCGCTAGGACGCAGTGCATCATACCTGCACTTCAGCGTGCAAGCGCCGCATTCCGTACAGCCGTCGTTGATCCGCAACCGAAACGGCGACAGCTTGCCGAGCAAATTCGCCGCGAGGCCGATAGGGCAGTACATCGTGCAGTGCACCATGTATCCAGCGCGACGCGAACCCCATAGGATTATCACCAAACCGACGATCCCGAAGGCCAAACCCAGCCAGGTAGCGACGATACTGCTTATGCCAATGAGGCTCAGCACAACAGCGCAACCCGCCACTCCCACGAGAATACCGAACCGGAGCCAGAAACGATTTGCCTTTGCCGGCACCGGTCTCCTGCGCGTGGCTGCCGAGTTCAAATCCCAGGACCCCATGTAGCAGAGGTAGCTGCACCACGCCGGGCCGACAATCAAGATCGTCGAAACGAACAGGGTGGGCATGAATAGCCCGTCACCTCGGTACAGCGGTCCGCCGACGATCATGGCCGGGATGGGCAGGTGTAGGTCCCCACTCATCAAGAACCCCTCGACGCCCAAGAGCCCAATCGCGAGTTGTACAAAGAAAACGATAGAGAAGAAAGTCCACAGCCGGCGACGCCATACAATCGTCTTGCGT
>CAZOJI010000020.1:0-77077 GCA_964580055.1 uncultured Gemmatimonadaceae bacterium | reverse complement strand
CATTCACCATTCATCATTCACCATTCATCATTCACCATTCACCATTCATCATTCATCATTCACCATTCACCATTCATCATTCCCCCCCCCTCCCCCCCTCCTACAGTCCCTCTCGATCCTACTCCGCACGCTGCGAGGGTTTCGGATTATCTCATAGAACTCTTCGATGTAATCGATCGACCGTTCTACAGTGCGCTCTTCGAGCCCCTCTTGCTGTCGATATAGCTCATAGATCGCATCCTCATGCTCGAAAAATACCTGTAGCGTAGCGTCGATTGTCTCACGAGGCTTGCATATGCCGCGGTACTGTCGTTGTCTCACATGCCGGATGCCCAGGGAGGGATCGGGTGTAGCGTAGCGGGCATCCACAATGCCCGAGAAGTCGAAGTCGTACGGCACCGGGAAAACCGGTCCGCTCGCGTGCCCCACCACCTTTACGTTGTGGCAGCAGTCGTCCTCATCGGGGGCGCTCTTGAACGCGTCCCAGTCCGTGTTTCCTATCATATATTCGAATATCTCTACCAGGTTCAATTGCGCCTGATCGTAATACGCGGGCTGGACCTGAACGACCTCTAGAGCCTCCCAGCCGTTGCGCAGGGCCACATGGTCTTCGTCCTCTATCAAGAATGCATACCGGGTCAACGAGTCCCGGTCGTCGTCGGTGTAGGTGTAGGTGACGCGCGCGAGCCGCACCTGGAAGCTCATGTCCGTGAGCAAATTGAAGATTCGATAGACGAGGTACTCCTTGAGTACGTACTGTTCGTAATCGGAGCGGTTGTCCTGGCAGTGGGTGACCAGCTTGAGTTTGTCTTCTCCAGCGAACAAGGTGTTTTCGGCCTTGCTGGTCTTGATGTCCAATCGAATCGGCGGAAACCGGCAAGTGGAGCGCTTGAGCCTGAATTTGCCGCGCGTCCTCACTTCGATGTCGAGCACCGTTTCGCCACCGCCGGGCGTATCGTATCGCAGAACGGCGTCATGGTCGTCGCTATCCTGACCTCTCTGGCGGAATACCGATCGGAAAGGTGCCTCGATCGTCATGTTCAGTAGCTCGTGGGACGAGAAAAGGACACCGGGAACCTCTCCCGCGGCGTCAGGCTCCTGTGCGACGGCGCTAGTTATGCAGAAAAACGCTGCAAACAAAACAAGACTCAGAATCAATCTCACAAACACCTCCTGCGGTCACCTGATCCGTCGCATCGCCAGCCGTTCGGTGTTCAGAATGCCGGACCTCGGAATCGCCTTCTCGCGAAGCTACATTTCAGCTAGTAAGATGGAGCAAACTCGAGCTACGCGCGAGAGCACGGCAACCCCATGGAGCCAGAACACCTTCTCGTGGTACCTTGATAGATTACATATCCTCATCGGAGGTGACATGCGCTACGCTCTCCGCTTCACTCTGCTTCTTGGTGCCGCGGCATTCGTCTGGTCCTGTGCCGCTTCATCCGGTTCCGGCTCGAACCGAGAACGCGGATCGAGGAACCTCATCTCGCAAGAAGAACTCGCCGCTCTGCCTCCATCTTTGAGCGCGTATGACGCGGTCCGGCGGTTGCGCTCGACCTGGCTGCGGACGCGGGGAGCAGCGAGTTTGAGGGGGAACCTTCGGGTCCAGGTGTACATGGACAACGTCCGTCTCGGCGGTGTGGAGTTCCTGCAAAACCGTTCCCTGGACGGCGTGAAAGCGATTCGGTACTACAACGGCCGCGACGCCACCACCAAGTGGGGCACCGGCGTTGTCGGCGGCGTAATAGAGTTGATCACAAACCGCTAGGCCGGATGGCGGGTTCGTAACCGCTTCCGGCGCTCACCGGTTATTTGTGGGCAGCAAGTCGATTGTAGTTTCGGTACTCTCTGAGCGCCGCGGCGCTCGGTAACCTCTTCTCGTGGTGGTCGCCATGCACTACGCCAATCGTCTCATACCGTACGTTGCTGTTCTACTGTTCGCGGTGTCCTGTGCCACCGCCTCCCGGGCGGGTGACGGCGATGATGATGGATCACGTGACCGACTCAGTCATGAGGACCTGGTCGAAACCACGGAAATGAGCCTGTACAACGCGATTTATCGGCTGCGTCCGTTCTGGCTCAGGTCCCGTGCAACCAGCGCCCTTCAAGGACCCGCCCCCGTGATTGTCTACGTGGACAACGTGAGAGTCGGTGAGGCCCCGTACCTTCGCGAGATTCAGGTGGAGGCAGTAGAGGAGGTGCGCTACGTCAATGCCGCCGATGCCACGACGCGGTGGGGGGTCGGGGTGGCCGGCGGCGTGATACTGGTAACCACCAAGAGGGGCTAATGCTATCTACACCAATTGAATCAGCGGGGGTAGCATCCGGCCGCCCTATTACGAGCGGTTGCAACGCTCGCCGCACTGCCACCCTGATCCAGGTGGTATCGCTGAGAATCCGTTCATCGGGTAGAGGAGTCAACTGCCCGTTCGACATATATTCCAACACCTGGATTCCCGCTTCCCGGGTGTAGAGTTCGTTGCCCGCGGTGTCCTGCACGACCACGTAGAGAGTTGCCGCGAGCACTTCACCCGAATAACCGCGGCCTCCCGAAACCATCCGTGCAGCCCCACCCCAACGCGCATCGCCCTGGGAGAAAGGCACCTGTACCTCCCAGATCTCCGGATAGAGCAAGGCATCGGGATCGAACCGCGTACTCAACTCGCTCATTAGGCTGTCTGCAGCATCTTGGAACTTGGGCTCGTCTCGTTCTCCCGTGTAGCGATCGTAGAAGCCGCCAGCCTCCTCTGAGATCCGGTCCCATATTTCCATGTACTCGGTCGCGGGCACGACCGAAAGACCGGCCTCAGCCAGCCTTTCGGCAATGAGTCTCTCGATGAGAGATAGGGTCGTATCGGCAACCTCGATCTCGCCCAACACACTGACCGATGTAACTACGACCGTGTGGACCGAATCAAAAAACGCTTGCCTGGGGACGACAAAGGGATCCTGCTGCACCGGCGCTGCACGGCAGGCCGTAATCAAGAGGGTTGCGATAAGGACTGGTCTGAGAGTCGGCACTCGAGGGTACTTCGTCTCCAGTCAGTGGGGCAACAGGAACCGGAACACGAGAAAGGGAAACCGGACGCTCTCCTGCGGACCTCCCGTTCCGGGCGGGCTGCTGGAAACCGCGTCACCTCTGACCGTGAGGAACGCGGCAGCGCCGAGAGCAACAGATCCGCCGGCGATGAGGAGCGTGGTCTTGGCGCCGTCGATCTCCTTGCGCTCAACCGTGCCGAGGTGCTGCCGTTGAACGTCAAGGTGTTGCATGAGCGCAGAACCTGTACCGGACTCGGAGCTAAATACTTGACGAACGGAAAACACGACGCTGTTTCCGCGTCTCTCGACCAGCTTGCCGTCGATCGTCGTGCGCTCCCTACCCGTTCGGCGCAGCACATCGGCCGTACCTTCAGATGTTAGCTGAGCCCTGACACGACTGCCTTCTGGAATGGCCCCGATCTCGGCAGGGATGTAGTTGAAGCAGCCCGAGAGAAGTATGGGAGCAAGGGCCACAATCGCTAAGGTTGTTTTTGTATTCACGAAACCTCCAAATCCGGCACCTACGCCCGTCGCGGCTCGGTGGCGAGCGCCGGAGCCAAAGAGCGGATCTCAACGAGCGCAATCACGCCGGCTTGCTACTCAAAAAGTAGCGCCAACCGACCTTGGGGCAAACTGCCAGAACGAGCAGCCGTTAAAACGCGACCGATCTGGTCACTTTCGCCGTGAGTACCCGATCCAGAACCGCCTTGTTCCCCAGGTCGCGTCTTTCGGTGAACACCAGGAACAGATCGCTGAGAGGCGCGTGGATCCAGTTGAATCTCACGTTGGTGACCAGCAGGTCCGCGGCGCTGTTGTACTGCACGTAGGCGCTCCCGTAAAGAACCGTGTTGTAGAAGTAACGAATCCGCCCGCCGACGACATCGGTGTCGAAGGAGCCATCCGGCAGAGATACGTCGTTGTGACTGGCGTCTATACTGAAGTTGAGGCGATAGCTGGCCCTCCAAAGCGCGTTGGCCGAAATCGTCGCGCGAGAACCGTTCCAGTAGTCACCCGCACTGACGTTGATTCTCCCCGAGAACCTTCTAGCCCGGCTGGACGTGAATGATACGCTGGCTGTGTTCTCCGTGTAGTCGCCTAGAGGAATGTCATAACCGTACACCGAGAACGGCTCGGCCAGGCGTTCGAAGTTGTTGTCGTAACCCAGGCTCAATGTAGAGCCGTCCAGGAACAACACGCCAAAGCCTAGCGTGGCCGTCCTGGTCAGCAGCTCGTTGTCCAGGTCGGTTATGTAGTTGATCTCACCGTACGGGTTAACCTCATGCACGAGGGGCCATTTGGGCCGCGGATGAGCGCCCAGCGTCGCATATCCGTGACGAATACCGCGTCGGCGCACGAAACCGATTTCGGGGTTGAAGCCGTCACCGACGTGTTTGACGAACGTGGAGGCGTCCCAAACTCTATCTCTCCACGAAACCTGTATCCTCCCGGCGTTTTGGTTGCCGCTCTCGTCCGGGTCCTCCGTGCGCGCCACGTAGGAGTTGACGATGAGATTCCCGAGGAACCTCAGGTTGGCATCTGCCGCGAACGTCCGGTTGTATGCGCCGGTGTCGAACCGTCCGGTCGATTCGCGATTCAGGAACATCACGCCCACGTCGGACGCTCCCAGATTCCGCCGCAAACGAAATACCGCGAAGTTCTCGCCCGCGGAAGAGTCGACCGCTTCCGTCTGAATGTCCAGCGCTCCGATCTCGAAGTCACCTGCCCTTCCTGTGAGCCGCCCCCCTCCCAGTATCGGGATGGGCACACCGCTCCGGAGACCTATGCGCCGGGAGTGGAAAAGCGTGAAACTCCGCGTAGAAGATCCCTGGCGGTAGTTGCGCTCGGTAACGTCCCCGAGCACGAACGAACCCGAGTTCTCGACGAAGAAGTCCCGCTTCTCCTCAAAGAACAGGGGAAACCGTGTGAGATTGACTCGCTCCTGATCGACCTCGACCTGAGAAAAATCCGTCCGCAGCGTGGCATCGAGCGTGAGCCCGGGCGTAACCCCCAGCTTCACGTCCCCGCCCCAGTCGAAACCCTCTCCCTCCGCGGCGAGCCCCTCTTCACCGGAAACGGTCGTACCGAGCACAAACGGCTTGACCATGAGGTTGCGGCCCGGCCGCATGCCTTGGAGGTCTTCCAGGTACCCCGCTTTGGACATGCGGTGCACCGGATCCTTGCGGTCAACCGGCGCCCAATAGGAGTCCTCGTTCTTGCGGCGCACGCGGCGCAGCAAGTTCATTCCCCATCTCTCTCCATCCCGTGAAGGGCTGAACCGCAGGGTCTTCCAGGGGATAGCCATCTCCACGGTCCACGCCGAGTCGGATATGGTCGTCTTGATCGTGACCGGCGCTCGAAAGGCGTAGTCGGCCTGGCGGCTGTCGTTGAAGGTCTGCCCGTCTCTGTAAGCGCCGTAAGGGTTCACCAGCCAGATGAATGAATTGCGCCTATCGAGGAAGGGGTCCAGCGTGATAGAGAACACGTCCATGTCGCGCGTGCTGGGCGGCAGGCCGTATTCGAGTGTCGTGACCGTGCGATTCTCTATCTCCGAGTCGTAGCACAACGCTCCGACGTAGAGATTCCTGTCGTCGTACAGGATCCTGACGACGGTCGGTTCCGTGGCGGGGTAGCCGGCGTCGGGCTGAGACTGGATGAAGTTGGCGATCGGCTCGGCGGCCTCCCACGCTTCGTCGTCCAGAACTCCGTCGATGTCGAGGTCCCCGCTGGTGCGCGTGGCCTCCGCCACCGGGCGCGGCGCCTCTTCCAGGTTTATGGGCCATTCGCCTTCTTGGCCGCGAGGATCCCCCTGGGCCGCCACGTCGAGAGGCGGCAGCCCAAAGAGAAGTAGGAACAGCGCCTGCCCGGCCGAACTCTTTACCCAACGCAATGGTCTAGCGCTCCACCGCTGAGTGAAGTATGGGGTTGAACACCAGCTTGTAAGTCCCGCGCGGCTGTCCCCTGAACTGCGGGCGGAAGCCGATCAACACGACGCTGCCCTCATCCAGCGGCACCCGGACCACTGCCGGACTGCCGCCCAGGTATTGCTCTTCACCCATTGCCCATCCGCTCATCAACAGGTCGTCTTTCGCGTAGCGCGCCACGACCTCCACGTTCCTGGGGGCACTCATCTCTCCCTCCGAGGCCGGCGGCACGATAGCGAAAGCGCGGCTCCTCTGGAAGGAAACCGCCGCTTCCTCCTGCATACCGTAGGCGACCGGATGGCCGGTATCCACTTCGATTCGAATCAAGCTGCCAGGTACAAAGAACTGTTCTTCGGGAACGCCTGCCACTGCGTTCCGCACCGGGAGCCCGAACTGCTCGATGGCGAAGTTGCTCGCGTGATCGAATGCCACCAGCGTTCCGCCCTGCTCCACGAACCGCTTGAGCGACAACGCACCCTCGGCACCCATTCCTCCGACGTACTCCGGGGGCATTGTGCCGGGCGCATGGCCGGTGAGGATCGAACTGGCCGATTGGTCAGGAAGAACGATGGCCGTGTACCCGTCGAGGTCCCCATTGCGAACGTCGGCATCCGACAGGTTGTCGAACTCGACGTCGTATTGCTCGAACAGCCAGCGAGTCCAGCCCTCGTCCATGTTGGCCACCCAGGTCTTGTACAAACCGACCCTGGGACGCCCCAGCCGCGTGGAGCTAACCTGAGGATCCCCCACACCGACAAACGTCAACCCATGTTCACCGGCCAGCTCGCGGAGCGTCGATTCGTTCGCTCTTACCAGGAAGGTGCCGGCGGGCCAGCGCTCGCCGGAGCCACTGAACGGCTCGTCCGCGCGCATTACGCGGGCTCCGCGGGCCAATAGCTGGAGTACGGCGTTGGCGCTCGAGTTCCATTTGGGGGTGAGTGCGTAGAACGGCCCCGAGCCACTGACTCCGCCTGCCTCGAGGTTCACCTCCAGCTCCTCTACCGGTGTCGTGCGCGCTTGGAACCTGTCGTCGATTCGGTCGACGGAAACGCCCATCTGCATCGGCAGCGTCCAGCCGGTCAGATCGTAAGGCGTTATTGGGGGGCCACCGGGGAAGAGGTGCCTGTCCGGGTAGAGCTGTGGCCCCATCAGGTCCACCAGGTGCGCGCGGAACGGCTGCGCTACGTAGGCCACGTAGCTGCCCTCATCGTATCGCTTACCACCCGCATTGAACGACTGCGTCGCCCTGTGCACCTCTATTCCACCGCGCCGGAGCACAGACACCAGTTCCGCGGCTTCGCCGTCATCCCACTGCTCGGCCGGTATCACATAGGCGAACGGATCGCCCTCATCCAGCTTCTCGCGGGCCTCCTTGCCCATCAGGTAGATGTTGTAGAGCCAGTCTTCCTTGAGTTCCGCCCCGATGTCCGCAACCGCCATCGATGCGGTGAACATGTACTGCACCGCGTCGCCTATGCGCCACCATCCGCCTTTCCAAGGGTTGGGGTAGAACACGCTGGGGCGCTCACCCGACATTGTGCTGGAGAAGTTCTTGGGCAACTCTTCGGGCTCGTAGTAATGAGGTGTGGCGTATTCGTAGAGGTTCGTCTCGGTGAGAATGCCAATCTGGTTGTGGAAGTAGGGGGCGGTGCGCATGCCTCCGTTCCACCACGCGCTGTATCGTACCCGGGAGACCGCTCCCGGCTTGCCTTCCTGGGCGAATCGCAAGCCCATTGCCGATCCAACCAAGTTGATGCCCCGCATAACGAGACGCGGTATGTGAGGGTTCATCGGATCTCTGAAGGGAGGGATGAAGATCCTGGACGGGATCGGACCGGTTTGATGGTGGTTGTACACGATCTGCGGAAACCACTCGTGCCAGAGCTGGCGGGCGATCACCCGGGACTCGGGCATCAGGGTCATGAACCAGTCGCGGTTGTTGTCGTGACCCACGTACTCGTGGTACAGCTCCGGAAGCGGTGCCACCTCGAACTCGGTGCCCACATTCTGCCTGTACCACTGAGTTACGATTTCCAGGCCGTCGGGATTCATGACCGGCATGACGAGCAGAACGGCATCTTCGAGGATCTGCGAAACCTCGGCATCGTCACTCGTCAGCAGGTGATATGCGAGCAGCGGCATGTGCTGCGCTCCCGCCACCTCGGTGGCGTGCATCCCGGCATCGATCCAGACTATCGCCTTGCCCTCCTCGGCCAGGGCATGCGCCTCGGTATCGGTCAGGCCGTCCGCCATGGCGAGTCGCCGGGAGATCTCCTTCCAACGATCCAGCCGGCTGAGGTTCTCCGGACTCGAAACGAATGCGAGCAGCATCGGGCGTCCCTCGGCGGTCTCTCCGATTTCCGTGAGGATCATCCGATCCGACGCCTCATCGAGCTGCCTGAAGTACCCCGAGATCTGCCCGTAGTCGGCCAGCACCCGGTCGGCGCCCGGTTCCCACCCGATGACGGACTCCGGAGTCGGAACCTGGCCTTGGAGAGGCGATGCGAAAACTGCGGCAAGCGTAATTGCCGCGAGCACGAATTTGGTGCGCCTGTCAGATCCGATTCGCTTCATGAGATCTTCGCTCCTCTGGGATTCCTGTGATCGCTTGTAGCTTCAGAAGTAGGGAGGTACCGTGCCAATCTCCTTCCACCCTTATCGCCGCCAGCGCGGCCCCCGCCCCCTTCTTCTCGTCCACTCAGCTATACCATCCAAAACCCTCAATACGCAGCAGTAACAAATCTAACCAACGGTCCTACCGACCTACCGCCTTACCGACCTACCGCCTGGCGGCGAAGCGGGCGGCGGAGTAATAAAATCGGCCGGCTGGCTTTCGCCAACCGGCCGAATGTTGTCTGCGTGGTAACTAGATCCAGACTATGCTTGGATCAGCCACCGCATGGGATGATGGTGCCATCCGGCTCCGCGCACACGTTGGGGTTGGTCTGCTCCTCTCCCTCGGGGATCGGGTGGCAGAGATCCTGCTGCCTCAAGTGAGACGGGTGCCACGGGTCCGGCGCACCTTCATTCACCGTCTCGAGCGGATCCAGCGCTCCGGGTGTGTTGGTTCTGTCCCAACGGCGCAGGTCCGCCAGGCGCCGTCCCTCGAGCCACAGCTCGATGCCTCTCTCGCGCTTGAGCGCAGCCCAAGCAGAATCGAGGCCGATCGCGGGATCCCACTGGGTTGCGAGCCCCGCATCGGTCCGAAGCTGGTTCAGGATAGCTATCGCGGCGGGAATGTTGGCCGCGCCACCCCGCAGAAGGTTCTCGGCCTCGATGAGACGCATCTCCTCGCCGGAAGCGATCTCGATATCCGCACCCGGATCGTCGTATTTCGTCTGCGGCCACCACGGCACTGTACCGCAGCATCCTATGGCGGCGTCACCAACCAGGTCCTGATAGCGGTAGGAAACGCGAGGATCGTTGGGCTCCCAGGCATAGTACGAGCCCACGGTGGATGACCATTCCTGGCCGTCCCCCGCCTGCGCATATACCGTGTTCCACACGCTGTGCGTGCGGTACGACTGGCCGGCGGTGGACCAGTGCACTGCGTTCCACAGGTCGTCTCCGAACTCGGCGTAGTATTCCGTCACGAACGACCAGTGGTCGTCCGTGATCTGCGCGGCGTCGGCAACGGCCTGCGGCCACTGATCCAGATCGACGTAGACCGACGCGCGACCGGCGTAGGAGGCCCACTCGATGTCCGAGCCCGGTTCCGCATACTGAAGCGCGTTAGTGAAGTGGTCCACGGCGCGCTCCAGGAACACCGTGTACGACTGCGGTGCGCTTCCGTCGATCACCGCGGCGCAGTAGGTCTCTCCCAACATGCGGTTGGAGAAACCGGCCCACATATGGAGTTCCGCGAGGATGTCATCGCCGACGGTGACGCGCTCGTCCTCGGGAACGTCGTCGTGCGGCGGCTCGTACAGCACCCGCCTGATGCCGTCCTCGGCGACCCAACGGGCCTCCTGCTCGGCGCCCCAGGCGCGGTAGTCCCAGGACATCCACCCCAATTGCTCTCTCACGGAGATACCGTAGCTGCCGGTGGAACCGGAGGGGTGGATTTCCCGTGCGATCGAACCCATCTCAAAGGCGTTCCAATCGAGCGCGTCGTTGTAGCTGCGGGCCGCTCCCGCCACGATTCCGGGCCAGGCCTCTTCGCTGTTGAGAAATTCATCCTGCACGGGCCCGGGGTTGGTGACTTCGCATGCAGTCGTAAGCAGCGCTGCCGCGGCCAATGCCAGAACGGATCTTCCTGTCAATTTCTTGGTGTCAAGCATTGTTTCCACCTCCCTTAAAATGTCACGCGTAGAGACGCGGTGAAGGTGGCTGGTGATGGCACGTGCTCGAGAATGGCGCGCACACTGGAGTTCATTCCCTCGTTTGCCATCATCTCGGGGTCGAACACCGGGAAGTCGTCGTTTCTCCAGCGGATGGCGTTACGTGCCGAAAGCGTCAGGGTTGCGTTGTTGGCCGGCAGTGCCCAGGTCATGGGAACCCTCAAGCTCAGCTCGCGCACCTTGAAGAAGTCTGCCGGATAGGTGAAATAGTGGCTACGTACGTTGCTGGGTATGCACACCGCCTGCAACCAGGTGTTCACCTGCTCCGCGTTGCCGGCGTCGATGAGCGGATATGCTTCGAAGCAGTACGGCCATTTCACCGCCCGCCGCAAAGCGTTGTACGCGGCGCCGTCGTGCATGAAGTGCCCGGTGGCGTACTCGCCGCGCGCCGAGAGCTGGATGCCCTTGGGCAAACGCAGCGTGGTGTTGAATCCCAGCGTGAGTGTAGGCAGGTTCGGCCCATGCGTACACTCGTCGCCCTCGACGATCGTGCCCGTCACGTCGCTGGTGTAGTACTGAATCGTGCTGTCCGACTCGGAGGCGATGATGCAGTCCGAGCGGATTTCCGGAACCGAGTAATACTCTACGCTGCCATCGGCCAATGTGTCCGGCGGCAGGATCCAACCGAAGTCTCCCATACTGAACGCCGCGGCGCCGCCCAGGTCCAGAACCCGGCTCTTGTTGGTGTAGGCCGTGAGGCCGACGTCCCATCCCATGTCGGGATTGGTGAGCACCGACGCATTGACTGCCAACTCGATGCCCTGGTTGTCGATCGAACCTACGTTGCCTGCCTGAGAGCTCCAGGCCCCGTTGGACGGTGCCTGCCGCACGTCGAACAGTGCGTCCGTGGTTTTCGCATAGTAGTACGAGAAATCCACCGAAAGGCGCGCGTCCAGGAACTGGGCCTCGAGTCCGGCTTCCCACTCGGTGGTGCGCTCCGGTCCCAGACTGTCGTTCCCCAGGTTTTGCGGGTCGAACGCCATCGCGCCGCCGTAACCTATGGGGTTCCAGGTCTTCACGGCATCGAAGGTGCCCGGTGCGCGGCCGGCCTGACCCCAAGCCGCACGCAGCTTCACCTGACCCAATGCCAGCGGCCAGAACGACTCGTCGGAGATCACGTAAGACATGCTAGCCTTGGGGAACAACTGCAGTCTCCCGCTCGCCTGCTGGCCGAACACGCTGTTGTAGTCACCGCGGCCACCCAAGGTGAGGAAGAGACGATCCCCGAAACCGATGACGTTCTGCACGAAGAACCCGCCAGTGTACATCAGGGTGCGGTCCTCAAAGGCCAACGTCACCGCGGCGCTGGAGAGCGTCATTTCGCCGGGAGGGATTTCCTCGCCGTAGCCCGACACGCTGCCGCGTTTCTCCGAGATCGCCTGCGCGCCCCACGAGAACGAGTTGTGTATCTCGTCCGAGAGGTCGAACTGCAGGGTGCCCAGGTAGTCGAACGAGAGTGTGGCGTTGCTCCAGCGGTTGTTGTGCAGGATGCCGTAGGGACGCGCAAAGAACCCGAACGGCCGCTCCGATCTTCCCTCCTGGAGGGCGAGATCGTACCCCACTGTGAGCCGATTGGTGAAATAGTCCAACGGCGCGTACCGGGCGGTGACTCCCGTGACCAACCGATCGATCTGGGTGTCGATGTCGAAGTCCAACACCTGGTCGATGCTGTCGGGGTTGGAGGTGCCCACGTAGTTTCGATCGCGCCGGAATGCATTCAGTGTGAGCCCCTGGGCGTTGTTGCCCGCGGGAGTGTTCTGAATGGCGTTGTTCGTGTACGAGGTGTTCCAGCTCAACTCGAGGTTCTCGACCGGACTGAAATCGAAGTTGCCTCGCACGAACACTTTGTTCTCGAGATCGTTGGGAAGCACGCCCTCGTTACGCTCGTACGAGCCGCCGATGTAGTAGCGCATGTTGTCTCCGCCGCCCGCCGCGGAGAGCGAGTACTTCTGGCGCCATGCGTCTCTCAACCACGGCTGGATGAAGAGATACGATGGATCGCAGGGATTTTCGCCGTAACGGCCGGTCGGGTCGGGCGGACAGATCACCTCGTCGTCGCTTACCGACTGCCAATCGATATCCTTGGGGCCGAACGGCAGAGTGCGGTGCATGCCCTGGTCCACCTGTGCGGTCCAGCGGGTGTCACCGGTGCGCCCCTTCTTGGTGAAGATCTGGATCACGCCGGCGCTGGCCTCCGTGCCGTACAACGTGGTAGCCGCGGCGCCCTTGATGACCTCCATCCGTTCGATGTCGGCCGGATCGATGTCGTTGAGCGGACTCGATACGTCGTTACCCGAGCGCCCCTGGTAACCGGTAGCGGGCACGTTCTTGGGGTAGCCGTCGCTGCGGATTCGCACGCCGTCAACGTAGATGAGCGGCTGGTTGCTCATCGAGACACTCACGTTGCCGCGCAGCCGAATCTGCGAACCGGAGCCCGCCATACCGCTGCTCTGCATCACCGAAACGCCCGCTGAACGGCCCTGGAGCAGGTTGTCGACACTTACCGCCGGCTCCGCGAGATCCGCGGTGTTGATCTGTGAGATGGTGTTACCCACGGAGCGCCTGCGTGCCTCGCCGGCCGTTCCCGTCACGACGACGGCGTCGAGCTGGATGAGGCTGCGTTGCAGCTCGAAATCCACCGTGACCGGCTGTCCAGCGGTCACTCTCACCTGGGTTGTGACCATCGTGTATCCGATGGCGCGCGCTTGGACGGTCTGAGCGCCGGTCGGGACGTTCAGTATCACATACCTCCCGTCCTCGGCCGTCTCGGCACCGAAGTCCGTACCGATCACCCTGATCACTACCAGCGCGACCGGCTCGCCGCTGGACGCGTCCACCACCTGTCCTTCAATAGTACCGGTCTGCGCACTGGCCGGAACCGCCAGCCCGAACAGGAGTACCATTGTCAGGAAGGTATGGCCGAGCCAAGCGGGCAGTTCTTCACATACTGCTCGTCTCATGCTGAGACCTCCTCTCTGGGTTTTACTTAATCGGCCCGGAAACCACGTTTCCGGCGCCTTGCCAATTTACTGCGGATGTTACCGTTACCGAAACTCGGTTCCTCAACTTGGACAACGCACTCTGCTATTTGCCCGTCTACCTCCTCTCTCTTGACCACGTTTGGTGTAGATGAGAATCGCACCGTTCGCGGCCTGCATGCCGTAGACGGTGGTTGCGGCCGGACCTCGAAGCACCTCCACATGAACAACCTCCGAAGGATCGACGAAGTCGAGCGGGTTCATGGTACGCGTCGCGCTGGAGTAACGCGTTATGGAGGAGGTTGGAACGGAGCGAATGGGAATATCGTCTATGAGAATGAGGGGCTCGTTCGACGCGGTTGCGCTGCTGTTCCCCCTCATCCGAACACTCGAGCCGGATCCGACATGTCCCTGTATTGAGGATATGCTCAATCCCGGAATCCGGCCCTGGAGCGCTCTGGCGAGGCTGTTCGCATCGTTGATCGAGTCGACCGGAACGGGTTGGCACGACGACCCCGTGGCCCGCGCAGCCTGCTCGTTTGCGTTGCCTGATGACTGCGCATTTGCGTCAGAAAAGCTGAAATTGAAGGAAAAAGCACACACCGCAAGACCGGTCGCGGCGGCGCGGCAAGTTCGAGTCGTCTTCAAGCGAAGGTTGGACATCTTTTTATCCTCCGAGTACAAAGGGGCTCTGGAAGGATAGCCGTTTTCGAGCCTGAACCCACGCTTCCCATACACGCATTCTGCACCTTGAGATCGAAATGTCAAGTAGCGCAACACCCTCCCGCCCCATTTAGGGAATACGTCTATGGAGATCGGGAGTGATTATCAACTCCAGATCGTCGCCCTCGTCAATGGGCAATGCATCGGTGTAAGTGGAACCCACGGACAGCAGCTCGATCTCGATTCTGAGCTCCAGCGAGCTCCACCTGAATGTGAAGTTTTCTTCCGTGTTGCCTGGCACCCGCCCCAGGCGTTGGCGGCTTCCGGCGGGCCCGATCGCATAAAGTGTGGCGTCGTAGAAGTTCTGGTTCCTGACATCCAGAGTGATGTCCCGTTGGCTGCTCATCTGTTGGTCGCCGCCCCGGCTCCCGGCGGCGCACCCGATTGCAGCTACCAATAAGACCACGGACACCAGGATCAGATTCGCTCGTGTACGTTGCATGGCTCGTTAGCCTTACCCCCCCGTCGAGCTGAATACCGGTCACAACGCCGGCGGAAAACTCCAGGTCGGGTCAGACCTGGGTTGCCAGTCCGGCACTTCGCAATAAGCACCAGAGGCGTTACACCTTCGTTATCCGGCCCCGTGAGGTCTTATTTTCGATGTCCCCTCTATTGGCGACACCTCTATTCTAATCTCCCGTCTACAGCGTATTTGGGCAAGGCTCCGAGAAATCGAGTGCCGCCGGAATTCCGCGTGATTGAAGCGGCGGTCTTCGAGACCGGGCAGGGGATGAGCGTCAAGGGATGCTCGGCTGGACCCGCTCAGCCTGCCAGCACGAGCATGAGTAAAGGAACCACCGTAGCTGGAGCTGTTCGATTCATGACTATTCGGGCTCCTTACTTGCGGCACCAGGCGGCGACGGCGGGCCAACCCAACACAACACCTCCACCGGCAACGATGTCCCGCCTCAGCCGTTCCTCGAGAGTCTCCACGGCTTCCTCGTCGAGACCTCCGATCCCGTGTCTCGCGGCCTGCGGAAGCAGGCTGCGACAGGTGTCGGCCATGAAAGCGTAGATCGGACTGGATGGGCCTCCCTCCACGGGCGCCTCAAACCTCGTGGTCGGCTCGGGTAGACCGGCATCGAGAAAGGTCCGGCGGAGGCGGAGGCCAGACCGCAGATCTGCACCCGCCGCCCCGACCACGCCGCACTTCCAACGCACGATCTCGTCGTAAAGCGAGGAATACGGCAGCGAATGAACCGCATCCAAGAGACTCGCCATGTTGGATTCCACCAGCACTACTATGCCGCCGCGTCGGATCGAACCGGCGGACGCCGCCAGCGTCTTGGCGGGATCCGGCTGGTGCATCAGCACAAACCGACCCACCAGGGCGTCGTACGGGGCTTCTCGGATGTCTGCGCCTATCTCCCGCGCCTCGAAGGTGATGTTCGTCAACCCGTCCCGTTCCGCCCTAGCCCTTGCCGCGCTCACGGTACCTTCGTCGTGATCGATGCCGAGCACCGATCCGGAAGGCCCCACCAGCTCTCCCGTGAGACGGCTCACGTCACCGGAGCCGCACCCGATGTCCAGAACCGCCATACCCTCGTCTAGCCCGGCAGCTACGAGTGCGCGTCCGGTGATGTCACGGTAGAGTGCTCCCTGCAGGTCGAGACGCTCCAGTTCGCGGTCCGAGTAGCCGAGGACATAACTCTCATTCGACACGGCGGGTCAGCCTCGGTCTATGCGGCGTCATACGGCGAAAGCTCTCTGCTGGGACCTCAGGCAATGTCTCACATCAAAAATCATTTTCATACAATGCCTTGAAGCTCGTGATGCAACTCTCATGACGCCCCCGGCGCCTCAGTAGCTCTCGCAACGCATTAGAGATTTCACTGTCCGGCTCCAGAAGCGTTTTTTCAATCCAGCGACAACCGGTCCATTCGTAGCACCGATGACAACAACACGTTCACGCCCGCCACGACGTCCTCGGGGCGGGAGTACTCCTGCGGCGAGTGGCTGATACCGTCTACGCTGGGAATAAAGACCATTCCCACCGGTGCGATTTTGGCGATGCTCTGTGCGTCGTGCCCTGCCCCACTCGGCATGCGCATATTCGAGATGCCAAGCTCCGTTGCCGACTCCGCAATGATGTCACGGATGCGCTCGTCGGTGGGAGCCCCGATGCTCTCGTAGAATTGGTCGAGCGTAACGCTGGTGCCGTTCAGGTTTCCCAGGTCAACTGCCTCGGCGGAGATGTCCTCGAACAGCCGGTCGATTTTGGCCATGTCGAGATCGCGGATCTCGAGGCTCAGTTCGGCGCGGCCGGGAACGACATTGGGAGCGCCCGGAACCGCCTCGATTTGTCCTACGGTTCCCACCTGACTGCCCGGCTCCGCCGTGATAACCCTGTTCACCATGTCTATGAAACGCCCGGCGGTGAGCAGGGCGTCGTGGCGTACGGCCATGGGAGTGGTGCCCGCGTGGTTTGCGGCGCCTTCCACTGTAACCTGCCACCGCTTGATCCCCACGATGCCGGTAACCACACCGATCGTAACGCCTTCGGTCTCCAGCACCGCCCCCTGTTCTATGTGCAGTTCGAGAAAAGCGGCCAGGTCACCCCTCCCCCTGACCGCGGCATCTAGGCTGTCGGGATCGCCACCGATGAACTCGATGCCTTCCCGAATGGTCTTGCCGGAGTGAGTCGTGAGGGCGAGGTCTCTTGCAGTGACATCCCCGATCATGGCTCGGCTCCCGGTCTTGCCGCCCTCTTCGTTCTGAAAGACCACTACCTCGAGTGGATGCCGCAGCACGCGCTCGTGCTCGGCGAGCGTCTGCGCGACCTCGAGCGCGCCGAGCGTTCCGAGCGTCCCGTCGACGTTGCCGCCTTGCGGCACCGAGTCGATGTGAGAACCGACCATTATGGGAGCGAGGCCCGCGTTTGCCCCTTCCCGCCTGCCCAGTATGTTGCCCGCGGTATCGACACTCACATCCAGGGATGCACCTCGCAACAGATCCATCACGAACTCCCTGGCTTCGAGATTCGCCTGGCTGAAGGCAACGCGGTTGCAGCCTCCGCCCGGTAGCTTGCCGAACTCGGCCAACGCCTGTAGACGGGAGAGCAAACGCTCGCCGTCGATCGTGAGTGGATCGCTTTGGTTTGCCACCGCACTCCTGGGCGTAACCAGGAAAGCGCCGGCTGCACCGGCCAGGCTTCTGTTGAACTCGCGACGGTTCATTATTGCCTACCTCGATAAGGTTTCTTCTGAGCCTATTTGCGGGGCGCGGCCCGACTTGAACTCTATCGGGTGCATGCGCGATCCTGAAGCCGGTGACTCACATATTCTCCAGCGACGATTCCTCCGGCAGCTCTTCCACGTAGCAGGGATACTCTCCCTGCGCCTTCTCGACCAGGTCGAGATCCAGCTCCGCGCTGACCACCGGTTGCTCGGGTGAGGTTGCCGCTATCACATCACCTGTCGGATCGACGATCCAGCCGTTCCCGGAAAATCTCAATCCGGACTCATCCAGACCCGCGCGATTCGAGCTGGCGACGTAACACCCGGACACTATCGCCGCCGCCCGGCACATGGTTCTCCAGCGCTCGACCGAACCGGCCGGAGTCGCCCGCGGTACGGCTATGAGCTGGGCGCCGTTGCGGCCGTAGTGGCGGGCCCATTCGTTGAACATCAGGTCCGTGCAAATCAAGAATCCCACTTTGACGCCACCGGCATCCATCACGTCGAACCTCGTGGGGCCGCGCGCGAACCAACGAGCCTCGTAAAACCCACCCTCGTTCGGGAAGAACTGTTTGTCGTGCGCCGGAGTGAGACCGCTGTTCTGGTTCCAGACGAACGCCTCGTTTACCGCGACGGAGCCGCAAAAGACGGGGTGTGATCCCAAAACAGTAGTTGCGCTCAGTTCGGCCAAATGCTCGATGCCTTCATCGTGCAGCCGGATACTCTCTCTCAGAACCTCGGCGTCGGGTGCGCGGCCCACCGACACCCATTTGCCGAACGGCATCTCGTTGAGGAGGAAGATGTCCGGTCGGTCCTTCCGGCTCAGCTCGACGATTCGAGACCAACCGGCGTCTCCGGCGGTCAATACGACCGGCGCCTCACACACGGATATCTTCATCTGCTACTCCGTTTCAGATAGCCAGGACCTCGCGGACTTTTTTCAGGTCGGCCGGTGCCCTCACGGGGGGCGGCGAGTTCTCGGTTGCGGTCGCGGGATCCTTCAAGCCGTGCCCGGTCAACGTGCACACCACTGTCGACCGGGCAGGAACACGGCCTTCCCTGCAGAGCTTCTCGAGACCCGCTACCGACGACGCCGACGCAGGCTCGGCGAACACGCCTTCATGAGATGCAACCAGGCCGTACGCTTCCAATATCTCGTCGTCGGTCACCGCCTCGATCACCCCTCCCGATTCGTCACGGGCGTTCATCGCCCCCTTCCAACTAGCCGGGTTGCCGATCCGGATGGCAGTGGCAAGAGTGTCCGGATTTCGCACCACGCTGCCACCTACCAGAGGCGCGGCTCCGGCCGCCTGGAAGCCCATCATGTGGGGACGGGACCCGATTTCGCCGCTCTCGAAGTACTCCTTGTAGCCCATCCAGTAGGCAGTGATGTTACCGGCGTTCCCGACCGGCAGAAAGTGATAGTCAGGGGCGCCGCCCAGCGCGTCACAGATCTCGAAGGACGCTGTCTTCTGCCCCTGAATTCGATATGGGTTTATCGAGTTCACGACGACCACGTTGCAGGACTTCGCGATCCCGGTGACGATTTCGAGCGCATCATCGAAACTTCCGTCGATCGCCACCACGGTGGCCCCGTGAATCACGGCCTGGCTCAGTTTGCCGAGCGCGATCTTGCCCTCGGGGATCACGACCAGTGCACGGAGGCCCGCACGCGCGGCATAGGCCGCCGCCGACGCAGAGGTGTTGCCGGTGGAGGCGCAGATCACTGCCTCCGTGCCCGCCGCGGCCGCCACGCTCATGGCAACCGTCATTCCCCGATCCTTGAAGGAACCGGTCGGGTTCACACCCTCGTACTTGAGCAACAACCGCCCTTCCAGGCCAACCGCACGAGCCAGGCTTGGAGACTCGATGAGCGGAGTGTTGCCCTCGAGCAGTGTAACCGCTTCGACATGTTCCTCCAGCGGAAGCCTGCTCCGGTAGCGGTTTATGACCCCCCGCCAGGTCATTGGGACCCTCGATTCCCGTGTCACAGCGCCGAATTGCGAAGCAACTGAATGAAGAACCTAACCAGGTCCGCATATGCGTACACGGCCAAGCGCTCGTCCGTGCCGTGCACTCTGGTCATATCATCGCTGCCGATCTTGGTGCCGCCAAACCGGTACACGTTGCGAGCCACACCTGCGAGCCTTTCCGCGGCTGCGATCTTCTTCTTCATCGATGGAGACTCCCGAAGTGGTCTTGCATGCGATGTCTGCCAGGCTTCACGTGGCCCGAGCCCGATAGCACATCGGCCGCAGAGAAGATAGGACAGTGGCCCTGCTTCGGCGAGGGAGGGTTCTAAGGATAGTATCCGCCGTTTTTGCGCTACCGGTTAGATTGCTGCGGCTGTGCGGGTCGAGTTCAGCTTGGACGGCCCGCTGCAGGTGGGTAATACACTCGCCGTCGGCCCGCGCGATGCCCCGACTTCTGACCTCGGTCCGGCGCGGAGCATGAACAACAAAGGGAGATACCCTGGATGGCACACAAACAGGAGCACGTCGAGACGAAACTGATTCACGCGGGCGAACCCCAGCCCAGGATTCTCGGAGCCGTGAGCATTCCCGTGTTTCAATCGGCCATGTTCGAGTACAAGGGCGCAGAGAGCTACCACGACATCAAGTACATACGTCTCAACAACACGCCCAACCACACTGCCCTGTCCGCCAAGCTGGCGGCCCTGGAGAACGCCGAGGACGCCATCGTCACCGCGAGCGGCATGGCTGCAATATCCACGGCGCTGCTGGCGGTGTTGTCCCAGGGTGACCATTTCCTCGCGCAGGAATGCCTTTACGGCGGCACTTTCGATTTCGTGGCGAAGGACCTCCCGTCTTTGGGCATCTCCTTCGACTTCATAGACGGGGACAGACCGGAGTCCTGGGAAGCCAAGCTCAAACCGAACACCAAGGCCATCTACGTGGAGACTATGGCCAACCCGCTGCTCGACGTGCCGGACCTGAAAGCTGCCGCCGAGTTCGCCAAGGCGAACGGTCTGGTATCCCTCATAGACAACACCTTTGCCAGCCCAATCAACTTCAGACCCGCCGAGTGGGGGTACGACCTTTCGCTGCACAGTTGCACCAAGTATCTGAACGGACATTCGGACATCGTGGCGGGTGCAGTTATCGGGCGGGCGGATCTAGTGGAGCAGGTCACCCACAAACTCAACCACCTGGGCGGCACTCTCGATCCGCATACCTGCTTCCTGCTACACCGTGGAGTCAAGACGCTCGCGCTGCGTATGAAGCAGCACAACCACAGCGCCCTGGAGATCGCGAAGTACCTCGAATCGCATCCGGCGGTGGCGAAAGTGAACTATCCCGGACTTCCTGGTCACCCCGCACATGCGAGGGCCGCGGAAATTCTCGACGGCTTCAGCGGGATGCTGAGTTTCGAGATGAAAGGAGGCGTGGAAGCGGCTGAGCGTTTCTTCGAGCGGGCACAACTGCCGGTGGTTGCGCCCAGCCTGGGCGGCATCGAAACTTTGTTGACCCGGCCGGCCACGACCTCGCATTCCGGCCTCTCGCCCGCGGAGCGAGAGGAGATGGGGATCTCTGAAGGGCTCGTGAGGGTGTCGGTCGGCATCGAAAACACCGCCGATCTGATCGAAGACTTCAGGCAGGCGTTGGAGAGCTAGTTCGGCCGAGAGAAGTTGAGCATCTGTCTCACCAGAACGGGGACGGGCCTTCCCTGCTCCCGGCCGGGAGTGAACGTGCAGGAGAGGGCCCAATCGACCGCCGCGGCGTTGAATCTCTCGTCCGGCGACGCAATGACCACCACGTCTTCCGCTGCTATCGCGCCATCGGTTCCTATGACGAACTCGAGTGTAACCCTGGCGGGGTCGGGCACGTCGCCGCTTGGCGCATCCGAGAGTTCGGCCGGGTAGACTAGACGGCCGCAGCTCCTGCGAACCGGGCGGACCTCGACCTCCGCGAACGGTATCGCACCCGATCGTGCGACACCCCCCTCGCCGCCGGCCGTTCCTCCTGCAAAGACACCACCCCCCAGAAGCTGTTCGAGCGCGGTAGAGACGGCCTGCTCGAGATGGTCACCCCCGTTGTCGTAACTCTTGAGGAGAATCACGCCGATTGCGGTTTCCAGGTCGAGAGCGATGAATGCTGTGTGTCCTGAGGTAGTTCGCCCCTGCCCTACCAACCGGTCTCCGAATTGGGGGCGTTGTATGAAGAGACCGGCGGCATTGCCGCGACCGTCTTGAAGGCCCAACTCCCGGATCGCGCTGCTGCCGGCAGAGGTGAGTATCTGATACCTCGACGCCCCGAGGAGACTGCCCAGGAAGCTCGCCAGATCCTCGACCGTAGTGTATGCCCCCGCGTCGCGGATGCTCGCGGTTTCACGGCGCGGCACCTCGGACGGCAAGACCGGCGTAATGGGCATCCGGCGGGCGTCCACTCGCCCAACCGCCAACGCATCTTCCATCATAGGTGTGAGTTCGAATCCGGACATCATCATGCCCAGAGGCTCGAAGATCAATACCTCCGCCAGCTCGTCGAACGGATACTCAGCCGCGCGAGTGACTGCCAGGGCGAGCAAGCCCAGCCCCACCCCCGAGTAGTAGTACATCTCTCCCGGCACGTAATAGAGCGGCGTGCTCGGTATCAGTTCCACTATCCGTGACTGCCAATCCTCGCCGGAGCCCGGCACCGAGTACGGGAGCGGCGGAGAGTGCATCAGCCCACCGGTGTGGGTAGCGAGATGTCGAAGGCTGATTGAGTTGGCGTATCCCGGGGGGCCGTACATTTGGGCAAGCTCTGGTATATACCTCACCGCCCTGTCATCCAGGCCGACCACCCCTTGCTCGGCTAGCTGGAGGAGCATGGTGATCGTCATCGCGCTGGTGAAAGAGCCAACGGGGAACACCGTCCCCGCTCGGGCGGGACGACGCAGTTCCCAGTTCGACCATCCTAACCCGTTCGCCCAGAGCAGCTCGTCGCCCTCGACGATGCCCCACGCCAACCCGCCGATCCCGTCCCTTTCAACATCCTCGGCGGCAGTCTGCTCGAAATTGTTGATGACTGCCTGCACCTCATCGTCCCCAATAACTTGCGAACTCATCTGCGCGGACACGACGATACTCAACAGGCCCAGGACTGACCCGATCATCGCGCACCGGCATCGAACCGCGGAACCCGGGAAGCGGCTAATAGAATCTTCCGTTGTGCTCAACACAGCTCACAGATCACTGCAAGGTGCATGCGCAACCCCGTCTATTTTGCTAAGCGCTTACACTTCAGTATCTTACAACGTTCTCAATAACGCCGTGTCGAAGTGGCTGCGGCAGGAGATTCCGGGATCTGTAGGCCCGCGAGCGGTAGGTCAGGTTTTCACGAAAGCCACCAACCTGCGGTTGAACGGCCTTCATGAAGCGATGCTGCACTTGACACTGATTTACCTCGACCGCGCTTGATTCCGGCAAATGCCGGGCGCAAAGTTGTTTCTCGAGAGAAAGGATGCGATAGCGTAGCCGTGTCCCGATCGACCGCAAGACCGAACCCTACCCTGCTGCAGAGCAACGCTGTCGCAATGCGCGTCGTCTCACCCCCCTACGACACCATCGTACCGCTCGACCATTTTACCGCCCGTCGACTCCCGCTGCCTCTCGGTGCGATCGTTTTCGGCACCGATCAGAGTGTCCTCAGTCGCGTCAGCCACGCTGCAGTGGCTCTCATGCGGGATCCGTGGGTAATCCCCTGCCTCGTGCTGCCGCCGGGAGAGGACGATCACGGATGGTTGAGAGAGCTGGTTCCGACCTTGGGCATTCGACTCGCGGTAGTCGAGGTACCTGACGCGAGTTCCTCGGTCTCTATTTCCGCCCTCCTCGAAGCCGTTCGTTCACGGCCATCGCCCGATGCTTTCGACCTCGCCTCTTACGTTACCGAAAGGCTCGAAGCATCGGAGTTGGACGAGCTGCTCGCCAGTCAATTCACGGAAGCGTTGGGCGGCAAACCGGCATGCAGTTCCCACTCAATTGCCACATTCAGTAGACAGTTTCGCCGCTGCGGTCAATTCACGGCCCGCGATTGGAGAGCCATAGCTCGCCTCGTACCTCGACTGACTGCCCCGGGTACAGCGGAAAGCGAGGAACCAGGAGAACCAAACGGGTTGTGCCTGGCCTCGGGCCGTACGCTGTACAGACATGTCCGGAAGTATTTGGGGATGTCCCGGGAACGTGCCGGCCAGTACCTCGGCTGGGAATGGATTTTGGAGAGGGCGCTTCGGGAGGGCAGTTACGCGACCGCCAGCATTCGACCGGCAACGGTGCCAACAGGTTTCTCGTGAGACTTGGCGACAGCCGCTGACACGTCCAAACCTTTCATGAATGCAATATCTCGGCATTTGCGGGCCCCGCTGACATGAGCGCGGCTTGCGCGAGTGGAACGGCGCTCCAATAGTTGGCAAACGCACTGACAGCGGACTGTTGGTTGTCTCGGGTACGAGACTCGGAAGAGGTACGTGCGATGGATGGGCATCTGAGCAGGGAAGATCACTCGTGTCGAGAAGGTGGGAATGGCAGGTATTCCGTAACCATGAACAGGTCTGACTCGGACCGTCGCGAACTAACGACGAGGGAACCGCTCGTTCCCAAAGCCGAATTGTTCAGGGCCGCGGTGGAGAACGCCGTCGAGAGCATCTGCATTACCGACGCAGCAGGGGTCATCGAATACGTGAACCCCGCCTTCGAACAGATATCAGGTATCCCGAGAGACGTGGCGAAGGGCCGTCACCTCCAGGACGTTTTGACCAGTCTTCAGAACAGTAGATTGCGGCGGAGCGTGTGGGAAGTCGTGGTTGCCGGGCGGTCATGGAAAGGCCGAATCGAGAGCCGTTTCTCGGAAGGTGGCACCAGGAAGCAAGAGGTGACCATCTCCCCCGTATCGGACGAAGCCGGCAACGTCGTACGTCTGGTGAGTGTGATGCGGGACGTCACCTACGAGACGCTGCTGCAACGTCAGCTCGCGGTGGCGCAAAAGATGGAAGCCTTGGGCTCGCTGGCAGGCGGGATTGCACACGATTTCAATAACATCCTGCTGGCCATTTCAGGATGCTGCGAGCTGCTCAGCGACGAAATTCCCGACGATGCCGGAACCCGGCACAACCTGGAGATCTTGACCGACGCCACCGAGCGTGCGAGACGCCTGGTGAATCAGATACTCGAATTCAGTCGCCAGAGCGACACGAGCCACGAACCGGCTCTACTGGGAAAGACGGTACAGGAATGCCTGCCACTTCTACGCGCAACGATCCCTTCGACCATCGAGGTTCGAACACGTGTCGATGCCGAAAGCGGGCCGGTGGTGGCGGACGCGGGACAAATCCAACAGATCTTGCTGAACCTTTGCTCCAACGCTGTCCATGCGATCGGGAACGATGGTGGCACCCTCGATATAGAGGTTGATGAAACAGAGATCGGCGGCGACAAGGCTTCGGCCCCCGAGGGGCTTTCAGAGGGATCGTATTCGCGACTCACGGTGCGTGACTCCGGACACGGGATGGACGCTGACATGATCCAGCGCATCTTTGACCCGTTCTTCACCACCAAGGAAATCGGCAGAGGAACAGGATTGGGCCTGTCCGTCGTTAACGGAATTGTCCAGAGCCACAGAGGGTCGGTCGAGGTTGAAAGCGAGCCCGGAAAAGGCACGACCTTCGGGATATGGTTTCCCCGCAAATACGGGGAATATTCCGCCGCCGGCTCTGAAATGGCCGCCGAAGAGCTGCAAGACGAGCGTCCCATAGGCACTGAGCGATTGCTGGTGGTCGACGACGAGTGGCAGAACAGTCACGTCACCGCCCAACACCTCAGCCGCCTGGGATACGTCGTGACGGCTCTCACCAACGGTGAGGACGCACTCGAGACCTTTCTGTCGGGCCCCGACGACTTCGATGGGCTCATTTTGGACCAGACAATGCCTCACCTCACCGGGCTGCAGTTGGCGGAAGAGGCGCACCGTGTGCGACCGGGAATCGCCATCGTTCTCACCACGGGCTTCAGCGAAGCGGTGACCCCCGAGAACCTGGCTCGTGCCGGCGTCAGCAGCGTTCTCATGAAACCGTACTCGTGCACCAAACTCGCGTGCGAAGTACGAAAGGCACTGGACAGTCGAACGAACTGACCGGGGAGTTCGAGGCGGCTCAGTTAGACGTCAATTTGTGCCAACTGTCCATAAGGCCAAACGCAAGACGCTATCGGTCTGGTTGCTGATGGTGTCCTCCGATCTGCCTGCTTCCAGATTGCCTTCGCGCATTTCGTAGATAGTAGTTTGAATACCAACCACTCGGTTGGCAGCCTAACCTCTACCTTGTGCCGGAAACGTCGCGGATCAAAGCGCTGTATCGATTCCTTCCGTCTCATATTCGTTCGCGCAAAACGTGGATCTGCTGTTCAACGGATTCCTTTACGCCGGCCGCGACGGAACCGAGTTCGGGGCGCGTGTACTTCTAGCGGCAGCCGCTTTCCTCAAGCAAAACCCCACTCAAACCGACAATCACATATGAACGACGCGTGCGGCAACTGCGGCGCGCCTGATGCGGGCGTGCACCAGATTCACGGCATGCCAATGGAATGTAAATAACTGCAAAGGCTATACTTACGTGCGCGGTACAGGAGTTGCAGATCTCGGTGGAGGCTCGGTGCAGCAAACGAACTCGCGTGGCCTTGATTTCACCGGCTCGTTGCTCTTTCTTTGGCTGATCTGCAAGGAAATCGGGGCATGCCGCCACTAACGTCGCGGGACTCGACGGTACGGAAATGGGGTACCTTTTGGTCTCATTCGGGTGGCGGCGGGGTTCGGGGAGGAAACCGAGACAGGCGAAGGGACACAGCCGCTATGATCTCGACGATCAGACAGAACTCGACCGGTGGAGTCTGGGAAGGCCGCAAGAGGGCCTTACGTCCCCACCGAATGCGAGTAGATGTCGAGTCGTCGAGACGGAACTACGCGAGGAGTCCTGGTACCCGTCACATGCTCCCCTCGCCCGACGCAGCCTGCTCCCCGCACATGAGCTACGGCATGCGCGCCTATTCTCCTCTTGCGTATGCTGAACTCCTGAAGGGCCGGTTCGTGGACATCACTATCTACGGCCCTTGATCATCGTCTCCCGTCAGCCGGCACCCAGCTTCCGACGAGTATGGCCAATTCCGCGACGACATATGCGAACACGACGAAAGGGCCGCGTACGCCTGCTGCATGAAGGGCATACTTGGACTGTTGCTTGACCGAGCAGGGTGGCGGTGAAGTTTCACCGGATCACGACACCCGCGTATGCAACCACGTCCCGGTCGTCTCCCGTCACCATGCCGCTATGCCGGTAGTCGACCACCTCGGCTCTGGTTGCGCCCAGCAGGCGAGATGCCTCCAGTACCACGGCGGACGGCGCGCGCCCGCACATACTGACGTGTTCGCGGTCACAGTAGGATAGCAGATCCTCTCCATCCAACCGTTCGATTGCCTGCAACGCACCTCTGTCCTTGGCGGTGGCCGCGCGCGCCGATTCGAAGTGCGTCATGTCCGATGAAGCCAACAGCAACACCTCGTGCGGCCACTCGGATACCGTGGAAACGAGCGCTTCCGCCAACTCCCTGCACCGCCTCCAATCATCCCATGCCAGAACAAGGGGGGCGATCGTCGTTTCAGGTGCGAGATGCGCGAGAAACGGGAGTTCTACCTCGACCGAATGCTCGAACGAATGCGCCGCAGGATCGTGAGCGACGAGGGGTGTTTCCGCTTCCAGGCGGCTGAGAAATTCGTCCGCCACCGCCATTCGTCCGACTGGTATGTCGAAAGCGCCCCGATCCCAGGCCGCTGCGCCTCCCGGATGTCTCGACCGGCCGGTGTGATTTGGTGCGACTATCACGACTACCGGCGGAACGATAATTCGCTTGAAAACGTGTGCAGCGCATGCTCCTGAGTACATCAGTCCAGCGTGAGGTACGATGCCGCCGTACGCGTGTTCCGGCTCGGCGCCGACGGCATCCAACATGCCCTCGACCATAGTGCGCAATTCAGTTTCCGATCCAGGATAGAACTTGCCGGCCACAGCCGCGCTTCTGATTTCAGACATAGTCCCAAGCCTCGCTCCGTCGCGAACGACACCCGCCGAAGTAGGGTTCTGTGGCTCTTAGATCGTGCTGATTATCTTCGCCTCTGGTGCCCGGACGCTGAGCAGGCGCATCGCCTGGGAGTTGGGCATACCAAAGACCGCTGTAGTCGCCGCATCGGCAGTCATACAGTGGTCGGCTGTGACGGTTACGCTGTGCACCGAGCACTGTCGCGGTTCTGCCGTGTTGGGATCGAGCAGATGATGATACTGTCTGCCGTTGTGGCGGAAGAAGCGCATATAATCGCCCGATGTGGCCACTGCGGCATCGGAAATCTCGAATCGCTCAGTGATTTCGTTGGGATTTGATGGGGAGCGGACTCCTACTTTCCACGGATCACCGTCATCTGATGCACCCATTGCATAGAGATCCCCGCCGACGTTCACCAGCCCGTCCGTGATACCCCAGTCGCGAAGCACTTCGACCGCCGAGTCGACACCGTATCCCTTAGCGATGCCACCCAGATCGATCTCTACGTCCGATTCCGTGAATCGCACGACCGGTTGTCCACTCCACGTATCGAGATCGAGCGCACGATACAGATGTCTACCCGCGAACCTGTGCAGCCGCTCCTTGTTGGGCGGCTCCGCACGA
Organism: uncultured Gemmatimonadaceae bacterium; assembly: GCA_964580055.1. Lineage (GTDB taxonomy): Bacteria > Gemmatimonadota > Gemmatimonadetes > Gemmatimonadales > GWC2-71-9 > JBDGYW01. Next base: position 49,192 of record CAZOJI010000020.1, on the reverse strand, counting down.
TTGCCGATGTCCCAGACTTTCGAAACAGTGCCGAGGCACGGGTCGAATGCCCCGTCGCTGGACTCCGCCCAGCGCAGACCCTCACCTACCACGATCGCACTAGTGTGAGAAATGCCGGTCGGCTTGCCTGCCGCTTCCAGGTTTGCACGCCCCACGTCCGAGGTAGTCTCGTAACGCGTCATCAAACGCTCGATCTGTCGCAGGCGGGCGAACGCGGCATCGATGGCACCGTGCGCGTACCGCTCGTCCCTGTGCACCACCCCGATCTCGGCAAATGTCCCCATCAGAGGAACGGTACGCCTCACCAGTTTCTGCCGCCTCGTTCTCCAGAGAGGAATCGCCGCTACAGCGAAAGCACCGGCTCCGAGAATCAGGATCTCACGCCGGGTCGGGCCGGAGAAACCTGACGGTTTTTGTTTATGCATGTCTACTCCAAAATGTCACTTGCCGTCTTGCAAGCGCCGCAATCGGCGGCGCCTTCCTTGGTACCGCAACTGCCGCATTCGTCAGTTCTCTCGTGTACCTCGTGTCGCCCGCCCACGAGGCCGAAAACCACAACGAGCGCCGCACATCCACAAATCCCGAGGAACAGGCTCACGACGAACTCAACAGTCCCGCGAATCCCATGAACGCCAGGGACAGACACCCCGCAATGATGAACGTCAGCGCCGTGCCCTTTGCCACCTCGGGTACCGTCACCAGCTCGCTATCCTCTCGAATAGAGGCCATCAACACCAACGCCAGGGTGAGACCCAGACCGGCCCCCCAAGCATAGAACAGCCCTTGGATGAAGGTGTAGCCTTTGTTGGTCGACTGAATGGCGTAGAAGAGAATCGCGCAGTTGGTCGTGATCAGCGGAAGGTAGATGCCGAGCGCCCTGAACAACGCCGGACTGAACTTCTTTATCGCGATCTCGGTTATCTGTACGCTGGAAGCGATGACCACGATGAACGAAATGAGGCGTAGGTACGGTGCCGCAGGAAGAATGAACTTGTACAGGAACCAGGCGCATACCGCCGTGATCGTCAGAACGAACAAGTTGGCGGCACCCATCCGCAACGCTGTCTCCACGCGCCCTGAGACTCCCATGAACGGGCAGAGTCCGAGAAAGTAGAACAGGGTGAAGTTGTTCACCACCATCGCGGAGATCAGTATGAGAAGGAGATTGTTGTCCATTTATGCAGCCTCCTCTTGCGGAACTCCGCCGCCACTCAAGGCTCGAGCTCGTTGTTCCTTACGCCGTTGATAGGAATTCAGACCCAGCAACACGAACCCGATCGTCAAAAACCCGCCCGGCGGCAGCACAAACACCACCCAGGGCTCGAAGTTGGGACCGAACAGAGAAATCCCGAGTACCGTGCCGCTGCCCAAGATCTCCCGAACCGTGCCCAGAATGAGAAGCGCGATCATGAAACCGATACCGGTCCCGACCGCATCCAGGAGGGCCCTACCCACCGGCCGCTTCGAGGCGAATGCTTCTTGCCGCCCCAGAATCATGCAGTTCACGACGATCAGAGCAATGAAAGCGCCAAGTTCTTTGTGGATGTTGGGAACCACAGCCTCCAGCGTCATGTCCGTCACTGTCACGAACGTCGCAATGATCACGATATAGGTGGAGATTCTCACCTGGTTCGGAATGAAGTTCTTGAACGTCGAAACCAAGAGGCTCGATCCCGTCAGCACGAAGAACGTGGCCACACCCATTGCGAAGCTGTTTACCACCGTGTTTGTGACTGCGAGAGCCGGACAGAGTCCCAGCATTTGAACCAAAACCGGGTTCTCCCGCCAGACACCTCGCACAAAGTCCTGTTGGGGAGTTGTCTTTCTCATCGCCCGCCCCCGCCGCTGTATGAATCGAGCATTGGGTCTATTCGCTCGAGCGAGTTATTGATTATCCGAATCACTGCTCGGGATGAGATTGTTGCACCAGTGATCATATCGATTTCATCCTGGCTGCCGTCGCCTTCCCCGGTCTTCACGCCCGTCAGCGGGGCCGACGATCCGGAAAACTGACCGACAAACTCCGGGTCCTTGACTATCTTGTCGCCCAGGCCCGGCGTTTCCTTGTGCTCCAGCACAAGCATGCCCAAAATCGTCTCCGAACTTGCATCGTACCCGAAGATCAATCGGACCACATCCTGGAAGCCGAATTCGGCGGACTGTATGGCATATCCGACACGGGTTCCATCGTTTCGGTACCCCGGATAGATCTGGTCGTAGTCTGCCGGATCCTCACCGGGAGACAACTCATTGACGAGTTCACCGTTGACCACGAAGAGCGTATCGAATTCGTCCGGTGCTCCCAGCACGTCCTGAATCGCCAGCCTCAACTCCTCGGCCTTGTTGGCAGTGATGACCGGCAGCGTGGCGACGTATACGAAAACGATCAGGAACCCCGCCATAGCTCCCGCCACCGCGAGCGTGAGAACTAGTCGCCAGGGCGGAACCTCCTTTTGCTGCGGGGGCGGCGGAGGAGCCTGCGACGCAGTGTCGTTATTGAGATTCTCTTCCGTCACGATACCACCTGCTTCAGCTTGGTGCCGAACACTCGAGGTTGTGTCGCTCGATTTATGAAGGGCACCATCGCATTCATCAACAGAATCGCGTACATCACTCCCTCGGGCAGACCGCCCCATGTTCGAATCACAACGGTCAGGAAGCCGATACCGAAACCGAACAGCCAACATCCCAGGTTAGTCGTCGGTGAAGTCACCATGTCCGTAGCCATGTACACCGCACCCAGCATCAATCCACCCGCGAAGAGCATGAAAATCGGACTCGGATAATTGGCCGAATCCAGCAGGTGAAGGCCGCCGGACAACACAGCGACGGTGAGCAGTATGCTCGCCGGAATGCGCCAGTTGAGGTGATTCCTGAAGGCAAGGTAGACGCCACACAACAGAATGATCAAACCGGAGGTCTCTCCGGCCGACCCGCCGATGGAGCCCATGATGAGGTTGACGTTGTCGGTGGCAACCTGCTCGAATTTCATCAACCCGAGCGGCGTTGCCCCGGTCAGCACGTCGGTGCTGGCGCTCATCAACGGTAGAGCGAAATTGTCGCCGCGAAGGCTCCACCATGGGCCATCCAGCGCGGGCCATGTCGTCAGAGCGACGGGGAACGCCGCCTGAAGGAACGCACGCCCCAACAGGGCGGGATTGAATGGGTTCTGGCCGAGCCCTCCGAAAATCAGTTTCCCGAAACCTATTCCGAACGCCCCCCCGACGAACGCCATCCACATTGGTAAGCCGGGCGGCAATGTCAAACCGAGCAGCAGCCCGGTAATCACGGCTGAACCATCTTTGAGCGCTGATTTCGGTCCGAAAAACTGTTCGACCAGCAAAGCCCCGGCGCAGCTGGAGACGATCACCAGAACTGCACTGGGGCCGAAGTAGAATACAGAAGCCGCCACGACCGGCACGAGACTGGCAACTACAGACCACATGATTTTGGGCGTTGTGTCTCGGCCGCCCAAGTGGGGCGACGCGGTGATCAGGAGATTTTGATTGCTCACGCTGCCTGCCGCTTCCATAACGCCTTTTTTGCGACTTGGAACAACTGGCTCAACGGAATGTTGGACGGGCATACATACGAACAACTCCCGCAGAGCATACAGTCTGCAAGATGATATTTGTTCATTTCCTCGAAACGTTCTGCCCGGGCCAGAGCCCCGAGACGCTGAGGATTCAAGAAGACCGGGCACGCGTCCAGACAGTGCCCGCATCGAATACATGGGTGCGACTCAGCACGCTTGCATTCTTCCTCCGAAAGCACGACGACGCCCGATGTACCCTTCAGAAGGGGGACGTCCAGTTTTGACTGCGACGTCCCCATCATCGGTCCGCCGAATACGATCTCATGAGCGTCTTCCTTCAACCCGCCGCACATGGAGATCAAATCGCGAAGCTTGGTGCCGACCGGCACGATGAGATTCGACGGGTCTTGAATGCCTTTCCCAGTCACCGTCACAATCCGTTCAACCAGCGGCATACCTGTCTCGAACACTTCCGCTATTGCGGCGATCGAACCCACATTCTGCACGACCACACCTGCGTCGAGAGGCAGTTTCCCCGACGGCACCTCACGGTTCAGCAGAGCGTCTATCAGCATCTTTTCCGCGCCCTGAGGATATTTGACCGTGAGCGGGTAAATCGTGATGTCGAGGTCACTCGGCAAGGCTTTTGTGAGTGCCTCGATCGCGTCGGGTTTGTTCTTCTCGATGCCGATCATCCCACGCCCCACACCGAGGCACTTCATCATGATCCTGGTACCGAGCAGCACGCGGTCAGGATACTCCGCCATGGTGCGGTGATCTGAGGTCAAGTACGGCTCGCACTCGCAACCGTTCAGGATGAGGGTGTCGATCTTCGCACCTTCGGGAGGCGTAAGCTTCACGTGCGTGGGAAATGCCGCTCCTCCCAACCCCACTACGCCCGCGTTCTTCACTGCCGCCCGGATGCCGTCGGGCGAAAGGTGCTCCCACTCGGGGACCTTTCTGCCGCGCGGAGTCTGTGCCGAGTACCTTTCGACTTCGATACGCACCGCCGGTGAATAAGAACCGTTCGGATGCGGCCAAAGCCCAATCTCCTCGACTTTGCCTGTGGCGGAGGCGTGCAACGGGGCCGATATGAAGCCGTCGGCCTCCGCGATTTTGTCGCCGCGCTCAACCTCGTCGCCGACCTGCACCAGGAGCCTGGCCGGCTTTCCGGTGTGCTGACTCAACGGAAGCACTACTTCGTCCGGGAACGGCATCCGCCGAATCCGGCTGTGTTCGGTGAGTGTTTTCAGTTCCGGCGGATGAACGCCCTGTCGAAACGTCTTGAGCCTATCGTCCATGCCAATATCAGTTGAAGCGTTCTGCCCGTTTGACCCACTTGTCGAGGTCCTTCTCCTTCGGATTCAGCGGCGTTCCCGGATGGATGATTCCCACCGAGCACTTTTCAGCCGCCTGCACCAACTGCTTGAAGGTGCCTGCCCTCGGGTCCTTGATGTAGGCCTGCTTCTTGTCGTTGTAAGCGAACATCTTGTTGTTGATCTTGGTGCACTCATCACACGTCGTGCACCTGGCGGATTCTATGTAGGGCTCCATTGCGAGCCCTTCTTCCTCCTCTTCCGCCGCCGGGGCTTCCGCCGGCGCCTCCGCAACCGCTACCGCCGAATCACCTGCCGGTGCGGCGGTGGTTGGAGTACCGCCATCGCCACCGTTGCCAGTACCGCCGTTTCCGCCCAGGATGTCACCCGGGATCGCTTCCAGGCCTGGAACCGACTGCGCCTGCTCGAGCAGTTCGGCAACCGTCTTGAAGCCGTCCCCGGCCCTTACGAGACCCTCGGCGAGTTTCCGTGCCACGACGCGAGGATAATACGCCCTCAACTCCGCCATCTTTGCCTCGTACTCGGTGCGGAGCGCGGCAGCTTTCTTATCGAATTCGCCTTCGAACTCGTATTCGAGCTGGTCTTTGACCGCCGGCGCCACTTCGACGCCCGCCAACTGCCTGAGCCTCGACCACGATTGCAGTCTCTCTTCCGCGAGTTCGACTATCTCATCGGCCATCGTGATGCGGGAAAGCTTCTTGTCCGGTCCCACCTGATAGATGAACGGCGTTTTCTCAGCGCGATCCTCTGCGGAGAGTTCCAGATAGTCGTGGAACAGAACCATCGCGTCTTCGTCAAACTCTCCTTTGACCTTCTTGAAGTGTTTGAAGAAACGCCCTTCGGTGGCTGCCCAATCGGCGATGGTCAGAGGCAGCTCCATCTTCTGCTCCGCCCCTTCTTCATCCACGTACGAGATCTCGTAAGTGGGCCAGTTGTCTTCGACCGCCGGATTGCCATCCAGGCTCAACTGGTCACAGAGATACTGGCCTTCAAACGGGTCGTAGGTGAGAACGGGGAATGCCCGGCTCTCCAGGGACAATTTCGAAGCGCGCTCGGCGGCGTCGTCGCCTATTACGTGCTCGGGTGCGCAGGGACTGTGCAAAACGAACACGGAAGGGCACCGCACGTTGAGGCCCTTCAGCACTCCCTCCAACAGATGGGATGCAGCGGCCTGAGTGCTCTGGTGCACGAAGACTTTCCCGTGAGCCATCGCAATCAGCGACATTTCTTTGCGCTGCTCCTCCTTACCGTGTTGCCCCTTGCCGTATTCGGCCATGTCCGACACCTGGCCCAGGAAGCCACTCGTGCATGCCTGTCCACCGGTGTTCGAGTAGACCTGCGTGTCCAGAATGATCACCCGGATCGGCTTGCCGGACGCTAGCAGGCGGGAGAGGTTCTGGAATCCGATGTCGTACATTGCGCCGTCGCCACCAGTCGCGAAGATCGGCGGGCACATCTTGAACTCTTCATCCGAGAACTCGCGCCAATCGAAATCCTCGAAGAAAGGCTCATGCACTTCGGCTTCGTATTCTTCGTTCAACTCGAGCTCGGCGCGGCGAACCGACACGAAACCATCGCGCATCTTCCGCATGTGGCCCTCGAATATTCCAATCGCGATCGAAGGCGCATCCTGGAACAGATGGTTCGTCCATGGGAACGGGTAGGGGTTGAACGGGTAAGTGCTGCCCCAAACCGAAGAGCACCCGGTTGCGTTGGTCATACCCAAAGTGGACCGGCCCCGTCCCGTCGGTCCTTCGGTGTAACGCCACCTGAGATCCTTGAGTTCCTTGATGATCCCGTTGATACGTTCCACTTTCGCCTGCTTCTCGTGATCGAGCGGGATCGAAAATCCCTCTTCACCCTTGCCATTGCCGGCACTCACGCTTTCGAGATCGGCGTCGGCTGAAAGGATGTTGCGCGCCTTCTCGTCGAGTTGCGAGATCATTCCATCCAGCTTTTCGACGTATTTGGCCACGCGCGGGAACATGAGAGCATTGACCGCCGAAAGGACCAGGTGCATGACGGTCTTCTCACCGCAGCCCATGCAGGAGCCGTCGCCTCCGACCATGGACATGTAGTTTTGCTTCTTGAGCATCAAGAACGAGAGGACGCCAATACCCTCATCCATGTCGGATATGTTGATGTATCGATCGTCCGTATCGGGGAGATTCTCCCACAGCTCCCAGTTGCGACGCATCCTCTCGACTGCCGCTTCGTCCTGCTTGACCGTGATCAAGGCGTTGTCGGGGCAGACATCCACGCATAGGTTGCAGCCCTTGCAGGTATAGGGATTCACCGTGATCGACAACAGGCCGCCCGTGCCCGCCTGTTTGTCCTCCGGCACGTCGAAGAAAGGTGCGGTCTTCGCCAGCGGGAATTCGGCGAGCGCCGAGAATACCGGGGCAAACTCTTCATCCAGCTCCGCCCGTTTCTCCGGATCCATGTTGAGCTTGTCTTTAACCGTCTTATACGCTGTCGCCAGTATGTCGGCGAAGCTCTTGACCTCCACACCCTTCATGATTCGTCGAGATTCCCGCGCCAGGTGCGGCACTAGCTGGCGCAGCCGATCGAAGGACTGTCCATTCTTCGAGACGGTCTCTATCGCGGCAGTGATAACCTGGTCTACCTCGGTCACTACTCCTGGAATTGCGGAATCGGGGCACTGCACCCAGCATTGTCCGCAACCCGTGCAGTTCTCCGGGATGAACTCGGGGATCTCGAATCTCACGTCCGTCATATCGCGAATCGCGCTGGTCGCGGCCGGGATAGCACTCAGGGCCGCAAACGGATCGGCAATCGGATCGCTGCCGGTCTTGTAGAGATAGCAGACCTGTTCCCAGAACCTACCCGGGTTTCCAAAGCCTTCCTGCCAGTTGGTTCCATCGAGAATGGCCGGCATCTTCGGGGTAGCGCCCAGAGACGCTTCATCCACTTCGAGCTTGTCGGGATTGACTTCCCGAATCTCGTCGTAGCCTCGGCGAATCACTCTGACGTTGTCCTCGACGACACGTGCGCCGAGATGGCCGAACTTCTTCTGTACCTGGGCCCTGATGCCCTCGAACAGCTTCTCTTCATCCAGGCCGTGGCGCTCGACGAGAGGTGACTCCCTGAAGAACGCTCCCATGAAGGCGGCACCCTGCATGCGGTAGCGCAGTGCCGGATCCGATGCCTCTTCGGAGGCGATCTTGAAGCCGTCGAGCAGGAACGTATTGACCTTCTTCTCCTTGATAGTCTGCTGGACCGAGCCGGGGAGAGTATTCCAGAACTCCTCCACCGAGAGGTCGCTCTGCATAATGAAGACGCCGTTATCCGCTATTCCCGCGAGCGGGTTTGAGTGACGGCACACGTTTGGATCGGGCGCGAGCACCACGCTGACGTTCTTCAGCTCGCAATTCAGTCGCAACGGTTCCGAGGCCAAGGTGGCGTAGAAGGTCGTTGGCTGCCCTTTCTTCTCCGAACCGTACTTGGGATTTGCCTGAATGTTCAAACCGAACAAGTCCGCCGACGTCATGGCGATGTTCTTTCCGGTCGTGATCGCACCCCAGCCTCCTACCGAGTGCATACGGATGGTGACCGCGTCTTCGGGGAGCAGATTTAGATTGCCGGCAGACGGCAGCGCCAGGTCTTCGATGCCCGGATAATCCCTCAGGAGCTGTTCCTGCCAGATTTGCAGCTTGGGGATATTCGTGTCGGGCCGCACGAAATCGATCGAGAGATAGAATTGGCGTAGTTTCTTGCCGCCGTCTCTCATGTTCTGCACGGCTGCCGCCAGGTCACCCGGCTGGAGGTCACGGCTTCCCATGCCGAACGCACCGGAATAGATCTCGGGTACTTCATTCGGAGCCAGCTTCTCCGCGTCGGCGTACGGTTTGCTCCCGTTGCCTCGGCCGTTTTCGATGGCTTTCCCGAGCGCCGCCCTGATCTCTCTAGCTACCGGTAGATCGACGGCGAGCGGCTGGTCGGTCCTCTCCAATACCGTGACGGCCTTCTTGCCGCGCAGCATCTTTGTGATCAGGTCGGTCGGGAAGGGCCTGAACATGGTGAGATTTATCACACCGATCTTGAGGTTTTCCTTCTCGCGCAGGTAATCGCACACCGCCTCGGCATTGCAGACCACGGACCCCTGACCAATCAGCACGTATTCGGCGTCGTCCAGCCTGTATCCGGTGGCGCGGCTGTATCGTCTCCCCGTCAACACCGCGTACTCTTCCATCGCCTGATCCGCCATCTTCTGGATGTGGTCGAAGAAGAAGGGACGTTGGGCTGCGACACCCTGGGCATAGGAGTCCTGATTTTGTACTACTCCGACCATTGCCGGGTAGTCGACGTCGAACATCTCGGGAATCCTGCGCCGTTTTTCGCCGAACACCCAGCGCTGCGCGGGAGTGGGCGACTCAACGATGTCGGAGGGGTCGCCGAGATACTCCTTCACGCAGTCGCGTTCCGGGATCAGCGCCGACTCGATGACGTGAGTCGTCAAGAAGCCATCCTGAGCGACGCAACCCGGATTCAACGCCAACTCGGCCGTACGGTGGGCTATGAGCGGCAGGTCGGCCGCCTCCTGCACGTTCTTCGCGAAGTATTGAAAGAAGCCCGTATCGTCGATGGCATGGTAGTCGTCGTGACCGGCGTGCACGTTGAGCGTACACTTCGTCATCGCTCGCGCGCCGATGTTCAGCACGTAGGTCAGTCTCTTACCGACCGCTGCATACAGCGACTCGTGCATGTATGCTATGCCCTGGCCGCTCGAGAAGTTGGTGGCGCGGAGCCCTGACATTGACATTCCCGCCGTAACCGCGGCGGCGGCGTGCTCGCCCTCGGGTTCGAAGAAGATGAGCTTGCGGCCGTTGACGTTGCGCTTTCCTACGGCCACCGCCTTGGCCCATCCCTCGCCCATGTTCGTGGACGGGGTAATTGGATATGCACCGGCTGCCTCAGCGGCGTTTGTCTCCGCCTCGACCGTGGCAGTGGTTCCGTCCGTTGCCGTCAGAACACCGGGGTATTTGGGTGATGACGGCTTGTCGTTATTCTGTTTCATTTTTACCACTCCTAGCCAACTCCAGGGTGTCAGCGAACTGTTGTCCGTCCACCCAGACGATGGCTCCAGTAGGGCACCTGCTGGCAGCTTCGGGACTTGCCAGATCGTTCTTTTCGTAATCGATCACTGGAAGGTTGTTCACCATTTTTATCAACCCAGGTGCAGCATCGGCAACGCACCTGGCGCAGGCGTTACAAGCCACCTTGCACATGTCTTCCGCATCGTCGCCTGCCAACTGGTTCTTGCACTGCACGATCAGCTTCTGCTCCATCGGCATGATCGTGAAGAGATCGAGCGGGCAGGCCTCTACGCAGTCGCCACATGCCGTACATTTTTCGGGCAAGACGACTGGAAGGTCATTGTCGTTCATTATGATCGCGTCGAAGCCGCATGCTTCCTTGCAATCGTCGAGGCCCAGGCATCCCCAGGCGCAGCCCTTGCCGCCTCCCGACACGGCCACGGCTGCCTTGCACGTCTGCATGCCGCGATATTCGGCCTGTTGGACTGCCACGTCGGTTCCGCCGGCACAAAGCAGCCGAGCCACCCGCTTTTGCGACTCGCCCGCATCAACGCCAAGTAGGGCCGCAACCTCCTCTACATCCTCGGGACCCATGACGGTGCACTGGGCCGGAGGGATCTTTCCCGCAATGAGGGCCTCGGCAAAAGCACGGCACCCGGCCTGCCCGCAAGCACCGCAGTTGCTGCCGGGTAGCATGTCCGCGATTTCATCTATACGAGGGTCTTCCCAGACCTTGAGCTTGAGATGGGCAATAGTTATGAGGACACCGAATACCAAGCCCACCCCGGCAACTATCGCCGTCGAGCGTAGAATTTCTATTAGGTCCATACGTCCTTCTTATCCTTCGTCATCCAGATCAACCCGTGTGAGCAGCCAAGCTGCGAGTTTGTCGGCGGGATTGACCGGTTCCTCCTTTTCCTCTGTTACCGCGGCGGCTTTCGGTGCTTCACCGAGCGCCTTCAACTGGCGCATCTCTTCCGCCTGCTGTGCGACGCTGACGCCACCCAGCGGTTTCCTGCGTTTGTCTTCCGGCAGATAGCTGATCTTCAAACGATCGATCGACTCCGGCCCACCTTTGGGATCGTGTACGAACAGCGCGGCCAACTCGGGTACTACGGCGCCGATGCCGGGACCTTCCCACTGGCCGAGGCGCTTCAGTCCCGACACCTCGGTGGCTTGTGCGACGAAGGTACCCGGAGTTATGAGTCGCACGAGCGGCGCAGGCGTGGATTCGCCTCTCAGAAGCACGATGACCTTCAAGCTCCCGTCGAGGAAATCAGCCAATGCGTTGGCATGGCAGTCGGCTCCGTCCACGATCACCACCAGCGGCGGAGCGAGACGACGTTCTCTGCTGCTCCATTTGGCGAATGGCAGGGAGCCAACCGATTCAACCGCCTCACCGTTGGCCTTTGCCGTTTCAAAGGCGCGCGCCGCGGCAAATGCACGGCCCAACTCGCCAAGTCGCTGCGCTATGGAATGCCAGAGGCTGCCGCCACTCTCCACTTCCACCACCAGAAACTCGTCCCCTTTGTCGGCCAGTTCTTCCAGAGTTTCCTGTGATTTCTTGACAACCTGCAAGGCCTGCGCGCTCGATTGCGCAGTATCTCCGGCATACTGGGAAAACTCATTCGGATCGACCAATTCGCTGGCGAAAGGACCGAGTTCGACGGCAATCAGCTCCGACTTTTGGTCCTTTGCAGCGCCCTGAGTATGCGCGAATGCACTCATTTGGTCGATCGTTGCCGCGAGGGCGGACCGAAACGCCTGTGCCTGTGTTGATACGATCTCGAGTGCCTGCTCTATCCGTTCGTCAGACGGCATAACGGTCTAGCTCCGTATTCAGTATTTCAATCTTTTCCTCGACCGACCGACGAGGTACGTCCCGGACTTCCTCTAAAATGGGGGCTGACTCGTTCCTGTAATACAGCCCCAACAGGAGGCGTGCCGGATTGGCGGCCATGCGATGCGCTTCCACGAGATCCGATGGATCGTGGTAGACGTGCTTCTTGTATATGTCTTTGATTTCGTCAATCCTGATGCCGTCGGTATGGACCATGAGCTCCGTCAGATCGGGATTCCGCACGGCCTCCGCGAAGATCGAACTCGTGTACTGCGGGCAGCGCTGCAGAATCCTGATGAAGGCAAATCCCTTGTGGTGGAAACCCGCAGATATCGTTTCGTACAAATGATCCGGAATCCAGTCGGCCGTCTGCGCAACAAACGAGACATTGGATATGCCAAGCGTGCCGGTCAGTGGATTCAGTGGATTCAACACAGCACCTTGGGGTTGTGTATTGCTCGGGAATCCTCGCGGTGAAGTCGGCGAAGTTTGATTCTTCGTCAAACCGTACACGCCGTTGTCCAACATCATGACCACCATGTTGGGATTGTAGCGCGTAGTGTGCATCCAGTGTCCTGCCCCGATGGAGCAGCAATCGCCGTCACCTGTGGCAACGAAGATGTGGAGATCCGGACGCCTCAGCTTCATGCCGGTGGCCACGGGCAGTGCCCTGCCGTGCAGGCTGTGGAAGCCGTATGTCTTGAAGTAGTGCGGAAACCGGCTGGAACAGCCGATGCCCGACACGAACACCGTCTGCTCGGGTGGCAGTTGCTCCGTTTCCAGAAGGCGCTTCACCGCGGTGTAGATCGCGTGGTCACCACATCCGGTGCACCAGCGGGCGATGCCGCCTTCGTAATCCCCCATGGAGAATTCGCGATCGTCGTCGATGCTGCAGCCAAGAAACGATGGCGCTGTAGTCTCAATCATGCTCTGTCTCCATTCGGCAGCTTATCGCGAATGGCCTGCAGGATCTTGCCGGGCTGCAGCGGCTCGCCCGGCACCCGCGTCCAGCAATCCACGTCTACCAGTGTGCTTGCGCGCAACAGCCAACTGAGTTGGCCGCGGCGGCGGTTCTCTTCATTTATGTAGGGATCTGTCGTTTCGTCGCTGTAGTTGATCTCAACCGTCATCACCTTCTTGAAGCGGCTGAGTCTCTTCTTGAGCCCGGACTCCAGGGGCGAGAGGAACCTCAGGTGGAGCGAGGAGACCGCGAGTCCCTCGTCTCGAGCCCGGTCTACCGCCTCCTCAATGGTCCCCATAGTGCTGCCCCAGCCCACCACCAACAGGTCTCCGCTATCGTCGCCATGGATCTTCGACGGCTTCAATGTAGACTGGAAGACGGCCATCTTGCGGCTTCGCATCATGCAGGCACGCTGGTGAGTCTCGGAGTCATAGGCAATCTTGCTGCGCTCGTCGTGCGAAAGCCCGGTTGCGATGAACATCCCGTTGGACTGCCCCGGTATGACTCGCCGCGAGAGGCCGAGCTTGGGATCCCAGTCGTAAGGCAGCGTGCCTTCGGGCACCGGACTGAGGTCCGGGGGACCGGAGAACCACTCGGGTTTCAGATCCGGGCGCGGGAACGGTTGCTGCCCGGTAGCCAGGTTGGCGTCCGTGAGCACGATGACGACGCAGCGGAACGCCTCCGCGATTCGCCTCGCGGTGATGGCGCTCTGGAAGCATTCCTCCATGGTTGCGGGCGCCATTACCACGTGCGGAGCATCACCCGTTTGTCCGAAGATGGCAGCCAACAGATCAGACTGCTCGACCTTGGTCGGCAACCCCGTGCTCGGCCCACCTCGCTGAACGTCCACGACGACGAGCGGCGTCTCAGTCATCACCGCCAGACCGAGAAACTCGGTCTTGAGTGCCAAACCCGGACCCGATGTGATCGTGAAAGCCACCTTGCCGGCGAACGACGCGCCTATGGCAACGCCGGCAGCGGCGATCTCGTCCTCGGCCTGGTGGACGATTCCGCCGAATTTCTCGAACATCTCACTGATATGGTGGGATGCGGAGGTCGCCGGCGTGATCGGGTACATCGAGCACAATTCCATTCCGGAGGCGATACACCCGAAGCCGACCGCCTGGTTTCCGTTCATCACGACCATCGGCTGGTCGGACTTCTTCGTGGGCACGTCAACCTTGAATTCGGCGTTTTCTTCGGCCCATCTGTAACCCGCTTCCAGCAACGCGAGGTTGTTGTCCTTGATCTCCTGTGACTTCTTCTTGAACAGGTACAGGATCAAGTCACGGATCATATCGAGATCTCGTGAAAAGATGGAGGCCAGAACGCCGAGGGCCAGCATGTTCTTTCCCTTTGTCGGATCCTCGACGACCTTGAGTGACTCCTCCTCCAGCGGGAACGGCACGAACCGGTACTCACCAGGAGCCATCTCTTCCATAGCGTCCTGGTACTCCTTCTGTATATCCGGATCTTCGTGCTTTGCCCACTTCTCGTCGATCAGGATGATCGCGCCCTTCGCCAAAGCGTTCAGGCGATGGCGCTGAAGCACCACCTGTTCGTTGAAAGCAACCGCGAGGTCAGCCGAATCTCCCCAATTTGATACCGTATCTGTGCCGATCCGGATGCGGTTGCCGCTGGCGCTCGTCGGAGTCCGCGGCGGCGGCTGGATCTCGGCGGGAATGATCTCCACGCTCCAGGTGCCGTTACCCATCTTCGCCGATACGCTCGCAAAGATCTGAGCGCACTTCTGCGCTCCCTCCCCAGAATCGGATACGACCTCTACGGTGAACTGTGCGGCTTCGATGACTTCTTTCTTCTGGACGGTCTTCTCTGCTTCGGTCGTTTTTGCTGTTGTAGTCATTGTGTGCCTTTGCCCAAGTGGGCCATTTCGTGTCTCAACCCGTCCCAATTTACTTCGATCCTGCACAGAACCCGTCCCCGCGACGTCGAAGCCATAGCTCCGCAAACACGCCGCTCCGGGACGGGTCCGTTTGACGACAATCTATGATTCAGCAAACAGCCTCGGAAAGACTGGCTAGCGTCAAAAAACGGAACCGAAAAATACACATTTCAGCCGCGATATGCGACAGTCAGATTTCTCGGCCTTGATTTGGCGTAACTTCCTCACTGTAAAGTGGATACCGGACTCCCAAACGCAACGTTCACGTAAATCCCTGGCGGCTTTTCGCTCAATCCGTATCTTTTCACGCAACACACCGATCACAACCCCCGCAGATGGGAGTGGGAATATGACCGCCCATGGCCGACGTCGATTTCTGAAAACCCTGGCTGGAGGAGCTGCCGCGACGGCGGTCTCCAAGGCGGCTCACGCCTCCACAAAGCCGCACTCCGGCTCCACGACAGATATTGGCCGCCTCCTGGCCGACCTACCAGTAGACGACGAACGATACTGGAAACTGGTCAAGGACCAATTCTCACTCAGGCCGAATTTGATCCTCATGAACGCCGCCAATCTGTGCCCCTCGCCCTACCCTGTCATCGAAGCGGTTCGAAGCCTCACCGCTGATGTAGACACCGATGCATCCTTCCATAATCGGGCCAAGTTCGCCGAACTCAAGGAAGCGTGTAGAGCCAAACTGGCTGCGTATCTGAGCGCGGATTCCAACGAGATCGCGATCACGCGGAACACCAGCGAGGGCAACAATACGGTTGTGAATGGTCTCACCCTCGGACCCGGCGACGAGGTTGTGATCTGGGACCAGAACCACCCGACCAACAATGTGGCATGGGATGTCCGAGCCGAACGTTACGGGTTCAGAGTAGTGCGAGTAACGACCCCGCGGTCCCCGCAAACGAGCGAGGAGCTGCTGCAGCGCTTTGTCGACGCGCTGAACTCCAGAACCAGAGTGCTTGCGTTCAGTCACGTATCCAACATCTCGGGTACCGCCGCGCCCGCAAAGGAACTGTGTCGACTGGCACGCGAACGGGATATTCTCACGCTGGTCGACGGGGCACAGACATTCGGGGCCCTGAAGGTGGACCTGCACGACATGGGGTGCGATTTCTACACCGGAAGCTCACATAAGTGGTTTGTCGGGCCGAAGGAGGCGGGTATCCTCTACGTGCGCCGCGACCGAATTGAAGGTCTCTGGCCCAGCAACGTGGGGGTAGGTTGGGCCTCTGCGCTGGAAAACGGCGCCCAGAAGTTCGAGAACCTGGGCCAGCGAGACGATGCAGCCGTGTCCGCAATGGGGACCGCTGGCGATTTCCATGGCGCCATCGGGGCCGACCGGATCGAAGCCAGGGTGCGCGCGTTGGCCGGCGGCGTCAAGCGGGCGCTTTCAGAGCGATTTCCGAATGCCCGTTTCCACACTCCGTTGGCTCCCAAGCTCAGTGCCGGGGTCGTCGTCTTCGCGCTCCCTGGCGTGGCCACCCGCGATCTCTACAATGCACTTTACAGCGAGCACAGGATAGGCTGTGCGGCAATGGGTGGGGAGTTCGATGGAATCAGGCTGTCACCGCACATATACAATACGATGGACGAGATCGACCGGGTAATTCACGCGATCGCGTTGCTGGTGTGAGTCGTTCGTTCTCTCGACCTCCAAGCGTCGCGGCCCGAATCGGGGTCCTCTCCGGCCATCATTCGCAAATGCCCGGGCGAGACCTCGGTTGAATGCCCTCGCTTCGATAATGCGTTGTCACCGTTCGCAGCGCTCCCAAACCCGAGCGCAGATCTCCAAGACCCGACTTTGTAGCACAGGACCGTCACATGGATACTGATATCAGATTGCCCGACTCGAAGCTCAACGACGCCGTTGACGCCACACTGCAGGCGTGGGACGCCCAGGGTGTCAGCGGACGGATATGGGACAAAGATTACACACTCTGGTCCAGCGACCCCACGGAACTCAGCGACAGACTAGGGTGGCTGGAGCTGCCCGGGGAATCATTACAGCACGTCGAATCGATTCGGTCATTCGCCGCCGAGATTCGGGATGCAGGCATCCGCCACATAGTGCTCCTCGGCATGGGAGGGTCGAGCCTGGCACCAGAAGTCTTTGGTAAGACGTTCGGTAGCGCTTCCGGGTATCCGTCATTGCTAGTGCTCGACTCGACGCACCCGGAAGCGGTCCAGGCCGTGGAGAGAACGATTGCCCCAGAGCAGACCTTGTTCGTCGTTTCCAGCAAATCCGGAACCACTCTGGAAACACTGTCTCTCTACCGCAGTTTCTGGGAACGGGTTGGCCGGCTGTCTTCGAACCCGGGGCAGCATTTCGTTGCGATAACGGACCCTGGCAGCGCATTGGAGACGCTGGCCGGAGAGCGCGGCTTCAGACGCGTATTCCTCGCACCTCCGTCGGTTGGAGGACGGTATTCGTCCCTGTGCGTGTTCGGCTTGGTGCCTGCCGGACTGATCGGTGCTGAGGTGGCGGAGCTGCTGGAAAGCGCCAGGTCCATGGTGCAGGCATCTTCCGGTGCCACCCCCGCATCGCAGAACCCCAGCCTGCGGCTCGGCGTGACCCTCGGCACGCTAGCTACCGAGGGAATCGACAAACTCACGTTCCTTTGCTCGCCGGCTCTGGCTTCTTTCCCGGCCTGGATCGAACAGCTGGTTGCGGAGAGCTTGGGAAAGGATGGCAAAGGCATAGTGCCGATCGACGGCGAAATCGTCTCTGCGCCCGAATCCTACTCGAGTGACCGTGTGTTCGTTGGCTTGTCACTGGCCGGCTACGGCGATCGAGAAGTACGGACACATCTCGACAAACTCGCGGAGGCCGGTCACCCCGTGGTTTCCGTGACGATGAAACATGAGATTGATCTCGGTGCGGAGATGTACCGCTGGGAACTCGCCACGGCGGCGGGGGGGGTTGTACTAGGCATTCACCCTTTCAATCAACCCGATGTGCAGCTTGCCAAGAACCTGGCAAAGGAAGCAATGGCGTCCAAGGATGCAGCAGGTGACGAGGCAAGGGATCTCGCCCTGAACGCTGCTGACGAGACGAGCCTCAAACGTGAAATCGACAGGTGGGCTGTGTCCAGCCCTGGCGACTACCTATGCGTCCAGGCCTATCTGCACGCCTCCACGGAACATGTCGCCAAGCTCCAGGACATCAGAACGGAACTTGGAAAGAGGCTCGGCGTGGCCTCCACGCTCGGGTTTGGGCCGCGGTTTCTTCATTCCACCGGCCAGCTACACAAAGGCGGCGCCAACAACGGGCTGTTCCTGCAGTTGGTGGACGAACCGGCGAACGACGTCGCCGTTCCAGAAACCGATTTCACCTTTGGCGAGTTGATCGCCGCTCAGGCTCTCGGCGACTACAGGGCGCTATCCCAACGCGGCAGGCGGATCCTTCGCGTCAACCTGGGGAGAGACACGAAGGCTGGTTTGGAGAGGATCCGTGAAGTTTTGTCCTGAAATCCCTGCGCTGTCCCACGGAATACCATTGTGATGCTTTGGTAACACCTTGGTAACGACGATCGGGGTCAGGCTCTTGCGCTATTGTCGTTGAGCGTGGACCTTAACAAATCTTTTGCCCCTGGGGGCACAGTGCGGAAGCTCCATATTGGTATCATAGACCTTGCAACGAGAAACCCCACCCGTTCGCTTTACGGACGGCTGATGCATGCGAACCTGGCCGGCGTAATGGCTCAGATAGTGGCGCATTGGTGCGAAGAGGAAGGCCACGACGTCACCTTTATCTGCTATACCGGTTTCGAGGACCTCTTCGAGGAGTTGCCCAAAGACGTCGACCTGGTGATCATCGGCGCATTCACGCATGCCGCTCAGCTCGCGTATGCGCTGAGCAACCTGTTCCGAACCAGGGGCGCCGTCACAGCCCTGGGAGGCCCCCACGCTCGTTGCTATCCGCAGGACGCACAGAAGTACTTCGACTACGTACTGGGGTTTACCGACAAGACCGTGATCGGCGATTTGCTCCGCGACGCCTCACAGCATCGGCCGGAGGGAGTCCATCTGTGCGCAAGAGAGCAGCCCAAACACCTCCCCGGGGTGCGGGAACGCTGGAAGTTCATAGAGCAGACCCTTGCAAAGGCCAGGTTTTTCAAGATCGTGCCCATGTTGGGCTCCATAGGATGCCCGTACTCATGCAGCTTCTGCATAGATTCTTCCGTACCTTATCAGCCATTGGACCTGGACGCGATCAAAGCCGATCTTCGGTTTCTGCTTACCAAGTACAAGCGACCTCACGTGGGCTGGCACGATCCGAATTTCGGCATCCGGTTCGACGAGATGCTCGGCGCCATTGAGGAAGCGGTTCCGCCCAACAGTATCGACTTCATAGCCGAGAGCACGCTTGCCATACTGACCGAAGAGCATATGAAGCGACTGAAGCGTAACGGTTTCATCGCGCTCCTCCCTGGCATAGAGTCGTGGTACGACATGGGGGGCAAATCCAAGACCGGTGCAGCCCAGGGAGCGGATAAGCTCGATCAGGTAGTCGAACACGTAAACATGGTCACGCAGTACGTGCCGTATCTCCAGGCCAACTTCGTGCTCGGCCTGGACACCGATGAGGGAGCGGAGCCATTCGAGCTGACGAAACGGTTTTTGGATCGTTCCCCGACTGCGTTTCCCGCATATTCTCTACTCTCCGCTTTCGGGCAGGCGGCGCCACTCAACTTGGAGTATCAGCGCAGCGGCAGAATCTTGCCCGTTCCATTTCACCTGCTCAACAACAACCACGTGATGAATGTAAAGCCGCTGCACTACACGTGGCCGGAGTTCTACGACCGCATCATAGACCTCAAGGAACACTCGTTCTCGTGGCGTGCCACCTACAACCGGTTCAAGGCAGTGAAGTCAACCATCCCCAGGATTCTAAACATCGTCAGGGCGCGAACCGGCGAAGGCCAAGGTCGCATCAATTACCACAAGATGGTGAGAGCCAGGCTCGAAACGGATCTCGATATCAGGCGCTTTTTGGAGGGCGAGACATCCGAGTTGCCCAGCTTCTACCTGCAGCGCATCAAAGACGACTTGGGTCCGTTCTGGGAGTGGCTTCCCAAAGGCGCCCTATATCACGACTCACACGCGTATCTGAAAGCAGTGGAGTTAGCCGGATAGACCGATTGACTGTTGCAACAAATATCGAGAGTACGCGCTGACCTCCTACCGCTATCGAGTTCGTGTCAATTGCGGCCTCCTGGCTCCCTGACCCTACCGACCTACCGTCCTACCGCCCTACCGCCCTACGAGATACCTTCAGCATTATTCAGCTACCGACAAGAAGACGGAACCTGACACCAGAACAACGAGGACCAGCGAGGATTTGAATCCCATGCACACCCGCCTTTACCAATTCTGTTGGGCGTTGGCAGTTCCAGCTCTAATGGCCGTGATCGCACCAATCGATACGGCCGCACAAGACGTAAGCGCCAGGAACGTAGCCAACCTCGAATTTCGTACCATCGGCCCCGCGACCATGAGCGGCCGCATAGTCGATATCGCGGTAACGAATGTGAACCCGTACACCTTCTACGTGGCTTCGGCCACGGGGGGCGTCTGGAAAACCACCAACAACGGCATCGTTTTGACACCGGTGTTCGAGAATGAGGGAACGCATTCAGTCGGCGACGTTGCCGTCCACCAGGTCGACACGAACATCGTTTGGGTCGGCACAGGCGAGCGGGCCAGCCGGCAGAGCTCCTCATGGGGCGACGGCGTCTACAAGTCCACGGATGGCGGAGAAAGCTGGACCAACATGGGCCTTCGCGACAGCCACCACGTTGGTAGAATCGCTCTTCATCCCAGCAATTCCGACATCGTATACGTGGCTGCCATGGGGCACCTCTGGGGTCCCAATGATGAGCGCGGCCTATATATGACAAATGACGGAGGTGCCAATTGGAGGCGCGTCCTGGAAGGCGACGAAAACACCGGCGTCGTGGACGTGGCGATCGATCACTCAGATCCCGACATCATCTACGCGGCTAAGTACCAAAGGCGACGCCGGCCTTTCGGATTCCACGGCGGCGGTCCGGGGAGTGGGCTCTACAAGTCCGTGGATGGAGGCAACAGTTGGACCGAGCTGACCGACGGCCTGCCTGAAGGCGATATTGGCCGAATTGGAATCTCTATCTACCGGTCCGATCCGAACATCGTCTACGTCTCGGTCGAACAGGGTTGGCGCTACAACGCCTCAACCGCCTATGGAGAGCGCCGCGCCGGTATCTATCGTTCGGAAGACAAGGGTGAGACGTGGGAGCACATGAGTGATTGGAATCCGCGGCCCATGTACGCCAGCCAGCCCTTGGTGGATCCAAATGACGACCAGCGCATCTACATGGTCAACAGCTACAGCTTTTCGGACGACGGTGGAAGGACGTTCACCCGTCCGCGTCAGTCGCTGCACGGCGACGATCGTTTGGTGTGGGTGAATCCGCATGACTCGCGGCATGTGATGAAGGCCGATGACGGCGGCCTGGGGATATCGTACGATCGAGGGCTCACCTGGTTGTATATGACCCACCTCCCTGTCAGTCAGTTCTATCACGTGAACGTAGACATGCGGAAGCCCTATTGGGTCTACGGGGGCCTTCAGGACAACGGGAGCTGGATGGGACCGAGCGCGACCTACCGATCCGATGGAGTCCTCTTCGAGGACTGGATCAAAACAGGCGGCGGAGACGGGTTTGTGAACCTCGTGGACACTACGGACAACGAGACGTTGTACACCGAATCCCAGTACCTGGGCCTGTCACGCGTGGATCTCGAGAGCGGCGCGCGCACTTGGATCAGGCCCGACAACCCGAGAGGAGCCATCCGCGCGCGGCGAAACTGGGACGCGTGGGGCCCCGGTCTTCCGGAGCCCGAGTTGGGCAATGCCATGGCTCCAGCCAACTGGGACGGTCCTTTTTGGCTCTCGGTACACGACAACAACACTCTCTATGCGGGCACAAACCAGATCTGGAAGAGCACCGACCGTGGGAACACGTGGGTATCGCTTGGGGACCTCACTACCGGGGTCAATCGGCGCGAGCTCACGGTCATGGGGCAGCGCGCTCACGACTCTACGCTCTCGCTGGACGATGGAATACCGTACTACCCAACCCTCACAGCGATCGCAGAGTCTCCTGTAGTGAAGGGGTTGCTCTACGCGGGCACGGATGACGGCAACGTCCAGGTGTCGGAGGACGACGGCGGAAACTGGACCAACGTCGTCGATCGTCTGCAGGGTCTGCCTAGGTCGAGTTGGATATCCAACATCGAACCGTCGAGGTACGATGAGAACACCGTGTACCTCACGAGCAACAACTACCGCAACGACGACTACGCCAACTACGTGTACAAGTCCACGGATCGTGGACGTAGCTGGGTTTCCATTGCGGGAGATCTTCCCCAGGACAGGGTGGCGCGCACCATCCGAGAGGATACGAGGAATCCCAACGTTCTTTATCTCGGGACCGAGCTGGGGCTGTTCTATTCAATCGACGGAGGATCGCATTGGGTCGAGTTGAAGGGCAACATGCCCACTATGGCATTCAACGACTTGGTGGTCCACCCGCGCGACAACGACCTGGTGCTCGGCACGCACAGCCGCGGAATCTGGATCCTCGACAACATCAATATGTTGCAGGAACTGACTCCCGATGTGCTCACATCCGAGGCTTTTCTGTTCACCACAGAACCCGCCGAGATGATCCGCTACCAGAGAGAAGGCGGTCACACGGGGGATATGGTTTTCCGCGGTGAGAATCCACCCCATGGTGCCATATTCGATTATTACCTGAGGGAAGCGCACGATTCGGCCAACGTCGCTATTTCCATAGTAGATCGGTTGGGTGATGAGGTTGCTCACGTGGCGGCCACGTCAGACGCGGGTCTCAACCGCGTGGTCTGGGACCTTCGCCACGCCAACTTGGGACCGCCCGATCCTGACGGTACCGGGAACCGTGAGCCATCCGGGCCGTGGGCAATGCCCGGCTTCTACACGGTTCGGCTCACCGTGGATGGCAGAGTTCTCGAACGGCGACTGGAAGTCAGGGATGACCCGCGCATCACCGTGTCTCACGCCGTACGCAACCAGTGGTACGCGGACGTTCAGGACCTTGCGCACACAGTCCGCGATTTCCTGCTCGTTGCTGACAGCGTAAACCAGGTGAGAAGGAGTCTGGACGAACTTCCGGAATGCGACGAGGCGCGGAACACCAACCTCATCAGGAATCTCGAGGAGGTCGAACCGCTGGTCGAGGAACTCGGCAGTCGCCTCACGAGGCTATACGGCCAAGTCGCCGAATGGCCTGCCCCCTTTACTGCTGACCAACGCTCACAGCAGGTTTACTACGAAGACTGGATCCGCCGCTTGAGACCGCAGGTACGGAGGATTCTCGACGCTGAGATCGAGGGCTGTCTCTGAGAGGAAGCCCAGTGCGGCGGGAAGCGGTGACGAAATGTGCCGCCTCTCGCCGCACTCTGCCACTAGCTACAGTTGATGAACGCCAGTGTGGTCGACGTCTCAATCATCCACAGTGAATCCTATCTTTACGCTCACCTGCCAATGAGCGAGTTCCTGTTCGTCGATGTGCCCGCGGATCTCTTGTACCTCCATCCAACGCATGTTGCGCACAGTTTTGGCTGTGCGGTTCACCGCATTGTGCACCGCATCCTCAATGCTCTTTTTCGACGATCCCACAACCTCGGTCGTTTTGTATACGTGATCTGACATCTCTCGCCTTTCCTTTGGTTTTTTGATTTCAAAAAGTTCATGCGCGAACTTGCCTGCGAAATTCCAGCTCCGCTTCTCAACGGCCCAAACGCAGAGGTACTTTGACCAGTCCACCCCGCGTGGACAAGACATGCACCTCCCCCTCGACATTCGAGATACCATGAATCCGCACCTCGAAGGTCACCGACTTGCGCTCTCCAGGTTCCGTCCATCCGGCATGAATGACCTTATCGTCCCCCGAGGGTTTCACAATACTGAGTCGCGGAGATTCACCTTCCGTGAGCGAATCGGCAAACTCGAGTCGGACACGATCCTCCCGAACGATCTTGACCAGCTGTGCCTGGCGTAGCGCGGTAGGCAGTCCCCCACTGTTGACCCAGCTCACGGTCACTTCGTAGTTGGTGTCGTCGCCGTCTCTGTGGTTTCGCACTTGCGTGTCCACATCATCTATCAACGGGAGGTGCTGCGACATTGTGAGATTGAACAGTCCCTGATTCCTGGCCCATCTCTCCAACTGGTGCGTCGGTCCGTTTTGCGAGAAGAACTTGGGATGGAAACCTCCAATCTCGACCTCGCCCAGTGTCGGGTGGGTGAAGGGCTCCCACTCCCGGAAGCCTTCTCCGTCGTTGGCTTGATCGTCCCAGATCAGGGCATCGACCTGGTCTCGCAGCCCGTCGTGGTTGTAATCCTCCATGGCGCCACCGTTCCACAACTCGTCCCCGTACCAGATTGAGCCGTAGTACCAGTATCCGAAATCCGGGCTATGCCCAAACAGCGGCCCCGGACTGGCCGAATCGCCGGTAAACGGATTCACCGGCACGCGCATTCGGTAGTCGTAATACACATCGCCCGCCCAAGGATAACCGGTGAGGTCCGTGCCGATACTGTCGAACATCTCATAATAGGCGAGGTCCTCCGGATACATCCGCTCAGAGCTTCTGGAGGTTGACGGCGGCCGCAGGTGCATGGGTACCCGTGTATCCATGGAGTTGACCACGGAGACGTTGGGGTGCGAGAGTAGGAACAGCACGGTCGCGCGTGTCTCGATTTCACTCAGTGGGAATGCCCCGGCTCCGTACTGTGTGTACCCCCTACCGGTCTCGTCACCTCCCACGCCCGGCCGCCAGTTCTCAGGATAGTTGCGATGCAGATCCAACCCTCCGATCCCGTCCTCGTTGAAGTCTCCGTCACCGTCGTTGTCTACGCCCTCCGATATGACGAGCCATTCGCCTTCCTCCCCATCTCTGGCGCGCCGCATCAGCCGTCCTGAAGGATCTCGGTCGTCCAACACGTAATTCGCTTCGTCGTCGGTCCCGGGCCGGGGCCGATAGCGAATACTATGGATGACTCCGTCGCCATCCAGATCGTCAGGGGAGTCCTCGTCGAGAAGCCCGTCGCGATCGTTGTCGTGCGGGCGCAACGTACTGCGGTTAGATTGTGCCGTGAAGAGGTAGAGATTGGCGCCGTCCGGGTTGTTTTCAGGCCGGACATACATGGCCCGCGTGTCCAGGAACTCCGTGATCTCCCTATCTTCACCGTAGTTTTCCAGGAGATGCTGTATCAACCACAGCGCTGATTCGCTGCTCGTGACCTCGCCGCTGTGCCGGCCGCCTTCGAAGTACGAAGCAGGCTTGTCGACCGCCGCGCCGGTCTCCTTGTTCGTGAGAGTTACCTGCATTATGGGGCGTCCCTCGAAGCTCTTCGCTACCTCGTAGAGATCAACGAGATTCGGGTATTGCTCCGCCCAACGCTCCAGCCATTCATACATGACGTCGACCGTGTGATAACGATCGAAGGTCAATGTTTCCCCGGCCTCGTACTCGACACCTTCGAACCGGTGCTGGCGAAAGAAGCTCACTCCGTGACGCTCGCCTCGCACTGTATACATGGTCGTGTCCTGATCGGACTCGGGAAACGACTGGGCCGTGACAACTGACGAAAGTGGCGCCGAGAGCGCCGCGGCCAGAATCAGGCAGACACACATCTTCTTCATGGCTGTATCTCCGTTTGTTCTCGAATGACGCTAAGATATCGGCAGGTACGGTTGATTGCGAATTGGTTCAGGAGACAGTCTTTGGTTGACTAAATCGATCTGAAGCAGGTCAAGTGTCCATCGTAGTAGAAAGTCTTGAACCTCCGCGACAGGAACTGCTCGAGGCAGTCCGCAATACTGAAGATTACCACCGGCTGTCCTCCCCAGTCCAACATCTCCGCCAAATTCTCGTAGAACGCTTCCCCCCGCTCTGTTTCCGGGCGGACGGGACGATACAGATAGTAGAAATCGATATCTTCGAAGACCTGGTCGCAGACGTCCCCAACGATCCATTCAACCCGTTC
This sequence comes from uncultured Gemmatimonadaceae bacterium, assembly GCA_964580055.1. Taxonomy (GTDB): domain Bacteria; phylum Gemmatimonadota; class Gemmatimonadetes; order Gemmatimonadales; family GWC2-71-9; genus JBDGYW01. The sequence continues at coordinate 23,473 of CAZOJI010000020.1, read as the reverse complement.
TTCGGCTATGCCGAGCCATTCTTGCAGCCTTTGGCCCACGGCTACCATGTCGCTGGAAATCTCGTATTGGATGGTCAACTGGTGCGGATATAGGGATTGGAGGAGAAGCCCCTGCAACCCGTTCCCCGCTCCCAGATCGGCGCTGACGGTGGCGGGCGAAATCCAGGGGCCGGCTTTGAGTATCGGACTCAACCCGCCGGCGTGTGCCCAGTAACCTCCCGCCTCGTCCAACCGCTCCCTTTCTTCCTGGGTGTACCTGGCTTCGTTCATGTGGAGATGAGCATAGAGATTCAGGAACGCCTCCTCGAGCGCATCGGGTTCGTCTCCTTCTATGCGTTCGAGGAACCTGTGTTTGAGCATATGGTAATCCGGAAAGTGGCCACCGGGATCAGGTGGCGGCGGCAATTCACAGAACAGAGTCATCAGCCGCTCGAGTTGTAAACGCTCCTCGTTCGGGTATTCGAGAGCACCCGCCAAGACCTTGATGCGCTCTTGCAGCGACATTTTTGCTAACCGGTCAACTTGGCGAGATTTTCCCTGGCGAACCCAATCGTGGGATCGAGCGACAGTGCCTTTCTGTACATCGCGACCGCCTCCTTAATCCTCCCCAGATCGCGCAGGTTCGAGCCAAGGTTGGCCCAATCGATCGCTGAATTGGGATCTATCTCCACGGCGCTCAGGAAGCAAGCCACCGCCTCTTCGTGCCGGGCTAGCTTGTAATAGCAGAACCCCAGCAGATTGTGGTTAGCGAGATCTCCGGGATCCGCCGCCACCGCGTTGCGGAGGACATCCACGGCCTCCTCATAGCGCTCCAACTCCTTCAGACTTGCGCCAACGTAGAAGAGCACTCGCCCCAGGTCTTCGGATGCCGGTCCCAGAGAATGCGCCCCTCGAAAATGGTTCAAAGCGGATTCGAATCGACCCTCACCGTAGTCGCAGACGCCTCTGTAGAAGGCTACCGGAGCCTTTGCCTCTCCGCTCTTCTCCGCGCGGTCCAAATAAGGCCGGGCATCCGCATATTCTTCGAGGTTGACGTGGCACAACGCCATCTCGAAGCACATGTCCTCGACCGGAACCTGTTTCGATTCGGACGCGAGCGCAGTTTCATACCATTCCAGTGCCTCGATGTAATCGCGCCACACGAACTGCACCCTGCCACGTTGGTACGCAATCTGTCCGGCGTCATCGCTGAATTCGCCGGCCAGCGCCAGAGCGTCGTCTGCCTGTTGGAGTCTCCCCGACTCCCTGAGGCACAGCGCTTCCTGGATCAGGCTTGCTGAGCGGTCGGCGTCTGACTTGGACAGTTCGTAGGCCAGGTGCGCCAGGTTCGCCGCCGGCGCGAAATCGCCCTGCCCCGCCGACTGCAGGCTCAGAGAGAAACAAACCTTGCGCCCTTCTGTCTGTCGATCATTGGCCTCGAGGTTTTCCCGCATTGCCAGGGTCGCGCGTACAATACAGCCGGTGCATGCGGTGCTGCTCGGCCTTCCGGGAATGGCCGGAGGTCCCGTGCGGGAATCCTCGATGCTCACCCCCTCCCTGGCGTGGCTCCACGCATCGAGGCAGGAAAACACGGTACCCTGTGACTCGTCGAGCACCAGATGCGCCCGGCATGTCCCCTCCTCCAACGGTCCGCGTTCCCTTTCAACGCGGTCTAACACTGTCTCGAACACATGGTCTTGCCACAGCAAGGTCGTTAGACCCGCCGCGTCCGAGTCCACGAAGATCCTGATGTCCCCTTCGGCCGGCTTCTTCATCCAATCGACCGAGGTGCCGCCCGGCACGTACACGCTGGGAATCGCCATCCTCGAACGGAAGAACTCCGCGGCACGGGAAACATCTTCTTGCATAATCTTTGGAGATGGCATCAAGATCGGTGCGAGATGCAGCCGAGCCTCAGACAACAAATCGCGTGCTTCACGCTGAAAGGGCTCGATTAGTGCAACGATCCTGTTCCAGTCGCTCACCTGCGCGTCGTACCCGGCATCCAAGGGAAACACCGGGTGAATGAACAGGTTCGCGAAACCATGCCGGTCTAGAAAAGCGGTGGCTAACCCCAATACTTCCACGCAGAAATCGATCGCGTCACTCTCGCGTTCGGTGACCAGGAAAAGGTGTGACCGCCAATTCAGCGACGGCAGCATGGATTCCAGCCATCTCAGCACGGAGTCCCTTTTCGATTCACCAGGCTCCGAGCCGAGTATCGCGAACACCGACTCTGGTGGTTGGTCGGGAAAAGCGACCCGGCCGTTCACGAGACCACCCGCTTGCCGCCATCCAAGGAGGCTGCACGCCACGCATGCTTCACCTCTCGAATCTCGTCTCTAGACATCCACTCTGTCTCGAACTCACCGCCGATCGCGAGGAAGGGCGCCAGTTCAGCCCTCAATGGTCTGATGCCGAATCTGCCGGGATCGGAGTGGAGTCTGGTCCCGAAGTACAGGTGCATCTGTTGCGCGTTGCTGTTGCCCTGGATCTTCACGCCGCATCGATTCACGAAATCCAGTGTAATGAGTGCGTCTTTCTTGGTCTCGTTGGGCAGTGCAAACTGGCTGAACAATTCCACTTCCAGATTTGCTTCGAACACCAGCCTGACCGCCGCTTCGATCTGCTCCGGCTCTATGCCCTTATTGAGTCCAGGATACACGTTGCCGGACGCACTCTCCAACCCCATCGCGACCGAATGCACGCCGGCTCGCTTCATGAGTTCGAGCAGTTCCGGCGCCAGCATGTCCGCTCGCGTCTCTATCCACAGGCTCACGTCCAGGTCACGTTGGAGCACTCCTTCGAGGATGTCCACTACCCGCCGTTCAGAGAAAGAGAAATTCGGATCGGCGAACCAGAGTTTGCCGGTACCCCTGCGCGAGACATACGTCATGTCTTCCAATACTCTTTCAACCGATTGGCTGCGGGTTCCTCCCTTGAACGCGGCCGGCGTGTAGCAGAAGCAACAACTATTGGGACACCCCCTCGAAGTGAGCATTATCGACTCGTCCAGCGCCGCTGGATCGAGTATCCCGGATAACCAGGGTGACTCGTAGTCGTCGAGGTTCCGCTCTAGCGTCGGAGGCGGCCCCGTAACCAGCTCTCCGCTGGGCGTTCGAGAGGTGACACCGCCGAGAGGAGACTCAGGCGAACCACCTTCCAATGCACGCACTATCTCCAAGATGGTTGCCTCACCTTCCCCGCGGCTGAGGTAGTCTATCTCCGGCATGACGTTCAGAGCCCTTTCCGGCATGAACGTAACCTGAGGGCCACCGAGCACCACGCGACAGTCAGGTAGTATCCCCTTGACCAAACGCGCGATAGCGAGCACATGCGGTATGTTGCGCTGGTATGTACCGAAGCCAATCAACTGCGGGCAAAAATCCTCGAATAATGCCGCGAGACTCCTGGGGCTGAACGCGCTGGTTGAACCAAGCGAACGAACCTCCACGGCATGCCCGTGCGCCTTGAGTACAGCGCCGATATTCCCCAGCGAGATCGGCGTGACCGGAGGCATGAAGGGGTTGAGGTCTACGAGAAGGACGCGCATAGACCTCTCAGTGACGCCCGCCGCGACCTCTCAGCCATGTGCGGGGTTCTCGGCCAGATCTTGCAATCGGCCCAGTAGCTCTTCCCGTTGAAACGGTTTCGCCAGAAATTGCCTCGGGTCGAATTCGAACCTTCCTGGTCCAAGCTGCTCGTCGGTGTAACCTGAGATGTACAGCACCTGTAGTGATGGTCGCTCGGCGGTCAGGCGCTTTGCAAGCTCGGGACCACGCATCCCCGGCATGATCCAGTCCGTTACCAGGGCGTCGATGTGACCTTCAAAACCATTCGCCAAAGCCAACGCCCCGGCACCGTCCGATGCCACCAAAACCTCGTAGCCGGCTCTCTGCAACATACTCTCTATCAGGTTTCTCACCGCGGGATCGTCTTCGGCCACCAATATCGTACCGTTATCCACGGTCGTCTCCTCGGTTACCTCGACCTCGCGACGTTGAATTTCCAGACCATCTTCATCCGCCAATGGAAGCCATACCTCGAACGTGGATCCTGCGCCCAGTTCGGAGAACACCCGCATGTGTCCGTCATGCTGACGCACGATTCCGTATGCACTGCTAAGGCCCAGACCGGTGCCTTCACCTACGGCCTTTGTGGTGAAGAAGGGCTCGAAGACGTTCGCTTTGATGTCATCATCCATACCCTTGCCGGTGTCACTCACCGCCAGCACGACATAACCGCTGCCTGCCGAAACCTGCATTCCTTTCAGGTGTCGTGGACCATGTATCTCGATTCGCGTGGAGATGGTGAGTTCACCTCCGTCAGGCATCGCGTCCCTGGCGTTGGTTGCGAGATTCAGCACAACCTGTTCGATCTGCCCCGGATCTACAGACACTGGGCAGGAGCGTTCGGTCAGACTCACGGATATCGTGATGTCTTCCTCCAGCACCCTCCTCAACATGTCCTGGAATTCGCGCAGGAGGCCGTTCAAGTCGAGAATTCGCCGTGTCGCAATCTGCCTCCTGCTGAAGGCGAGCAGTTGTCCCGTGAGTTCAGCTGACCGCGCTGCGCTCTCGAGAATCGCGTTTGCGGTGTCCTGAAGGCCAGTACCTCTCAGCTTCCTGTGAAGCGAGTCAGCGCAGTTCAGGATCACCATCAGCCGATTGTTGAAGTCGTGTGCGATACCTCCGGCAATTCTGCCGACCGAGTCCAGCTTCTGAGACTGCCTGATCTGTTCCTCGAGTTCATGGCGCTCGGTTAGATCCTCAGCCAATACCACACCGCCCTGGCTACCGTCGCTCAGGCGAATGCGGCTGACGCTGAGGCGAACGGCGAAAGACTCGCCGCCGTTGCGAACCCACGTTGTGTCAGTGGTATGCTGCTCGAACTCGCCACTCAACACCCGTCGTACGTTCTCCCATTCTTCTTCGTCCCGATAGATATCCTTGTGATTGAATCCAGTGAGCGATTCCACCGGCCCCGCGCCCAGGATATAAGCCACCGACGAGTTGGCCTCGACAACAGTACCGTCCTCCTTCACCACGAGGATTCCGAGTGCAGCGTTCTGGAGCACCGACCGATACAGCTCTTTGGCCGCTCGCAGATCTGTCTCCGCTCTCGTCCGCTCGGTCAGCGTCTCATTGAACTGACGAGCGACTTCCGCAACTTCGGAAAGCCCAGTCTCATCGATCGGGAATACTTCGCCGTTCGCCTTCCGCACGCCCTGCACCAACCGGGACAGATTCCGTCCAACCGTACGATATACCCCGGAAGCGAGCAACAGGACTGACACGACGAACGCGGTGCCGACGGTCAGTCCAATGGAAAGACCGGGGACGCTCTGCGCAAATGCCCAGTGAGCCGGAATGCCGGAGTATACGATCCAATCCACCTCCGGTATTTCTTCCCATGCCCACAGGTATCGATCGCCTTCAGCCGCCGCGGTGACCCGCTCACGCGCATTCAGGTCCTCCCGATCGGATTCGGTAACGGCCAACTGCCTTCCGACCCACAGTTCTGGATCGCGGGATCGCGCGACGATGGTTCCATCCGTGTGAGTCAGTGATATGACTGCATCTTCCGGTAGCGAAGCTATGTTGAGGATCTGCTGAAAGCCCGCAATGGTCACAGACACGGATAGGTAACCCCTATGTCGGCCGTCGTGACCGTAAACGGGCACCGCGAAGACAGACATCCATTCACCGGAAATCTTCCCAACGCTCGGCTTGCCGACCGAAAATGTCTTGGTTCGGGATACTACCTCGAACCAGCTGCGGTCCCGCGTCGTGCGAACGGTAGTTGGCACAGAGGAGCACAACACGTTCCCCGCAGCATCAGACAAAACCAGAGCCGAGTAGTGCGGTCGGGTGGCGATGGAGTTCTCCAGGAACGAGTCGCACTGGGTGGTATCCAGTGATCTGAGAACCGATCTCGAAGCCATCGCTTCGAGAGTCCGCCGCACGTCCGACACGAACTGCCGCACACTCACTGCCGTGAGTTCGGCAGACTGATGCACCATCTGCCATGAAGACTTCTGGCGAAATCGAAGGTGCGACCATGCCGTGAACGCCCATAGTCCCAGCAACGGCAGAGTAGCCACGAATGCCAAGGCCATGAGGTAGCCACGGATCGACTTGGGACGACGCATGTAAGGGAGATTATCGACGTAGGGGGTAAAATGTAAACCTGGGCACTGGAAACCGCGTCGTGCGCCTCGTATTACATAGTCATGCGAATGGGAGCAGGACGTGCGCCGCAGGACGCTTGCCGGTGTTTTCGAAGGCGGGATGTTTCAGCGCTAGCCACCGGAAACACGTCCTTCGTTCATAACCTGTTGCAAGACGCGGCTCTACCGTGCTGTGAAACGGTTTCTATGGGCGTCGACTGGAGGGTGGCAACCGACAACCGAGAGTTTCCGGCCGTCAGTTGCAGGCTTCCATTCACCCTGCTCCAAGCATCCCTTTCATCAGCCCAGCGATTACAAACCCGACGTAGTTGCCCATCGCGTAGCCGAGCAAGCCAACCGCGACGCCCGGAAGAAGGCGATCGGCATAACCGCGCGCGCCCGCGATAGCCATTGCCGACGCTGCCCCTCCAACGTTCGCCTGCGATGCCACCGCCAATGTGGGCAAATCGATGCGAAACAGCATGCCGGCCCCGAAGATCACCGCGCCGTGCAACGCCACCGTAATCAGTGCGAAGTAGAATACGGCGGGCCCCACTGCGACGATATTGGCCACCACCGATTGCGCCCCATTTCCCGCGAGAAACAACAGAATGAGGTAGTTGCCGAACAGCGCCCCCCCGGCAATCGCCTTCACTGCCGGAATCTGAGCCACGATCAATACCAATGTCGTTAGCCAGAGAACCTCCGGCAGAAACGAAAACAGTTCCGCGAGCTTGCTCGCTCCCCAGACCGTGCCTATCGCAAGAGCAACCAGTGCAGCCGCGTCGGCGATGAGAATGGGTCGGCCGCTACTCGAGAGCGCGTGTTCCAATGTCTGTGTTTTCGAGCCTTCCTCGACGGGTTGCGGGTCAGCAGGAGTCTGCACCTCTTTCTTCGTTCGCCCGAGCAGGACCGGCACGGCGAGGCATGTTGCCATCCATATGGCGGTGAGCATGACGTCTGCCGCAATCGCCGCGGAAAACATGTGGGGACTGGTGTCCAGGGCCTGCCCCAAAGCAGCGAAGTTCACTCCGCCGCCCGTGTACGTTCCGGTGAACTGCCCAGCGAGTTTCCAGGTTTCAGGCCCCACGAGTCCGGAGAGTGTCAGCGCACCGATCACGGCACCGACCGCGGTCCCAACGGCACCCAATGAGAAAGCTGCGAGCATTCGCGGACCCGCATCCAGAATCGAGCGAATGCTCACATTGAACAGAATCAGCGCAATACCGACGCTCACGCCCGGGCCGATCAGGAAATCGTATGTCGGTGAGTTGCCCGGTATCAGACCAACGTTGGACAGGACCATTCCGAGCAGCAGTGCAACCAGCGCCGCTCCCAGTGAACGGCACAAACGCACGCGTCTCTCCAGGTAGATCGAGACAACAACAACCAGCGAAAGTACGAATAGTACGGCGCGGGGGTCGGTAATCATCGCAACAGTGTACCGCTGCAATCAATCCAGCACAACAGCGTCCATGAATCGTTCATCGCGAGCGAGTTGAACATTGGCTCGTATGCGTTCTATCTTTCGCGATCATGGATAGCATCCCCGTTCAATTGCACACCCCGGACGCCATCTTGACAGAGACATTCGGGTTGCTCGGGCTACGAGAGGGCCGGCTCGTGCTGGAATTCGAGTCCAAGGATGCATTTATAGGTGCATACAGTTCCGGCGTTGCAGAAATCGCAATGCTTCCCGACGACGTATCGTCGATCGCTTTCAAGAAGGGACTCTTCAAGGCAAAGCTGGAGATACGCGCGAGGAGCATGAAGCTGTTCGAGAAGGTCCCCGGAAACAAACACGGTACCATCATCCTTCGTATCAAGCGCAAGGACAGGGCCGATGCGGCGGAGCTTGCCGAATTCCTGCAGCACCGTTTGGTGGAGCTGCAATCTCCTGGCAGCGAAGCCCCTGCCCCGCTGCTGGACACTGGAGAACACGAACCGTCAGGCGAATGGTCCTAGTCTCGACCACGAGCTTCCCCTACCTCACCGCCACGGCCCCGCCTGACCGCCGTGGGTCGCCGCCTGCCAGTACCATGTCGCCGTCGATCAGTACCGCGGCACCGTATCCCATCCGCAATTCGCCGAGCAGAGAGACCAACTGGTAGTCGTGGCCGAGCCGGCTCAGCCCGCGGATCACGTCTGATGAGAAACCGTCCTCTAGTTGAACCATTACCTCACGGCCGCTCCCATTTCCACGCCCCGATCTCACGAGAAACCTCGGTAGTTCCAGGGCATCTTGAGGACCGAGACCGTGATCCACCATTGCCACCAACACCTGGTAGACAGCGGACGTAATCCAGGCGTTGCCCGCTGCGGCAACCGCAAAGCTGGGACGCTGCTCTGAGCCGGTTCCCGCGAAAACGAGCGTTGGTGCGATGCTGGTTCCGTTGCGCGCATAGGGCAGCCGGGCACCGTAAGCCTCCGGGTCGGTGCGGTATGACCGCAACTTGTCATTGTAGATGAATCCGAGGCCGGGCGTGACATAGAAGTTGCCCCCCCAAGTGCCCAGCGTCTGCGTTACAGCCACGATGTCGCCGTCTCCGTCAGCAACTGTGAACGCCGTCGTTCCTGTCGCGCGGCAGTGAGGATCGTCAGCCACATCACAATCCTGAGGCGACTCGCCCCACGAGAATCCGACTTCGTACTCATTTGCGCAGACCGGATCTCCATCACTGGTCCGTCGCAAGTCTTCCGGGCCCGTTGCGCGGTCGGGATCGAAACAGTGTTGCCATGTTGCCCGCGCCTTGTTGCGGTCCAACACGGGCTCCAGATCCACGGGCCACAAGCTGGGATCGGCGAGTCTCCCCGCGGTCGATGGAGTCAGCTTCCATGCCTCGATCATTGCGTGCAGAGTTGCCGCATGGTCGCGGTAAAGCCCGGAGGATCTCGTGTGCTCCAGCAGATTGAGCTTCGTCACGAGGGACACACCGCCGCTGGCGGCCGGTGCAGATGAATAGACCGTGTGACCGTGGTAGGTGCCGCGGATTGGCTCCCTCTCAACCGCGAAGTAGCGCGCCATATCGTGCATAGTCATGGCGTTGCCCAAACCTCTCAGATCTGCAACCATGCGCTTGGCGATCTCACCACGATAGAAGGCATCGGCTCCGCCGTCGGCTATTTGGCGCAACGTCCAGGCAAGGTCCGGGTTCTTCAGCGTGTCACCGGGTTGAAGCGGCTGACCGTCAGGGAAGAACAACCGCATGCTGCTCTCGTATTTTGCGAAGCGATTGCGTTCACGTGCCAACGTGGTTGGGAAGGCATTATCCAGTGCAAAACCGCTTTCGGCCAGACGTATCGAAGGCTGCAGCAACTCGGCCCAGTCCAGGTTCCCGCTTCCGTAGTCTTCCCAGGCCTTCCGCATCCCCGCGACCGTTCCGGGAACGTTCGCCAGCACCGGGCCATCCACGGGTAGACGGCCGTCCACCAGTAGCGCCCCGTTGTCCAGCCCCGCCTGCTCAGGAACACGGGTGAGGAACTCAATCACTACCGGCTCCTCCATCCCATTGAGGTAGAGGACCATCTCTCCATAGCCACCGACTCCGCTCGCGTCCGGTTCGACCACCCCTATGGCGAACGACGTCGCCACCGCCGCATCGACCACGTTCCCACCGCGTCGCAACATTTCAGCCCCAGCGGCGGACGCCAACTCGTGTGCACTCGAGACAGCGGCGCTGCCGCGCACCTCATCTCGGAGCGGAGGTCTCCGGCGCAGTATTTCGTAGATCAACTCGTCTAGCGCGGAATCGGAGATTGCGCGCAGCGCTCGGGGACGGTATTGCGACCTCATTCGGTGCCACGCGGCTCCACCGCTGCGCTCGTAGTAGAGGTCGTCCATCCGCTCCCAGAAGCGATCGAACGCCTGTGCGTATCGCTCCGAACGCTGTACCGGAGCCGCCACGGGAAGCTGGACCGGATTGCTCCCCGGCAGTGGCGGCACTGGGATCACCGACAGTGTTCCCTCGTTCATCAGCGCCTCGCGGCCGGGCATTGAACTCAGGCGTTGAGGATCTCCATTGTATCCCAGATCCGTATGAGGCAGCGAAGCCAGAACGAGCCAATTCCCATCTCTTGACCACGAAGCGGTGGCGGCCTGTTCTGTCAAGAGATTGACGTAGGCGCCGTCTCTCGGTGTTACCCATACCCCGCGTTTTGCCGACCGTGTTGCAAACGCCAACTTCTCGCCGTCAGGCGACCAGGCAGGATGTTCCACGGCGGCGTCGGCAACCACTAGCTCATCCCGGCCTGCATCCAGGTATCTGACTCTGAGTTGTCTCCCACTTCCGTTCACAGCCACGTACGCGACCGACCCTCCGTCCGGCGAAAAGACCGGGGACAGCTCTCCTCCGGGAGCCGTTGTGAGATTGCTTTCCCGGCCGTCGGGAAAGCGCAGCCAGAGGTCGGCTGTTTGGTCAGAGCCTCGTACGAACACGATGGTGCCGTCTGCGTCGACATTGGGCTCTCCTTCGATCTCCGGCGAACTCGTCAATGCACGCAATTGTTCGGCACCACCGTCTTCATTCAGACGCGCACTCCAGAGATCCACTGTACCGTTTCGATCCGACGAGAATACGATCGCTCTGCCGTCGGGAGTCCAAGCGGGCTGCCTGTCCCATGCCGGACCGGATGTCACACGTTTGGGAACCCCAATCTCGGGGACGGATTGCACATTGTTGTCCCGGTAAAGGTGCGTGGAGTGGAACTGCACGTCGGCCACCCACAGATCACCATCGAGTTCGTAAACGATGCGACCGGCTGGTGAGAGCGCCGGGTTGCGGATTCCTCGCTGTGCGAGAACCACGGTGCCGGGTTCCTGCGGTAAGAGAGAGAACAGGACAAGGAGTATGGGAAACATCGCTATCAACCTCTCGTGAGGCGGTGATCGGATGGCACCGAACACCGAGTTCGATCAACAGCCATCAGCGTCATGACTGCCGGAGGAACAGTACCAGCAGCGGCAAAGATAGGTCCGCCACATTGAGCCGGTAAGTGGCGCCACCGACCTCTCCTCGTTCGGCTCGGCTCCTCATTTACATGGCAAGAACCTCACCGTTGTCCGCATCTCATCCAACACCTTCTCCAATGCGGCACCGGTTCGCTCGATTTCGTCTGCCGTGGTGAAGCGGGACAACGAGAATCTCACCGAGCAGTGAGCTTGGGCTTCGCTGCGACCCATGGCGATCAGCACGTGAGTGGGTTCGGGCGACCCGGCTTTGCAGGCTGAACCGGACGACAGCGAGATCCCATGCATGTCGAGAGCAACCACCAGCGATTCGCCACGCAGATCGGGCAGTGTCAGGTTGAGCGTATTTGGAGTCCGTTCAGTGGGATGGCCGTTCAGCACTGCGTCGGGCACTTGTTCGCGAATCATCTCTTCCAGCCTATCTCGCAATTCCCTGACACCGTCCTTATCCCGAACCGCGTGCTTCGCCAGATCCGCCGCCTTTCCCAACCCGACTATACCTGGGATGTTCTCCGTACCGGCACGCAAGCCGCTTTCCTGCTTGCCACCGTGAACCAGAGGATCCAGGGAAAGCCCCTTCCGAACGTAGAGGGCACCGACGCCCTTGGGACCATGGAACTTGTGCGCCGTGAGTGTAAGCAGGTCTACATCGAGGTATTCGACATCGACGGGGATCTTTCCAACTGCCTGCACGGCGTCGGTGTGAAACAACGCCCCGTTTTCGTGGGCGATCGTGCAGAGTTCCTTGATCGGCGCGATCGTACCCACCTCGTTGTTTGCCATCATGATCGACACCAGCAGCGTGTCATCAGTGATCGAACGCTCCAGTTCTTCGGGATGTACGCGCCCGTACTCATCGGCCGATAGGTAAGTGACCCTGAACCCCAATGCTTCCAAACTGCGACAGGTTTCCAGTATCGCTGGGTGCTCGATCGAAGATGTGATGATATGGTCACCCGGTTTGCCGTGCGCCGTCGCAATCCCCTTGAGCGCCAGGTTGTCGGCCTCTGAGCCTCCGCCGGTGAAGACGAGCCTCCTGGGGCGACAGTTGATCAGCGCCGCTATCTGCCGGCGTGCCTTCTCCATGGCTTCGCGAGCTTCACGTCCGATTCCGTGAATGCTCGACGGGTTTCCTATATGGTTGTCCAGGTAGGGCAGCATGGCTTCGCGCACCTCCGCGGCCACCGGGCTGGTGGCATTGTTGTCGAGGTATACGCGATTCTCACGAGGCACGACTTCCACACGTTTGATTGCCGGTTCGGCGACCCCCAGAGATCCACAGGCCCTACCGTCTGAGACAGACAACCCCTCGCCATCCTCGAGTTTGCTGACTTCGCAAAGCAGGGCTTTGTAAACCGGGAAACCCGATATTTCGTCGTAGTTGGACAAATCCGTGAGCAGATTTGCGTTCCATTCCCGCCATGGTTTGGGACCGACCGGAGTTCCGCCACCCATACTGCACTCGACAGCTCCCCTCGCGATATTTTCGGCCACCACGGCCCGAAACGGTACGGCACCGCGGGGAGAACGAACCTCGACCAGGTCTCCAGTCTCGATCGACCGTTGCTCCGCATCCACCACATTCATCTCTACCGTCGGTTCCGGATGATCGGAAAGCAGACCCTCGATCCCGTGGTGCTGCGAGCGGAATGCCGTCTGCGTGCGTGCGCCCGAATTGAACACCAATGGGAACTGTTTTGCCAACTCGGGAGTTCCCATCGGCCCCTCCTTCGGCTCCGTGTACTTCGGCAACGGCTCGAACCCGTAGTCATCTAGTATGGTCGAGTGGATTTCGAACTTGCCGGTCGGTGTGTCGAACCCGGGTTTTCCGTCAGGCCGCAGACCACCCTTCTGCCACTTCTTGTAGTCCATCATCGGCGTGGGCAGCTTCACCCATCCACCGGCTTCCCGAACATCCTCCAAGGTGTAGCCTGACCCTTCGAGTACGTGGCGTATCACGGCTTCCTCGGTCTGTGGATACAGATCGCCGTAGCCCAAACGCTGGGCCAACTCCGCCATTATCAGGTAGTCGCTCCTTGCCTCCCCCACCGGTTCTACCATTCTCTCCCGCAACCTGAAGATCGGGCCATAGACCATGTACGAACTCAACTCGAACATCGTTGTGGCCGGCAACACGATGTCCGCGTATGCGGCGTCGGCGGTCATTTGCCGGTCGATGCATACCAGGAAGTCGAGCTTCGACAGGGTTTCGCGCCATACCTGCGTCTGAGGCCAGGAAGTCAGAATCGACCCGCCATCGACAATCAGGCCTCGGATCTTGTACGGGTCGGAGTTGAGCACCGCATCGACGAGTCCGATGGCGTGCGACTCGCCGCGATAGTCGCTGTAGACCGGGAACCTGTCGCGTGCCACAGCTCTACCGATGTCCGGGTTCGAAAGGTTGGTGGAACGATTCACGGGGAATTGAGTATCCCGCATCGCCAGGCCGATCCCCCCGGGTATGTCCAGCTGTCCGGCTAGAGCGAAGAGTGTCTGCACCGCACGAATAGCCTGGATTCCGCTATTGGAGTACTCGAGGCCGGTGTACATGATAGGACACGCGCCCGTAGCGTTGCATATCCGCCTGGCGAGTCTTCTCGTCGTTTCCGGCGGGACGCCGGTTATTTCCTCCACCACATCCGGAGTGAAGTGCTGAACATAGCGCGCTAGCTCGTCGAATCCCAAACACCATTCCTCGGCGAAGTCTTCGTCGTGCAGATCTTCCTCGATCATTACCGCGATCATCCCGAGTGCCAGAGCGCCATCCGTGCCCGGTCGTATCGGGATCCACTCGGCTCCGGTTCTGCGAGCGGTTTCGGTCCTGCGCGGATCGATTACGACTACATCGGCGCCGCGCGCCACGGCCGCTTCCAGCCGGAACATGTCGAGCGGTGGCGAATCCGTTGCCGGGTTGGCTCCCCAGACCACCAACAACTCCGCGTTCTCGATGTCCGAGAACATGTTCACGAGCATCCGCCCCATCGTCACATGCGGGGCGATGACGGCAAACGATACGTAACAGAGGGCGCCGACTCCCATCGTGTTGGGCGACCCGAATGGAAACAGCACGTTGGATGCCGAGGAGACGACGGCTTCTCTCGGCTGGTAGATGTCGCACAGCGACAGCTCGAATGCCCCCCGACCCGTGTATATGGAGACCGCTTCGGGACCGGATTCGCGCTTGATTCTCTCCAGGTTGGCAACGATGGTCTCGAAAGCTTCGTCCCATGAGATTCGCTCGAACTCGTGGGTGCCTTTCGGCCCAACACGACGCTGCGGATAGCGGAGCCGGTGGTCGGAATGAACGATCTCAGGAGCATGTTCGCCGCGACGACATATCATTCCCAGCGGATGCCCCTTGTCGGCCTCGATGCTCACGAGTCGACCGTCGCGGACACCAACTTCTACCCAACACCCTGCAGGGCAGATACCGCATATGCCCTTTCGTTTCTCGACTGCGCTATCGCGACTATCCATGTGCACCGCCGTCCTGTGAACCTAGGATGGTTTCTCCGAATTCGGCGTCGTCAGGTTGATAGACCAAACGCCGGGTTCAAAAAATCGCATCTCACAGGATACACAATCACGCGGCCGGCCGCATGCGGTTGCCGGTGCCGCGATATCGCGGTTCTCGAAATAGGTGGCAGGTCAATCTGCGGAAGACCTCGATATGCCGGCCGGTTGAGCATCATGGGCCGGTTCCAATTCTTCCGTGGTGTCTCCAGCTCGGCTCTTTGCGACGGTGCGCACGAACTCGCCGAAATGGAGGCACTACGCGCTCAGCTCTCGATCAACCAACAGTGTGGCCCGGAGCAGTACCGCGGCACCGTTTTCTACGTCTTCGGGCCGAGTGTGTTCCCGCGGCGAATGACTGACACCGCCAACCGACGGCACGAAGATCATGCCGGTCGGACAGACTCTCGCAAGGTTTTGAGCATCATGACCCGCACCGCTGGGCAGGTGGAGCGATTCGAGTTCCAGGTCCTGGGCGGCACGATGAATGGCATCACTTACCGTGCGGTGTGTTTTGATCCCAGGCAGCGAGTGTGTTGTGGAACTCCTCACATCCACGCCATACATGGAACCAACTCGATCTAGCTCGGGCTTCAGCATGTTCCAAAGAGAATCGATCGTCGTTGACTCCAAGTCGCGGAGTTCAACCTTCAAGACCACTTCGCCGGGGATTACGTTGGCTACTCCCGGGTATACAACCAGCTCTCCGACAGTTCCCACCTGGTCCCCCGGTACCGATTTGACCACCCGGTCGACCGCGAGTACGAACTCGCTCGCGCCGAGCAATGCGTTTCTTCGACCACTCATCGGCGTTGTTCCCGCATGGTTCGGGACCCCGCTGAACGTGACCTGGTAATGTCTGATTCCGACGATTCCGGTCACCACCCCGATATCGATCGCCTCGGACTCCAGCCTTCCGCCCTGCTCGACATGCAGCTCGAGATAAGCCCCCACCTGCCCCGGGCGACATACAGCTTCCCCGGCGCGACTCGAATCACCACCGATAAGCCTCAGACACTCGGCCAGGTTCGCACCTCCGGAAACCGGGGCTTGAAGCTCCTCCGCTGAGAGTTCGCCAATGAAACCGCGGCTTCCTATGAGCGCTCCTTCTTCATCGGTCCATACCACTACCTCAATCGGGTGTAGGAACTCGTAGCCGGTCTCGTTGAGGGTGTGTGCCACCTCGACGGCCGCCAAGACACCGAGCGCGCCATCGAACGCTCCACCATTGGGCACCGTGTCCGTATGGGATCCCAACAAGACCGCGGACCCATCTCTACCCGAGCGCTGGCTCCGGCCGAAGATGTTTCCGAGCGCATCGACCCTGACCGAAAGCCCCGCCTCTCGCATCAGAGACTTCACGAAGTCCCGGCCTTCGATATCGGATTCGCTGAAGGCCACGCGACTGACCGCCCCATCCGGCGTACCACCGATCCGAGCGAGTTGATCCAGGTTTTCGTGCAAACGGCTGGCGTTGATTGTCGGTACGCTCATACGGAAGTCCCCCAAACCCAGTTTGTCCAACGAATGGTAAGGCCTGTGCCATCTTGGAGGGAGCTGTAGGACAGCAACGGGATGTGGTGTTACGTGTTTGATGCTTGTGCCCAGAGACTACATGCCGCCAAACCGATCGATGATCCACTCGGTGATCATATCCAAGAAACCTGGAACGAACACCTTTTCCAGGGTCGGGTATTCCGCGGGACTACCGGTTTCGGCGGTGAGAAAGAGATGGTTTGCCCTCGGGAACGTATGCACAGTTACATCGGTGTTGCCTCCGCGATTGAGCGCCAACTCCAGCGGTTCCCTGTTGACCGACGGCGCGACCTGCAAATCGAGCTCGCCGAACAACGCCAGTACCGGAACCGTTACCTGCTCCAGATCTGCAGCCGGGTCATGGTCGAGGAAGAACCGGAACCACGGTGACCGGATAGCGTTCAGCTGTCCGTTGACCTGAGCATCGACAGCAGCATCGACATCGGCAACGGCGCTCCGCTGTTCCGCGGGCAGCGACTCTATACCTTCCCTCACCAGCCTCCTCAGATCCGCTTCCAATGCTTCCCTCCCCGTCCCCGTCCGGGCTACCTGGAACATGCGCCGCTGCATCGCCCGTTGGTTTTGAATTTCGGCGACGGTTGCACCGTTGGCTTCGAGGATGGCTTCACCTTGCGCGTACAAGATGTCCTCACCGGGTACCGCAGTGCCGGCCAAGAGCACTATGAATGCGACGGCATCCGAGCGAGACGCGACCATTGGAGCCACGATTCCACCCTCGCTGTGACCGATCAGCCCGATCTTGTCTGCGGCAATGTCCCCGCGCTCCCGCAGGTTTGCTACCGCCGCCATAACGTCGGAGGCGAAATCGTCGCTGGTTGCCTCCGACACACTGCCTGTCGACCCACCTACGCCGCGGTCGTCGTAGCGAAGCACGGCGATACCTCGTCTCGTGAGGTGGTCGGCAATCACGCGAAACGGTTTGAACCCGAACAACTCTTCGTCTCTGTTCTGAGCTCCACTCCCGGTGATCATCACCGCCGCAGGAAACGGCGCCCCCGAAGAGGGAAGGGTCAGCGTACCGGCCAAAGTGATCTCGCCATTTCGGAATGTCACCTCCTCTTCGACATACGGAGGTAAACCCTCGGCTGGTGCTTCGACTGTCGGCGCGTCTCGCCGCATCGCGAACGTCCCTGTATATCCCGCCTGTTTGAAGCTCCCGGCAATGGAGTTGCCCGACATCTCCCCGTCGAATACGGCGGTTCCTTGCGGAGCGGGAAGCTCGAAATGGACTCGAGAGCCATCGAACCGCACCTGAGTCAACGACAGACCGGCAGCTCCCTGCTGAGGAATGTCTATCGTGGCTGCCAGCCCATTACCTGAAGACTGGTTCCTTTCTTGGCTCGCGACGGTGGATCGCAGTCATTCCCGCTGCAGCCGCACCGCATTGCCGAACGCCAGCATCTCGGCCGCGCCGCCCATGACCACAGAAGTGGTGAATCGAACGTCCGTGATTGCGTCGGCTCCGAGTTCTTCTGCCTTGCTGGTCATTCGTTCCAGCGCCTGCTCGCGGGCCTGTGCCAGCATGCTGGTGTATTCCTCGATTTCGCCGCCAACGAGGTTCTTGATGATTGCGACAATGTCCCTGCCCAGGTTTCGGGCCCTGATGGTGTTGCCGCGCACCAGGCCCAAGGTTTCCACGATCTCGTGTCCTGCCACGGTTGCTGCCGGTGTAACTATCATCGCTCCACATCCCTGAAGGGGTCGTTTTTGAAAGCCAAATACTTCTCCCGCACTACGGAGACCGCAAGGATCACGATGCCCGCCAGCAACGCCAGGGCACCACCCTTCACGTACCAGGGAAGCGTTACCTCGCCGAGCATTTCTTGGATCTTCTGCCACAGCCCATAGCTGATCAAGACGATCGCTCCGATCGACAGAAGTATCCAACCGATACCGCGTTCCACGCGGCGGTACACGGAGTCCATGTATCCCTCCCAAAGTTCGTCCGGCGGTTTCTCCAGCCCGACACTTCTAGTGTTCTCTGTCACCGACTGGAGAGCCTGCCATTCATGACGCAGCGAGTCATCAGAGTTCAGCAGATCCTCGAATTCCTTCCATTCTCCTGCCGAGATTTCATCGTCGAGCGCCCGCATCATCAACTCACGGCTTCTCGAAACGCTGTTCGCTCCGTTGTCGCCACTCATTCACGCGACCCCAATGATTTTGCCAGGGACCTTCTAGCCGAATACAATCGCGACATCACGGTTCCGATCGGAATGTTCAGCAACTCGCTTATCTCACGGTACCTCAGACCGTCAAACTCCTTGAGGACTATCACCTCGCGTTCGTTGTCTGAAAGCACGGAGATGGCCTCACTCAACCGGCTTCTGAGATCTTGCGATTCGGCCCGGCGAACCGGATCGGTAGAGGCGGCTCGCGTTTTGGCGTCCTCAACCAGCCAGGGAACCTGTTGCCGAAGGCGTGCCGACCGATTCTTGCTGTCTCGGACGTGATTGAAGCAGAGTCTTCTGAGGACCTGGTAGAGTAAACCATAGAACGAGCGGCTCGGATCCAGAGACTCGTGATTTCGAAACACCCGCGCAAACGCCTCCTGAGACAAATCCTCTGCGTCCTCGTGACAGCCAACGAGTCCGAGTGCAACATAGTAGGCCCGGCGCATATGTCTTGTTATCAGGATGCCGAATGCTTTGCGGTCACCGCGTCGCGCTAGCCGTACCAACTCAGCTTCATCTGAACTGAATTCTCCAGGCACTTCGGATATCCGTTGCAACTTTGTCAACCTCACTGCCAATAGTACACGCGAGTTCCGGTTTTATTCGCTCGGTCCCTGCTTCCACTCCGAGTCCGGCGGCTGCACCGTCACCGAACTGCTGAAGCCGCACCTCCGTCTGGTAGGTTACTGGAACCTCTCGAGACAGTGTTGGAACAGATCAGGCTGCTAAGACCTCAGCATATAGGCGGCATTAATTGCCGATTCAGACGAGTCTGGACTTTACGGAAAACAAGCGCCTGGCGTGAGGGAAAGCCGTTGCAATCCGCTCCCCCCACTGGCATTTTGATAGCAAACCAGACAGGCCCGGACTCCCAGCGGTGGGCCCCATTTTTGCAGCGCGTGAGGCTCCATGTTTCCCAAGCGTTCTCGCATCTAAAGGTGTGCACGATGACTCGCGTATGCTCGATCCCTCTCGTAATTGCCGGCCTCCTGGTCCTTGCAGTCGGGCAAGCTCAGGCTCAGTACTTGGAAGACATCCACAATCGACTTCAGGACCTGCTGGAAACTTACGAGAGTGACGGTTATGGCAAGGCCGTAGATGATCACACCGGCTCGCTCGAAGCATCGACCCGCGAAACCCTGACACTTTCATTACAGGCAGGAGTGGACTATAAGATGGTTGCAGTCTGTGACGAAGACTGCAGCGACATCGACCTCAGGCTGAGAGATCCCAACGGAAACGAAATAGACGAGGATGTCCTCACGGACGCCCTCCCTATCCTCAACGCAACAGCCAGCCGGTCGGGCAGCTACAGTCTGGATGTGATCATGGTCACCTGCTCCGTAGAGCCCTGCTTCTATGGTGTGGGCGTTTATAGGCGAGGCGGCGGGATCCAATCTGCCGGAACGGACCGTGGGGGAGCCAATCGAGAAGGCGACACGATACGAGGCGAGCTTCGGCCCGGTGACCAGACGATCTCCAGCGGCGAATACGCAGACGGGCATTTTCTGAACCTGGAGGCCGGACAACAGGTTGCGGTCGACGTTCGGTCATCCGATTTCGACACCTATCTCATCCTCACGAAGCCCAGCGGCGCAACAATTGACAACGACGACTACGAAGGATCCACCAGCCATTCCAGGGTTGAGACCGTTGCAGATGAGTCGGGTCAATGGACCATAATCGTCACCTCGTATTCGGAGGGTGAGACCGGAAGCTACGAGGTCACGACGTCCGTAGGAGGTCAAACCGTGGGAAGTCGAGCTGGACCCGGTGTGAGGTATGAGCCGGGAACCCTCGCGAGCGGAGATCAAACCCTTTCCACCGGCGAATACGGCGACGTCTACACCTTCGATGGAACTGCCGGAGAGCAGGTTTTGATCGACCTTCGCTCGGCCGACTTCGATCCATATCTCGTACTTCGGAATCCGAGTGGTGACCAACAGGACAACGATGATTATGAAGGAGATGCGTCCCGCTCGCTCCTATCGTTGGCGCTGCCGGAAACCGGGCAGTATCAGATTACCGTTACCAGCTATCGTCCCGGCGAGACGGGATCCTACGATCTCAGGATAGAACAGGGGTCGGGACAGGCCGTCGCCTCCGGCACCCGCAGCGAGCGCGGAACCCTGGGGCCTGGAGACACCACGCTTCGCACCGGCGAGTATGTCGATTCATATGCGTTCGAAGGCCGTCCTGGCCAGCGTGTGCATATCGATCTCAGGTCGAACGACTTCGACACATACCTGATCCTCAAGGATCCGGCCGGGGAACAGCAGGAAAACGACGACTTCGAGAGCACCTCACGCAGTGTAATCGACGCCGATTTGTCCGAGTCCGGCACATACCGCGTGCTGGTGACTTCGTACAGCGAAGGTGAAACGGGAAGCTACACCCTGGAGATCGACCAAGGAGCAGGCGCGGCGCCAACTACTGTGACCGCATCTCGTGACGTCCAGACCCTGGATTTCGGCGGAACCGCACGTGGTACCCTGGAGCCCAGCGACGGAAGACTGGATGACGGCGAGTACCGGGACCTGTATGTGTTCAACGGGAATGCCGGCGACAGGATTCGCATCGATATGAACTCCGACGCATTCGACACCTATCTCGGCGTCATCTCGCCCAGCGGAGAGGACGTGCAGAACGACGACTTTGAGGGAAGCACGTCTCACTCCCGGATCGACATGACCCTGGAGGAATCGGGTCGATACCGGGTCGTTGCCACCTCCTACTCCTCGGGAATGACCGGTCAGTACGCGTTGTCCCTGGCCGCGGCTAGTCAGGCAGCCCCTGCCGCGGAGATTGCGCGGCGCCGACAGGCGCCAGGCCCGGCACCGTCGGGCGAGGGTCGTGTCTATGGGATCTTCGCGGGCATCAGCGACTATGGCGGACGCGCCAGCAACCTGTCCTACACGGCAGAGGATGCCGTGAGAGTGCAGGACGCGCTGGTACGGAGTGGCAGCATGCGTACGGATGACGGCGTATTACTGCGGGACTCCCAGGTCACGGTGGGCAATATTCGCGATGCCGTTCGCGACCTGTCAGGGCGCATCGGCCCAAACGACACATTCGTGTTCTTCTATTCCGGCCACGGAGGACGAATCCCGCGCAACGGCCCCCAGCCGAGCGACCCGGACGCGCTTGACGAGACGCTCGAATTCTACGATGCGGGAATCGCTGACGACGAATTCCGCGACCTGATGAGCCAGCTCAATGCCGGTAAGATCCTGGTTTTCCTGGATGCTTGTTTCAGCGGCGGTTTCTCCAAGGATGTTATATCGGCTCCGGGCAGAATGGGCATGTTTTCGTCGGAGGAGGATGTTACCTCGTCAGTTGCCGCGAAGTTCCGGGCAGGCGGCTATCTGGCGGTGTTCCTTGCCGACGCAATCGGAGACCGGCTGGCTGATGCAGACGGAGACGGGCGCATAAATGCGATCGAGTTGAGCCAGTATGTACACGAGCGCTATCGCACCGATCTCAAGAGCGGCGGACCCGGCGACTTCGTGCGTACCGGCGGTCCGCAATTGGGCCACCAGCACCTGGTAGTCGACCGGGGCAGTATCAGCCCAAGAGAGGTTTTGTTCCCGTAGTGGGGTCGCGGTAGATCAAACGAGCGGATGCATAGATCGAGAGTATCAGGGCCGGTCCAGTGTACCGGGCCTGGTCCTTTGTTCGCGGTATGGATGCGACTCCCGGTGCGAGCTACTTGTCAGGCCTGTTCCGGGATCCCTCGAACCGCCGCGTGACGCCGGCATGGCTTGCAGACTACATGGTACAGCGGGCCAGCGATTTCGCCGGCCATTACCGGCCCGCTCACTTCCAATTGTTCCCCACACTTGGGGCAGACTACGGGCGGGCCCGTCTTGGCCAGCATATCACGGATCAGAGCTGATTCCTCACGAGCGAACATGACCGGAGTGTCTTTGTTCTCTGACACGTGCTACTCCCGCGGTTGAGCGATCAGGCACCCGACCGAACATACTTTCATCCCAATTACAGAAGACTATTGCCCCAATCCATCTGACACAACTCGTCCCGAAGCATTGAGCGCCGTTTCGCCGAGACGAGAACCAGAAAGCCCGAGCCAGCGGGCCCGGGCCTTGTTGACTGATCGCCGTTGATTCGCTACTCGGCAAGTCGCTTCGCTGTACTATGCACGATAAACACCGCTGCCGCCCCTGCAATATCCTTGGATTTGTACCGTATTTAGCGATGTTTCCGCTATCCACATCACACAGTTGCAGGTGGTTGGCAGCTCGCCCTCGGGCCTCCTCGGCGCACGCCAACGCCACCTCCGGCAATTGCGCTACCAGACCAGCCAATGCAGGTGTAAGCTTCAGTGGTTGGAATCGGGCAGATTCAACTACATCAACGCGTTACAGCGAGGTAGGTCATGAAGAAGGTCGTTGCGTTTGTTCTATTGGGGGCACTGCTCGTAGGTTTTGCCGGTTGTGCCACCCGTTCACAGACCGGGGCCGCAATCGGAGCGGGATCGGGCGCCGCGGTGGGGGGGTTGATCGGGAGAGCTGCAGGCAACACTGCGGCTGGAGCCATCATCGGTGCCGCGGTTGGCGGTGCCGCGGGCGCAGTCATCGGCAACTACATGGATAGACAGGCCGCAGAAATGGAACGCGACCTCGAAGGTGCCAGGATAGAACGGATAGGTGAGGGAATCAAGATTACGTTCGATTCGGGCATCCTGTTCGCATATGATAGCGACGCGCTGGCATCCGATGCGCGGTTGAACCTCACCAGGCTCGCCACGATACTCAACAAGTACGATGACACCAACATTCTACTCGAGGGCCACACCGATTCAGACGGTCCGGAAGAGTACAATATGGGGTTGTCTCGCCGCCGCGCTCAGTCCGTGCGCGATTACCTTGCCGGCCTGGAGGTGAATGCATCTAGGTTCACGGTGAAGGGGTACGGAGAGGAACAGCCCATTGCCTCCAACGAAACAATAGACGGCAGGGCCCTGAACCGGCGGGTCGAGGTGGCCATCATGGCAAACGAAGAACTCAAGACCGCGGCGAGGCGTCAGGTTGGAAATGAACAGTAGGGCTTTCTTCATCCGGGCGGGCCTCACGCGCTGAAAGGGGCCCGCTCGCT
>CAZOJI010000019.1:18352-77304 GCA_964580055.1 uncultured Gemmatimonadaceae bacterium | reverse complement strand
AGTTTAAGTCTTTGAACAGAAACGACTTGGGCGTCTCGCTCTCCGAGTGTAAAAGACCCAAACGGTTGCAGTACTTGGGGTTACGGGCTGCCGCATCGTTGACCGGTAATTTGCACCGCGAGATGTCGTGCCATTCGGAAAGCCGGAATGTCTAGCGGGCTTGGTCGAAGGCCTTCTTCTCGAGAAGTTGTGCAGCGTTGTGGCCAAGGTAGAGCGTGCGACGGCTCCTACTCCCCCATATGCCCTGATATCGGCGTCAAATGGACAGTTCGCCCCTAATGATCGTTATCGCTTTTCCACCTACCCGAACCTCAGTGATGTCCTGCCGGTCGTCTACAGAGATTGCCACTTCGATGCGGCTTGGCCGTTGCATCTCCAGGCCCTGCTCGACCATGACGTGGGCGACTCCCTCGACGGCACTGACAACGCCGTGTCGCACTAGATAAGCGCCCAGCGCCCCCGCGGCGCTTCCGGTTGCAGGGTCCTCGGGCACGCCGAGACCTGGAGCAAACATGCGGCAATGGACTGTTGCGGCTGGGTCGACTGTATCGAGAGAATAGCACATTGCGCAGTCGGTACCCATCTCGCGCAAGAATTTGGAGAGATCGGCACCCGAGCCGCCGCTCGATAGTCCCTGGAGCACGCGCAAAGATCGAAACGGGATCATCATCTGCGGTACACCCGTGCTGACCACCTGCGGTGGCGGATTCGGGAGCACGGCATCTTCATCGGCACCGAGGCACCTGCACAGCTGCGGCAAATCCGCCACCACGGAGCCGAATTCGGGCAGCGTCTGCACCATTATCACCTTGTCGGGAGCGGCGTTCGTAGAGTGAATGTCCACTGGGAGAATGCCTGCTCCCACTTCCTGTGTGATACGCGTGATACCGGATTCGGACAAATCGACTTCCCCTAGTTCGGCCAGCAGCCACCAGGTGCCTATGGTGGGATGCCCAGCGAGCGGAAGTTCCGCGGCAGGAGTGAAGATTCGTACTCGCTTGGTCGCGTTTTCTGATGGTAGCACGAACGTGGTTTCCGAAAGGTTCATCTCCCGCGCTACGGCTTGCATGGTGCCGGGATCGAGTTGCCTGGCGTCCGGGAATACAGCAAGGGGATTGCCACCCAGGGCAGTGTCCGTGAACACATCGAGTTGAAAGAAGGAACAAGATGTCATCAATTACCATTCGCGTTCGGTTATGCCGGCTCGGTGATTCGCGAGCCTGGCAAGGGTGAATAGCAAGTCGGAAAGGCGATTCAAGTATGGGATGGAGAGTTCCGGAATTCGCTCGCCGCTCTTCAGCGTTACGAGACTCCGTTCGGCCCTGCGGCAGACCGTCCGTGCATGGTGGAGCATGGCGGCTTTCAGGGAACCGCCTGGGAGCACGAACTTCTCCAGTGGGAGCATGGCCTCGGTGGCCTCGTCAATTGCGTGCTCCAACGCGGCAATTCTGGACATGGATAATCCGACTTTGCCGTTACCGGTGTCGCTGCCGTCGCACTCGGATGTCGCCAGCATGGTGCCGATCGAGAACAGGTCTCTTTGGATCCGTTCGAATAAATCTGGTTCGAAATCCGCTGGGTCCACAGACGCCGCCATTCCGATGACAGCGTTGAGTTCGTCGACGTCGCCATACGCCGCCACTCGGGTATCGTCCTTTGGCACTTGGCCGCCGCGGTACAAAGAGGTGGTGCCACGATCACCCTTTTTGGTGTATATCCTCATAGTGAATCCCAAGGTAGAGCCTCGGTGGGTGGGTGGGAAGGGTGGTGAGTTGTACGAGAGGCTACCGTGTGGCGCCGGATTCACTATCATGTGTGGTCTCGGAAGGAGCTGAATTGAAGCAGAACCGTTGGTCGTCTGAGGTTGTGTTCCGGATGGTGTCATGTGTCGCCCTCTGGGGCGTGTTGCTTGCCAATCCCGGAAACGTCAGAGCGCAGGAGGATTTTCTCCGGGGGCCGGTAGTGCGCAGCCTCGAATTTTCCGGCAACCGCGCTATTAACGATTTGACTTTGAGGATATCTATACGGACCTCCCAATCGTCGATGTTTGCGCGGTGGGGAATATTCAGGTGGACCGGGTTGGGGGAAAAGCAGTACTTCAACGAGACGGAGTTCAGGCGTGACAGCGCGCGAATCGTACTTCTCTACAAGAGGAGCGGGTTCCGTGAGGTTGAGGTCGATATGGATGCCCGCCATTCCGGAGACGATATATACCTTCGGTTCTTCATCGACGAGGGTAGACCAATTCGCGTCACCAGCGTCGCATTGGATGGCGTTGAGGGTATAGCGGACGAAAGTCGGGTGCTGGAAAGGCTGCCGCTGCAGGTGGGCGACCCATTCAATCTTCTTCTCTTCCAATCGTCAATGGACAGTATCGCTTCATACGTGCGCAACCGTGGTTATCCGTTTGCGGCGGTCTACCCCAATTACAGCGCCAACGAAGCCGAATATTCAGCGAGCGTGAGCTATCTGGTAGACCCGGGACCGCGCGCACGGGTAGAGGCGATAGAAGTGACAGGAGCACAAGAAATCGACGAGAACGTGATTCGTCGAGCCATGTCGGTGCGGGTTGGCGATTGGTTCAACGAACGCGATCTGTATAGGAGCCAAATCGATCTCTACCGAATGAACTTGTTCAACCTGGTTGACGTGGGGTTGGCCGACAAAACCGATTTCACGTCGACTGATACTCTTGTGACAGTTCAGGTTCGAGTTGCGGAGGCGGCACTTCACAAGGTGCGACTCGGTCCCGGGTACGGCACAATAGATTGCTTTCGAACGCTCGGGGCGTGGACTGCCTATGATTTCCTGGGCGGGGGCCGAACACTCGATGTGTCAGCGCAGCTATCCAAGATCGGAGCAACAAACGCCGGACTGCAGAACAACATCTGCCGAGGATTACAGAACGAGCCGCCCGAGCGGAGGAGTCTGAACTACTCTGTCACGGCGAGGTTGATGGAACCGTTCTTCCTCTTTCAGGACCTGAGCGCCGCGGTCTCGTTCACGGGAGAGAGATATAGTGAATTGCAGGCGTTCCTGCGTCGCTCGGTTGGAGGTGAGCTTTCGTTTACCTGGAAAACGCCCATCGGCTTGCCCGTCACTGCCTCGTACGGGCTCTCTCGGGCCAAGACCGACGCTGACGACGCGATCTTCTGCTTTTTCCTCAATGTATGTCGTCCTGAGGACACTAGCGTGTACAAGGACTGGCTACTGCGTTCTGAAGTAGGCATTCGCGTGCTCTGGGACCGCTCTGACTCACCGCTCAACCCCACCGACGGTTTCAGGATGACGGCAGACCTCACTCATGCTTCCACCGCCCTCGGATCGGACTCTCTGGTGCAATTCACCAGTGGCTCGGTGGAGTTCGCATCCTACCACCGTGTGGCACGCCGTAGTGTGTTCTCATGGCGCATACAAATAGCGGCGGTCGGCTCACCGCTATTGACCGATCCGCAGGGTGATACTTACCGCTTCTTGACGCCGGACGACCGCCTGTATGGTGGAGGTCCCAACAGTGTTCGGGGATTCAGTCATAACGAACTTGGCCCGATCGTTCGGGTCGTGGACACGGTGTTCGCCGCGGCGGATTCCGCCATCGTCGACTCGCTGTCTCGAGACGACATCGCCGAGGTTCCAATCCGCCGTTCGGCTACCGGTGGTGACCGTCTAGCGTTTGCCAACGTCGAATACCGGTTCCCACTGCCGCTCTTCTCCGGCCGAGTTTTTGGTGCGCTGTTCGTCGATGCGGGAATGCTATACGAGAGCGCTACCAGCCGAGGGACGATACTCGACGTGGCAGACGAACACCTACGTTTTACTCCGGGTTTTGGTTTTCGGGTGACTTCACCTCTGGGACCAATGAGGTTCGATGTCGGTTACAACCCGTACCCTCCGCAGGTGAGTCCTCAATGGTTCGGCGAGACCCTGGACCGGACCCCCGAAGCGGATCTCTACAACCTACGCAGACTGGATCTGTTGGCGGGCGTTGCGCCGCAGCGGGATTTCCTCGGTCGCTTCAGGCTGCACTTTTCGGTGGGGCAGGCGTTTTGAAGCGGCGGCGACTCGTTGGCGGGTTGGCAATGGCGGCCATCTGGATTCTGGGAACGGCCGCAGGGATTCCGGCTGCCGGCTTGCGAACCGAAAAAGGCCGTGCGGTAGTGTCTCGCGCAATCCTCGTAGCAGCAAACGACGCGCTCAACGGTTCCGTTACCGTCAGATCAATCGATGGATCCTTCGTCGCGGGCTTGATCGCCGAGCAGGTCGAGGTGATGGGTGAGGATGGCGTGGTCTTGGCCGAAATCCCTGAACTTCAACTCGGGTACGGCCTAAGGGACCTGCTCGGCGGACGGGTCGTGTTGGGCAGGCTCGGACTGAAATCGCCGCGCATAAACCTGATTCAGCCGCGCGGTCGGCGCATGAACGTAGTGCAGCTCTTCAGCAGCGAATCAGGCGACGGCGAAGACCGAGACAGTGCGGATACGAAGCACTCGCCCAAACGTCTGATTGCGTTCAGGGATGTCGAGTTGGTGGATGCGGAAGTGACACTGCGCACTCCGATCGACTCGAACGTTGCGAGCGGAAGAGAGGTGGAGGACGGCGCCGCCGGCCCGATGTGGATCCGGCGCTTCTCGGACATCGATGCCGTACTGCCCTACTTGCGCATCTCCTCGCCGGATCCGGAGGATGGAGGGTTGCGTTTTGACGTCGCCTCTCTGAGCGCTCTCATATCACATCCAGAACTGGAAGTGACCGCTGCCCGCGGCACGATCGAGTTGCGAAACGATTCGCTGGTACTCGATCTCTCAGAGATCGCTCTACCGGATTCGCGGGCGGAAGTCTACGGTACGGTTCTTTTCGATCCCGGCGGAGAGGCATACGACCTCGAGGTTCGGGCCCACGGCGTAGCAACGGATCAGATCAGGAGCCTGGTCGACGAGTTGCCGTCCGGTATGATGGGAAGCGGTCGCTTCCTTGTACAAGCGGATCGGGCCGGTGTTGAGTTCACGGGCAGCGGCACGACCTTCCGCGGCATTGGAGGTGGTGGTCAGGCGGAAGGCAACATATCCATGGTGTTCGGGCCTGGTGGAGAGTGGGCCTTTCGTGATACGGGACTCGATCTGGACAACTTCGACTTGGAGTATGTGCGGGCGTACTTCGACACACTGCCGGTTGCGGGCCGTGTCGCCGGACGTTTTGAGGCCGACGGCCCGAGCGACGACCTGATGCTCGGCCTGGACATTGTGTTGCGCGATTCGCTGGTGCCAGGATGGCCGGTGTCAGTGGTCGATGCCCGGGGCAGGATTTCTCTTGGCGGCCGGCATGCAATGGTGTTCAACGACTACCGGATAGCGCACGCCGATTTCGACCTTGGCACGGTTCAGCGGATTTTGACCGGCGTGGCACTCGATGGGCGCCTGAGCGGTTCGGGGGAGGTGAACGGGCCGTGGCTGCAGCTGGAGTTCAACGGCGATCTGACGCATTTCGACGATCCAGAGTTCGTCAGCGAGGCGAGTGGCACGGTCCGCATCGACGCCCGCGGTGATACGCTGGGAGTCTGGTCCGACCTGATGTTCGAATCGTTGGCCCTGGACGGCATCCGTCCGAGTTACCCCAGCATTCGCATCGGCGGAACATTCGAGGGGCGTGTAGTGACTGCGGGATACCTCGACTCGCTGTTTGTAGATGCCGACGTTGCCGGCCCGGCGGGCGCAGTGTTCGTTGAAGGGCACGTATCACCGCTCACGATACGCCGCGCCGCCTACGGAATGGACCTTCGCGTATCCCGACTCAGTCTCGCCGCACTTCACTCCGGCTTGCCGGAAACGTATCTGTTCGGGCGCATCCGCGGCACTTGGATCGACGATAGCCTTACTGGGGAGTCGGCGGAAATGGACGCCGACCTGCGAGAATCGACAGTTGAAGGTGTGGCACTCGACAATATCACCTGGGACCTGTCGGTAAGCGACCACATGCTGTCCCTGCATTCGCTGCAAGCGATTGGACGTGGCATCGATGCTCGCGCGGATGGCGCAATCGGCGTCGGTCCCGCGCCGGAAGGAACCGTGTCCGGACACGTTACGACCGATTCTTTGGGAGTGCTTGAACCGTTTCTGGCAACGTTGTTCGGTGCACTCCCCGTTGAGCAAGGTATGGGTGGGACGCGTCCGTCTGGCCTGCTTCGTGCCGGCTTGTCGGTTTCCGGCGAACTGGGAGGCTATCGCTTTGAGACGGAGATCGAGGGCCGCCGCCTCCGGCGTGGCGACGTCTTCGTGGACAGTCTCCAGGCGAATGGAACGTGGATCAGCGACACTCGTGACGCGCTTCTGGCGGTTTCGTTGGACTCGGTCGAGTTGGGCCGTTGGGTGTTTGCGGACGTCGAACTTGAACTGGGCGGCCAGCCCGATTCCCTCGATTGGTTTGCGAGAACGAGGTTCGGGCCGGACGGTTGGGGCGCAGCGATTGCAGAAGGCAACCTGATATCCACACCAGAAAAAAGGACAGTTCGGCCCGATCTGATGGGATTGCAGCTCGAGGGCGGCCAGTGGTTCATAGACCAGCCTGCAGCATTCCATGTGGCTGACAGCGGAATCGACTTCGAGCGGATCTCTATGTCGCTTCGCAATGGTGCCGGCAGCGTGGTATTCGACGGAAGGCTTCCGTTCGAAGGCAACGGTGCGCTCACGGTGTCGGCTGAAGCGTTTCCCGCGGAGGATCTGTGGATGCTGCTGCAGCGCGATTACCGCGATGTGGACGGCGAGTTCAGCGGCAACCTGACTCTCTTCGGTACTGCGAATGCACCGATCATGACCCTGTTTGCTAGCCTTCGACAGGGAGTATTCGGCGACTTTCAGGCACCGCAGATACTGAGCGAGTTCCAATACGAAAACCGCCGTGTCGAAGGGGATGTCAGGCTGCTGCGCACCGGCGAAGAGATACTGAATGTGGCAGTCCGGCTGCCGATCGATCTCGCTTTGACCGAGGTTCCACGCAGGAGATTGCCGGGAGGCATCTCGATTCGCGCAGCGGCCGATGGCGTTGATCTGTCCTTCATGGATGCCGTCAGTCCGCTCGTACGCGAGACCGGTGGAAGTCTGTATGCAGACGTCGGGATTGCAGGCAGCTGGCAAAGCCCGCAGTTGACTGGTACCGTCTCGATTTCCGACGGCACTGTCCTCTACCCGGCATTGGGAGTCAGACACGAGGATTTAAACGGGGTCTTCTCAATGTCGGGCGACACCATTCGCATCGACACCCTCACCGTGGCGAGCGGAGATGGTGTTGCCGAAATATCCGGGTTCATGCGCCTCGACGAGCTCACGCGACCGGTCCTGGACCTACAAGTGGAAGCGGAGAAGTTTCACGGCGCCAGCGTGCGTGATTTCCTGTCATTGACTGCAACGGGTGCCGCGGAGTTGAATGGTCCCATATTCGGAGCGATGCTGACAGGTGAAGGCACGGTAACGCAGGGAGTACTCCACTTCGCCGACCTGGTTGAGAAGGAAGTCATCGACATTGAGGACACCCTCCTGGCAATGGAAGGGTTGGTCGATCCTTTACTCGTTCGCCGTCAAGGGCTTGGCGTTGACTTAGAGAATCGCTTCCTGGACAGCCTGAGTGTGAATAGTCTGCAGCTCGAGATGGGGTCGGACGTGTGGCTGCGCTCTAGTGAGGCGAATATCCAACTGCTTGGCTCGATCATGATCAACAAAGAGGCAGACGAGTATCGGTTCAACGGCACTCTGGAAACACCGCGCGGCACGTACCAACTTTCTCCCGGTCCATCGCTGGTACAGCTCCTGGCCACCCGAGACTTCGATGTTACCCGGGGCGAAGTGACCTATTTCGGGACACCCGATCTGAACGCCGCGGTGGACATCGATGCCGAGCACCGAGTCAGGACACTGCGCGGCGACGACATAATGGTGTTCGTCCACATTGGAGGAACCCTCTACGAGCCGAACCTGACGTTCACGAGCGATATCAGGCCTCCGATACCCGGTGAGGAGATACTCTCCTATCTCTTTCTCGGAGCCCCCAGCTTTCACGCACTCGCCGGAGGAAGTGCCGCAGGGAACGCGAGACTCGTAAGACAGGGTCTGACCCAATTCCTGGGTGCCGTGTCGGGCCAACTGGAGAATCTGGCAATCTCCGACCTGAGCCTACCGATCGACTACCTTCAGATACGACCGCATATGGGGAATACCGGCCAGCTCACGGCGGAGATAGCTGCCGGAAAGAGATTGGGAGATCAGTGGTTTTTGACCGTGAGTCCACGAGTGTGTGCCCCTGCCCAGAATGAGGCTACTCGCGTGATGGTGGGTGCCAGCGTCGAATACCGTCTGAGTCGTGATTGGCTATTCTCGGTAAGCGGCGATCCAGTGCGCAGCTGTGCCGTGACTCGGTCGCATGCATTGCGACTGAAGTACCAGCTTGGTGCGGACGTCTTCTGGGAGAAGCGCTACTGATGCGAAGCATTCTCCTGATCTTCAATCCACTGGCAGCTAGGACCAACAGATCGGTGTTGAACTCGGTTCGATCCATATTCTCGTCGTCAGGCTGCCAGGTCTCGGTCGGCGACGTGAGCACAGATGGCGACGCAGAAGAGCTGGTGAGGGATGGTGTGGATCGTGGAGTGGATCTCGTCGCTGTCTACGGCGGCGACGGCACCATAACGAGAGCCGTCGGGGCAATGATTGGAACTGACGCGGTCCTGGGAGTGATCCCGGGGGGCACTGGGAATCTTCTGGCGGGAAACCTGAGGCTGCCCCATCATCCAACCAGGGCGGCAA
Organism: uncultured Gemmatimonadaceae bacterium; assembly: GCA_964580055.1. Classification (GTDB taxonomy): domain Bacteria; phylum Gemmatimonadota; class Gemmatimonadetes; order Gemmatimonadales; family GWC2-71-9; genus JBDGYW01. The sequence continues at coordinate 68,515 of CAZOJI010000019.1, read as the reverse complement.
GAGCCATATTGAGCGGATCGCCGAGGGCAATTGACATTGGCCGTATGAGGTGTGGCGGCGTTGACAGGTACTTTACCGTGGCCTGCGGCGCCGGCGTGGATGCCGAGATCACTGCCGGAACTACGCTGGCGGCCAAGCGACGGTTCGGGAGGGTTGCGTACATCGCCAAGACGTTCGAGGTTCTGGGAAGATTGGAGGGTGCCGACTACCGCGTCACGATCGACGGCCACGCACGGGAGTTGCAAGCCACCTCAGTTGTGGTGGCAAACTGCGGAGAGATAATCCCGCCGCTCCTGAGTCTGCACAGGGATATCTCGGTGAGTGACGGGCTTCTCGACGTCATCATGTTGACTCCGACCGGCTACCGCGAAAGCCTGGACGCATTCTGGCAGATTGTGAGGGGCAAAGCAGACGGCCGCGATCGCGTGCAGTTTGCAAAGGGGCGCTCGGTCACTGTAGAGACAGACGAGCCGCGGCCGGTAGAGTTGGATGGTGAGGGCTCAGGCACGACTCCGTTTGTGGCAGACGTGATACCCAGTGGGGTGGAGATCTGCGTTCCGCGGAATGCGAGGCGCAGGACCCGGCACCGCAAAAACGCTCTGCGGCGTGATTCGCTTGAGGGTGAAGGCAACGCTATCCGGCCGTGATTGAGATTGCACATATCAGGAGGCACACATGCTTCAAGAAATGGAACGCATGAGATGCCGTTACTGCGGCAACGAAGACCGCGCTTCGGAAGGGTATCCTTGCTCCGTTTGCGGAACTTTCATATGCATCATTTGCTCTCTTCGCGGTATTACCATGTGCCGTGCCTGCGCGAAACAGGCAGGCGTGAGCTCGCAAAGCGAAGAACCCGGGAAACAGGCCGAATGACTTGCCTGGAAGTGAGCAGCCGAATCACTGCGCGCGCGGCCTCCAAGCGACGTGAGTCTCGATGCTCTCTCGTGACGTGCGGTCCCAACCGGTGCCTCCTTTTCTGATGCCGCGATTGACAGATGTGACGGGCATCTTGGTGGGTCACGCCACAGACAGACGACTCGGCACCGGCTGCACTGTCATACTGGCCCCTGAAGATGGAATGCGCGGCGCAGTGTTCGTTCGGGGTCGTGCGACAGGCACTAGAGAACTCGACGCCCTGTCACCGCGGCATCTCGCCGCTAGGGTCAATGCCATTCTCCTCACCGGTGGCTCGGCCTACGGATTGGGAGCCGCAGACGGGGTCATGCGTTGGCTTCGAGAAAGACAGCGCGGATTTGACGTCGGAGTCGGAGTCGTGCCGATCGTCCCGAGCGGGGTGATCTTCGATCTAGGCTTCGGCGAGCCATCGCCGCCACGACCGTCGCACGGCTACGAAGCTTGCCAGGTTGCGGGCATTGACGTAGCGGAGGGTTCGGTGGGAGCGGGCACCGGAGCAACGGTCGGTAAAGTGCTCGGTGCCGAAGGAATGATGAAGGGAGGCGTGGGCACATGGTCGGCACGGCGCGGAGAGGTTGTCGTAGGTGCACTGGCCGTAGTGAACGCATTCGGAGACGTCCGCGACGCGGCAGGCAACATCATAGTGGGCGCGCGGGGACCCAACGGCTTCATTGATGCATGCCGGTACCTTGCCAACGGTGGTGTTCCGCTGGGTTCGTTCGCGAGAGATGGAGTCAACACAACGTTGATAGTGGTCGCAACCAACGCTGACACATCGCGTTTGGAGTTGTTGAGCGTAGCGGAAATGGCCGCGGATGCCCTGGGGCGGCGGGTTATGCCGGCAGGCACATCATTCGACGGCGATTTGGTGTTTGCCGTGTCGGCCGGCGAGGTACTTCCCTCGACCAAGCTCGAGGTGGAGATCCTTGCACAGGAGGCTACGGCAACCGCCATTGAGAGAGCCGTGCGCGTGGCAAACGGGACCGACGAGGTCCCCGGATTGGGAGATTCATGACGAAGAGGCTGGTTCTGTTCGATCTCGACGGGACACTGCTGTGGAGCGATGGTGCGGGGAAAGAGTCAATACAGCGGGCCCTCGAACATGAGATCGGCACGTCAGGTCCGATAGAGAACTTCTCTTTCGCCGGGAAGACCGACTGCGCGATAGTGCGCGAGTTGATGCGTGGCGCTTGTCATCCTGACGCCGAAGATGACGCGTGCGTCAAGAGAGTATGTGACCGCTACGTCGACTTTCTAGATGGGGCGTTGCGCTCCCCGAAAAGGCGTATCCGCAGTTACGCCGGTGTGCAAGAGCTGCTCGCTCTGCTTGCGGCGCGGAATGATGCTGTCGTAGGTCTTCTGACCGGGAACGTGGAGCAAGGAGCGACTCTCAAGCTGATAGCCGCAGGCATCGATCCGCAACAGTTCCGGGTGGCTGCATACGGTTCGGATGCGTTTTCTCGCGACGATCTGCCCCCGATAGCCGTTTCACGTGCGTTTTCGGTCATGGGTCACGTGCCCAGGGGCCACGATGTCGTGATAATCGGTGACACACCAGCCGATATGACCTGTGGCAAGGGGATATGTGCTCGGGCCGTAGGTGTTGCAACGGGCCCGTTCAAAGTGGCAGAACTCGAATCGGCAGGCGGCCATGTGGTCTTCGCCGATTTCTCCGTGCCCGCTGAGGTCGTCGAAGCCATCTTCGGATGACGAAGTCCAACGTGCTCCTGCCGCTCAGGGTACCTGAATTGGGCCCATCTCTAGGAAGGCTGTTGGCGGTCAAGAGTGGAGGGGAAGCGATCCTCGGACTCGATTCAGTCCGATTCAAGCTGGGCACGCGCATCATTGAGGGTGGAGGTGAAGCACGAAGGCTGGCGGCGAATGGCGAGCGGTCTGCCGCAGTGGCGGCGATCGGCAGAGAATCCTGGAAACAGGCTTGGGATGAAGCTGTTGGCTCCACTGCCGACCTCTTGGTAGGATTTGCGGAGATTCACTTCGAAGCGGAAGCGCGGGCGGTCGGGATGGGCCGGCGCTTGCGTTTGCGACTGCGATATACACCATCTCAGAAGCGCGCCCTGATGGCGAGGTTGGGCTCAGTCGGAGCCAATCTCATACCTGTTCTGGACGAACTGGAGGAGTACTCCGAACGCGCGGTTGAGGCCACCGGCCTCGAGCCCGAGGTGATTCCAGCGTGGCAGGAAGCGCTGCGTCTTGCAGCCAATAGGCTCGAAACCGCGTGGATGGCGATGGAGAGACTGTTGCAGGATGAGGTTACGCGAGTCAGGGAAACGGCCGACAGGATTGCACGGTGGCGCAAACCGATATGGCCGGTGCTGGCGGCTGGCGCAGTGACAATCCCTGTGGTTCTCTGGTTTGGGCTCGTTCTGGGCGGTTACGTAGCTTCTCCAAACTGGCTGTCGACCATCTGGCAGATGGTGTTCGGCGGATGAACACGGTCGGAGTTGGGATCGACCTGGTCGAGATCGCCCGCGTTGAACGATTGGTCGAGCAGTACGGTGAGCGTGCGCTCTCGCGCCTGCTGCTTCAGGGGGAACGTGAATACTGCCTAGCCAAAGCTGTACCGGCGCGGCACGTCGCCGCACGCGTGGCTGCAAAGGAAGCTGCATACAAGGCTCTTTCACAGGCTGGCGCCGATCGGGTTCTATGGTGGCATGACATGGAGGTCGTTCTGCTCGACGGCGGCATACCGAGCCTCGCATTCCACGACCGCGGTCGGGCTGTTTACGAAGATTTGAAGATCGGTAGTTGCCTGGTTTCGTTGACGCACTCCAATTTGCAGGCGGGCGCCGTTGTCGTGGTATCGAGATAGAGACCCGATTTCGCGCAGGCTGCCGTTCCTCTCGTTTTTGGGTGTTACGCTCAGACCTGAAATCGACCTTCAATGGAGAAGCCAATGTTCCGTGCGAGCGTACGTGTCGTGCTATCGTTCCTGTTTCTGGTATCAGGGTTGTGCTCCATTGCCGAGGGACAATACGAGAAACTGATCCGCGGCTGCCGCCTCCTCGATGGTGCCGGCAACCCATGGCTCTACGCGGACGTTGCGATAGAGGGCGACCGAATCGTGGCGGTAGGCGATCTGTCATCGGCATCTGCGGATCGCGTCGTCGACGCCACCGGCTTCTATGTGGCTCCTGGATTCATCGACGTCCACACGCATTTGGGACAGGGGCTGACAACCCAGGAGTTGAGTCACGCGCATGCTCAGCTTGCCGAAGGAATCACGACAGTGTTCGTGAACCCGGACGGAGGTGGACCCACCGATCTGATGGAGCAGCGGGAGCGGCTCCTCGAGCATGGTCTCGGGGTCAACGTGGCGCAGTTCGTGGCCCACGGTTCGGTGCGAAGCGCAGTGATCGGTTCGGACGGCCGTTCCCCAAATGCTGACGAATTCGAGAGGATGCGTGCATTGGTTCGGGAAGGTATGGAAGCCGGTGCGTTCGGTTTATCCAGCGGACTCTATTACTCGCCCGGCGTCTTTGCCGAAACGGAAGAGGTGATAGAGTTGGCGAAGGTGGCTGCCGAATACGGTGGTACGTACCAGAGTCACATCCGCGACGAAGCCGACTACAACATAGGCCTGGTCGCAGCGGTGGATGAGGTGATTCGCATTGCGCGTGAGGCGGAGTTGCCCGGAATCGTCACTCACATCAAAGCGCTCGGCCCCAGGGTTTGGGGCTACTCCACCGCCGTCGTACAGAGAATCCGGCGAGCTAGAGAAGAGGGAGTCGAGGTGTTTGCCGACCAATACCCGTATGAGGCGTCTGGGACCAGTATCACGGGGGCGCTGGTGCCGCGCTGGGCCGAGGACGGAGGTCGCAGCGCCTTGCTGGCGCGCCTCGATTCGGCTGAAGCTCGGTCCAGAATTCGCGCGGGGATAATCTCGAACCTGGGCAGGCGCGGCGGTGCTGCTCGACTTCAGTTTCAAAGGCACGACGCGGATCCCTCAATCGAAGGGCGCACTCTACAGGAAGTTGCCGAAGAGAGAGGGCTGCACCCTGCAGACCTGGCAATAGATCTGCTGCGCTCGGGTGGGGCAGGGCTCGTCTCCTTCAACATGCACGAAGACGATGTGGCAACCTTCATGCAGCAACCGTGGACCATGACCTGCTCCGACGGGAGCATCACCAAACTGGGTCAGGGCGTGCCGCACCCGCGTTGGTACGGCACCTTTCCCAGGAAGATCCGCAAATACGTCACCGAGGACAGGGTGATCGACCTCCCCGCCGCCATAAGAAGTATGACTTCGCTCTCAGCTGCTGTAATGGGCGTTTCCGATCGAGGCCTTGTGGTGCCGGGCGCCGTGGCGGACCTGGTCGTGTTCGACCTGGATCGGGTAACTGACAAAGCCACCTACACCGATCCCCACCAGTTGTCCGAGGGAATGGTATACGTGCTGGTGAACGGGCAGTTTGCAGTGGATAACGGGGAATTCACCGACGTGATGAGTGGGAGGGTGTTGCGGCTGGAGAGGTGAGCGCCGCGCAGATGAGCGCAGCGACGTCAGCGAGATGGCTCGCACGAGTCGGGTAGCAACTGGATGGACTTTCCGGATCACCGTTCAGCGAAGTCGGTTGTGCCTTTTCGGACCATCACGACCAAGCTCTCCGTTTCCTCATACCGGTTTCCCGCGCTACCTTGAATCTGACCATGGCAGCCAGACTCCTTTCCTGCGGCCGCAACCGCCTCGCGATTCTCCTGACGCTTCTTGTGGGATCGCTTTCCTGCAGCGACGAGACTCCGCGGCACGGACCACTCGATCATCTGTATGAAGGTTCGTCAGGCCGGTTCTTGCAGGTTTCCTCTTACGACACCGCGGGCGGGAATGCGGATCGATTGGAGATCGTTGCAGGCGATACGGCTGTTCTGCTCGATGTCGACGGACCTGGAATCGTCCAGCGAATTTGGATCACCGTCTCCAGTCGCGATCCTCATTATTTGCGCCGCATCGCCTTGAAGATGTTCTGGGACGGGGAGGCCGAACCTTCGGTTTCCGTGCCCCTCGGCGACTTCTTCGGCAACGGCTTCGAGAAGCGCCACTACGCCGCATTGCCGATGGGCGTATCGAGTGGTGGGTTCTACTGTTATCTCCCGATGCCCTTCAGTCGCCACGCCCGCATTGTCGCCGTCAACGGCACGGGCATGGTGATCGATGCTTTTTATTACCACATAGGCATGGTGGAGACGGACAGACTTTCGAGCAACGTGCCGACGTTTCACGCCCGGTGGAATCGCCAAATTCGAACTGCGGAACCAGAGCCGCACGCGGTGCTGGAAGCAGTGGGTAGCGGACGTTTCGTGGGCCTGACGCTCAACGCGGAAAGCTATTTGGATAATCTCTCCTTTCTCGAAGGAGATGAGGTTTTCGTGGTCGACGGCGAATTCCGGGGACAGGGTACCGGTACGGAGGACTACTTCAACAGCGGCTGGTACTTTCAACACGGCATTTTTGCCGCACCTTACCACGGACTGATTGTGAAGGACGAGGACCGCGGGCGAGTCGCCGCGTACCGATGGCACATACCTGATCCCATCGATTTCCGGGACTCGCTTCGTATTCACCTCGAGCACGGTCACGACAACGCCGAGTTGGCTGATTACGCGACGACGGCTTACTGGTATCAAACCGAACCCCACGTCCCATTTCCGCCCCTGCCCAGAGCAACCGAGCGTCGCATCCTGGGCGTCAAGATCCCGCCGGGAGCGGTACTCGCAGATGACTTGATCGCACCGACCATGGATTCTACGCGCATCGGCGTTCGAGTGCCGGTACCGAGGCCCGATCGATACGCGGTAATGGTGTACCCGTCGGGCGGACCCGGAAGAGGGCAGGTGACTTATCGGATTGCCGACAGAAGGGTGCAACGTGTGGATCTCGGCAATCCGGACTCGAACACGGTTCTGGATGCGGTCAACCTGGGAACCGTCACCAGCGAAGACTGGGTGAGGATCGACATTGCTGCGGATTCACAAGCCTATCTCCCCGCGGCTGTGCACGTGCACCCGGTGCGTGATTGGGCCGTGGAATGGAACGTAGTGGGCCCTTTCCCCAACCCACGGCTGCTCGGCACGGAAACAAGCCTGGCACTCGACAGCGTTTACGGCCCTGAGATAGACCCTTCCCTTGATTCCGTCTACGAAACGGCGTGGTGGGGCGAACTACGCTGGCAGCGAACGAGAGCCGGCGAGGATGGACAGGTGCGTCTAAATCCTCTCTTCGCGCCCAATGACCGGGTGGCGGCATACGCGCAAGCGTTCCTTTTCTCTCCAGACGCGCGCGAAGCGACCCTTTTGTTCGGTGCGGACGATGCACACCAACTGTGGGTCAACGGCGATCTGCTGTCCCAGCGGCAGGGACGTCACGTATCAAAACTCGACGAAAATGAGGCGCGCGCATCATTGTCGCCCGGGTGGAACCGAGTACTAATGAAGGTTGCGGACCTGGATGGAGGGTGGGCGTTTCAAATGCGGGCGGCCGACCCTGAGGGTGTCTTCAGGTGGTCAGCAACCCCCCAGCAGTGATCGCTGAACAGCGCCCCCACTTTCGGTATCGCCCTACCGTCCTACCGCCCTCCTACCCTTGCGCCATTCCGGCCGCCCCGTCACTTATTAACCGAATCCGTTAAGGAGCCGTGGGATTCCAAGAGACCTCTTACCGGTCGTTCAAAATGCCCTGGAAGGCAAATACGCCGTCCATCGCCAGATAGCGCGCGGCGGCGCAGCGCGTGTCTTTTTCGCGAAAGACACGAACGGCACTCCCGTTGCGCTCAAGGTTCTGCATCCGGAGCTGGCGGTCAGCGTTACTGCTGACAGGTTTCTCCGCGAGATATCTCTGCTCTCGCATCTGGAGCATCCCAATATCTCGAAACTGATCGACTACGGCGAAAGGGACTGGCTGGTCTACTACGTTATGTCCTTTGTGGAAGGACCGACCCTGCGCCAGCATCTGGACCGGGTGAGACGCGTTTCGCTGAGCGATACGCTGCGCATTGCCTGCGACCTTCTCTCGGCACTCGAATACGCACATGAGCGTGAGATAGTGCATCGTGATGTGAAACCCGAGAACGTCGTATTGTCTTGTGACGGGCCAATCTTGGTGGACTTCGGGATCGCCAGAGCCATAGCCTCTTCCGGCCTCGGAGATGCTCGAGGCGGTCCGGCGGAACTAGCCCGAACTCTGGTTCTCCGGTTGCGGCGCGAGTACGGTAGCTTCCTCTGGAATGGATAGGCCGTCGTCCTTCCACCAAACGATCGCCAGCATAACTCCCACTATCAGGATCACGACGCTGGTGAGTTGAGCTATCGTAAAACCGGCGAGCATCCGGTCGTCCTTGGCGCGAATGAACTCGATGAGAAACCGTTCTATTCCTACGCCAATCAAGTAGACGGCGGATAACCAGCCCATCGCATGGGCATGATTCCTCAGTCGCCACAAAAGCCAGAACACAAAAAGCATCGCCGCCACCTCGTAGAGTTGGGTGGGGTGAACCGCGAGCACCTCATGCGCCGGGATCTCCGGTGGTATTTCTATGCCCCATGCTCTCAGATTCCCCGCTGTTGTCGGGGGAACACCTTCTGGGAATCGGAGTCCCCAGGGAAGAGAGGTGGGAATGCCATAATCGTCTTGAACCACGAAACACCCGACCCTTCCAATGCCGTGGCCCACTGCCACTGCGGGAGCCGCTATCTCCATGGTGAAGCGCGTTGGCACGTGGAGACGCCACCCGTTCAGAAGGATCGCCGCCGCTCCACCCAGGAAACCGCCATACCACACCAGACCACCGCGACTGAACAACGATGCCGAACTGGGGTGGAGAGCCACGTACCAGAGCTTGGCACCGATGATTCCACCAACGACGCCTGCGATAATTATGTGTTCGGCGTATGCTTTGCTCAGCCCCTTGTCCGCCAGTTGTTGTTGGATGACCCAACCGGCCGTGAAGAAACCGAGCATCATCATTACTCCGAACCCGGTAACGGTCAGTGGGCCGATATTGAATACCAGCGGATATACCGTCATCCAAACACTCTCCTCGAATGTGAACCGGTAGATGGTCGCGTCAGCCCGGGCCACGGCATCCTGGCTTGAGCATCGAGGTGAAGATCACTGAACCGCCCCGCGTCCAAATGGAACCAGCCTGCGCGAGCAATCATGGCGGCATTGTCTGCGTTCAAGCGCGGAGAGGCGACGGCAACCCGCGCCCGGTCTCGCAACCGCCCGGTCATATAGGCTGCCAGGGACCTGCTGCATGCTACGCCACCACCGATGACCAATGTCGAGCATCCCGCCTCGGTGAGAGCAGCTTCGGCCTTGGAAGCGAGAACGTCGAATACAGCCTCTTGAAATGACCTCGCCAGGTCTCTCTTGTCGCTTTCCAGGTTCTGCGAGCTTCTGACGGCGTAAAAAACGGCCGTCTTGAGGCCGCTAAACGAAAAATCGAGACCGCTGCCGAGCATAGGGCGGGTGAACGCGTATCTGTCCACTCCGCCCTCTGCCAACTTCTCGATCTCCGGTCCGCCGGGGTATCCGAGATCCAGCATGCTTGCGACCTTGTCGAACGCTTCTCCCGCAGCATCGTCTCGAGTTTCCCCCAACAAGGTATAGGATCCCCACTCTGGCACCTTCAGTAGCAGAGTGTGCCCGCCGGAGACGATCAGTGCCACAAACGGCGGCGCCAGCGTCGCGTCCTCCAGCAAGCCGGCGAACAGGTGACCCTCCAGGTGGTTCACTCCAATCAAGGTCCGGCTGCCTGCGGCGGCGAGAGCCTTCGCGAAACAGACTCCCACCATCAGGGAGCCCACCAGACCTGGGCCAGCGGTAACGGCGACGGCATCGACATCGTCCAAGGACACGGAAGCGTCCTCGAGAGCACGCTTCACTACCGGCGCGATTGCGGTCAAGTGAGCGCGACTGGCGAGTTCCGGTACAACGCCACGGTAAACCTCATGCACGTCCTGGGAGAGGATGATCAGACTTGCTAGCTCGGGACCCCTTGGGCCACGAACCAGAACCGCCGCGGAGGTCTCGTCGCACGAGGTCTCGATGCCGAGCACGACATCAGCCACCGTCCCGTCTCCGGATGACGACACTGTCCGGAGTGGCGGTGCCGGTGACCCCAGAAGGAGAGATGACGTCGAGAGCCACCACCTCTTCTTCCCGGGCTCCGCTGGAACGCGCGACTACTCTCACACTGTCTCGCGTGAACTGCCGCACCCGCGAAGCGGGCCCTCTCACGGTTACCGATACCGCAGAAATTCCACTCTGCCACGGCCCGCCAGGCCCTTCCACCTGAACCACCACTCCCATGAGAACCTGTGTCGCCACCGGTCCTATCTCCGCCGTCACCCTCACAGATTGCGGCTCCACGCTAACCAGCCCAAACCCCGAGGTGTCGATTTGCACTGTGTACTCGGCGTCGTCTGTGAGCTCGCTGCGTTGAATGGGAACTGTCGCAACGCTCTCGATCGGGGCAACGATCGCCTCAGGTCCCTCTATCATCACGGTGCTGGGCGAAATTCTCACGGGACCGGACACCTCGTATCCGGAATCCGCGCGAATATCGACGCGCGATACTACTGGTACCGGCTTGCGAAGTATGTCGTCCAACACTACGGTGATCGAATCAGGTATCACCTCCAAAGCGTCCACCTCGGCATCGTCCAGCCTCTGTAGATCACCGAGCGAGAGTTGAATGCCTCGAGATGCACCGGCGGTCGCGGGAACTTCCTTACGAATGAGCGGGGGGCTTTCGTAGAGCTTCAGCAGCTCCCGGAGTGTACCACGGAAGCGGGCCTGCACTGTTGGCAACTCCCCGATCATGGCGCGGCCCTCTGGCGGCTGAACAACAAGTGTCACCGGTACGAGCTGGGTCGTTGTCTCTTCAGCCGCCATGACTGCCCAAAGCACTACGGCGAGTACCAGAGCGGTCAGCTTGATGGGCCAGTTCTTGGCCACCACGCTGAAGAGCTTGCGAACCAACTCCGCAGTGAATCCGCGATCCGCCATCACCCCTCGTGGTCCGAATTGGATATCCCGAGTAGCCGCTGAAACACGGCGATCTCGGCCGGGTCGTCCCATTCCGCCGGGCCCCAGATCTTCCTGACGATCACTCCATGCTGGTCTATGATGAAGCTCTCGGGCCACCCTGTGGCCTGGTAGTCGACGGCAATCTCGCCGCCTCGGTCGTGGAGAACATCGAAGGTGAGCCCGCGCTCTTCAACCCACCGTGCGACATGTTCCGAGGGCTCTTCGTCGACGCTCACCGCGACAACCTTCAAACCCATGGAGCCGAGCTGTTCGTGGAGTTGCTGCATCGATGGCATCTCCGCTTCGCAGGGAGCGCACCAGGTGGCCCACAGATTCAGCAGAACAACATCGCCTTCGTAATCGCTCAGTGACAGAGTGTCGCCGCTGAAGACGTCGACCGCACGAAAATCCGGAGCCCTGCTTCCCGGGCGGACAGGTCTGACATCCTCCGTGAGCGCCCTGCCCGCCGCGATGGCTGCAGCCAGCGCCACTATGCTCCCGGCAATCGCCAGCAGTCTGACGCGAGTCCGCGTGGTCATCTGGGAATTTCGCCGCACGCTTCACGCAAAGCTTTGACCTCCAGCCCGGGGTCTTCAGACTTGAACACGGCGGATCCCGCGACGAAGGTGTCCGCACCTGCTTCATGCGCCGCCTTGATCGTGAGACGGTTGATGCCGCCGTCAACCTCCAGTCGAGCACCGCTGCCGAGATTGTCCAGAATGGCTCGGGCACGCGCGATCTTCTTGGTCGATGCCGGAATGTAATGCTGAGCGGCGAAACCGGGGTTCACTGTCATGAGCAGCAGCATGTCCAAATCGTCGACCATCTCCTCCACGTAGCTCAGAGGCGTGCCGGGGTTGAGAGCCAGACCGGCTCTCATCCCGCAGGCCCTTACCTGGTCGAGCTGGCGCTGCGCGTGGCCGGTTGCTTCCGGGTGGAAGGTGAAGAGGCTGGCACCCGCGTCCGCAAAAGGAGCGATGTACCACTCCGGCCGCTGCACCATCAGATGTACGTCCAACGGGAGTTGGGTCAACCGCCGCAAGGCGGCAACAATGTCGGCCCCGTAGGTCAGGTTGGGTACGAAATGGCCGTCCATCACGTCGACGTGGATCCAATCGGCTCCCCCCGCCTCGACCACGGCAATCTCATCGGCGAGCCTGGCGAAATCGGCGCTCAATACGCTAGGTGCAACCAATACATCATGACTCACAACAAACCTCCTCGCGACACGGTGACGTTCACCTCTGCTCCAGGTGCACTCAACGTACCCTCGGCCGGGCGCTGCTCGAAAATCAATTCGGGCTCGTGAATATTGGTGGTTCTCATCCGGACTGTTCCAAGCACCAGTCCTGTTTCCTCCAAATGAATCCGGGCTTCATCCACGGTGAGCCCGGTGAGGTCGGGAATGCGGATGTTCGGCGAGCCGACACTAACGAACAGTCCGACACCTGAACCCGGGTTCAGACTTCGGCCAGCGGGGGGGCTGGTGCTCACCACAACCCCTCGTTCGGCTGGGGCAACACCCGTGTCGACACTGGCGACCGTCAGGCCGGAGGCCTCGATCAGCATGATTGCGATGTCCCGGTCATAACCGGTCACGTCGGGCACCTGAACCGGACGCGGCCCGCGACTCACGGATAGCGCTACCCGCGCTCCCTCTGTGATCGCCACCGCAGGAGGAGGATCTTGCCAGGCGACGCGACCCTGGGGTATTTCAGGATGGCTCACAAACTCGGTGTCGGCCACGGCGAGACCTGCGTTGTTGAGCTCTTCGAATGCCTCAGTGAGCGGCATTCCAAGAAGGCGCGGTACGTTCAACGACGTGGGGAAAATAGGTGCCGGGAAGAGCAGGGTGGCTGCCACGACATACCCCACCAAGAAGGCGGTCACCAGGGCCGCAGCCGTTACGAAACGTGATCGGCGCTTTCCACCTACCGGTCCAATCCAAGCGGAAAACTCCCGGACTGAGGTCTTGAGTCCGGTTCTCCCGGGAGACTTGCGAATCCAATCAGTGATGGTGGCCCGCTTGAACCCGGCTGATCGATGCCGCCTGAACTTCACGAAACTCTCCTCATACGAGCGACGAAGCCGCCGTCTGTGCCGCAACCAGGCGGGAATATGAACAAATCGTCACCCTCCCGGCAGAACCCGCGGTTACGAGCAATGAATTGGTCTATCAGTTCGTGGTTCTCCTCCGGTTCGAGGGAACAGGTCAGGTACACCAGTAACCCTCCTAAACGTACAGCCCGACTCACGCCATCCAAGATCGTCGCTTGATAGCGGGCTGCGGCCTTCACCGCCTGCTCCGACAACCGCCACCGTCCATCGGGGTGTCGTTGCAGCGATCCTGTCGCCGAGCAAGGCGCGTCCACCAATGTTACGTCTATGCGGCTCGCTGCGAACGGCGGGTGTATAGCGTCCGCTCGAACAACCCATGCGCTGGAAGCAATGCGCTTCAGATTATCCCTCAATCTCGCAATTCGTTCCGCTTGTATGTCGGTTGCGACCAACGGACCCCGCAAGCCGAGTATGGCGGCTTTACCGCCCGGGGATGCACAGACATCCCATACCAGCGCTCCCTCCGGTATCGAAGCATGCTCCAGCAAACGGCCCTGCGCCGGATCCTGCACCACGAAAGCGCCTTCGTGGAAGCCTGGCAGATTCTTGGGCTTGACGCCAGTCACGACGATACCCTTACCGAAGCATCCCTGGGACCAGGGAATGTTGTGTCTTTCCAACTCGCCTCGCAATTCGGCCGCCGACCAACGCACCGGTTGAATCACCAGATTCGGCCTGCGGTTGTTGTGCTCGAGCAACTGAAGCGTCTTTTCGCGACCGAAATTGCGCAACCACCGATCGACCAGCCAGATCGGATGCGAATACTCGTCGGCCAGGTGGGAGGTTGCGGATGTAGCTGCTGGAGGGGGTAATGCATCGAGGTCGGAGCGTGCGACCCGGCGCAGCACGGCGTTCACGAATGCGGCCGCTCGCCGCCCACTCGTTCGCTTGGCAACTTCCACCGTCGATTGGACGGCTCCGTGATCCGGAACTCGTTCCAGACGTGTGAGCTGGTAGACACCGATCCGCAACAGGTCCTTGAGATCTGGTGCCGTACTATTCCACCGTCCCGAAACCAGTTCCATCAAGCGACGATCGAGGTCGGTTCGGCAGCGCAGAACCCCGGCGGCGATCTCGTGTGCGAGGCTCCGGTCGGGATCGCGGATTCCTTCCAAAGCCGCCGTTAGTGCGGTATCGAACTTGTGACCGGCGCGAACACGGCGAAGAATGTCCAGAGCCGCCTGACGAGCGATCGGACCCCGGTCCACCTAGGCGAGCATGCCCTTGGTGGGCGATGATGGTACTGCAACCTCCCGCGAAGGCATCCGGCCGGCTAGGTATGCCATCCGCCCTGCCGAGACAGCATGCCTCATCGCGTGACCCATCACTACAGGATCGTCAGCTTCAGCCAGGGCGGTGTTCATCAGGATTCCGTCGACACCCTGCTCCATGGTCAGACACGCATCCGATGCCGTTCCGACTCCTGCGTCGACTATGACCGGGACAGAGATCCGCTTCTTGATTGTCCTGATATTGTACGGGTTCATCAGCCCCAATCCGCTGCCTATAGGTGAAGCGAGAGGCATTACTGCCGCGCAACCAACGTCCTCCAGCCGGCACGCCGTTATGAGGTCCTCGTTCGTGTACGCCATGACCTTGAAACCTTCGTCCACGAGGATCTTGGCGGCTTCGAGCAACCCGGATACATCGGGCAGGAGAGTCTCCTGATCGCCCAGCACTTCGAGCTTGACGAACTCATTGAACCCAGCCTCACGGGCGAGCCGGGAATAACGCACCGCTTCCTCCGCCGTGTAGCAGCCTGCGGTGTTTGCGAGCAGAAAGTACTGATCGGGATCCAGGTGAAAGAGAATGCCCTCCTCCTTGGTGCGGTCGAGATCGACCCGGCGCACCGCCACAGTCACGACCTCGGCACCTGAGGCGGCGATCGTGTCCACCATGGCCCGGTTGTCCTTGTACTTTCCGGTTCCGACCAGAAGTCGCGACCGGAATTCCCGCCCCCCCACCACGAGGGGCGGCTCAACTGGATCGGTAACTGATATTGTCATGTGGCTTCCTTTTCTTCCGCTATGTCGACCTCAACCTCCGCCCACGAAGTGCACCAGCTCTATCTGGTCGCCGTGGTTCAGCCTCGCGTCGGCAAAATCGTCTCTTCGCACGATGCGCCTGTTGAGTTCGATAGCGACAGTACGCGGGTCGAGGTCGAGCACTCGCAGCAGGTCCAGGATCGTGGATCCTCCCTCGACCTGCTGCTCTTCTCCATTCATTTTGACCGTCAGGTGTTCACTCACTTGGGAAAGATAGCGACAAAGCTCTGGCTGCCGAAGCAACATCCGCAGCGAACCAGAGTGACGATATCGCCGCGACGCCGTACGCCCCGCGCGCGGCGCACTCCTCAGCTCGCTCGGGATTGACACCACCAATGGCAATGATCGGTATGGGCCCGGAGGCGGGAACGGCGCTCAAACCCAGAGGCGTCTTGTCCCGGTGCGAGGAGGTCTGCCAGATCGGCCCCAGGAACACGTAGTCGGCTCGCTCATTCGCCGCCCGCGCCATCTCGTCGGCGCTATGTGCCGATCTGCCAATCCAGCAATCCGTGCCCACTATCGAGCGAGCGCTCTCCACCGGCAACCCTGCCGCGGGAAGGTGCAAACCTGCCACCCCTACCATGCGGGCGACGTCTGCGCGGTCGTTCACGAACACCTGTCCGTCGGGGCACGCGCGCAGCGCTTCGTCGGCGATGTCGGTGAGCCGTCCGCCGTCCAGGGATCCCGAGCGAATGTGGACGGCGGCTCCGCAGGCAAGGCATATTTCGGAGGCGCGTTCCAGAAAGTCAGGGAGCGCGAGCACCTCGTCGTTGGTTACCGCGTGCAGGCGAGGCAGCTTACGCATTACTCGAAGCGGTCGCCCTTCTGCGCACCCCTGCCGCGGATCCAGTCCGCCGCTGCCATCCGCTGTCGCCCTTCAGGCTGAACGTCGAGGAATTGAAGCGCCCCGGCACCCGTCGCTACGACCAATGCGGGGTCGGTCTCGATGATCTCGCCGGGGCGTTTACGCCGTTCGTAATCGTCGGCCGGCCGAGGCCCGAACAACTTGAGCAATCGCCCCCGATGCGACGTACGGGCGCCGACGCGCGGATCGAGAGCGCGCACGAGCCTCGCGATTGACTCAGCGGAATCGTCCCAACGGATTCTCGCGGTCTCGGGCGTTAGTTTGGGCGCGTATGAGGCGGAGGATTCGTCCTGCGGCTCGAATTCGGCGGCACCGCTAGCAATGAGGGACAGCCCTTCGATGAGTGCCAGCGCCCCGAGTTCAGCCAGCCGCAGTGAGAGTTCACCCGCATTTTCATCAGGAGCAATCGGGGTCGGGACTCGCAGAATCACAGGGCCGGTATCCATACCAGCATCGATCCGCATTATGGAAACACCGGTTTCATCCAACCCATTCAGAATTGCGTGCTCGATCGGGGCTGCACCGCGAAACTCAGGGAGCAATGATGCATGAACGTTGATCATTCCTTGGGGCGGCAGATTGAAGAGCGCGGGTTTGAGAATGTGACCGTAGCCCACGACCACGCCTAGGTCGGGTTCCATACTTCTCAGTTGGTTCAGGAATTCGGCATCGTTGGGACGCGCCGGCTGGAGCACCGGTAGCCTCTCCTCCGATGCCTCCACCTTCACCGGCGAGGACACCGTGTGACTGTGGTGTCGGCCTCTGGGTCTGTCCGGTTGGGTTACGACTGCGGCAACGTCGAAACCTTCTTCACAGAGTGCCCTCAATGAGGGGACAGCAAATGCGGGCGTCCCGAAGAAGACCAGCCGCATGTTCACCTGTCAGCGGCAGCCGGAGTGAGGTGCTTTACATAGCTCTCTTTACCCTTCCTCAGCTTCTTCCACTTCTTGAGCAGCAGCTGACGCTTGAGAGGACTCAGGTGGTCGATGAATAGGACGCCGTTGAGGTGATCCATCTCATGCAGAATCGCTCGCGCCTCAATGCCCTCGGCTTCGACACGAACGGTGCTTCCCTCCAGGTCCAAGGTGTCGATGACTATGTTGGCCGGTCTCGGCACCTCCGCAAACAGCTCGGGCAGCGACAGGCACCCTTCTTCCTCCTTGGCGGCACCTTCCTGCTTCACAACTCGAGGGTTGATCAAGACCAATGGCGGCTCGGTTTCGTGGCCGACCACTGCGACTTGCATGGCAACGCCAATCTGGTTAGCGGCAAGGCCGAGCCCGTCGTCTGCGTACATGGTGTCGGTGAGGTCTTTGATCAACTCACGGACCGACTCATCGATTGTTTCCACATCCTCGGACTTTTGCCTCAGCACTGGCGATCCAAGGAGGTGGATCGGACGGATGCTCACTTCTTGTCTCCTTCGGCACGTTCTCCAGGCGACCGCACGACGGCAATGCGTTCGCGCTGGACAATGAAGCGGGACTCCCCGCTCTTTACCGTGATCTTGTCGTCTTTCACGTGTACGACTTCCCCCACTATGCCGCCGGCCGTGATTATCTCGTCACGAGTTTTGATCTGCTCCAGCCGAGCCCTATGCTTCTTCTCTTGTTGCATCTTGGGCCGGATGATCAAGAAATAGAAGATGGCGACGATCGCCACCATCTGGATCAAAAACAAACTCATTCCCGCACCGGGTGACCCGCCGGGCGCTGTACTAAAGGCAGTTGCTGCAAAGATCACGACGACCCTCGTTTGTTATAACGTAAGCTCCATTCTTCACTCCAGCCCTCGAAAGTGCCGGCTTCGATCCGCCTGCGAGCGTCCGCGGCGAGACGCGTCAGAAACCGCACGTTGTGCAACGAGAGCGCCCTCAAGCCAAGCAGTTCGTCAGCCGCAAACAGATGTCTCAAATACCCTCGGCTGTATGTTCTACACGTCTCGCAGTCACACGATTCATCCAGCGGCTGCGAGTCGCGCCGCAAAGCCGCGTTTCTTATCTGCAACGGTCCGTCCAAAGTGTACGCACTGCCGTTACGCCCGATTCGAGTCGGCGCGACACAGTCGAAGAGGTCCATTCCGCGCGCGATGGACCTCAACAGGTCCACAGGAAAACCCACACCCATAAGATAACGGGGAATGCGCGCGGGCAGGGACGGCGCCAGGTTATCCAGCACCTCGATCATGGCCTGTTTCGGTTCACCTACTGCGAGACCTCCCACGGCGATACCCGACCAATCCGCGATGCCTCGCGCACCGGCGAGGGCGAGCCGTCGCAGGTCCGCAAACGTGGCACCCTGCAGAATCGGCCACAGCGTCTGCCGGTCAGGCGAATTCGCGCAGAAGCACCGGTGCCTGGTTGCGCAGCGCTCCAGCCAGCGCAGAGTCCGCTCCAGCGCCTCCCGGGCAGTCGTTTTGTCGGCCTCGCCCGGCACGACGTGATCGAGCGCCATGGCGATGTCTGAGCCGAGGGCCCACTGGATGTCCACGGCCCGTTCGGGAGTGAGACGCCTGCGGCTGCCGTCCACGTGCGACTGGAACTCGACCCCTTCATCGTCGACTCTTCGAAAACCCTCGAGCGAGAAGACCTGAAACCCGCCGGAGTCGGTCAGGATCGGGTGTGGCCAAGCCATGAAGCGGTGCAGCCCGCCGAGATCTGCCACCACATCCTCTCCAGGACGCACATGGAGGTGATAAGTGTTCGATAGCACGATCCTGGCACCCGCGGCTTCGAGATCCGCCGGTGAGAGGGTGCGTACGGAAGCCTGCGTCCCGACCGGCATGAAGCTCGGTGTCTCGACCTCGCCGTGCGGCAGTTTCAGAGTTCCCGCTCGAGCGTAACCTTCGCTGTGATCGACGCGAAACTCGAACATGCTCAGACTACCGCCATAGCGTCGCCGTAGCTGTAGAGTCTGTAACCGAGCTCAACGGCTTCGCCGTATGCGTGCATTGTGTTTTCGTATCCGGCGAACGCTGCGACCAGCATCAGGAGAGTGGATCTCGGCAGGTGAAAATTTGTCAGCAGTGCGTCCACCATCCTGAAATCGTGCGGTGGGAGGATGAACAGCTCCGTCCAGCCGGATTCTTCACGGAGCAGACCGTCGTTTCCCGCCGTCTCCAGCACACGGGCGGAAGTCGTGCCCACAGCCCAGATTCTTTGGCCGTCGCGTCTGGCGTGGTTCACCATGTCCGCCGTTTCACGGGATACTGAATACCATTCTGCGTGCATCTTGTGCCGCGATGGGTCTTCCTCGCACACCGGCTTGAAGGTGCCTGGTCCCACGTGCAACAAGATCTCCGCCACCACGATGCCGCGGTCGGTCAGCCGCGTGAACATCTCCCGCGTAAAATGCAATCCCGCTGTGGGTGCAGCGATGCTCCCCTCGTCCTTGGCGTACACGGTCTGGTAGCGCCTGGCATCAGCCTCCTCCGGTGGACGGGTGATATAGGGTGGTAAGGGCACGTTGCCGTATTTCTCCATCAGCTCCCGCGGCTCGAGATCACCGCTGAGCCTGATGCGCCGTAGCCCGCCTCCCAGGACGCCAACGATCTCACCCACGGCATCCTCACCGAAGAAGACCTTCCTTCCCTCCTTGAGTTTTCCCCCGGGATGGGCCAGGCAGGTCCAGCTCCCATCAGCGTTCAAATGGACTAGCAATATCTCAGCTTCGCGCCCGTTGTCTCGGGTCGCCCTCAATCTGGCGGGCACTACCCGGCTGACGTTGATGACCAGCACGTCCCCCGGATCGGGAAGCGCGGCGAAGTCGCGGAAGCTGGCGTGGTCGATGGACCCCGATTGTCGGTTCAACACGAGGAGACGGCTCGCGCCGCGGTCTTCCAACGGCCTCTGCGCAATCGCCTCCTGCGGGTATTCGTAATCGAAGTCGTCGGTGCTGTAACGATCAGGGTACTGCACCATTGTCGAAGAGACTCTCCTGCGGGCCGCTGTTAGAGCGTGTGGTGTAGCCGAAGTGCCGGTATGCAGCTGGGGTAGCGGCGCGGCCACGCGGCGTGCGCTGCAGGTAACCCTGTTGTATCAAGTACGGTTCGTACACTTCCTCCAGTGTGCCGGGATCCTCCCCCACGGCTACGGCGATTGTGTTGAGTCCGACCGGACCTCCATCGAATTTCTCGATGATAGCCTTGAGGATCTGCGCATCCATGTCGTCCAGTCCGTACTCGTCCACGTTCAAGCGCCGGAGTGCAGCATTAGCCACCTCGCGCGTTATGGTGCCGTCCGCCCGGACTTGCGCGTAGTCTCGAACCCTACGCAAGAGCCGGTTGGCCACTCGCGGTGTGCCGCGGCTGCGCCTAGCTATTTCCGTCGCTCCCTCTTGGTCTATGCAGACATCGAGTATCCTCGCCGAGCGCGTCACTATCACCTCGAGATCTACAGCTGGATAGTAGCTGAGGCGCTCGATCAAACCGAACCGCGCGCGCATTGGCGGGGTCAACATTCCGAAGCGAGTGGACGCGCCGATGAGTGTGAAAGGTTCTATGGCCATGGGAATCGTCTGGGCGTTAGGACCCTCCGCGATGCGCACGTCCAACCTGAAGTCTTCCATCGCGGGATAGAGAAATTCCTCCAGGTTCGGCCGCAGCCGGTGTATCTCGTCGATGAACAATACGTCGCCACGCTGAAGCGTGGTCAACAGCCCCACGAGGTCCCCGGATTTCTCGAGCACGGGGCCGCTGGTGGTTCGAATATTGACGCCCATCTCTTTCGACACGAGCATCGCCAGTGTCGTCTTGCCGAGTCCTGGCGGACCGAAGAAGAGGCCATGGTCGAGGGGATCGTCCCTCTTCAGTGCCGCTTCGATCGCAATCTTGAGACTCTCCTTCACTTCTTCCTGGCCGATGAACTCTGCGAGACAGGCCGGTCTCAGCGAGGTATCCGACGAGGAATCGTCTGGGAGCGCCTCAGGAGTGGTGATTTCCGGTCGGTTCACGACTTAACTGTAGCACGCCAGCGCACCGGACGCTCGTCTTCTTCTACCACGTGTTTCTTGCGGCAGCTGACACATTTGTCTTCGGTGCGTGTCTCGTTGCCTCTTACCAGGCGTCGGTTCGTTGCACCGCACGATGTGCACAACCATTCAGCAGTCTTCATTTTCTCTTCACCATTAGTTGTAGGGCGCCGCGGATTAGATTGGCGGGTTCGTCTGCTCCACCATCTGATAGAACCGTTCTAACCGCTCGCTCCGCCTCGGTGCTAGCATATCCGAGATTCGTCAGAGCCTGGACGGCCTGCTCGGCTGGGACAGACACGGCCTCCGTCTCCTCGGAGACACCCAGGTCACGCAACTTGTCTTTCAACTCCAGAGAAATCCTGTCGGCGGTCTTTTTGCCCACCCCTGGCACTGTGCACAAGGCGGCGATGTCGCCCTCCTTCAGGACCTTCACAGCACGCCGTCCTCCCAATGTAGAGACTATCGCCAGCGCAAGACGGGGGCCCACGCCGTTGACGCCGAGCAATCGCTCAAAGAGGTTCCGTTCGTCGATCTCGTCAAATCCATACAACGACCACCCGTCCTCTCTCACGACCAAGGCGGTCCTGAGTTGAACCTCGACATCGAGTTCCGGGAGGCGTTCCAGCACGCCCAGCGGCACCGAAATCTCGTAGCTGACCCCCCCGGGAGTACAGAGTACCACGCGGTCACCGGATTTCTCCGTGAGTGTTCCTTTGATGGATGCGATCATGCCGTTACACGCGACGTTAGCAGGTAGGTCAACGCTATGGCGCAAGCATCGGCGGCGTCATCGGGTTTCGGTGGTTCCTTCAATCGCAATAGATGCTGCACCATGAATGCTACCTGCACTTTCCCGGCCCCTCCCGCCCCGGAAACGCTCTTTTTTATTGCGGCGGGCGGAAACTCGGCGATTTCGATCTTCGCCTTGGCGGCAGCGAGAAGCACCATCCCACGGGCCTGTCCAAGCGTTACCGTGGTACGCACGTTGCGCTTGTAGAATGCAGTCTCGACGGCCACGGCGGCCGGTTCGTGTCGAGCAATCAACTCCGCCACACCGTCATAGATGGTCTCTAACCTGTGGCCCATGGCGTGTTCAGGATTGGTGCGTATCACACCGCACTCGACGAGACGTCCGGTTGCACCGGGCGTCGGCTCCACGACGCTGTAGCCGGTAACCGCGGTGCCGGGATCTATGCCCAGCACAAGAGCAGTCACCCGCCTACCGCCGCCAGTGTCTCCGGATCGATGTCGAAGTTGCTGAACACCTTGGAGACGTCGTCGTCATCCTCGAGCGCGTCCGCCAGCCTGAGGAGCTGTTCGGCCTCCTTACCCTCTACCATCACGGTGTTCTGCGGTATCATTCCGATCTCCGCCTCGGTCACGGCGAGTCCCTTGGCTTCCAGCGCATCCCGCACCGAGTGCAACAAGGTCGGATCGGTGGTGATCATGTACTGGTCGCCCTCGGTAGTCATATCATCGGCGCCGGCGTCCAGAGCAGCCTCGAGCACCTCGTCTTCGGCGTACCGCTCCGCGTCAAGATACAAGAGCCCGCGCTTGTCGAACATCCAAGCCACTGAGTTGGGCGAACCCAGGTTGCCTCCATTCTTCGAGAACAGGTGGCGGATGTGCGCAACCGTGCGATTGAGATTGTCGCTCGTCACCTGGATGAGTATCGCGGCTCCGCCTGGTCCGTATCCCTCGTAAGTCGCCTCCTCGTATGCGACTCCCTCGAGTTCACCGGTACCCTTTTTGACGGCGCGTTCAATGTTCTCCGCCGGCATGTTGTCGGCTTTGGCGGCGTCGATCGCGGTTCGCAACCGAGGGTTGCCATCGGGGTCGCCTCCCCCTTGGCGGGCCGCCACCGTGATCTCCTTGATCAGTTTGGTGAACTTCGCTCCGCGTTTCGCGTCCGTCGCGGCCTTCTTTCGCTTTATCTGTGTCCATTTGCTATGTCCGGCCATGTTCCCTCCGCCGGGTGACGCGTGCAGTCCGAATTCGTGCAAGAATTAGCCCTGTGCCAAGTCAATATATCGGGCCAATTCGTTGCGGGGCAACGCGCTGGATGGCGTTTCACCGGTCCGGATCGAGCATGTCCTCGAATCTCATCCACTGCTGATAGAAGTAGAGATCCACGAAGTCGGTCGGTCCGTTGCGGTTCTTTACCAATATCAACTCGGTTGCCCCTTCCATGCCCGCTCCCGGATCGTACATCTCCTCCCGGTAGATGCCCAGCAACACGTCGGCGTGTTGTTTTATGGAGCCGAGCGCCCCATAATCGTCCAGTTTGGGACGGCGGTCCGCCCGGTTGGTGCGAAGCTCGGGCAGTTGGGCTACCACGAGGCACGCGACTGTGCGTTCCAATGCCAATGCCTTGAGGGCTCGCGTCGAAGCCGCGCACTCCTCGTGGAGGGAGCTGCGCGGTTCAGGCGGAGGCAGTAGCTGCAGATAGTCTATCACCACGAGACTCGGATCGGATTCCCATGCCGGTGCCAGTGCCTCGTCGAGGCGAAGGCCCACCAGCGGGAAGATCTGGAGAGGCAGATCTCTGATGCGCAGGGCCGCGGCGCCCAGTGCGGATCGAGTGGTTTCAAGCAGGTTGGCCGAGCGGATCTCGTCGATCGATGTCCGTGCTTCGATCGCCAGAGCGCGCTCCATCAGCCTGTCTTCGTTCATCTCTCCCGAGAAATATGCCACCTCGTGTCCGGCTGCAGCGGCCCTGAGCGCAATGCCGAACGCGAGCGCCGATTTCCCCGCACCAACGTCGCCGCCGAGCATAATTAGATCCTGCCGTCTCAAGCCCCCGCCCAATGCCCTGTCAACGGATGGAAAACCGGTCGGCACCGTGTCCGGGGGAGGCTCGCCATGACGCTGATTGTCGACTTGGACGATCAGGTTCGTGAGCGAGTCCCGTGGGATTCGATGAGCGTCCTTCATGCAGAGTCTGTCCCGGCTTCCATCGTGGTCCGTTTGGCACGCTGTGTCGCCCACGACACTGCCTCGGCGGTGTCGGTTCCGAGAACGTCACGCACCGGTGCTTCTAGCTGGCGGAGTGCAAGACACGCCGCATCTGGCGTGCCGGCCTCCAGCTCTCGAAGGCAGCCGGTCAACGCTCGCCGCAGCGGCGGTTGCATAGTGAGGCTGGAGAGGCGCCGCTTCAAACCCTCGAGGCGGCGCCCATTGGCCTTGGGACTGAGATTCAAGGGCGGCAACATCCCGTCGCAGACGCGAACCAGCAGCCACACGGCGAACAGGCCATTGCGTTTTGGTCCTCGCAACGTCGTTTCGAGGTTCTTTATCAGGTGATGCTCAGTTGGAGCGAGAAACCCGTTCATGCCGACAAACCCCGATGCCCAAGAGAAGTCCGCGGATGCCGCACACGCGATCGCGTCGAGGCTACGTCTCAATGTAGAGA
Organism: uncultured Gemmatimonadaceae bacterium; assembly: GCA_964580055.1. Lineage (GTDB taxonomy): Bacteria > Gemmatimonadota > Gemmatimonadetes > Gemmatimonadales > GWC2-71-9 > JBDGYW01. The sequence goes on along the minus strand of CAZOJI010000019.1, from coordinate 44,145 downwards.
TGCAATAGAACGGTCGCCAGAGGCTCCGTTGAGCGCACCAGATGCCGGCGCTATGTTCAAGGCATGCCTCGACCTAAGACAGTCCTTTGGGTGGACGACGAATTCGAGTCTCTGGGCGCGCACATCCTGTTCCTGAACGAGCACGGTTATGAAGTGGAACAGGCGGCGCACGGCGACGACGCTCTGGCGCTGCTGAGGCGCCAACCGTATGGGCTCATTCTGCTGGACGAGCAGCTACCCGGGAGGCGCGGCCTGGAGCTCGTCGGAGAAATCCGCTCTATCGATCCGGCCGTGCCGGTGGTCATGGTCACAAAGAGCGAAGAAGCAGCCACAATGCATGAGGCAATCGGCATCGATATGCAGGATTACCTGGTCAAGCCGGTGAATCCCCGCCAGGTGCTCAGCGTCGTGACGCGGCTGCTGGAAGGCGATCGCATACGCCAGCAGAGACTGGCAAGGGACTTCGTGACACGGTTCCGGGAGATGGAATCGAGGCGCGGCTCTCACCTCGGCTGGAGGGAGTGGGTCGACCTCGTTGTCGAGGTCGCTCAGTGGGAGGTGCGCCTGTCCGCCAGCGACGAGTCGGGATTGAAAGAGGCCTTGAGCACGTTTCAGGCAAGCCTCCACGGTGACTTCGCGGAATTCATGGAGTACCACTATCCCAGGTGGCTGGCAAATCCACAGGGCGACAGGCCGCCACTCTCGGTGGATGTGTGCGGGGAATTCCTGGTTCCACTGCTGCAGGAACACGGCTCGGTCATGTTCGTGGTAGTCGACTGCCTGCGGATGGACCAATGGGATTCTTTGATGCCGCTCGTCACTCAGCTCTTCGACGTGGAGGAGTCGTATTACTACAGCATTCTTCCCTCGGCCACACCCTTCTCCAGGAACTCGATCTTCAGCGGTTTGTTCCCGGTCGAGATCGCGTCGAAACACCCGGATTGGTGGGGCGCACATGACGGTGAGGGCCTGAACGCTCACGAGGCCGAGCTGCTCAAGGAGCAGTTGTACGAGTTGACTGGGGAGGAAGTGCCGGTTCGCTATGAAAAAGTGACATCAGGAAGAGACGATGAGGCGCTGACACCACGACTTCCGGCGCACATCTCGCAACCCGGTGTCACCGCGCTGGTGTTCAACTTCGTGGATCAGCTCACCCATGGCAGGGTTGAAAACGCCATTCTGTACAGGGTCGCCCGCGACGCCACGGCACTTCGCAGCCTCACGCGCACCTGGTTCCAGGGATCTTCGTTGTTGCGGTCGTTGAAAGAGGCCGAACGACGCAGCGTCCCGGTGCTGCTCACCACCGACCACGGCTCCATTCACTGCAACACTCCCGCAACCGTTTTCGCCAAGCGGGACGCAACTCAGAATCTCCGCTACAAGTTTGGAGAAGACCTGCGTGCGGAAGACACCGCCAACGTGATCACGGTCGAAGATCTACCTGGCTGGGGGTTGCCGGCCGGCGGCTTGGGAACGCGCATGGTGTTGGCAACCAGAGACAGGTTCTTCGTCTATCCGACCAAGCTCCGCGAGTATCAGGCACGGTATCGCGGATCGTTCCTGCACGGGGGCGTGACTCCGGAGGAGGTAGTGCTTCCCATTGCGCTGCTGACGCCGCGCGGAGCGACTTAGGTGCGGCGCTTCAAACGGTTGTTGGGCTTCCTGCGTCCATATGCCGGTGTTCTTGGCGTTACGCTCGCGGCGGCGATCGTTGCTTCCGTACTCGACGGGCTGACATTCGCGCTGCTGATCCCCTTTCTTCGCTTGCTCTTCGGCGCGTCGAACGCTTTTACAACTGAAGCGCCGACGGTTGTGGAGAGAACGTTACAGTGGCTGGTGGGGTTCGCCCTCGAGGGTGACAGGATCGCCGCCCTCCGCAACGTCGTGTTGATCATCCTGGCCGCGTTCGCGGTTAAGAACGTGGCAGTCTACGTGGCCGGCTCGCGCGCCGCTCACATCCAGGAAGGGGTGGCGCGCGACCTGCGTGTGGAGCTGTACCGCCACATCCAGAAGCTCGGTCTCGAGTTCTTCCAGCGGATGAAGGGTGGCCAGCTCGTCAGCAGGGTGATTGCGGATATTGAGCAGGCGCGCATGCTGGTGAGTGCTACGCTGGTTTCCGCAATTCAGAATATTCTCCTCGTTCTGGTCTATCTCGTCGTTCTCGCGTCGCTTTCGTGGCGTTTGACCCTGCTCACACTCCTGCTTGCTCCCTGCATCGCTTTGTTGATGCGCCCGATCCTGGGACGTATACGCTCACGGATGACACGAGCTCTGCACGACCGGGGCGAAGTCACGTCCATCGTGAGCGAAACGGCCGAAGGGGCGAAGTTGGTCAAGGCCCACGCGGCCGAGCTCTACGAACGCAAGCGCTTCGAGGGCGCGGTGGGACGATACTTCGACGCGGTGGTGCGGGCGCAGCGGCTCGCAGTACTGGCTCACCCCGTCAGCGAAACACTGGGTGTGGCGGTGGTGCTCTTGATGCTGGTGATCGTGACGGCCGTTGGAGCAACCGGCGGTGAGACGATGCGGCCGGAGCTGTTTCTCCCATTCATGGCTGTGACTTTGCGGCTGTTGTCACCGGTCAAGGCATTGTCGCAGTTTCCGGTGAATGCTGAGATCTCCCTCAGCGCGGCGGACCGCGTGTTCGAGATCCTCGACAAGAGACCCGACGACGTAGACTCTACGGGCGTGAGGGAGTTCCCGGGACTCTCCAGCGAGATTCGGTTTCGTGACGTTTGGTTCGCGCATGACCCCGGTGCGTGGGTGCTGAAGAATGTGAACCTGACGATTCTGCCCGGCGAGGCCGTTGCCGTAGTGGGTCCGTCGGGAGCCGGGAAATCGTCGCTGGTAGATTTGCTTCCCAGGTTCTACGATCCGCAGCGCGGCGCAGTGGAGATTGACGGCGTTCCGGTTACGGATTACTCACGACGCTCGCTCAGGCGTGCCATGGGTGTGGTGAGTCAACACACCGTGATCTTCAATGACACGGTGAGCGCGAACATAGCTTACGGGGACCCGGACGATACACCGCTCTCGGCGGTCCGAGCCGCGGCGGAAGCTGCCAATGCGGCGTCGTTCATCGAGAGACTGCCGGACGGCTACGACACCGTGCTGGGAGAGCGCGGTATGAGGCTATCGGGAGGCGAGCGGCAGCGGATCGCGTTGGCGCGCGTGCTGCTGAAAGACCCGCCCATCCTGATTCTGGATGAGGCGACCTCGGCTCTGGACACCGAGTCCGAACGACTCGTTCAGGAAGCTATTGCGAGGCTCATGGAGAATCGTACCGTGCTAGTAGTGGCGCACCGTCTTTCCACGGTGGCCATGGCGGACCAGATCGCGGTTCTGGAGGCGGGGCGTTTGGTAGAGTCGGGCAGGCACGATCAGCTTCTCACTGCCGGAGGCGTGTACGAGAGACTGTACTCGCTGGAAATGGCAGCTCGAGATCGGTGACGCGGTGGGTTGACCGAAGCGCAAAGGGTATCGGGCGGCTGCCGCCGACCTTCGTCGGTTGGCTCGCGTTCGAAGGGGCCGGCGATTACTCGCGATTCGAGGAGTATGGTGACACATTGCCGCGGGACGCGGGGCGTTTCGAGGTCAACACACTGCCTTGTTGCTATAATACACCGGACGAGATGGAAAAGGCCGTGGCGATAATCTCGGAGTGCTCGTGAGCGGATGTTCGTTTTGTTCGATCCTGGAGGGCAGGGCTCCCGGAGCCATTGTCTACGAGGACGAACGCTCGGCCGCGCTCATGGACATCTGCCCGGTATATGCCGGACACACGCTCGTGGTGCCGCGCGACCACTACGAAAACGTCGTGAGTTGTCCCCAGGACCTGGCTGAACACCTGTTCAGCGTCGCGGTTGGTTTGGGCCCCGCAATAATGGAAGCGACGGGAGGCACGGCCTTCAATATCTGGACAGCGAACGGTGTGGACGCGGGGCAGCGCGTATTGCATCTGCACCTCCACGTCCTACCTCGATTTCCCGACGACAAGTTCGGGCTGCGGTTCCCCAAGGGGGTTCCGGCCGTGAAAGACCCAGCGGAGCTGGAGGAGATGGCGGCCAGGATCAGGGCTGCGGTTCGAATATGAAGTGGGACTTCTTGCCTCGCTGCACCCAGTAGTATCCGCCCTCCAGCGGCTCGCCGGCGGATCCGTCGGCTTCTGCTATTCTCCTGCCATTGACTGAAATCCCGCCCTGTTGGATCTGACGCCTCGCATCGCCTTTCGACTTGACTAGATTGGTGTTGCTCACGAGGTCTACTACGGGGGTGTCGCCTGAGAACCCGTCTGGCAGCGGGCCGTGGGGTAGCTCGTTCGCCAGCATCTCCCAGGTGCTCGCTCGAGCGGCCGCCGGATCACGGCTACCGAACATGATCTCGGTGGCTTCCTTCGCGCGTTTGGCTATCTCCTCCCCATGAACGCGTGATGTAACGTCGAACGCGACCGCCTTGTGCGGCTCGCGTTCGCCGGGGCGGTGCGCATGTGCGCTCATCAGAGCGGCTATCTCTTCTCTGGTCTTGAAGGTGAAGACCCTCAAGTGCGACTCGACGTCGCGGTCGTCCGCATTGATCCAGTATTGGTAGAACTCGTACGGTCGAGTTCGCTCAGGGTCGAGCCAGACGGTGCCCGCCTCGGTCTTGCCGAACTTGGCACCAGACGCCGACGTCAGCAGTGGAGCGCACACACCGTGAGCCTCTCCCCCTTCGGAGCGGCGGATCAACTCTATGCCGGCCGTGATGTTGCCCCACTGGTCCGACCCGCCGAGCTGGAGTTCGCATTTCTTGGTCCGGTACAGGTGGAGGAAGTCGTATGCCTGAAGGAGCATGTAGCTGAATTCGGTGTAAGAGATACCGTCAGCCAAACGTCCCTTGACGGACTCCTTTTGTAGCATGTACGACAGCGTGAAATGTTTGCCGACCTCACGCAGGAAGGAAACGGTCCTCAGCTCGACCAGCCACTCAGCGTTGTTGAGGAACTCGGCACCGGTAGCACCCTCGGCAAAATCGAGAAACCGCTCAAACTGGCGTCTCTGCCGCGCCGCATTCTCCTCGACTGTGCTCACTTCTTGGAGCGGTCGCTCGGCGCGTTTGCCGCTGGGGTCTCCGATCAACCCGGTGCCGCCTCCCAACAGGACGATCGGCTTACCTCCCGCATGCTGGAGGTGCGCAAGCAGCATCACCGGCACCAGGTTGCCGAGTTGCAGACTGGGTGCGGTAGGATCGAAACCGACGTATCCCGTTATCGGCCCGCGGGCGAGGCGTTCGCGCAGGCCGGGGGTGGAATCGGCCAGAAGGCCGCGCCATTCCAGTTCATCGCAAAGCTGTTTCATGGGCGCGAAGCTTAGTCGAGCCGGGAATCGGTGGCAAGGCGGGCCTCGGGTCGCTACGTTACCTCCGGAAATGAAGGAACGACATAGATGAAGCGACCAGGTGTGAAACGGCGCTCACGGCGGCGGCTGAAGGTCAACCTGCACGGCAGGGTCGCGGCCTGGAGGCGGGCGGGCTTGTTCAACAAGATTCTTCTGGGGCTTGGAGCCTTCGTCGCCCTGTGTCTGGGGTTGGCCTACGGGTCGTGGACGCGCGCCTGCGCCGGCACCTCCTGCCCGTCGATCGCCACGCTCGAGGGTTACCGCCCGACGCAGACGGCAAAGGTATACGCCGCGGACGGAAGGCTAATCACCGAGCTCGGAGTCGAGCGTCGTTCGGTGCTGGCGTTCGATGAGATCTCCCCCGCCGTGCGGGCTGCCTTCGTGGCAGTTGAAGATCAGCGGTTCTACGAACACGGTGGCATCGATTACATGGGAATCCCGAGGGCCGTTCTCGTGAACCTGCGGGAGATGCGCTTCGCCGAGGGGTTCTCTACCATCACAATGCAGCTCGCCCGCAATGTTTTCTCCGACCGACTTCCCGCGCACAAAGATCCGCGGCGCAAGTTGCGGGAGATGCAAGTCGCGCTGGAAATCGAGCGCACTTACGAAAAGAACAGGATTTTGGAGCTGTACCTGAACCAGCTCTACCTCGGTGGGAGCGCGTACGGTGTGGAGGCTGGAGCGCAGCGGTTCTTCGGGAAATCGGCCCGCGATCTCAACGTGGCAGAAGCGGCCCTGCTCGCGGCCGTGCCACCGGCGCCCAGCTATTACGATCCTCGTCGCAATCCGGACCACGCCCTCAGACGCCGCAATGCAATACTGAATCTGATGCGCGACCAGGGGTTCCTCGCGCCGCTCGAGGCCGAGCGGTGGAAAGCGTACCCTCTGGAGGTCAGTTCCCGCGAGGATTACGAGGATGTGGCGCCGTACTTCGTGGAGTGGATCAGACGCCAACTCTACGACCGATACGGCATGCAGCTATACGAGCGTGGATACCGCATATACACAACTCTCGATCTCGACATGCAGATCGCTGCAGAGCGGACGGTGATCAACCAGCTCGAGCGGATCGAGAGCGGCGAGTTCGGCCCTTATCGCCATTTGACATATCGGCAGTATCTCGAGGGCGATCACGGTGAGGTCGTCGAGGCCGGACGCACCCCGTACCTGCAAGGGGCATTGGTGACGCTGGATGCTGAGACCGGGTACGTGCGGGCAATGGTCGGGGGGCGAGATGAAACCGATTCGGAATTCAATCGGGTGGTGCAGGCCGAACGCCAAGCGGGATCAACGTTCAAGCCGTTCGTTTATACGGCCGCGGTGCGCGCCGGCATTCCGCTGAGCTACATGATCGACGACTCGCCCATCAGTCTGCGCGAGCCCGGTGACTCGATGCCCTGGGAGCCGCAGAATTTCGAGTTGGACTTCCGCGGTCCCATGACTCTGAGAAGGGGCTTCTACCAGTCACGGAATCTGGTCGCCGTCAAGTTGGGAATGGAGTTGGGGACCGCACCGGTCATTGGCGAAGCGCGTCGTTTCGGGATCTCGACTCCCATCTTTCCGGGGCACTCGCTGCACATTGGGGCGGCGTCGGTGAGGATGATCGAGATGGCGTCGGCATACACGGCGTTCGCCACGCTGGGTGAGCGTGCGGCTCCAATCGGAGTGCTGCGGGTGGAAGACGAGCACGGCAACATCATCTGGCAACCTCAAACCCGCAGAGAACGAATCCTCGACGAGGAACATATGTGGCTCATGACTTCCCTCATGCAGGATGTCGTTCGCCGCGGTACGGCGGCCGGCGCCGTTCGTTGGCGCGGGGGGTTCCAGCATCCCGCGGGAGGTAAGACCGGCACCACGAACGACGGTGCGGACGTGTGGTTCATAGGTTTCACTTCGGAACTCGTCACCGCTGTGTGGATCGGCTTCGATCAGCCGCGCAAGATCATGTCCCGCTCCTCCGGAGGCCGCCTTGTGGCTCCCGTCTGGTCCGATTTCATGAACTACGTGTACGAGCGTAAGTCCCGGCCCGATGGTTGGGACACTCCCGAAGGTCTGATCACCCGTCGTATCGATCACGATACTGGATATCTGGCGACGGGGTGGTGTCCTCAGGAATCGACCTCATACGAGTGGTTCATACCCGGCACGGAGCCGACCGAGCACTGCCCGATTCACAACCCGTTCGCCACAGGGGTACCGGGCCCGCCAAACCACTGAGCGTCACAGAGGCTCGGTGGCAAAAAACCCGCAGCGTGTCGACACGGGCTATGCGTGGTCCCGTTCGTCCCCTCCCGACGAATTCACCTGCCTGGCGGCAAGCAACACGACACGCTGCGAGCAGAAGATTGTGGGGTCACTACGGCAGGACCGCGCAGGTTGTTTCGCCGAGCAACGTCACAACTGACCACTAGATGCACGGCTGGGGGGATTGGTCGCACAGGTCTTAGGGGTTGCCGTGTCGTTCAACTCCGGTTTCCAGCAGGCTACGCGAATCTGGCGGCAATCGGCGGACACGGCAAGGATCTGAGGGCCTCGCGATTCTCGACAGTATCGTTGGGAGATTGAAACAGGTCTCTTGGAGATCCAGACGCCCCGCTCCCGGTTCCATAATCCCCGTCTCAAGTCTCGGGGGCTGCTTTGAGTTTCTACTAGGCGTAGGCGCCATTTGGGCAGGTTCAAGTCGGCCCAATCTTGGCTGAAAGAACGTAAGATGCTGAATTAAAAAGATTTACAAGGGAGTGTCCAATCGCGGCAACTCCTCCTGCTCTCCGCATGGCTCAAACCAAAAAGTGGGGCCGCCGCTCGAGTATCCGACTCAGGTTGAAGAGGGTTCGAAACGATGAGCGTGAGTTCAGTCATTGTTATTCAAGCTACGATCAATCCTCCCAGCAGTCCATGTCGCCAACCGGATTCGCTATCCGGTGTATCCGTTCCATGGGATCGCGGCTGCCAGGATCGTTGTGACAGACCTGAAGGTGATCATGATCTAGCCTTGCGGGATAGATCGGCGTGTGACATGATACCGAAACAAACAGTGATCTCTGGCACAGCGGCAACGGCGGGAGATATGTACGTTACTCGCCAGACATCAGCTCAGCGCGGCTGGTAGCCGTGTTGAGCGCAAAGAAGACGAGGTTGGAGATGGTTGCTCCGCACCACGAGTCACTACGCGGAAACGAAGCGGGTGTCACTCTGATCGAACTCATAATGGTAGTGGTGCTCATCGGGATCGTGGCGGCGTTCGCAATCCCGAAGATCGACTACCAGAAGTACAGAGTCGACAGTTCGATGCGCGGCGCGGGGACCTCTATCCTCTCCGCGCAGCGCCGAGCGGTGAGCGCCCAGCACGACGTAATCGTCACCTTCGACGTGAGTTCGTCGGGAATCCGAATCCACGAGGACGCGAACAACAACGGCTCGGTTGACACCGACGAGAGGACCAGGGGCATTCCCTTGGGGGATGCAGTCGTAATCGGGCGCACGTCAGTGCCGGCTCACCCGATAGGTCCCGGTCCCGTCACCTTCACCAAGACGGTCGGAGGGTTGCCTGCGGTGACGTTTCACCGTAACGGCAGTGCCAGCGAACACGGAGGTGTCTATCTGACATCTCTGCGTGCTCAGCAGGGTTCCGGCGACCTGAGTGACAACCGCCTGATCGAGATCGAGCGGTCCACGGGCCGCGTGTCCTGGTACGCCTACCGATCCGGTAACTGGGAGCGGGAGTACTGATGCGCAAGGAGAACGGCTTCACATTGGTTGAGGTGATCATCGCCATGCTCATAATGAGCACGGTGCTCTTGGCAATGGTTGGCGCCACCGCTTCGTTGATCCACGTGGTGTCGGTTGCCGACCGCAACTCGTCGGCACTGCAACTGGTCGACAGCCGCATTGAGCGAGTCCAGATGGACCCCAACTACGCCGGCTTGGATTCGACCTACGCGGGCACGGAAAGCGATTTCCCTACGCTGCCCGGCTATGTGCGAACTACTACCATCGTGCAGTTCGGCGGTACCGGTCAGGCGGTCGACTACAAGAAAGTAACGGTCACGGTCACGGGGCCCGGATTGACCGACCCGGTGGCCCGCACCATAACCATGGCGGCACCATGATGTTTACACGCTCTGCAAAGAAATCTAAGGGAATGACGTTGATCGAGATGATGATCTCGCTGATGGTGTTCAGCATCGTCATGGCCGCGGGACTCAGCTTTCTCCGCAGACAGTCCGAAAGCTATCGCTTGGGCACAAATCGAATGGACATGCTCCAGAACCTGCAATTCGCGGCGAATGTCTTGTCGCTGGACCTGCGTACGACCGGTTCGAACACGCCGGACGAGCAACCGTTCTTGATTTACGCCGGGTCCGATGTGGTGGCATTCAATGCCGACTACACCACCAACGTGCAGAACGATGCCTGGGCGGTTTACTACGACCCTGACGCGCCGACGGGTTCGGTGACGGCTCTGGATCCCACCCGCTCGATAACTATCCCTCACACTACTTTCAGTTACCCGGGGGCGGCCTATCAGGCAGTTGGAGGCACTGGAAACTCGCCTGCCGAAACGATCATCTTCTTCTTTGACCCGGATTCGTCCACCTCCAGGAACGACGACTACGCGCTCTACCGGCAGGTCAACTCCGATCCGCCCGAACTGGTGGCGCGCAACCTGTTGAGAACTGGAAGTCAGCCATTCTTCGAGTACTTCTGGGAGAAGCGGCCTCTCAGTGCGGCTCCTTTCATTCAAAAGGTGCCGGCAGGTAACATCCCGCTGGTTCACTCTGTGCCGGTTCATGGATCCGCCGCCGATACCGGTGCCTTTGCGCTCATCGACAGTGTGAGGGCCGTGCAGGTGAACTTCACTACCACCAATGGGTTGAGCGGCAATGCAGAGCGACTGCGATCAATAAGCAGGCTGATCAGGTTGCCGAACGCGGGTTTGGCCGTGAGACGGACCTGTGGTGATGAGCCAATCCTGGGAGTCGCGATGAATGCAGCTGGCCTGACACTGGGGACGGGAGAGCCGGCCGTAAACCTCAGTTGGGGCCAAGCAATCGATGAGGCGGGTGGCGAATCGGACGTCACTCGTTACGTAATCTGGAGACGGGCCGCAGGCAATCCCGATTGGGGTGATCCCTATCTGAGCATTCCATCAGGGCAGGCAAACTATGCATACCAGGATTTGGCGGTCGCATCGGGAGACCAGTACTACTACGCGCTTGCGGTACAGGACTGCACGCCGTCGAACTCGGGCCGGGCGGTGTCTGCGCTGGTGGTTGTTCCGTAGGTGTTAAGGAGGAATCATGACATTCCGTGACAGAATGACTGACGAGAGAGGCATAGCCCTCATCGCGGCGATACTGGTGACACTGACTGTGGCCGCGATTTCGGTGGGAGCCGCGCTCATGAGCAGCGGCGCCAGGAGCATCAGCAGGTACAACGAGAGACTGAGCACTCTCGAGGCGGCCGCTGAAGCGGGGATAGAAGAGGTGCGTTCCAGAATCAACGGCAACAAGGACCTCTACCCCGACACGTTGTACAACACGATCGAGAACGGCGTTCCGGTGACTGATGTGAGCGGCGCAACCATCCCCAATGTGAGGCGCTATACATATGTGGGTCCCACTGGGATCACGTCGGGCCAATACGGAGTGTTCGGGAGCATAGTGTCCGTCGTTGAAGACGAGTACGGAAACAAGCTGGTGCGGCGGGGAGAGATAGTACAGGAGAGCTTCGCCAAGTACGCTTACTTCACCACCATCGAGGGCAACATATGGTTTGGTGGCAATGACCAGATCTGGGGGCCTGTTCACACCAACGATCGAATGCAGATCCACTACACCGGTGCGACCTTCCACAGCTCCGTGGAGACGGCCAGTTACATACGCTACCCCGACAACGGGACGTTTATGCAGGGATATGAAGAATATGGAGCAAACATCCCCATGCCCGAGACGGCCGATCTGTTGAAGCTGGAGGTCCAGGGGCAGGCCGGTAATACCTCGTTCACCGGGAACACCAGCGGTGGTCACGGGGAGGGAACGACAAGAATCGAGTTCATGGCGATCGACCTGAATGGTGATGGCGACTCCACGGACGCCAACGAGGGGTTCTTCCGCGTCTATCAGCACCTGTCGAACCCCAACTGGGTTAGCGGCGACGTGCCGAGCGACTACGGCACTCGCGGTTTGGAAAACTCGGAAACCTGTGGTGACTACCACGGCACCACCTTCGTGGCTGCGGCCGATCACCCGGCCGGCGGCCACAATTGGTACCAGGGCGTGACCAGCGCAAGCCGGCGCTGTCTGCTGGGTGGCTCCGATTCACTATGGTCGGCTGGTTTCACGCCCAACGATTCGAAAGGAGGGCGCTGGCTACCGTGGCCGGGAACCGTGAGCCCGCTGGTGTCCAACGCTCGGGCGTCTGTAGGAGATGCCGGCTACCTGTTCCCGATCACTCGAGCGTTGAACCCCTCATTCAAGGGCGTCATCTTCGTTCAGGGCAAGGTCGTGGTGAGCGGCACTGTGCGTGGACAGGTCACAATTGCCGCAACCGACGACATCATCATCGGCGATGACTTGGTGTACGCTACCGATCCCGGGGCGGGTACTTGCGCGGACATGGTTGGGGTCTTCAGCGGCGGCGATGTCGTGATCGCCGACAACGCGCTCAATGCGCCCGTCAGGCCGTGGCCCAGCCAGGCCTATCGCACCTACGATGAAACGACCGGAGAGTTCATCCACGGCGTTGTCCTCGCGCTGGACAACTTCACAGTCGAGAACTACACCAGCGGCTCGACCAGCGCACAACCGTGCGAGGGCACGACAAACGGGCGCGGCTGCATCTATTTGACCGGGGGCATAATCCAGAGACAGCGTGGAGCTGTAGGGCTCACCTCCGGGGAGGGTTACATCAAGAGATATTCATACGATCAGTGCGTACTGGACAACCCGCCTCCGTATTTTCCGACCACCGGTCATTTCGACCGAGGCCGCATATTCGAAGTGGACCCGACGGGATTCAACGTGAACGAGTACTACCAGCTGCTCACTCCGCAGTGAGGTGATTTAACAGACTTGATTCGTAGGGCGCCGGCCGCCCTCGGGTTTCACCGAGGGCGGTCAACCTACTATGCCTCGTTCTTCTCACATGACCACGGCTCGCCGTGGCCCCTCCATTACAAGGTTGTTACACCAACCTGCGGTATGAGTGCAACCGCCCCTATTGCAACACGTTATGGGGCAGCATAGCTTTTGTTTGGCCGCGAGTTGGGAGGCTCGCGGCGTTTCGTCTACTGGACAGCGAAACAGACGGAGATCCGCGGTGCACTGTCTAGCGCTGAACGCATCCTTTGAGCCGCTCACGCTGGTTCCCGTCCGACGAGCCCTTTGCTTGGTGTTGGACGGGAAAGCCGAAGTCGTGGAACGCGACGGCGTACGGGTGATACGTAGCGCTTCCCTCACAGTCCCGAAGCCGGCCGTTATTCGCCTGATCAGGTACGTGCACGTACCACGCAAGTTCCGCCGGCAGGTCACAAATACTTTCCTGTTCGCGCGCGACGACTACAAGTGCCAGTATTGCGGCCGCAGCGCGGATCAATTCAGGTTCCGCGAGTGTCTGACGCGCGATCACCTGATTCCCCTATCTCGCGGCGGGACCAATGCTTGGACGAACGTCGTGACGGCATGCTCGACCTGCAACACTCGCAAGGGTAACCGCCTGCCGGAGCAGTGCGGAATGTTCCCCATCAACCGTCCGATTGAACCTCATTACGTCCATTTGTCCTGGGCGGTGCGCAAGTTGACGCCCGTTCAGGCCAAATACATCAGAATGTTTTACGGCGCGGATACTCTGCGCCAGCTAAAAAAGCACTGACGCGATATCGGTTTGGGCTCGTTTGGGTTGAAGGGCGGTGAAAAGCGCGGTAGCTTAAGCAGTCTGGAAGTGTTGGAGAGGGGACGTATTTGAGCACCTACCGGCTGGCGGACCTCTTCGCCGAGCAGGCAGCGCAGCATCCGGAGCGCGAGTGCCTGGTCGACGGAACGCATCGACTATCATATCAGAAAGTGGACGCCGATTCCACGGCGTTCGCTGCCGCCCTGCGCGGCCTGGGAGTATCGACGGGCGATAGAGTCGCCGTGGATCTGTCCAACAGCGCCGAGTGGATTGTGACCCTGTTGGCTACGGCAAAGCTCGGTGCCGTTCTGGTCCCGCTCAACCCCGGCCTCGGACCGAGGGAATCCAAATACCAGCTCCGCCATGCTGAGGTGACGGTAGTCGTTACGGCTGAGCACCAGGAGGATCAGGATTACGTCGATTTGCTCGACGAGTTGATGTCGGATTTGCCCGATCTTCAGTGCCTGGTGTTGGTGGGCGAAGAGGAGTACTGGTATGACGAGAGGGTATGTCAATACGGTAGCCTTATCGCCACGGGTCGCGTTCGCTCGTTGGACGCGAATCTCTGCAACCCCGACACAACGACTCTAGCCTTGCTGTACACGTCCGGGACGGTAGGGAAGCCAAAAGGCGTGGTTCTGAGCCACTCGAGCCTCGTTCATACCGCGTTGGAATCGGCACCGCCGCTTTCCTTGACGGGCAAGGACCGGGTCCTGGTGTCGGTACCCATGTTCACCATCTTCGGAACTCATGCCGCCTTGATGTCACTCCTCACGGGTGCAACGCTCGTGTTGCAGGAGGAGTTCGAGCCGGCGGCGGCGCTGGACCTGATCGAGCAAGAGGAGATCACCGTGTGCCATGGAGTTCCCACGATGTTCGAGCTACTCATGCGCGATCCGTCATTCGCCGGTAGGGATCTCTCCACTGTGCGTACCGGCATAGTTGCAGGAAGTCCCGTGTCTGTAGACCTGGTGCGCAGGATCAGAAAATGGAATGACGTCCAGATTGCGTATGGACTGACTGAAACCGGCCCGACAGTGGCCATCACGCGCGACGACGATCCGCCGGAGCAGCGCGAGCGCACGGTAGGTCGTACACTCGACTTGGTGGAGGTGCGCGTAGTGGATGTGAAGACGGGTGACGTGCACGGGCTGGAGGCGGCTGGTGAATTGGCGGTCAGAGGGCCCAATCTGATGACCGGCTATCACCGCATGCCGCTGGAAACCGAGAGATCTTTCACAAGCGACGGGTTCTTCCGGACCGGGGATGTGGCAGTGGTTGACGAGCTCGGCTATGTGACGATCGTAGGCCGGCTCAGTGACATCATTATCAGGGGCGGGTACAAGGTCGTTCCGAGGGAGCTGGAGGACATTCTCCAAACGCACCCTGCCGTAGAGCAGGCGCGAGTGGTCGGTGTCCCGAATGAGATCCTCGGCGAGTTGACCTGCGCCTGCATCATACCGGTGGAAGGTGCGATAATCACCGGTGACGAACTCAGGGACTTCTGCCGCGACTTCGTGGCAGACTACAAAGTGCCGGATCTGGTCCGCTTCTTCGACGCGTTCCCATTGACGGACAGTGGGAAGGTGATACGCAAGGAGCTGACGCGGGTCGTCGGCCTGGAATTGAGTACAACGTGATTGAAAAGACAGTCGGGCGGCCGCCGCAGGCCGCCCCTGTGGAGGTATCTCCGCAAGCTCCAAATGCGGCGTTGTTGGTGGACTTCGACAATGTGACCATGGGGATTAGATCGGATCTCCAGACCCAACTTCGCAAACTGCTCAACTCGGACATAATCAGAGGCAAGGTTTCGGTACAACGCGCCTACGCAGACTGGCGCAGATATCCTCAGTACATCGTTCCGCTGACCGAAGCATCGATCGATCTCATTTTCGCTCCGGCGGTGGGTGCGAACAAGAAAAACGCCACCGATATCCGGCTGGCTATTGACGCGCTGGAGTTGGTCTTTACCCGGCCCGAGATCGGAACGTTCATTCTGCTCTCGGGGGACTCCGATTTCTCTGCTCTCGTGTTGAAGTTGAAGGAGTACGGCAAGTTCGTGATCGGAGTCGGCATTCGCGAATCGTCTAGCGACTTGCTGGTTCAGAACTGCGACGAGTATTACAGCTATAACGAACTGACCGGGCTAGCCAGAACGGGAGAGGTGGAGGTCGTCCGCCGGGATCCCTGGGAACTCGCCGTGGAGGCGGTCCAGAAGATGTTGCGCGACGGTGACGTGATGCGTTCGGACCGACTCAAGCAGGTGATGCAGTCCATCGCCCCGGACTTCGATGAGAAGGATGTCGGTTGCAATCGGTTCAGCAAGTTCGTCGTCGAGGCGGAGAAGAGAGGCCTGCTCGAACTGAACAGAATGGAGAACGGGCAGTACGCAGTCGGCCTGGGCCCCAATGCCAACGTCCAAGAAGAGCGCGTGGTGCCCGTGGAGGCAAAGGCTGGGACGACAGAGACGAAGGCAACGGCGCATCAGCGTAGAAGAGTTCCAAGAGCCCCGTCTGCCGGCGGTGACCGTGATACGCCCAAGAGAACACTGACGTTGAGCGAAGGCTTCGAATTGTTGAAACGAGCGCTCACCGCAGTTGGTGCAGTGGGTGACAACGCTACTGAAGCCGACAGGGCGCGCAAGCGAATGATCGAGATCCACGGCAACGAAGCCGATCCGGTATTCGAGACCAAACGATTCATCCGTATGCTGCGGCAGGCTCACGACGCAAATGTCATCGAGTTGATCAAGAGTGGCGATGACGACTACGAGCTGAAGCTGAGTGCCCCCGCGACAACCGATTCCAAGAAGGCCGATACCGCCGAGGAATCCAAGGACGAGGAGCAGCAGCAGCCGGTTGGGAAGCTATCCGGGGAGACGGAAGCGGAGGCGAAGCCAAAACGGTCGGGCCGTAAGACAACGACACGCAAATCGTCGAGATCCCGGGCGCGGGCCGCGGCGAAGGATACTGCCGATGAAGAGGCGGCGTCTTCAGCCGAGGCCGCAGCGGAGACGGAGGGTGAGGAGCCGGAGAAACCCAAACGGACGGCTCGCAAGAAGACGACTACCAAGAAGAAGACAACCAAATCGCGTGCGAAGAAGACCGGAGCGGACGCCCAAGACGAGCTTTGGGAATCAGCCGGTGAATCGGAAGGTAAGGAAACAGCTGAAGAAGCCGTAGAGGCGACGTCGAAGGCGGGAGCCGAAGCAGCGGACGCCGACAAGGAAGCAGAAGCTTCGGAGAAAGAGAAACCGAAACGCACGGCTCGCAAGAAGGCGACCACGGCTCGCAAGAAGGCCACCACCACGCGAAAGAAGAGCACGACGGCCCGGAAGTCGAATGGCGAGTCGACCGATGAGGTTGCCGGAGAAGCACCGGCCGAGATGGGAGAATCAGGATCTGAGGAGACGGAGGCGAAGTCGGAAACGGAACCGAGTGAGACCCGGAAGCGCGATACCAGTGGTGACGCCTCAGCAGATACCGCGCGCGTGAGGCCGAAGGCTGCCGCTCCTGCGGCAGTCTTCAACCCGCGGTTCAGGAAGGGTTCGCGCACCGCAGCACCGAAACCTCCTGTGGGGGAAAAGGAGGGCGCGGCAACTGCCGCTGCTGAAGCTGCGGTTCCGACGACACCTGCGCCAAAGGTCTCGACGGCTCCACCTCGCCTTGGGAGGCGGTCGGGAAGCCGCAGTAGCCGACCGACTGTGGAAAGCGAGCAGGCAGCGCCCCCGAGTCAGGATGGCGGACAGTCTGGAGCTCAACTCGATGCGGCTGACAAAGAGCCCCAGCAGCCCGAATCAAGACCCGGGCCCGCAAGCCGGGAGTCAGAACCCGGACCCCCAACTTACGAATCTGTGCTTCGGGAATCTGATGCAGATTTGCCCGCCTCCGAGTCGACGTCGAGCCCCGAAGAAGACAAGACGCCGGTAACGGAGACGGCGGCGAATGTGACCCCCGAACATACGAAACAGGACGGTTCGGAAGATCAATCTCAAGAGGACGGAATGAGCCTGTTTCGTAGAGTTTCTGCGGCGTTCCAACGTGCGATGGGTACTGGGAGGGACGAACGCGAATGACCGATGGCTGAAACCGCCGGACAGGTGCTTTCTGTCTCATTCTACGCGCGCGACACGGTAGAGGTCGCGCGCGCTTTGTTGGGGTGTGTCCTTGTGACGGATGTCG
The DNA here is from genome assembly GCA_964580055.1 of uncultured Gemmatimonadaceae bacterium. Lineage (GTDB taxonomy): Bacteria > Gemmatimonadota > Gemmatimonadetes > Gemmatimonadales > GWC2-71-9 > JBDGYW01. The sequence goes on along the minus strand of CAZOJI010000019.1, from coordinate 26,696 downwards.
GCGGCGAGGTCACAGCGGGTCGTATTACCGAAGTTGAGGCCTACGTCGGCCCGCACGACGCCGCCGCTCACAGCTTCGGCAACCGACGCACCAAGAGAAACTCGACGATGTTCGGCCCGGCAGGCATCTGCTATGTCTATTTCACATATGGTATGCACTGGTGCTTCAATGTGGTCACCGAGCGCGAGGGATACCCCGCCGCGGTCCTGATCAGATCGCTGGAGCCGCTGTCGGGACTGGAAGTGATGGCACGTCGCAGGGGCAATGACAATGCACGGGCGCTGTGCTCGGGTCCGGCTCGGCTTTGTCAAGCGATGGGGATCGATGGGACAATGAATGGGAGTTCGCTAGTGCATGGACCCGTGCGGATTCTGCTAAGACCGCAGGCGAATGCGGAGGAAGTCGTCAGCGGGCCCCGCATCGGCATCAGTCGTGCCGTCGACTGGCCCTTGAGGTTCTGCTTGAAAGGCTCGAGGTGGTTGTCCCGGGGCGAACCCAAACCATGAGAAAACGACGAGGGCGCGGCCTCCTCTGGAAACGCGCTCTCATCTCGCTCCGGCTGCGCCAGATTACCGGCTCGTCGTTACGTTCTGGTTCGCGGCGGTGAGCGCGTAGCGGATTCCCCCGGTAATCGCGTGCTGTGGGCTGGAGATGAGGAAGTCCCGTCCTTCCGGTGCGAATTGGTAGGTGCCGAACAGCGCCAAACGGCCCAAACGCCATTGCGCCCCACCGCTCACGGTGAAGAAAGCTTTCGTCGCGACCTCCTCAATCGCCTGCAGGACCGTCTGCTCGGCCTGAAGCGTGGAGAATGTGCCTTGGGGTAGCGCGTCAGAAATATTATTGATCAGGAACCCGCCACCCGCATAGATCTGCACCGGGCCGTCCAGCGGAAACGCATACACCTCGGCCTGCAACCGTTGGCCGCCAGTGAAGCTCACAGTCTGCCCCGCAGCGGAACCGTTGGGAATTGAGGAGGTGGCGTCGTCGCCGTACATGACCTGGGCGAGACCGAGATGAAATCCCACTCGGTCTGCTGTGATGAGCCAGTGGGCTCCCACCTCGACGGCGACTTGGTTGCTCTCGGTCGGGGTCGAGTAGATGTAAGCCCCACCCTGGGCGCCCCAGTACCATTTGTTTTTCCAATCATCCTGCTGCGCGGCCGCAGGCGTGATGAGAAAGCCCAGGCACAAGACGGCAATCAGGAATCCCGACATTCTCCGCATCAGTGAACCTCCCTCATTCGCACCAGGTCCCGGCAGCGAGCATCCGCGCGCCCGCGGGAGCCATGTTCAACTAGCTTCCAGGTTTCGACACGCCTCCGAGCCGATAGCCTGACGCCCCAGGCGGTGGGAAGCCTCCCGAAAATAGGGCTTTCCGGAAAAAAACGCGACCCCCAATCTGATTGTCGACCAGACCTAGGGTGTTGGCAGGAACCACTTTATGTGATCAAATCGCGAAACTACTTGAAGCCTGGGCCCGGGACCGGAGTGGTCTAGATCAAATCAGTGCGAGCTTCCGGCCCACTTTCTTGAACGCCCGCAAGGCCTCGTCCATATGATCCCGGGTATGGGCGGCTGAGAGCTGACACCGAACTCGCGCTTGTCCTTTGGGCACCACGGGGTACCCGAAACCGGTTACGAAGACGCCTTCGTCGAGAAGCATTCTGCTCATCTCGATCGCCTTTGCGGTTTCGCCGAGAATCACGGGAACGATGGGGGTGTCGCCTGCGAGGGGCTTGAACCCGAGCTCGGTGAGCTGGCCGCGAAAATACGCCGCGTTCTCATGTAGCTTCGTTACGATTTCCGGATGTGACTCGAGGTGACGAACGGCGGCCAGCGCGGAGCCGGCGACAGTGCATGGAAGCGCGTTGGAGAACAACTGCGGGCGGGAGCGCTGTGTCAAATAGTCACACAAGGCGGCCGATGATGCCGTGAAGCCGCCGGCCGCGCCGCCAAGTGCCTTTCCGAGTGTGGAGGTGACGATGTCTACTTCGCCCATTGCTCCCACATGCTCGGCTGTGCCGCGACCGGTCTCGCCGAGTACGCCTGTGGCGTGAGAGTCGTCCACTGCCACTATGGCGTCGTAACGCTTGGCTAGTTCCAGTATGTCGGGCAACTTAGCGATGTCACCCTCCATCGAAAAAACCCCGTCGGTGAAGATGAGGCGCGTGCGCGCGTCCTTTGAAGCTTTGAGCTTCTCCTCCAGGTCTCCCATATCCGAGTGTCGGTACACCTCTGACCGGCACTTCGCGATCGATTTGGCGAGACGAATCGCATCGATGATAGATGCGTGGTTCAGCTCGTCGGAGATCACTATGTCTTCGGCACCGAGCAGAGTGGCGCACAGTCCCTCATTGGCGTTCCAACACGACACGTAGGTCATGGATGCTTCCGTGCCGGCAAATCGCGCCAGTGCGCCTTCCAGGTCGCGGTGTATCGTGAAGGTGCCGCAGATGAACCGGACGCTGGCGGTTCCACCACCGAATCTATCCAGAGCCTGCTTGCCCGCTTCGACGACGGCGGGCTCGTTGGATAGTCCCAGGTAGTTGTTGCTGGACAATATGATGATCTCGCCGCGTCCCTCCATCACGACGCGTGGTGCCTGTGGCGAATCCAGGTAGTTCAGAGTCTTGTAAACGCCGTCCTTCTTGAACTGCTCCAACTCGGCGGTCAGTCGCTGCTCCACTGAAGATCTCATCTACTTGCCCCCAATCTCGAGAATCACCTTTCCGGCTTCGCCCGCATGAATCACGTCGAGCGCGTTCTGTATCTCTTCGAGTCCAAAGCGATGCGTAACTACCGGCATCGGATCGAACCGCCCGGACGAGAGATATGCCTGCATCTGTAGCCACGTATCGTACATCTTCCTCCCGATAACGCCATACACGGTGAGTCCCTTGAAGATTATGTCGTTCGAGAAATCGATGGTCGCGGGTTCCTTGGGCAGTCCCAGCAGTTGTACCTGCCCTCCCGGGCGGGCTGACTGAAACGCTTGTGCCAAAGCGGTCGCGTCACCGGACATCTCGCAAACCACGTCCGCGCCTTCGCCGTCAGTCTCGCCCAAAACCCTCGCTACCGCGTCTTCTTCTGCCGCATTGATCAAAACGCCGGCTCCCATACGGCTGGCGAGTTCCAGGCGAAGAGGATTCACGTCCGTTGCAATGACCTTGGTGGCACCCGCTGCCGCCGCTATGCCGACCGCGAAACAACCGATTGGGCCGCACCCCAAGATGAGCACTGCGTTGCCCGGAATGTTCGCGCTCATGACAGTGTGAAACGCGTTGCCCACCGCATCCATGATGGAGCCCACCGTGGTCGGTATGTTCCCGAGCGGCATAACGTTGAGCGCAGGCATCGCGAGGTATTCCGCGAACGCACCGTTGCGGTCGACGCCGATGATGCTGGTGCGGCTACAGATGTGCCCGTTACCGGTACGGCATTGGCGACAGTGCCCGCACACTATGTGGCCTTCAGCTGTTACTATCTGCCCGGCTGTGAATTGATCTCCCACACCGGCACCTACCTCCACGATTTCTCCGGCAAACTCGTGTCCGACGACGAGCGGCGGACGAATTCTGCCTCGAGCCCAGTCATCCCATGCATCGATGTGTACATCCGTGCCGCATACGCCGGCGTGATGTACCCGTATGAGTACGTCGTTGGATCCGTACTCGGGTTCTGGCACATCGACCACGGTCAAACCCGGTTCGGCACTGGCTTTGATTATTGCTCGCATATATTCGCTTCACTCTCTCGGGAGGAGATAACGACGGTTTTCGACGGTGCCTGCCCGGTTCCGTTCGGAGGTTGTCAGAGAATGCTCCTGATGTAGCCGCCGTCCACTTGCAGCGCTACCCCGGTAATGTACTGTGCGCGCTCGGACGAAAGAAATGCAACGGCGTGTGCGAGTTCAGTTGGCCTGCCCAACCTCCGCATCGGGATACGTCCTACCAACTCGGCTTGGATCTCGTCGACCTCGCGTCCCTCGCGCGACGCCCGCTGAAGCATCAGATCCTCGACACGTTCCGTCTGCATGTAACCGGGACACACGACGTTCACGGTGATGTGAGACGATGCCAGCTCGTCGGCCAGAGACTTGGCGAACCCCAAAACACCGGCGCGCGCCGTCGTCGAAAGTATCAATCCGGGCAGCGGTTCCTTGGCGGCCACGCTGGTCAGACACACTATGCGACCCCACTGCCGCTCCCTCATGTGTGGCACCGCGGCGCGACACAGAGAGATGGTAGACAGGAGACTGAGATCGAGTGCTTCCTGCCAAGCCGCTGCGTCTGCCACTGAAAAAGTTGTCGCGGCCGGCCCTCCCGCGTTGCACACGAGAATGTCGAGCGAGCCAAACTCGTCGCACACTCGTTGCACTAACTGCGCTGCTTCCTCGGGGATGCTCACGTCGGCGGCGAAACCCGTAACGTTTGCAGTGGCGTCCACTTCGACGTTGAGGACGGCCTGCCGCAATCGCGTCTCGTCTCGACCGTTCAATGCGACTCTACAACGCTCCTCAGCGAGCTTGGTGGCAATCGCCAATCCCAATCCGCTCGTGGAGCCACAGACGAGTGCTGCCCTGTTAGCGATCTCCAGATTCACATTGCCCTCCGCGCCGTGTTGTGTTCCTGTGCGATTTCACTGCAGCGAGCGCGCTTGTCGCGTGAAGAAGTAACGGCTCGATGCCGTATAGCTCGTGGTGTCGCTCGGATGCGAATGATTTGAGAGCTCCTCTCTGTAACATGAGTCGAGAGATCAACACAAACCCTGAGCGGTGTAAGACAATCTGAGTCGGCTGACACGGACCCTGCAAGAGCCGAAGCAGGTAACACAGTGTGGGCCATTCGGTATGCCGTCACACGAAGGGAGGTAAAACGAGGTGTCGATACAGTATTGCGTGTTTCAGACGTATCTGCAATATTCGCAGCATTATGCGCTTTTCGTGGAGCGCAATCAATGAAAAACACAAGACGCGACTTCATCAAGCAGGCTTCTATTGCAGCCGCCGCGCTTGCAGTACCACAGCGCGGCGTATTGCTGGCGGCTCCATCCCCAATTGATCAACAGCGGATCGATCCGTTCTTCAGAGACGTTTGCGTTCTGGCGCTGGACGCAGCCAGAAGCAACAATGCTGCCTATGCGGACGTTCGCATTGTGAGGCGCCACACTCAAGAGATCTCAGCCGTAAACAATCGACTCGACGAGCTGAACGAAGCGGAAACGCTCGGTATAGGTGTGCGTGCCCTCGTTGACGGCGCGTGGGGGTTTTCCGCCACTAAGAATGTCTCACGACAGGATTGCAGGCGCATCGCCGAAGATGCCGTGCAACAGGCGAGGGTCAACTCCCGCCTCAGGCGCCGTTCCATAGAGCTGGCGCCTGTCGCTGCGTACCCCGACGGTGTATGGAGGAGTCCCATACGCAGAGATCCGTTCGACGTACCCGCCAATGACAAGGGCGAGCTCCTATTGAACGCGAACGACGCGGCCCTGTCGGTATCGTCTACACGTTCAGCGAGATCGTTTTTGTCTTTCGTCCGTGAAGAAAAGACTTTCGCATCCACCGAAGGTTCGATCATCGCTCAGACGGTCTACCGTTCGTGGCCCTCTCTGACCGTAGAGGCAGCGTCGAGTGACTCCGTAGATACCGTGACTCGCACGACACACGACATTCCACCCATGGGACTAGGGTACGAGCACGTACTCTCGGCAAACCTCGGTGAACGAGCACTCGAAGTGGCGGAGGATGCGGCTCAGGCTCTTTCGGCTAGATCAGTCGAGCCGGGTACCTACGATCTAATACTCGATCCAACGAATCTGGCGACAGTCCTCCACGAGACTCTCGGACGCGCTACGGAGCTGGATCGCGCACTCGGTTACCTGCCGGAGGAAGAAGTGTCGACATTGCTTTCCTCGCCGGGGCAAGTTGTCGGCAATCTGCAGCTCGGACCGGAGTTCATGAACATCCTCTGCGACCGCACGCAGCGTGGCGGCCTTGCGACCATCGGCTGGGACGACGAGGGAGTGCCGCAGGACAGTTGGCCGATCGTTCGCGACGGGATCTTCGTGGACTATCAGACTACCCGCGAACTGGTTGCGCAAGTCGCGGATGTTACCGGCACTGAGTACTCCCACGGTTGTGCGACTGCAGAGTCATGGGACACGGTCCAACTTCAGCGCATGCCCAACGTTTCGCTGATGCCCGGGGAAGGCGACTACGACATATACGATTTGATCGCGGCAACGGATCGAGGGATCTACGTCAAGGGCCCAGGATTTGGCACCTTCGATCATGCGCGTAACAGCTTCGAGTTTGGAGGACAGGCGTTCTATGAGGTTAGAGGTGGGCGGATCGTGGGTCGCCTGCGCGACGTCGCATACCGCAGTTCTACTCTCGATTTCTGGAACTCCCTGGATCTACTGGGCGGCCCCAGCACCTATCTTCTGGCCGGAGTCGTCGGCAACAAAAAAGGCCGGCCACCGCAAGACCACGCGGTCAGCCACGGATGTCCAGCCGCGCGGTTCCGTCAGAGAACCGTAGTCAATACCTCGAGCTGAGCACTGCGTATGTCTGATTTCTTCTCCATGTCGGAAGCCCGCGAGCTGTGCGTTTTGATACTGGAGGAGACAGAAGCAGATGCCGCTACAGTGGTGCTCAAATCCGGCGTGAAGGGGTTTACGGCGTTCACTAGAAATCAGATCACCGGCTCCGGCGACTCCGTGGATTCGACGGCGACGTTACAGGTGGTCATCGGCGAGCGCTGTGCCACGGTGAAGATTAACGAGCTTGACCGAGCCGGCATTCGGCGTGCGGTGGCCAAAGCCGAAGAACTCGTGCAGACCGCAACCGGCGTATCGTCGCCGCTCGGATTGGTGGAGCCACAGCAATACCCCGAGGTGAGTGCGTACTTCTCACGAACTCATGGTCTCACAGCGGTGAGCCGAGCTGCAGCGATTGGCGGTGTGCTCGACGGAGTAGAACCTACCTCGCTGAGTGCGAGTGGTGTCGTCAGGAGAACGGCCGGTTCGATCGCGGTGGCGAACACAGATGCCTTGTATGCCTATCACAGGTCCACGTGGGGTATGCTCAGCCTTGGCGTCAGAAACGCAGACGGGCCAGTGCTCGGTTTGGCAGGGTCAGCTCACAACGACTGGGGCCTAGTGGCACCGGCTGCCGACCTGACCCGGAATGCGGTCGAGAAAGCTCGCTTGCAGGCTCATGTGCAGCCGCTCGAGCCCGGTGCTTACACCGTCGTGCTGGAGCCCGCCGCAGTCGCGGATCTTGTCGAGTCTTTGCTGCCATCATTCCAGGTACGGGCCGTTGAGAACGGTGTCTCCCTCTTTGTGGGGGCTGATGCCGGTGATCCAATCGGCAGAAGCGTGGTGGATGACCGCATAACTATGCTATCAGATCCCGAGGACCCGGACATTCTGGCGCGCCCGTTCACGGAAGACGGCATGCTCGTCAAGCCCACCACTTGGATAGCGAATGGAGTGCTCGAGAATCTGGTAATCGATAGATCGTGGGCGGCGCAGCAGGAAATCGAACCCCAGCCAATGGCGGGAGGATTCAAAGTCTCGGGCGGCGAGGGAACCACTCAGGATCTGGTAACTTCGGTCGCAAGAGGAATCCTGATTAGCCGCATCAAATACGACATGCATCCATCGGCGCGGCGGGGCCACTATCCTGGTAGAACGCGCGGTGGCGGTTTCTTGATTGAGAGTGGATCGCTCACCAGAGCCTTGGGTGACCTCCGTTTCGAAGCCAATCCACTCGATCTCCTCAATTCCATAGAGGCAATTGGAGCAGCGGTGCGAACAACTAGAGATAACTCAGATGAAAATGTGCTACCGGTAGTAGTCCCGCCACTATTGTTGCAGGACTTTCACCTGGTGCCAGTGTCGACTGCGCGATAGCCAAGCGGGGATTGCGGCAATACATCGGCGAAAGGAAGTAGCGGAGTGAAGTTGCGCCGAGTGACCACAAGGGTTGCTCAACCGTTCAAGCTGTCGGTTGGGACAGGCAGCGCCAATCAATAGGAGGAATAGGATGGCAGTCAAGAAGAAGGCCGCCAAGAAGAAAGCTGTGAAGAAGAAAGCACCCAAGAAGAAGACCGCTAAGAAAAAAGCACCCAAGAAAAAGGCCGTGAAGAAGGCACCCAAGAAAAAGGCCGTGAAGAAGGCACCCAAGAAGGCCGCCAAGAAAAAGATCGCCAAGAAGAAAGCTGTGAAGAAGAAAGCACCCAAGAAGAAGGCCGCTAAGAAGAAGGCCGTGAAGAAGGCTCCCAAGAAAAAGGCCGTGAAGAAGAAGACACCCAAGAAGAAAGCCGCGAAAAGGACGCCAAAGA
>CAZOJI010000019.1:0-18252 GCA_964580055.1 uncultured Gemmatimonadaceae bacterium | reverse complement strand
AAGGCCGTGAAGAAGAAGACACCCAAGAAGAAAGCCGCGAAAAGGACGCCAAAGAAGTAGGCATCCAAACGAAGATGTCGTTGCGTCCGGCATCGAACGTTGCACGCTACGGGGGCCGGCAGGCAGCCGGCCTCGCGGCGCTCAACTTTCGAGGATGCGCGGTTTGCGGTTCCCGGTGGCGGGTCTTCTGAGGTCTACGGTTTGAAGATGAGAACCCAATCCTGTGCAGCTCTGCTTTCCCGCTGGATGGTCCAGTCTCCATAGTGGGCCCGCAGCAACGCCGGAGACAGCATGTGGTCGGCGGTATGGTTGGGAAGGAAGCAGTGAACACCGCCCGAAGCCGTGATTCGCTTGAAAGCGTCGAGAGCGCGTACCCGCGACGCGGCGTCCAGTTCGATCAGCGATCGTGCCTCCAGGACCACCAGTGTCGGCGCGATGTCAGGGAGCCAATGTCCCAATTGCACAACCAGTGCCTGAAACCGCGAAGAGAGCCCTTCGGTCGCCGCACGTTTCTCCGCCGTTTCAACCGCCTCCAAGGTGGGATCGATGAACAGCACGCGCCAATGGAATGCCGCGAAAAACAGACCGGTTGAAATTGCTGCTTCGCCAAGCACCAGGGCTGTGTCTGATTCATCCAGCCGGGCCGCGAGTTCGGTCAACAGTCCCTCCGGATCGACTCCCCAGTATTCCGGGTCTTGTTGCGCCTGTCTGAGTTTGAGGTGCCGGTGACGCCACTTGCGGAAAGTCGGGAGGTTCAGCTGGCGCATGATCAAACGGTCTACGTGCTCGAGCATCAGCACCTCGGTGAGGACCAGCTGCTCCGCGGACGCGACCTCCAGCTCACGGACCGCCTCATCAGCCAGGCTCAACAACTCGGCCCGCGACAGCTGCTCTTTGTATTCCTCGATTCGCTGCACGAGGAATTCGGCGTATTCCTGGCGGAGCGACTGCTGCTGCTGCTGTCTGGGTTGGAGTAAGGGGCGGCTCAACATGGCTCGACGTGCACCGTTATATCATAGAATCCATACTGAGAGCGTAAAGCGTCCTCAACGGCATCGGCGGTCCGGTGGGCAACCTCCACCGTGATACCGCGGTCGACGGCGATAGTGAGTTCGGCGAACGAGTGGACTCGGGAACCGCGAGACTTGATGGAGTAAGCCCTCTGCACGCCGTCAATCGCTTCGGCAGACGTGCGGAGCGCTTGCGCCGGGATCGCGTGCCTGTCCACGAGCACCGGGATCGAGCGTTTCAGTATACCCCAGGCCAGCACGATGATCACTACCGCGACGGCGAGGGCAACGATAGGGTCCGCCCAGGTCCAACCCTTGAGTGAGAGAAACACCCCTGAGAGAACGCCGAGCGTCACGAGAACATCCGAACGGGTGTGCGTGGCGTCGGCGAGTAGTAACTCGCTGTCCAACTGTCGACCCTTGTGCGATTCATAGGCTGCCACGCCAACGTTCACCAGCAATGTTCCCACCAAGACCGCGATCTGGGTTGTCGATATACTTATTGATGGCGCTCCGCCGACCAATCTGACTACGGCTCCTTTGACCAGCTCGAATCCCGTTACCGACAAAAACCCGACGATCGCGAGTGCGCCGACAGTCTCGAATTTCTGATGCCCGTAGGGGTGTTCCTCGTCAGGCTCCCGGGCGGCAACCGATATCACTACCAGGGCCAACACGTTGTTCACGGAGTCAACTGAAGAGTGCATCCCGTCGCCGATTACCGAGAGTGATCCGACGCTCAAGCCAATCACGAGCTTCGCGACCACGATTACAATATTGGCCGCAAGGATGCACCAGAGAACAACCTTGACCTCCGCTGCACGTGCCTCTCGTTCGAAGCGAGCATGCGACATGATCTCCAACCTTGCAGTGCCGGTCCAAACTGTCAACGGGCAACATGTCCGCAACGCGCGGCGCGGCCTTCAGTGGCACTCGCGTTCCTCTCTTGATATGATGCGTTGCGTGAAGACAACTGCTACGGAGGCCGTTGGAAGTGAGATCCGCAATCTATCGATGTTACGTTCTCTTGGTCTGCCTGTGCTGGTGCGTGGCGGCTCAGGCGCAGATTGTCGAAACGGGTATGTACGTAACGTACCAGGGCGATGCTGAAGTGAGCCGGGAGGTCTATAGTTTCGACGGAACTACGTTGGTCGATACCGTGAACATCCCGTTTCGGGGAATTCGCATGGAGAGTGTCGCGCTATATGACGCCGAGCATGCCCCTGTGTCTTATACGCTGGAGTTGTTCCAAGGAGGTGGTGATGAAGCTGTGCAGCAGGTAGACGTTTCGTTCAGCGACACCGCCGTTGTATGGTCGACCCAAACCGAACTGGGCGACAGTAGTGCTGTCTCTCCGGTTCAGGGTCCCTACGCCTTCATGCAGAACCTCGTGTTCGCCCACCTCGCCGTTGTGCTGCTCAGGTATGACCACGAAAGAGGAGGCGCCCAGCACCTGAATGTATGGATGCCCGAACAAGGGGCGCTGTTGAACGTGGCGATGGAGTTCACGAACGGGACGAGCGGTACCGTGGACATCGGCAATGCGCGCTTCAATGTGGTGCTCGACGAGGGCGGCTGGCTACGGAGTGCAACGGTGCCGGCCCAGAACGTCTCGATCGAATCGAGCAATCGAGGACCCACCGGCTCATGAAGGACGGCTCGTTCGTTTCCACGCTGCGGCTGCTGGGTGTAGTCGGCCCGCCCCACGTGAGTAGCGACTCTGTTGTGGATGTATGTCGCGCCGCCGAGGCCGGCGGGGTCACTGCGGTGCAGGTCCGCTGGAAGGTCGGGTCGGCAAGCGATATTTTCGCACTGACCGAACGTCTGGTTGAAGTTCTGTCTATTCCGGTTTACGTCAATGATCGCGCTGATGTCGCTATGGCCGCCGGCGCAGTTGGTGTACACCTCGGTGCAGACGATCTCGACCCGCAGCGTGTTCGTGCGATGGCGCCGCGACCGTTCCGGATCGGAGTTTCGGTGGGCACGGAAGCCGAGGCTGCGCGAGTCAGGGAAGCGGATGTGGACTATTGGAGCATCGGATCGTTCTACCGCACCGGCACGAAGCGGGATGCAGGAGTGCCGATTGGCGCCGGAGGATTCAAACGGCTCGCCGCTCTGGCACCACCGAAAATGCCGGTAATTGCCATTGGCGGCATAGACCGCTCCAACGTTGCCGAAGTGTTGCGGTCCGGCGTTGCAGGTGTGGCTGTTTCCGGAGCCGTCTTTGGCGCGCGCGACATCGAAGCAAGCTCCCGCGAGTTGCGTACTGCCATCGACAGCGCGGTGGGTAGCGCGTCCGCGTGACTAGTCTACGAACCCGATCCGGGATCTCTCACGCGGCGTATCGCTGCGAGGTGTTCCCTGTAAGTTCTCGTGAACACGTGCCTGCCGGCGGAGCCTGCCACGAAATACAGGAAGTCAGTATCTGCGGGATACAGAGCCGCCTCGATGCTCGAAACCGATGGTTGGTTGATCGGTCCAGGCGGCAAGCCGTGGATGCGGTAGGTGTTGTAACCAGACCTGATGGCATAGTCTCGTTCGAATAGTCGCCTTCTCTCCCCCAGCGCATAGATGACGGTTGGATCGGCTTGCAGACGCATCCTTCTCTGAAGCCGGTTGTGATACACCGATGAGACGAGTTTACTATCCGTCCTGTCCTGCACCTCACCTTCGATGATCGAGGCGAGGGTGACTATCTCATGGCGGCTCATGCCCAGTTCAGCAAGTCGCGAGTTCCACGCCGGCTTCCACCTTCTTTGGAATTCGGCCACCATCTGTACAACGACTTCGAGCGCGTCCGCACTGGCGCGCACGTGGTAGGTGCTGGGATACAGGTAACCCTCCAGGTCGTCCGTTTCTGCGCCGACTTCTGCCAGCAGGGCCGAGTCGCACACCGCCTCGGCAAGCGAATCGACCTCTATGCCCAGTTGAGCGTGAACCTCCTCTATCACCTCGCTCAACATCAACCCTTCGCGCAGCACGAGCTCGTCCACTGCCTCCTGCCCGTGCACGAGCGCCTCCAGTACAGTGTGCATAGAGATGCCGTGTCTGAAATCATAGATCCCGGCTTTGATATCGTTCTGTCTGCCGGTGAGCTTGGCAAAGAGTTCGAATGTGCGCGGAGACCCGATGATGCCACGCGCAAAGAGCGAATCGCTCACAGTGTTCAGCGTAGCGCCTGGCGGCACGATGATGCGCTCTAAGGGAGCTTCTTCGTCCACGCCCCCGCAAGCGGCCAATGCCGCAAGGCACGCGCATGTCACAGAGGTTCCGAGTCTCATGATCTCCGGCTGTCGAGAAAGTGTTGCAATAGAACCGTGGCAGCGAGACTGTCGACCTCGGCCTCGCGACCGCGAACTCTGCCACCGAGCTCTTGCACGGCCGAGAGTGCACGAGCGGTTGTCATGCGTTCGTCCACGAGTGTGATCGGCAAGTTCGTCTTCAACTCCAAGACCGAGCCAAGTTCGCGAGCACGCACTGCTCGATCATCTTCTTTGCCCTCGGGCGTTATCGGCAGGCCCACGACGATGCCGACCACCGGATAGTGTTCGATACGAGTCTTCAGCGCTTGCAACGGGAACCGTTTGCCGGCGCGTCTCGACAACGGCGCGATGGGTTGCGCAATGCTCTGCGAGGGGTCGGACATGGCAAGGCCAATGCGTTTCTCTCCTGGATCTATCGCCAGGATTCTACCGGGATAAGGAATCGTTCTCGTGCCTGCTGCTGGCTCTGTGCTGTGCCCGTTCAGGCCGGTCACCCCTGCTGCATCGTTGAGTAGAATTCCTCGTTGGTCTTGGTTCGCTTGAGCCGTTCTATCAAGAATTCTATCGCCTCTACGGTCGGCATGTCAGCAAGGAAGTTGCGCAGCAGGTAAGTCTTGTTGAGCTCGCTTTCGCCGAGCAGCAACTCCTCCTTTCGAGTGGAGCTCCGCTGAACGTCGATTGCCGGATAGATGCGCCTATCGGACACTCGCCGATCGAGCACTAGCTCCATGTTGCCCGTTCCCTTGAATTCCTCGAAAATGACCTCGTCCATTCGGCTGCCGGTCTCGATGAGGGCTGTCGCGATGATCGTGAGTGAGCCGCCTGACTGAATGTTGCGTGCGGCACCGAAGAATCGTTTCGGTTTCTGGAGCGCGTTGGCGTCTACGCCGCCGGAGAGGATCTTGCCCGAGTGTGGAATCACCACGTTGTGCGCACGCGCAAGCCGTGTTATAGAGTCCAACAGGATCACCACGTCGCGCCCATGTTCGGCCAGTCGCCTGGCCTTCTCCAGGACCATATCGGCCACCTGAACGTGACGGTCCGCCGGTTCGTCGAAAGTCGACGCGATGACTTCGGCGTCGACCTGTTCTTCCATGTCCGTCACCTCTTCGGGCCGCTCGTCTATCAGCAGCACGATAAGGGTAGCCTCGGGTTTGTTCTCGGTAATTGAGTTGGCGAGCTTCTGAAGCAGGATCGTCTTTCCCGCCTTGGGCGGTGACACGATGAGACCGCGTTGTCCGCACCCGATCGGAGCGAGAATATCGACCACCCGCATCGAGATGTCCCCGTCTTTGCGTTCCAGTGGTATGCGTTCTTCTGGGTACCGAGGCCGCAGATTTTCGAATGCAATTCGGTGCTTGGCCTTGTCGGGTTCCTCGAAATTGACCTGCTCGACTTTCAGCAGGGCCAGGTATCGTTCGCCCTCTTTGGGCGGCCGCACCTGGCCTAGAATCGTGTCGCCGGTACGCAAGTCAAAGCGCTTGATCTGACTCGGACTCACGTAGATGTCGTCGGGGCCGTACAGGTAGTTCCAGTCTTGGCTGCGCAGGAACCCGTAGCCCTCCGGGAGGATCTCGAGCACCCCCTCCCCTCGCAAGACGGTTTCACCGTCCAGTAACGACTGTTCGATTCGAAAGATCAGATCCTGCTTGCGGAGGCCAGAGTAGTTGGTGATGTTCAACTCTTCGGCCATCTTATGTAGCTCGGCAATTGATTTCTGCTTCAGCTCAGCGATGTCCACTTGAATGGGACTCCATAGTTTGTGGGAGGTTCCAACGGCGGTGTAGCTCGGTTCGCGGATCCCGTGCGGCACTGCCGCGTTGGGTTCAGAGCCTTTATGGATTACGTGTCTTTAGGGGAAATATGGATATGAAAGCACGTTATCATATCAAGCTTTTCGGGAACCGTCAAGAGTCCTGAATGGATGGTCTGAGCAGGTTCCTCAGCGTGTGGCGAACGGTAACGGTTTCGGGACGTGAGTATGTCGAGGCGGTCGTGTTGCCTGAACACAATGCTCCCTCCCCTGAGTTGCGAGAAGCACTTCGAGAGTTTCCGGGCTCGTATTACTGGGCGGACGGGGCTGACTCGGGGCGCTTGGTGTTGATCAGAAACACCGCTCCCAAGAGGAGAGAGCGATGGTGGCTGCATCTCGTTCTCTTTGCTGTTTCTTTTGTCACGGTTTGGATGAGCGGCACGCTGCTCGCCGGGTTGGTTGCGGTGCCTCACGTGCCGCTGCTTCGTGATCCACCGGCCGCGACGCGTGCTCTCGCTGATTGGGTGATGCAACTCGGGCCGAGCGTTGGACTCGCGTTCGCAATCACGCTCATGCTCATTTTGCTGGTGCACGAACTGGGTCACTACATCGCAGCGCGCAGATATCGAATAGACGCATCATTGCCATATTTTCTGCCTGCTCCGCCTTGGTACTTCTTCATTGGCACCTTCGGGGCCTTCATGCGCCTGCGGAGTCCTGTGATCGATCGCCGCCAACTCTTGGACGTGGGGGCGGCTGGGCCGTGGTTCGGCTTCTTGGTGGCGGTGACCGCTCTCGCAATCGGCTTCGCTCTGTCGGACGTGATTCCGGTCACGGGACCGACCCAGCAGGTTATCATGTTTGGCGACTTCAGGTTCTATCTGGGTGATTCTCTGATCACCGCTTGGCTGCGCGACCTCATCGTGGGTGAGGGAACGGTGCTGCTGCACCCGCTCGCACAGGCGGGCTGGGTCGGCATTCTGGTAACCGCGTTGAACCTCATGCCGTTCGGTCAGTTCGACGGCGGACACGTGGTCTACGCATTGGTGCAGGACCTGCAGAAAGTTGTCGGCTTGTTCATGCTGCTCCTTTTGGTCGTGATGGGGTTCGATTTCTGGTTCTGGTGGGCTTGGGCAGGCCTCATTCTGTTGGTCAGCGGGGGTCGCATCGGTCATCCGGCGGTGCTGGAACACAAACGTCCCCTGCCGCGCAATCGGAGGCTCTACGGAATCGCCACAATTGCACTTTTTGCGGTGACATTCATGAGTGTTCCGTTCGCTTGATTCGAGGGCTCGAGAGCAACCGCTCACCATTGCATAAGTCGAATAACCGTTTATATTTGCGCAAACTTACCGAGGTATAGACATGCCGGCGAATCAGGTCCGCTACAATGTGCCAGATCATGCCGAACCAACAGAGCACGAACTCCCTCCCGCCACCATCGCCGGTGAAGAGGTGATGCTGCGTTTGAGGATAAGGAGAGCCGAGGATGGAACGTGGCGGGCGCGACTGATCTTTGGAAGCGGCGAATTGGGCTCGGCGCCCTCAACCGCCGAGATATTCTGCGCTGAGAGTGAGAACGACCTCTGGCAGGCCGTGCGCGACCTGCGGGATCATCATATCCGTGATCTCTATCGCTCGATCGTGGAATGAGTGCGGAGCAGGACGAGCGAATCCGCAAACTGCGGCACGACCTTTCTAATCCCCTCGCCGCAATACTCGCCGAAACGCAGCTGTTACTCCTGGGAGAAGATTCGCTGGACCAGGAGACTGTGTCTTCCTTGCGGGAAATCGAGACCCTGGCACGTCGGATGCGGGAGATCCTCCAGAAAGACTGAGAGGCCTTTCGCGAAAGTCCGGAATCACCGCGCTCAACGCGGAGCTCTCGTTCCCGTGGTTACGTACTCTGGAAGTCTTGACGTGTTAGCTTTCTGAGGTGAAGTTCACGAGCCCCTGAGTTAGACCGGGGGCATGTCCACAGTCCTCACCGGAGTTTCAAAATGGGTGATGCAGCTATCCGTATAGCCAGGCGCCCGCTCCTGCCGTCGGGGCTCGTTGCCCTGTGTGCCGCGTTAGTCGTTGGTTGCGGACTCGGCCATGTCTCAGAAGTCTCTCCATCCGAAATCCCTGCGCTCGAAAGGCGGTTGACCGAATCGCCGAGGGATGGGTCGTTGCTTCTGCGATATGCCGCCGCACTCTTCGCGGCGGAGCGGTGCGACTCGGCGGTGGCAGTTGCCCGGTCCGGCACTGCTCTTCGGCCAGAAGACGCGCTCGGACCATTAGTGATTGGGCAGTGCCTCGAGCAAAGGGGTGACTACGACCGGGCGATCGGTGTGTACCGCCGCTATCTGGATGATCACGCAGATGAGCGGGGTGCACGAGCCGTCAGTGCCCGCGAGATGTTGGCGTTGCGGGGACGCGCAACGGCACGAGCGCGGGCGGCTCTCGAACGCGAGAGCGAACAGGCGCAGGTTGTGACGGATCCGCAGGTAGTCGCGGTACTCCCATTGCAGGTTGTTGGAGATTCGCAATACCAACCGCTTTCGCGGGGACTCGCGCAGATATTCACGTCCGATCTGGGCTTGCTGGAGCGATTCCGTATGGTGGAGCGCCTGCATTTGAACGCCTTGCTCGAAGAGATGCGTCTGGGTCAGACGGATGCGGTTGACCAGACGACGGCGGCGCGGGTGGGACGCCTGCTGCGGGCCGGCCGCATGGTGCAGGGAACGGCGGCGATTCCAGACGAGGGCAATACGAGACTCGAAGCTTCCGTCGTGATGTCTAACGGAGAAGTGACCAGCCCGACTTCGCGAACAGGGCGGCTGCGCGAGTTGCTGGATCTAGAGAAGGAAGTAGTGGTGGACATTGCCAGCCAACTCGGTTACGTGCTGTCGGAAGCGGAGCGACAACTGATTCTGGAAAACGGTACACGCAATCTCACCGCGTTCCTGGCCTACTCGAGAGGGCTTCTCGCCGAAGACGTGGGTGACTACTCCGCAGCCGCCATGCACTTTGCCGAAGCGGTTCGCGCCGACCCAGATTTCCAGGCGGCGCGCGAAGGCTTCCGAGCAAATGATATAGCGCCCGTGGTCCAGGAGGCTACGGCGGCGGAAGTCACCGTCACTGCCGCGGAGCCGACTGTGGAACCGGAAAACGTCTTGGGGGGGACAGTGCCGTTGGATGCGGCAGCATCGGCGCTCGGCTCAACCGTGTTGGATATCGGTGCGACGCAATCCGAACAGGTGGCACAGATGAGTGACCAAACGGAAACCACCACGCGAGCGACCGGAAGCACTATCGCCGTGAACAACCCGACGGAAGTGATCGTACAGACCACTACAGGCGTAATCCGTATCATCTTCAGGTTGCCATGAAACGTATGCAGATCGTAGTCACGGCTTCGTTGCTGGCCGCTGCCGGCATTCCCATCCATGCTCAGGGCCCGGTCGAGGTTCACGCAGCGGGCTTCTATGAGAGCTACAATTTCGATACGGACGTCGGCGCGCTTCAACTCGAGAGCATCTCGGAGATGTCCGTCCCGGTCGGAATCAACATCAACCTCGGGCGTATGGCCGACCTCGCGCTTTCTTCCGGTTTCGCGAACGTCGAGCTTACGTCCAAGAATACGGACGTGTTGGCGAATCAGAGCGTCTCCGGCATTCTCGACACCGAGGCACGATTGAGCCTGAACCTGATACCGGACAGACTCATGATCCTGGTGAACGGTGCGGTCCCGACCGGTGTCAAGACAGTCAGCGAGAACGAACTCGCAATACTCGGTGCGCTCTCCAGTGACATCATAGGGTTTGCGGCACCGCAGCTGGGCAGCGGCGGCAGCGTCGGCGGCGGTTTCGCGGGCGCGGTTCCAATGGGCCGCTTCGCTCTCGGCATCGGCGGGACCTACAAGCTGCCACTCTCGTACGTGCCTGTTTCCGACCGGGCGGAAGAACTCAAGCCCGGCCAGGAGTTCAGGTTCAGAGCCGGCCTCGAGGGACCGATCGGCCGGCGATCGTACCTGCGACTCGCCGGTATCTTCGCGATGCGATACAAGGATGAAATCGATTCGGAATTGAGAAACGGCGTGGGCAACCGCATCGTCGGGTATTTTTCGTTGAATCAGGGAATAGGTTCATCCACACTGGTACTGTACGGGTTCGATGTGTTCCGCAGCGATCCGCAAATCGAGCCAACCGCAACCGGAGCGGCTGTGCTGCCTCGCGGTAACCTCACCGCAGCGGGTATGCGGTGGACCTTCCCCTTGGGGACGGGCTTTTCGCTGGGGCCGCGAGCCGAGTTCCGCTACTCCCTCAGGGCAGACAGCGAAACGGATGCGACACTGCGAAAAGCGGGCCAGTCGATTCGATTCGGAATCGATTTACGGGAACAGCTGAACCCGCAGGTTGCATTCGTGGTTCAAGGTGACGGCGTCACCGGGGAGCTGGCGGATGCGAACCGGACGCTGGTGGGCCTTCAGGGGTTCAGGATCGCTGTGCACGCGGAGATAACGCCCTAGGTCTCTGCAACAACGTTTGAAACCAGTGTTGAAGGTCGAGCACAGTAACGAACCCCGGGCGCCTTCCCCCGGGGTTTTGTTCTCATCGGCACCCCACCCAGTAATCGCATCTGCCGGGTAGCCAGATTAGAATACCTAGCGCCATTCGCCGCTTGGGGCGATGTGTAGGAGGGCAACAATCCGACGAAACTCATGGAGGCTTGATGAAGTCGTACAATATCGGCGTTCTCGGAGGTGATGGCATAGGCCCCGAGGTTGCGCGTGAGGGGCTGAAGGCGTTGGAGGCAGTGGCGGAACTGGAGGGGTTTCGATACAAGCTCGTAGACTACCCACACAGTGGTGAGTATTACCTCAAAACCAAAGAACTGGTGACCGATGCACTACTCGACGAATGGCGAACGCTCGACGCTTTCCTCCTCGGCGCCATAGGCCATCCCGAGGTCGAGGTAGGACTGGTGGAACGCTCGGTAATTCTGGGTTTGAGGTTCGGGCTAGATATGTATATCAACCTGCGGCCGATAAAGCTCTACGCGGAGCACCTCTGCCCGCTCAAGGACAAAGGCCCCGCAGACTTGAACTTCACGGTGGTGCGGGAGAACACCGAGGGCATGTACTCGCAGATCGGCGGTCATCTGAAGAAGAACACACCGGACGAGGTTGCGCTCGTGAACGGAGTGTATACCTGGAAAGGTTGCGAGCGGGCATCGCGGTATGCATTCGAGATAGCCGAGCGGCGCGCTGCGGAGCGGGGCGACGGCAAGAAACCGACGGTGACGTTGGTGGACAAGGCAAACGCCGTGCGCCCGCAGGATATCTGGACCCGGGCCTTCGCCCACGTGGCCAAGGATTTCCCCGATGTCAACACCGACCACGCCTACGTGGATGCCTGTTGCATGTGGATGGTGAAGAATCCCGAATGGTTTGACGTGATCGTGACGACCAACCTCTTTGGCGACATCATCACCGATCTCGGTGCGATGCTGCAGGGCGGCATGGGGATAGCGGCGTCGGGCAACATCCATCCGGGCAAGACATCAATGTTCGAGCCGATTCACGGATCCGCACCGAAGTACACCGGCAAGAACGTTGCCTGCCCGCTTGGAGCCATCTCAGCCACCGCAATGATGTTGGACTTCCTGGACGAGACTGAAGCGGCCAAACGTATCGAGAACGCGATTGGAGACCTCCTCGCGAGCGGTCGAGTGCCTTCGGCGGACGCCAAGAGCGGCATCTCCACGTCCGACATGGGCGACATGGTGGTGAAGCGAATCCGGGGAGAAAAGGAAGACTGAGGAGGCCGCGGGTTGCTGGACTCGCTCTTCCGTCTGAATGAGAGCGGCACCTCGGTGCGAACCGAGGTGACCGCCGGGTTCACGACGTTCCTCACGATGGCCTACATCATCTTTGTGCAGCCGGCCATCCTCTCCGGCGCATTATTCGACATCGAAACAGGCATAGACTTCGGTGCAATCACTACCGCCACCTGTATCTCCGCGGCGCTGGCCACTCTGATCATGGGCCTCCACGCCCGCTACCCGATCGCGCTGGCCCCGGGCATGGGAGAGAATCTCTTCTTCGTTATGAGCGCACTTCCGGTGGCAGCGGCAGCAGGCTTTGCCGAGCCGTGGAGGGTGACGCTCGGGGCGGTTTTCATTGCGGGTGTGTTGTTCTTGCTGCTCTTCCTGACCGGCTTGAGGAAGAAGCTGCTCGAGGCCGTGAGCCCCAGCATGAAGCGCGGCATTGCCGTGGGCATCGGTTTGTACATAGCCTTCATCGGACTCACCAACGCAGGCATTGTGGTGGCAGACCCCGGTGCGGCGGTGAAATTGAACCCGGCTTACCTGTCACCGGACGTGCTGGTGTTCTTTCTCGGTCTGCTGGTGGCGGCTGTGCTGCACGCCAGGCGGGTTGCCGGTTCGATAATATGGGCAATCGCCGCTGCGCTTCTGGCAGCGCTGGTCCTGCGAGCGGTATTGCCGTTGTTGCCGGAGTACGTCGCCGCCTCGGACGCGGTTACCAATTCGATGCTGTTTACTCGCTTTTCTCTCGCGGACGGGGTCTTCTCGCTGCCGCCGTCCGTCGCACCCACGTTCTTCAAGATGGACGTCGTCGCTGCGCTCTCGCTCTCGATGCTGCCGATAATCCTGATCTTCCTGTTCATGGATGTGTTCGATACGGCGGGGACGTTGATAGCCGTGGCCGAACAGGCGAACCTCACCAAGGACGGCGAGTTGCCCCGGGCCAACCGGGCGATGCTGTCTGACGCAGTGGGTACAGCCGCGGGAGCCTGCATGGGCACGAGCACGGTTACGAGCTACATCGAGAGCGTGGCGGGAGTAGAGAGTGGAGGTCGGACGGGCCTGACGGCGGTAACGGTCGCCGTGCTGTTTTTGGTTGCCCTCTTCTTCTCCCCGATTGTGGCCATGGTGGGTAGCTACCCGCCGATCACGGCTCCCGCGCTGGTGCTCGTGGGCACGATGATGGCGCGCAACGTCACCAACATCGAGTGGGGCGATCGCAGCGAGTCGATTCCGGCGGTTCTCACTCTGCTCGGTATCCCCTTTCTATTCTCCATCGGCGACGGCATTGCATTGGGCCTCGTCACCTACCCCATCGTCAAAACGTTTGCGGGCCGCGGCCGTGACGTACGCTGGTCCATGTGGGTGCTGGCGGTTTTGCTGGTGTTCTACTTCGTGTTCGTGCGGTCGGGAATCTGAAGCGCAGCTTGTATCCACTGGCGGTTGCGAAGGGGGAGCGGGGAGCAGGGCCGGCCGGTGTCCTGCACGGGTTCCCAAGCGCGTGGGCACGTCAAGGGACTCGCCCTACCTTGACTGGCCCCGCTCCCCGGCTAACGCTCCCCGGTGTGTGGAAGAGGGCGCAGGGTTGCGGCCCTACGACAGCCTATCCACCAGCGATGGCGAGCAGTTCCTCCTCTATGAGCCCTCTGAACAGCCTCACCTTGTACCCGTTCTTGCCGAGCGGCTGGGCATCACTGACCGCGGCCTCCGCGGCCTCCGCGGCTACCGCTGCGTCTATCCGCTTGCCGTCTATTACCTGTTCCGCTTCGCTGGACCGCCACGGTATGGGGGCCGCGCCGCTGAACACGACACGGGGATCGGAGACCGTGCCTCCATCCAACCTCAAGGCCAACGCCACACCCGCCAGGGCAAAGTCCCACGCGCCGCGGTCTCTTTCCTTTCGATAGGAAGTACGCAGGCCGGTGGCTGGGGCCGGGACCAACACTTCCGTAACGAACTCTCCATGTTCCAGCACGTCTTCCCGCATGACATCATCGGCGGGAAGCACATAGAAGTCGCTCAGCGGCACTGTGCGCGTGCCGCGCGGCCCGGCGATGTTGAGGGTCGCTCCTAGCGCGGTGAGTATCGGCGCCGTGTCGGACGGATGCACGATGTAGCACAACGCTCCGCCGAATATGCAGTGATACTCGTTCTCGCCTACCATGGCGTAACAGGTGTTGCCGCCTTTGCGCCTGCAGTTGAACTCCCCGCGATAGTACCAGCACCGCGGTTTCTGGCACAGGTTGCCGCCGATTGTGCCCTGGTTGCGGAGCTGTGGACTGGCAACCACCCCGGCGGCCTGTGCAAGGCCCGGGTACAACTCGTTGACCGTCGGGTCGGCGGCGACGTCCGCAACGGTGGTCATCGCGCCGATGCGCAATCCGCCGCTTCGGGTCCTACGGATGCCGCGGAGTTGAGGTATCCCCGACAGGCTGACGACGAGAGGTGACTCGAAAACCTGGTCCCGCAGGCAGCCGATCAGGTCGGAGCCCCCGGCATGCACTCGCGCGCCCCGGGTGGTTAGATTCTGGGCTGCTTCCTCTACGGTGCCTGCACGCACGTAAGCGAATTTGGGCAACATGGCTCAATCCCCCTGTTCAACAGCGGCAAGCGCCTGAAGGAAGTTCACTCGATTGATAGGTGTGCTGGTCACTCGCACACCGGTTGCATGGTACACCGCGTTCGCAAAGGCCGCTGCCGTAGGAATCGTGGCGGGCTCGCCGATCCCCTTGCAGCCGACCGTGTTCGCCTCCTGGTCCTGCGGGTCCACGGGCACGCACTGCATCTCTGGCGGCACGTCGAGCGCCGTCGGTACTCCATAGTCGAGCGAATTCTTGTTGACCATCTTTCCCGTCTGAACGCCGTCGAGCACTCTCCGTTCGGTCTTTCCGTATCCGATACCCATGGTTATCCCGCCGAACACCTGGTTTCGATAGGTGATCTCGTTCATCATCCGCCCGCTGTCGTGAGCGCCGAGGAATCTGAGAACCTTGATGCTCCCGGTATTCATGTTGACCTCGACCTCGCAAAAATGGGCGCACCACGGTGTTACCGCCTTGTCTGCCGGATTGGGCCCGCGATAACCTATGCCGGTTATGGTCCGGCGTCTCCTGAGGCCGTCGATTGACGAGATGGTGCGTCTCTGACTCGGGTCTGCGCTCGAAACGATCGAGCCGTTCCGAATGGCCAGCGTTGAAACGTCGACCTCCATCTCCGCCGCCGCCAACTCGAGTAGCTGGCGCTTCACGTCGAGAGCGGCTGCACGAACGGCTGGAGACTCGGTCGGGATCGTCTTGCTGCCGCCGCTCGCCGTCGCGAACTGAGTCGTGCCCGTGTCCGCGTGCTCGATACGAACGTCATTGGGATCGCCCCCAAGTTCCTCGGCAACGATCATCGCCATCACGGTCTTGGTGCCGGTGCCGAGGTCGCTGGCGCCCATGTTGAGCGTGAGGCTGCCGTCGGCGTAAAGCTCGACGATCGCGGTGGACGGAGGCCCCCCGTCCCCGGCGGCCCAAGTGCCGCCGGCCACTCCAACGCCGCGGCGGATGGGCCCGTTGGAACGCGAGGCTGCAATCTCTCGCCGTGTGTCGCGCCACCTGAAGGCTTCACCCCCCCGCTCCAAGCAGTCTGCGAAACCTGTGCTGGTGTAGGGAGGATTGCCCGGCCTCGCCTGACTTACCCTGGAAACGTTCTTCAAGCGCAGCTCAACGGGATCCATGTCGATCGCTTCGGCGAGCGCGTCGAGCATCTGCTCCAGCGACCAGTTGTTCTGCGGATGCCCCGGGGCGCGCATAGGACGCGACGGCCCGGTGTTGGTATAAAGGCCCTGCACCTCGGTGCGGACGTTCGGGCAGACGTAGTTGTCTTTGGTGAGCCAGTCGAGCAACGAAGCCCCTCCGTTGCCGTACGCTCCTCCGGTCCCCGTCCCCGAATATTCGATCGCGGTCAGCGTGCCGTCTCTCTTCACGCCCGCTTTGATCTTCATGTTTCCGGTAGGGCGGTTGCCGGTCGCCAGGAAGGTCTCCTCGCGGCTCAAGGTGAACTTCACGGGTCGAGCGGTTTTCTTTGCGAGGATGACCGCGGCGTGCGTGTATTTCCCTTCCTGCAGCTTGCTGCCGAAACCGCCGCCCATGTAGTGGCCGATAACCCGGACTCTCGACAGCGGCATGTTCAGCGCTGCCGCAACGGCCGGTTGAATGTTGTACACGCCCTGAGTGGATTCCCAGATTGTGAGGCTGTCGCCATCCCAACTTGCGACACATCCATGAGGTTCCATCGGCGCGTGCAGCTGACACTCGGTTCTGAATTCCTCCTCCAACACCACGTCTGCTTCGGCGAAGCCGGCCTCCACGTCCCCGCGTTCATGAGTGCCGGGGCTGCCGGACCGGTTGCCTTGTTCATGAACGTGCGGAGCATCCGACTCCAGCGCTTTGCGCTCGTCGGCCAGAAACGGCCGTACATCATACTCGACCCTGATTGCCCTCAAAGCATCGCGCGCGTGGTACGGTGTATCGGCGGCGACCGCGGCAACAGACTCTCCCTCATAGCGGCAGTGTGGATTGAATAGCTCCGTGCGTATGAACTCCGAGTGCGGCCGCGTGGCCCTGTCGTCCGGCGTGAAAGCCGAAATCACCGCATGCACCCCGGGCATGTTCTCGGCCTCACTCGTGTCGACATTCGTGACCACGGCATGTGCGTGAGGACAGCGCAGCATTGCGCCGTACAACATTCCGGGCAGCGTCATGTCCGAGGGATAGACAGCGGATCCGGATATGCGCTCGTAGCCGTCGGTACGCGGCAGAGGTTTGCCGACCACCTCAGTGGACGTCCATGGCTGCTGATCTTCCGCGGGATTGACAGTCTCGGGCACGTCGATGCCCTCGGTGTGGTACCGGGCGGATACGTCGTCTCTCATGCTGCACCTCCGCCGCTGCGCTTGAGTTCGGCTGCGCGCTCTGCCGCGTTCACGATATGGTGGTACGCGGCACACCGGCACAGGTTGCCGCTGGTATGAGCACGCACATCGTCGCGCGTCGGGTTCGGATTCTCACGCAACAAGCCCTCGACCGACATGATCTGCCCCGACGTGCAATAACCGCACTGGTAGGCGTCTTCCTCCAGGAAGGCCTGCTGCACCGTTCCCAGTTCCTCTCCCGACATCAGGCCCTCGACCGTCACGATCTCCGCTCCCTGAGCCTCCACAGCCAGAGTCATACAGGAATAGCGCGGTTTGTTGTCCATGAGCACCGTGCAGGCCCCACACTCTCCTCGCTCGCACCCCAATTTGGTTCCTGTGATGTGCAGCTCTTCCCTCAGCACATATGCAAGGGACCACCGCGGTTCCACTAGATGCTGATAGGTACGGCCATTGATGTTGAGCGTCACCGACACCTTCTCATCGGCGACGAGGATGTTGGACTTTGCCGTACTTTCCGCCGAGAGCTGACTCGCGGCCGCGACCGAGGCGGCCCCGGCTCCCATGGACGATAAGAATCCTCGACGCGAAACGGCTTTGCCCTCTTCTTGGCCCCCGTTCTCCGGGCCGTCTCTGGATGGTGTCATGTGATCGTCCTCGTGCGACAGTGCAACAGTCAGGTTGGAGGGTCACGGAACCTCGCCGTGGAAAGAACTCGACCGCCACATTGGCCTGGTTCCGTATCAGGACCTCAATATTAAGACTACGATTCAGTTCAGTCCCGGTGCAAGGGCCTGACTGTATTAGAAGTTGGCGGACGAGGGGGTGTGCCCTCTGCCACTTCTCTCTCGTACGATGGACCTGTCAGAGTCCGATCGAGATTCCCAGTGAGATCACCGGATAGAACTTGAAGTGAGTGCCGAGTGCGTCCTCTATGTCCAGGCGCTCTTCCTCGAGATCTTCGTTGAACCCCGGCAGTGTGGTCGCGTTGCCGAATGCGTCGAGATCGAGTTCCGGTTCTCCCTGGTACGCAACGCCGACGTCCAAGAAAAAGCCGAAGCGACTGGCGGTCGGATTGCCGAGTCCTATCCCGAGATAGGGCGATATGTCCGGCGTTACGATGGTGCCGACCAGGCTGTCCAGGGAGTAACTCGCACCACCGAGGTCAACCGATTCCGACACGTCGCCGCTGAGTACTATGTTCGAATTCGAGTAACG
This sequence comes from uncultured Gemmatimonadaceae bacterium, assembly GCA_964580055.1. Taxonomy (GTDB): domain Bacteria; phylum Gemmatimonadota; class Gemmatimonadetes; order Gemmatimonadales; family GWC2-71-9; genus JBDGYW01. The sequence goes on along the minus strand of CAZOJI010000019.1, from coordinate 282 downwards.
CAGGCCGCCGCTCAACCGAAAACAACCGATGGGGTAAAGGTCGAGCATGGCGGTGTACTGCGGGGACTGTAATTCCATGGTGAAGTCGACGTCCGAGAAAGTGCCGTCCAGGTCCACCGGAATCACGTTGCCGCCGACACGCAGGCCCACGTTGGGAGCCGCCTGGATGGCCACGTCGACGCCCAACCCCATCGTCCCCAAGTGGCCGGCGACACCAATACCTCCTTGAGCCGCCATGGACGCGGGCAGCGAACAGATAGCGGATACTACGAAGAGACTAAC
>CAZOJI010000018.1:0-80282 GCA_964580055.1 uncultured Gemmatimonadaceae bacterium | reverse complement strand
GATAGAATCGATCGCGTTTCCGGCAATCTCCACCGGCGCATTCGGGTATCCCGTGAAAGACGCGGCGGAAGTGGCATTCGAAACCATCATGGAAGCCATGCCAAAACTGAAATCCGTCAAGAGGGTGCGGTTCGTGTTGTATGGCGGGAGAGATCTGGAAATTCATGAAAGAATCCTCGATTCTTTCGTCATGCCCGGTTCTACATAAGAGATACCATACATGTGTTCCTATGTCAGCCCGCAACCCTAAAATGGATAAGGCTGAATCATGGGGTTTTCCCTGCATCATACAGGGCAGGCTGATCACTCTGGCGAGTCCGCCGGAAATGTGGGCCGACGCCGCTTCCGGCCCACCGGGGGCCTGCTGATTAGACATTTCCGACAGGCAGAAATGTTGGGACGTGTCCAGGGCTGCCTCCTGGGACAGCTCACCGGCGATGCGCTGGGAAGCCTGGTGGAATTTCAGCCGCCCGATGCGCACTACAGAAGAGGCAAATGTCGCTCATTGCTGTAGTTGGAATAGCGGTTGGCCTGGCCATGGATGCCACAGCCGTCGCCATCGCCACCAGCATCATGCTTGGGCGCGTCTATGGCCGGCAGGTCTTTCGTTTCGCGTTTCATTTCGGCCTGTTTCAGGCGGTGATGCCGGTTGTTGGATGGTTTGCAGGCCACGGTCTGAGTGAGTATATCGAAAGCTGGGACCACTGGGTGGCCTTCGTGCTCCTTGCCTTGATCGGCGGGAAGGCGATTGTCGATGTCTTTCGTGATGGTGACGACACAGACGGGAGTGGGCCGGACCCCACGCAAGGGCTCAGCCTCATTGTCCTCTCTGTGGCAACGAGCATCGACGCGCTTGCGGTGGGACTCAGCCTTGCTCTGTTGCAGGTCACCATCTGGTATCCGGCCGCGGTGATCGGCGTAATTACAGCGGGGCTGACAGTCTGCGGTATGCTCCTTGGTTCCCGTTTGGGAAGACGTTTCGGGCTGCGTGTGCGCATCCTTGGCGGGGGCATCCTCATCGCGATTGGGTTCAAAATACTCGTGGAACATACCTTGATGTAGCCGGGTTGTTCGGGAGCCTTCCGACGTTTACGCAATGAGTTACGTGCCTCGATGCTGCCCGGACAGGTCTGACACACCGTGCCCTGAGGGGCCAACAATTGACCAACTTTTATCGAGCGTAGTTCCTGGCGAATGCGGTGCCAGATGAACCGGTCAACGCGAGCCAGTGCGGAGGTCAGATCTGTTTCGTTGCCCACTGAGCACTGTGGAAAACCGAGTACTCGAGCTTCGAGGTCGAGTTGTCGCGTTTCCTCGTAGCCTTGAAGTGATTGAAAATTCTGCGTTTGTGCCATCCATCCGGCGATCGACGTCATGTGGATCGCCGGGTGGATAGTACGTGGAGAGTGACTGGTTTATCCACAACCAGTCAACACTCGGATGCCTCTGCGTTTCAGCTACTGCGAATCGATAGCTGCGTGAGCGGCAGCGAGGCGCGCGATTGGTACTCTGAACGGCGAGCAGGATACGTACGCCAAACCGACCCTGTGGAAGAAATCTATTGACGACGGGTCTCCACCGTGCTCGCCGCAGATGCCGAGCTTGAGATCAGGCTTTGTCTTGCGACCCAGCTGAACGGCGGTATCCACGAGCTTTCCGACTCCCGCCTGATCGAGCGCCTGGAATGGATCCTCCTTGAGGATTCCGGACTCGACGTAGTAGGGGAGGAAGCGACCGGCATCGTCGCGTGAAAGGCCGAACACAGTCTGCGTGAGGTCGTTGGTTCCGAATGAGAAGAACTCTGCGACCTCGGCGATTTCGTCGGCCGTGACGGACGCGCGCGGCAACTCGATCATGGTGCCGACCAGGTAGTCCACTTCGGTGCCTCTTTCGGCGAAGACCGCTGTTGCGGTTGCCCGCACCAGCTTCTCCTGGCGTCGGAGTTCCTCGACGTGTCCCACGAGCGGTACCATTACCTCGGGATGGACCTCCACACCCTCGGCGGCTGCATCGCAGGCGGCTTCGAAAATGGCGCGACTCTGCATCTCTGTGATCTCGGGATGACTGATACCCAGCCGGCATCCGCGATGACCGAGCATCGGGTTCGCCTCTGTCAACACGTCGACAGTGCGTTTGAGTTCTTCGAGTGAAACGCCCACGTCGGCGGCCAGCTTCTCCAACTCGGGCTCTTCGTGAGGAAGGAACTCGTGCAGCGGGGGATCGAGTAATCGTATCGTGACGGGGTAACCGTCCATTGCTCTGAAGATCCCGGTGAAGTCTTCCCGTTGCATCGGAAGCAGTTTCGCCAGAGCCCGGCGTCGACCTGCTTCGGCCGAAGCCAGGATCATCTCGCGCATGGCGCCGATCCGATCTCCCTCGAAGAACATGTGCTCGGTGCGGCATAGCCCGATACCTTCGGCGCCGAACTCTCGCGCCCGCTTTGCATCGGCTGGTGTGTCGGCATTCGTTCTCACTCGAAGCATTCGAACCTTGTCCGCCCATCCCATGAGCTTCGAGAAATCCTTGGTGGGTTTCGGCTCTACTAGTGCCACCTTTCCGACTATCACGCGTCCGGTCGAACCGTCCAGCGTGATCCAGTCGTTCTCTTGTACGGTTGTGTCGCCGAGAGTTATGCGACCGTTCTTTTCATCGACGTTGAGCTCCTTGGCACCGGCCACACAGCACTTACCCATTCCTCGTGCCACAACCGCGGCGTGACTCGTCATTCCTCCGCGGGAAGTCAGGATCGCCTGCGCGGCAACCATCCCATGGAAGTCGTCCGGGCTCGTCTCGCGCCTCACCAAGATTACTGTGTCGCCGTCCTTGGCCCTCAGCTCCGCCGTGTCGGCGTCGAATACCACCTGACCGACTGCGGCGCCGGGAGAAGCAGGGAGGCCGGTGGTCAACACCTTCACGTCCGCTTTAGGGTCGACCATTGGATGCAGCAACCGATCCAACTCAGCGGGCTCGACCCGGCGGACGGCTGTGCGCTTGTCGATCAGGCCTTCGTCGACCATTGCAACCGCTATGTGCACTGAGGCTTGAGCCGTGCGTTTCCCGGTGCGAGTCTGGAGCACGTAGAAGCGGCCGCGCTCCACCGTGAACTCGATGTCCTGCATCTCTTTGTAGTGCTGTTCCAGCTTCTTACATGTCTCAACGAGTTGCGCGTGTGGCTCAGGAAGCGGCGATTTCATATCGGCCACCGGAAGCGGATCCCGGATCCCGGCCACAACGTCCTCTCCTTGGGCATTCAGCAGGAACTCGCCATAGAGTACCTTTTCGCCGGTGGCGGGATCCCGAGTGAAGACGACACCGGTACCGCTGTCTTCCCCCATGTTGCCGTACACCATCGTTTGTACGTTGACCGCGGTGCCCATGTCGTTGGGGATCTTGTGAACTCGCCGGTAGTCGATCGCACGCTTGATGTTCCAACTCCCAAACACGGCTTCAATGGCGCCTAGGAGTTGTTCCCAAGGGTCATCCGAGAAGGGACTGCCGGTCTCCTTCTGATAGATATCCTTGAACGATTTGACTAGCGCCTTGAGATCTTCCGCCTCCAGGTCGATGTCCCGTTCCACACCTTTTTCGTGTTTCAGCTCCTCGAGGGTGTGCTCGAACGGGTTTTCGGCGCCGCCTCCTCCAATGCCTTTCACTACCTCCCCGTACATCTGAACGAAACGACGATAGGAATCGTACGCGAACCTGGGATTGCCGGACTGAGCCGCCAGGCCTTCCACGCATTTGTCGTTCAACCCCAGATTCAGGACAGTATCCATCATTCCAGGCATCGATATCTTGGCACCTGAGCGGACCGATACCAACAGAGGATCGCTCTCGTCACCAAACTTGCGTCCGACAGCCTTCTCCAAAGCAGCCATCGAGTCGCGGATCTCGTCCAACAAACCATCGGGCAGCTTCTGCTCTTCAACATATTTGAGGCAGAGTTTTGCCGAGATTGTGAAGCCCGGCGGAACCGGTACGCCGAGATTGGTCATCTCGGCCAGATTTGCACCTTTGCCGCCGAGCACGTCCTTCATGTGGGCGTTGCCGTCAGCGTGACCTTCTCCGAAGAAATAGACGTTTTTCATTGTGTTGTTTTGACCGGACTGGCATCGACCAGCAGAACGTCGGCTTGTTCTTGCTCGGTTTGCTTCACCGGCCGTGGTTGGATGGTTGGGTACTTGCCGGAGAAGCAGGCGTGGCAAAAGCCTGTTTCTCCCGGTGAACATGCGTTGAGCATTCCCTGCAACGAGAGGTAACCAAGCGTATCGACGCCCAGTTGCTGCCTGACTTCCTCCACGCTGTTGTCCGCTGCGATCAGTTCCTCTCGCGTCGGAGTGTCAATCCCGTAGTAACACGGTCCTGTTATTGGTGGTGATGCTATACGCATATGCACCTCGCTTGCTCCGGCCTGCCGGATCATGCGCACCAGACCCCGGGAGGTGGTGCCTCTCACGAGAGAGTCGTCCACCACGACAACGCTCTTCCCGGTTACTACGTCACGAACGGGATTGTATTTGATGCGTACCTTCGTGTCCCTTGCGGCCTGAACGGGATTGATGAAGGTACGACCAATATAGTGATTACGAATCAGTCCGTACTCCAGATCGATGCCGGATTCTACCGAATAACCCAGCGCCATGGCGTTCGAAGAATCCGGTACAGAAAAGACACAGTCGGCTCCAGGTGCGGGATGCTCCCGGGCCAACTGCCGCCCCAACCGTCTCCGTGCGCGATCGACCGATTCACCGAAAACGGTGCTGTCTGGACGAGAAAAGTAGATCAGCTCGAATACGCAGCGTTTCGGTTCCCGCGCGGGCAGTGGGGGAAGGTCGACGACTTTGCCGTCCTCTATTTTCAACCACTCACCCGGCTGGATTTCTCGTACCAGGGTTGCGCCGAGGATGTCGATTGCACAAGTCTCAGAGGCCAATACCCAACCGCTTCCCAAGCGCGCCAACACCAACGGGCGAAAGCCCCTGGGATCCACGATGCCGTACATCGTTTTGCCAACAGTGAGCAGAAGCGTGTAGGCACCTTCCACCCTGTTGAGGGAATCGAGTATCTGGTCCTCGATCTCGCGGGCGTCCGATCGTGCAATCAAGTGAATCAGCACCTCGGAGTCCGACGATGACTGGAAGATCGAGCCAGTGTTGACCAGGTCATCCCGAAGCGAGGCTGCATTCGTCAGGTTACCGTTGTGGGCGAGTGCCAACGGGCCTTCGCGGTAGTGTACGAGACTCGGCTGCGCGTCCGACACCACGGAGTTCCCGCTCGTAGAGTACCGGGTGTGGCCGATGGCCACATCTCCAGGGAGATCTCGCAACTCACGCGGTGTGAACGCATCCTGCACCAGGCCCATGGCTCGGTGTGCACGAGCGACGCCTCCCGAGTCCACCGTGACGATGCCGGCTGATTCTTGTCCGCGGTGTTGAAGCGCGTACAAGCCAAGGTATGCCACGTCGGCGGCATTATCGACGCCGGAGACGCCGATTATTCCACACATAGACTATGGCTTCCTCATCTGAGGGTTTCGAGCAAGGGTGAGATCCGGGCTTTTCTCGGTAAGCATTCATCCACCATTGACCGGCACTGCAATATGCCACGAACCTCCATCAAGCAAGATCGGGAGCGCGTTCGAACGCTCCCGATACATGTCTGTCTCATACTCTAAGAAAACTCAACGAGCGCTTCCAGTGAAGCCCTGGGATGGCGTTGCTTCATTCTCGGGCTCGGGAACCTATCCGACTCCTCCCTGCGGAGGAGTCGGTTCTGCCATACGCCCCGGAGGTGAAGATGAGATACCGCTGTAGGTATGTCCCCTCCCACGCACAATCGCATCAACTACTTGCCCGTCTTGAAGCAGAACAACATCATCCGTGCCGCAGGTGATTTCGCAGCCATTGCGATAATGGAGGTACAGCCAACTGCCGGCGGACCGCTCTATCTCGGGTTCTCCCCACACAGCAATCACTTGTTCGCGCGTCATTCCCGGATCGACAGTACCCGTGTCGGTTGGTGTCCAGGGGCTGTCTGCCCTGCGTGTTTGCGGTGGCGGGGCAGCCTGTGTGCTTGGTGCGGTGGCGGGTTCCTGCACGAGTGCGTCCGTCTCCTCGAGTGTTTCCGCGGGTTGCTGAGTCGAGGTGTCAGCCGGAGCGGCTTGTTCGGCTGCAGAGGAGGCCTCCTGTGTTTCTTCACCGTCACCACCGATGAAGCCGCACCCGAGCAGGCCTGCGCTACAAAGGGTTGCAGAAACGAGGGTCGGCCATTTCATACAGTGCGTCCTCCCAAACTATCGACGTCTCACCGCAAACGGTGCGGCATTTCGCCGTGTGCACATCGCATCGCCAGCAATCCTGGCATTGACACCATAGATAGTAATGTTTTCCGGCTCGATGCGAAACAACGGAGCGCGAGGCGGTTTGGCGGAACCGCCCTACGAACTGTCGGACTCTACGCTGCGGTCGCGGAAGAGCAGGGGTTGGGTGGGATGCTCGGCATCGTCGATGCCTTCTTCATAGTCCTCACCGCGGCGCAAGAACTCCACTACGGCGGTTCTGGCGAATCCATATGTGACGTAAGTGATACCAAGTGGAAAGAAGAAGATGTCGCGCGACCATATTCCAAATCCCAGAATGCTCGAATTGACGGCCAGCCCGAGCAAACCGCGCGCCGATCTCAGTCCGATACCGGGGAGCCTGGCATACTTGATCTGGCTGACCATTGCCATGCTGAGCACGATCATGAGAATGATCATTATCTGGGGCCAGGGAAGCTCGCTCAACTGGGTGCTGAAGAAATCGGTCCTCGTGAAGGGATAGAAAGTGGCCAGGGTCATCCCGGCCGCGGGGCAGGGTAGCCCAGTGAACTCCGAACCGGGTGAATGGGGCTGAGCATTGTAACGCGCGAGTCGCAGCGCCGCACAAACAACGAAGGCGTAGGAGAACACCCATGCGTAAGGACCCAGCGCCTCGAGTTCCAGAAAGTAGATGAGCGCCGCCGGCGCCACGCCGAAGCTTACGATGTCCACCAGCGAATCGAGTTGCGCCCCGAAGCGCGTGTCGGTTCTGCTCATTCTGGCCGAAAGCCCGTCGAGCATGTCGAGCACTCCAGCAACCACAATCCACCAGCTGGCCAGATAGAAGGAACCCTGAGATGCCAGTACGATCGACCAAATACCGAAGAAGAGGCTGGTGAGGGTGAACAGGCTTGGTACTACGATGATCACACGCCTCACCCTGGGACGCCGCCTGCTGGAGCGTTTCTTCGGCCTCGTGCCGGACCTCTTGTCGTGTTGCGGGCGTTTGGTCATTGAGTCGTTGTCTGAGGTCGGCGTCTCCCACTCAGCAGGTTATGGATGAGTGCAGCGGCGGAGCATTGTTCAATTATGGGCGCGAGCCGGCGGTCCGTCCAGATAGCGATCGCTGATTGGGTTTCTCCCTATTGTTGATCTACTGGCAGGTCCTTGCCCGTGATCCTCTTGAAGGCATCGCGATAACGCATGCTCGTTGCTTCCACAACTTCGTACGGAAGCGCGGGAGGAGGCGGATTCAAGTCCCATTTACCCTCGCGTTTGAGGCCGTCCAAGTAGTCACGAAGCGGCTGTTTGTCGAAGCTGGGCTGGCCACGACCGGGTTCATATTGGTCGACCGGCCAAAACCGTGATGAATCGGGCGTGAGCAGTTCGTCGATCAGCAGTACCTCGCCATCCGGTGTAAGGCCGAACTCGAACTTGGTGTCCGCAATGATGATCCCTCTTTCCTTCGCGTGCGCCCTACCGGCGCTGTATAGCGCAAGACTCTTGTCTCTCAGCAGATTCGCCAGTTCAGATCCAAGGTCTCGTTCGACGCGGCCGAACGTGACGTTCTCGTCGTGGCCGGTCTCGGCTTTCGTGGCAGGAGAGAATATCGGTTCTTCCAACTCCACACTCTCAACCAAACCCTCCGGCAGGGGCTCTCCGGCAAGGGTCCCACTCTGCTTGTATTCCTTCCATGCCGATCCCGACAAGTAGCCGCGAACCACGCATTCAAATAGTACCGGCTCCAAGCGCCTGGCCAAAGTCGCTCTGCCGGTGATTTGCGAACGGAAATCTGAAAGTGCAGGGACGCGCTCGATGATTTCGTCGGCGTCGGCTGAGATGAAGTGGCTTGGAACGATGTCCGACAGCACATCGAACCAGTACTTGCTCATCTGTGTGAGCACCGTTCCCTTGTACGGGATCGGTTCGGTCAAAACGACGTCGAAGGCACTGATCCGGTCCGACGTGACGAGGAGCAATGAATCGTCGTCAACTGCGTACAATTCGCGCACTTTCCCGGCGCGGAGCAGTGGAAGTGGTAAATCGCTCTTGACGAGTGGATCCTGCTTCATACCGATACCTCCGCTTCATCCGGCGCTGAGTACGCCGCGAGGGATTGATATAGTTCTCTTAACGGGCCCTTGGTGAACTCCCCAACCTGCTCCGGCGCTCTGCCAACGTAGCGGGTCGGGTCTAGTTCGGCACGCAGATCGTCGGCCTTGACCGCGGAAAAAGCCTTGTCGTTACCCAATCGCTCTAAAAGGTCGTTTTCGGCTCCCTCGGCCATGGCCTCTCGGACTGCCCGGCTGTGTCTTCGGATAACCTCGTGCAATGTCTGCCGGTCGCCGCCTGCTTCAACACCCAACATCAACCATCTCTCGGTGGCCATGAAGGGCATGACGCGCGCGACATTTCGAGCCACGACCGTTTCGCGCACTTCAAGGCCGCCAGCCACATTGGAGCATAGGATCAGAACTGCGTCGGTAGCCAGAAACGCTTCCGGCAGTGAGAGCCTCCTGTTGGCGCTGTCGTCCAGCGTCCTCTCCAACCACTGTGTAGCCGCCGTGTTAACGGCGTTCGCCTCGAGGTTCATCAGGTATCTCGCCAAAGCGCAGATACGTTCTGAGCGCATTGGATTCCTCTTGTAGGCCATCGCGCTCGATCCAACCTGTTCCCGCTCGCTCGGTTCGAGCACTTCGTCTTCGTGCTGAAGCAGGCGTAGATCCGTCGCGAACTTCGAGGCTGATTGGGCAACGCCACTCAATAGAGCGAGCACGGTTGCGTCCAGCTTCCGAGTGTAGGTCTGGCCACTCAGGGCAATCGGAGCTGGGAAACCGAATCGGGTGGCGATAGCCCGGTCCAGCTTTCTCACCTTTTCGTGATCTCCGTGGAACAGCTCCAGGTAACTGGCCTGCGTCCCCGTCGTCCCTTTACATCCCCGGCAAACCATCGACTCGATGAAGTCCCTTATCGCGGTGGCGTCCAGGTAGAAGTCATGCATCCACAGTGATGCTCGTTTGCCCACCGTGGTGAGCTGGGCGGGCTGGAAGTGCGTGTAAGCGACAGTGGGAATCGCAGCCGTCCGAGTGGCGAAATCCTCGAGTGCTCTCAAGACGGCAACGAGTCGCCCCAACACGACTCCGAGTGCATCACGGATGACCAGCGCCTCCGCGTTATCCGTGACGAAGGCACTCGTTGCGCCCAGGTGCAGAAACGGCCGTGCAGCCGGGGCGACGTCTCCCAAAGCGTGGATGTGGGCCATCACGTCGTGGCGGAGCCTCTGCTCGTGCCGGCGCACTTGCTCCAAGTCTACGTCATCCAGGTGCGTACGTATCTCGTCGATTGCTTCTCGAGGGATGTCGAGACCCAGGCGCCGTTGCTCCTCCGCCAACGCGAGCCAGAGTTCGCGCCAGAGTCTGGCACGCCGTTCGGCACTCCACAGCCTCTGCATCGTCGGTGAAGCGTATCGAGTGCCGAGTGGCGACTGGTAGCGGGAACGGTCCATCAGCGACCCACGTAGAAATCGGAATACCGGACCACACCGTCGCGTTCCACGTAGATGCGGATCGGGGAGCGTCTGCCCATATAGCGGTTGAAGATCCCGGTAACTTGTTCGGCAGTAGAGATGCGCTCGCGATTGATCTGCACTATCAGGTCGCCGGGCCTCAGGCCCGTGCTTCTCCTGGCATCTCCTCCTATGTCGTAGATCAGGGCGCCGTGTTCGAACTCGAGGCCGCGCTCCTGCCGAATCGCCGGAGTCAACGTGATGAGCTCGATATCACCCAGGGTGGAGATTCTTTCCGCAACGGTCGTTGGCAGGTCCTCCACAACCACCGTGGCGGTTCCTTCACGCCCTCGCCTGCGGTATGCGATGGCGACGGAATCGCCGGGGCCTACATCGAGCTTGACGGCTTCCCAATCGAGAAAGGTGCGTGTGGCGTGGTTGCCGGCTGTGACCAAAACATCTCCTTCGCGAAGGCCCGCGCGATCCGCCGGACTATCCGGTGCTACCCCTGTAACTTCGAGTCCGCCGGCGCTCTTCCAGTTGCGAAGGTGGTCTGCTCCTGCAACTTCCAATCCCATCCACGAACGTCTCACCTTGCCGTATTGGGTCAGCTCGTTCGCAACCCTCAGAGCCCGCTCAATCGGGATCGCAAATCCGATTCCGACGGAGCCGCCGGTTCTCGAGAATATCGACGCATTGACGCCGACCACCTCTCCGAGCGCGTTGATGAGAGGACCTCCGGAGTTGCCGGGATTGATCGCTGCATCCGTCTGAATCATGCCAACGTACACGCCTGAGTTCTCTCCGGAAGGAACGAGATCGCGTCCCACTGCGCTGACTACGCCTGCAGTGACGGTTGGTTCGGTATTACCGAGCAGATAACTGTAAGGGTTGCCGATGGCTACGACCCATTCGCCGGTCACCAAATCCCAGCTTCCACCGACCGGTGCAGTCGGCAGGTTGGTGGCATCGATCTTCAGCACGGCAATGTCGGTGAGCGGGTCCTCACCGAGCAGCTCAGCGTCATAATCAGTGCCGTCCTCGGTAGTCACAACAATATCCTGAGCGCTGGCCGCGACGTGTTGGTTGGTTATCACGATTCCGTCGGGGGTGACGATGAACCCCGAACCAAATCCCTCCACAACCTGCTCGGATCCGCGCGGCATGAAGAACTGCTCCCAAGCGGTACGAGGAGCCCGCCGGGTTCGCCGCGTGACATTCACGCTTACTACCGACGGCGCCACCCGCGCCGCGGCCGTGACGATGGCCGAGTGGCGCGCAGATTCAATGCTGTCAGTTTGCCGTTGTCGCGGCGGCGCTTGTATTGCCGGTTTTCGCTCCGAGACACCTTGCGACTCGGCACTCCCGCACGCGTAGAGGAGTCCTGCTAGCAGCAGAAGATGGCTTGCTCTCACTCCTCTTTCTCCGTTGGGCCTGCGAGTTTGCTCCAGTCATGCAGAAACTGATCGATGCCCCTATCCGTCAGCGGATGGAGCAGGAGTCTTTTCAAAGTGCTTGGAGGGATGGTAGCAATGTCGGCGCCCACCAGCGCCGCTTCAGCCACGTGTCTCGGGTGTCGAACAGAGGCGGTCAGAATCTCAGTTTCTATGGCGTAATTGTCGAAGATCTGACGGCATTCTCGAATCACATCCATTCCGTCGTGCCCGACGTCATCCAATCGGCCTATGAATGGAGACACGAACGTCGCACCCGCCTTCGCGGCAATGAGGCACTGCACGGAGCTGAAACACAGCGTGACGTTGACTCCGATTCCCTCGGCACGCAGGCGGCGCACCGCAAGCATACCCTCCTCCAGCATCGGGATCTTGATGACGATGTTGTCGGCGATGCGGGCGAGACTGCGGCCTTCCTCATACATGCCGTCCGCATCCAACGCAATCACCTCAGCGCTTATCGGTCCTGGAACCAGGGAACAGATCTGCCGGAGCAGGTCGGTAGGATCCATATCCCCGGCATCCCTTGCCAAGAGAGTGGGATTAGTCGTCACTCCATCGATCAGGCCCGCATTGGAAGCCCACTCGATGTCAGCGAGATTAGCCGTGTCCAAGAAGAACTTCATAGATCAATCACCTCGTCGATTTGGGGATAACGGGCACCCACGAAGTAGAGTCCCTCAGGCGGTGCAGGGGGACTGGCGTTTCTGTTGTTTTTCTCAGCTAGTAGGCGTGACACGTCTTGCTCGGGTCTCCGTCCGCGCGCAACATCTACCATGGTGCCAACGAGAAACCGCACCATGTGATGCAGAAAGCGGTTGGCTTCGATCTCAAAGATAAACCCTTCACCGTTGCCACGCTTTCGCCATTCTGCAGTAGTGACTCTACACCTGTAGTGTGGCTTGTCTTGGCCCACAGCACAAAAGCCTCTGAAATCGTGTTCTCCGATCAAAGGAGCGCACGCAACACGCAGCAGGTTGTCGTCCAGCGCACGGCCCAGGGCCCACTCGAAAGGCCTCCGGAAGGGCGAGAATGCGCCGTCGTCGCAGCCCACCACGTATCGGTATCGCCGGGAAGTCGCATGCCGTCGCGCGTCGAAGCCTTCCGGGGCCCTGCCCACCTTCACTACCCACATGTCTCTGGGAAGCAGTGCCCTCAAGGCGCGCAACAGCTCTTCAGGCGTCCACCGCTCCGGCACCACGAAACTCACCAGTTGCGCAAACGCGTGAACACCGGAGTCCGTTCTACCGGCCGCACGCGTCACGACACGGCTTCCCATCAAACGTTCGAGAACCGCTTCGAATTCGCCCTGCCCAGTGCGCACGGACGGTTGAAGCTGCCAGCCGGCGAGATCATGACCACAGTATTGGAGGACCGCATAAGTAGGTGCGCAGCTCATCGAAGTCAAAGTACGAAAAGCTCGGATGTAACTGCAACCCGCGGTATTGGGATAGTTGAGGCTCAGTACTTTCGAATGACTCCCACCACAACGCCCTGGATCAACACGTCGTCCTCATGTGCCCGAATAGGCCGGATTTCCGGATTGGCCGGTTGCAGCCTGATCCAACCACCCGGCTCTCGGTAGAATCTCTTGACGGTTGCCGAGGTTCCATCAACGAGCGCGATGATCATTTCGCCGTTGTCAGCGCTCTGCCGCCCGTTCACGACCACATAGTCGCCGTCGGCTATGTGTTCGTCGATCATCGAATCGCCATGCACGCGCAGCACATAGGCGTGACCGCGCCGCGGAATGAACTCCGAGGGCACCGATATGGTCTCGGGATTGGGCACGGCCTCGATGGGGGCACCGGCCGCGACCTGACCCAGCAACGGCAGGTCTGTAGCTCCGGACTGGCCTGGAAGCGGTATGAGTTCTATTGCTCTACTCTCGTTGTGAGCACGATTGATGTAGCCCTTGTGCTCCAAGTTGGTGAGATGCTCGTGTACAGTGGCCAGCGATCTGAACCTGAACCGTGCCGCTATTTCTTCGAAAGAAGGTGCGAATCCGTTATCACCTATGTATGCTTCCAAATAAGCGAGTATCTGTTTCTGGCGGCGCGTCAGTGTCATTGCTACTTGCCCCCGGGCCAGGATTACCGAAAATAGTCCGAAGCAAGTTACCCGAACACATACCGAATCGCAATATCACACTCGGGTCGTTAAAGAAACCGGTTTCCAGCCCTTGACTATCTGCGTATCGGCCCCGAACATGTCCTGTTGCAGAATGCTTTGCAGGTGCAGGCCAACCGCGGTCAACGTGAGGATGCTCAGCCCTTGTCCGATACCAATGCGCTAGACCAAGACATCGATACTGCGGCTGTCGAAAGCCTCATGCAGGTGCTGGTTAAGGGTTTGCGGGCACTGCAACTCTACCTACCGAACAACCCTATCTACCAGAAAGCCGCGCAAAACATCCGGACAGCCTTTGAGCCTGTCTGGGAAGAATGTGCCGAGCTGACTCTTCTCGTGACCGAGTCGGAATTCAAGTGGGAAGACGAAGTCGTGCTTTCTCAGCCCGATCGGAACGATTCGGTGCCCTGGGTGCTCTTCAAGGACGGAGTTCGATTTCTGACCTTGTCGCCTGGCGTCGAGGACGAGGAGATCGTTCGTCTCTTGGACGTGATTCACAGAGCCCGCGGCTTGACTGGAGAGTCAGACGACGATCTGTTGACCCTGCTATGGGAACAGGATTTTCAATTCGTCCGCTACGTGACCATCGAGTTGGGCGAAGAGGGCGTCCCTCAACTCGAGACGTCCGAATCCGTATTTGGCGGACCGGAAGGCCCTCAGGACGAGAGTCTGAGGCAGCAAGTCTCGGAGGATGCACAACAACCGGAGGCATCGCCGTCGATAGTCTCCATGGAGGACTTCGATGCCACGTTGTACTTCCTCGACGATGACGAACTCAATTATATAGAAGCGGAGATCGGGCGGGAGTATAGCCAGGATCTGCGGGGAAGCGTGCTCGCGCTCGTGTTCGATCGTCTCGAGCTACAGACGTATGCCGCGGTCCGCTCTGAGCTGATATCGATTATCGAGAACTTCTTGCCCTATTTGTTGGGCGCGGGCGATTTCCGGTCGGTGGCTTACATTCTCAGCGAGTTGAGGGTGATAACCGAACGTGCTAGAGAGCTCCTTCCCGAGCACCGCAGACAGCTGGAGGAGTTGCCCGCCCGGTTATCGAGCCGGGAATCGATCGGGCAGCTCATGCAGTCGCTCGACGAAGCCGTCGTTCACCCGACCGAGAACGAGCTGGCGAGCTTGTTTCGGGAGTTGCGTGCTGAAGCGCTGGAGAGCGTGCTGGAGTGGATGTCTCAGCTGTCCAATGAGCGCGTGAAAGATCTGTTGGAGCGCTCAGCACAGCGGTTGGTGCAGGCTCATCCCGATCAAGTGGCCAAGACGCTGGAGACCGAAAACGAAAAAGTGCTCCTTGGGTTGCTGAAGCTGATCTCCGGACTGAAGCTGCCGACATTCGTGCCGGCTCTGGGTGATTTGCTCGCACACGAGTCCGCCGAGGTCCGGGCGGGAGCAGCGAATGCGTTGGCGGCAATCGCCTCTCCTGGGGCGATGAAGCAGTTGGAAAAAGCCATCGACGATCAGGATAGAGATGTTCGAATCGCAGCTGTGAGGGTGCTTTCGGAAAGAGGGCATCGTGGAGCCTTCGCAAAAATCGAAGCAGCAGTCAATGGCAAAGTGCTCAGGAACTCCGATCTAACCGAGAAGAAAGCGTTCTTCGAAGCCTACGGTACTCTGTCCGGTCCCCCCGGATTGACCGCGCTTAGACCGATGCTCAAGAGCAAGGGGCTACTAAAGCGCAAAGAGGATCCGGAGACCAGGGCATGCGCCGCGCTTGCGCTGGGCAAGATCGGCGGAGAGGAAGTCAGGCAGATTCTGAACGATGCGATGAAGGATGAAAAAGAACCGCTGGTGCGGAATGCCATAAACGGCGCGCTGCGTGAGATGACCTGAGATGACGGAAGACAACGGTTCGAACCGGAAACCGCGCGATTCTTTCGCTGGAACGGGCCAGGACACCGAAGAGGTTCAGGTTCGCCAGAAAGGGCGTGAGTTCCTGCTGGCTTTCTACGCAGCATTGAAGAACTTGAGGTTATACCCCGTCGAAAACGTCCAGGTGCAACGCGCCCTGGACGATGTTCATGCCAATGCCGAGGCGCTGCTGCACATCGAAGGTGAGATGGAGGTCCGGCTGGCGGGGGAGTTCCTCTTCGTCAATGCAACGCGACTGCGCATCGGATTGGACAACTATTCGTCATTCAGTCACGTTTTGAGCACGCTGGGCCAGTGTAGTATTGGTTGTTTCAACGTCGACGAGGCCGTTGAACGTCGTGAATGGCAGGTATTCCTCTCCTTGATTCTGACCTTCGCCTCGCGAGAGGCAGATCCCAACAAGCTTGCCGACATGCAGCGAAGATTGGCTGAGGGTGGAGTCACACACATAACAGTGGATCCGCCGGTAGAGAGCGATGAATATGCGGACACGGAGGAGGCCAAGGAGGTAGCAAAACGGACCTACGAGCAATCGGTTGCGGTCACGAAGGATGTCGTCAACTCGGTTCGGATGGGACGTACGGCCAGCATAAGGAAGGTGAAACGGGCGGTCCAGGGTATAGTCGATCAGGTGTTGAAAAACGAGACTTCGATGGTCGGCCTCACGACCATTCGCGATTACGACGAGTACACGTTCATTCACTCTGTTAACGTCACGATCTTCAGCGTATCCATCGGTAAGAGAATAGGCCTCACCAAACTGCAGCTCTACGACCTCGGGATGGCGGCGTTGATGCATGATGTTGGGAAGAGCCGAGTGCCTCTCGATATCTTGAATAAGACGTCGGCGCTCAGCGATGAAGAATGGCAGATCATGCAGTCGCATCCTTGGATGGGAATGCTGACACTGTTTGGTCTTCGAGGTTATGGGGAGATCCCTTATCGAGGTATCATAGTTGCGCACGAACACCACATGAAGGTAGACCTCACCGGGTATCCCAAGTCCGTCAGACAGCGAACGCCTTCTCTATTCACAAAGATCGTTGCGATTGCAGACGGATTTGATGCAGCGACATCTCGGCGCGTGTATCAGGAGAATCCCATTCAACCGGACCAGGTCTTGCGAGAGATGTGGGAGAACAGACGTCGCGGCTTGGATCCCGCCTTGGTCAAGGCGTTCATCAACCTCCTCGGCATCTATCCGGTGGGCACCTGCGTGATTCTGGACACCTACGAGCTCGCCATCGTGCATGCCGCGAATCCGAAACTCGAGCTATCCAACCGTCCTCTGGTCAGGATTTTGTCAACGCCTGACGGTGCTATACTCGACCAGGGACCAGTGGTTGATCTCGCGGAGACGACTGCCGACGGCAGTTGGGTCCGATCGATCATCAAGGTCACCAATCCGGCCAAGTATGGGATCAATCCGTCCGACTACTTCGTCTGATCAACGCGGCGCCCTCGGGCACAGTGTTTGACACGGTAGAATCCGCGCGGCTCGTCCGAGCCTACATCGTTTCTCTTCGAGGGGTCGCGGTCCTGCTGCTCTTGGGAGTATCACTCCTTGATCGCAGCTGGATTGCTGATGTGGAGTATTTGGTGGTGGTTCTTGTTGCCGGAGCGTTGGTGAGGCCGGCGCAGATCGCCTTGGGCAAGTACTCGTATGTGGCTCTGACCCCGGTTGTGGCCCTCGTTGGAGCGGTGATGATTGGTCCAGCGGCCACCGTGATCGGCATCGCGGTTGGGACTTTCTTCGGCGATCTCGTGGTGCTGCGCAAGACAGCCTACGCGGCTTTCGTCAACTCGTCCAGGGAGGTCGTAGGACTGATGGCCGCTTACGGAGTCTATGCGGTCGTTTCAGCCGCTACCGATCCGCCGGCAGTGGTTTCGGTCGATGCTATACCTGCTCTCGTGGTGTTTGCGCTCTCCTATTACCTGTTCACCCGTTCGCTCTTCTATTTCACGCTTGCAATTCGTGAGAAGCTGGGGTTCGAAGAACGACAATTCATTCTTCGATACGAGGTGTTGACCTACAGCATCATCTTCGCCGTCGCGACTGCAATAGTGCTCGCAATAGATCGACTGCCGCCTTTGACCTGGCCGTTCATCGGCATGTTGCTGCTGTTCGGTGGCTATGTGGTGAAGAGGATCATTGAAGAGGCGATTCATGCGGAACAACTCACCAAGATCCATGCGATGGAGTCGGTGATATCCAGCAACATCGGTCTCAAACCATCCCTGGTGAGCCTCGAGCATCTCGCGCACCGGATTCTCGATTGGACAGATTTTCGTGTTTACGGACGAACCGGTGACTCGTTCGAGCTCCTATACAGGGGTACGGAGGCGGTGAATGCCGAGGGAGACATTCCGGCCGCGTTGGAAGAACTGCGTGAAGAGGCGGCGGCGTCCAACACCGCCGTCGTGATTACAGATGGTGATCGCGACATCCGCGCACTGCGGCTTCCCCCAAACGTCCAGAGTCTCGTAATCCAGCCGCTCCAGTTCGGGGAGCGGCTCCTGGGAACGCTGGAACTGGATCATCACAAGCGGCGAGAGTACGGCAGGCATCAGATTGCGCTCGTGAAGGCATGCGCCTATCGAGTCGCCACCGCCATCCACATCGCTCAGCTGCGCCAGCCGTTGGTCGATACCGTGAAACGGATCGGTGTCCAGGTGGATAGCCTGAGCAAGGCGGCGCTGGCGGTTAGAGAGGCGGCCGCGGCGATGGCGGAGTCCACCAGGGCGATCGTTGAAGCCCTCACGCGACAGGACGCTGAGGTCGCAGAAGGGCTTTCGGCCACCCTCGAGCTCAGCGAGGCTTCACGCGAGGTCGTGGGAGACAGCGCAGAGGCGGCCTCGGCAAGTGGCAGAGCCAGCGACGCTGCCAGGCGCCATCGTCAGACGATTGCCGGTGCAATCGAACGGCTGGTTTCTCTGAAGGCTTTCGTGGGAGAGAGTTCAGCAAAGGTAGATGAGTTCGATGCTGCGAGCCGCCGCATCGTGAGGTTCCTGGCTTCGATCCGTGAGCAAGCCGACATGACGAACCTGCTCGCCCTGAACGCAGCGATCGAGGCCGCTCGTGCGGGTGAACATGGGCGCGGATTCGCCGAGGTCGCAAAAGAGGTCAGATCGTTGGCGGAGCAGAGCGGAAGCGCCGCTATCGAGGCGGGACAACTCGTTGAGGAGATGCAGGCGCGGCTGCGTCAAGTAGTTGATCAGATGAGCCGCGGTCAGGCGACGGTGGGCGGTGTCGAAGATATGAGCACCGAGGGTATCAAGGCTCTCGAACTGATCGTCGCCGCCACACTCGAGGCGACCGGTCATGCCAGCAGGATCGCGGCAACGGCGGAGCACCAGCAGGAGTCCTTCTCATCGCTTCGCGATCGCATGGACGGCATTTCCAAGATCTCGTCACGCAACCGGCTGGATGCCGACGAGATGCTCGATCGCGTGAGGGAGGTGGAAGCCGGCGTCGACGATCTCACAGTCACGACCCGTGAGCTGGATGCCATTGCGTCGATGCTCACAGAGGCAACGCGTAGGTTCACCGCCGATGCAACGGAACGCCTCCTTTGAGAATGCGGCGAGTCGCTGTACCATTCGCACGTGTCAGAACAGGATAACATATCCCTGAAGGGGATGCGGTTTCATACGTGCGTCGGGCTACTCCCCCACGAGCAACACGTTCCCCAACCGCTGGAGCTTGACCTCACCGTCTGGCTCTCGCTACGTCGTGCCGGTGCCAACGATTCACCTGATGCGCTGCTAGACTATCGTTACCTCTACGGCATCGTCAACGAGACGGTGATCTCCAGTCACCACAGAGTTCTCGAGGCCCTCTGTGAGAAGGTGGCCGCGAGGGCGTTGGCTGTGGATGGGGTCGAGAGGGCGAGAGTGGCGGCGCGAAAGCCGCATGCGCCGCTTGATGGGCCGGTCGATCACGTCGAGGTAGTGATTGACAGGCAACGGGAACGGTGAAAAGGTCCGAGCGAGCCTATGTGGCTTTGGGCTCGAACCTGGGTGACCGTCACTGGTTTCTCGCACATGCACGCGATCGATTGTCCCGATTGCCCGGGACCAGGCTTTTGGCGGAGAGCAAAATCGAGGAGACGGCACCGATAGGTCCCGGAAAACAAGGTCCATATCTCAACCAAATGGTGCTGCTCGACACAGAACTCTCGCCAAGGGAGCTCCTCACTCACTGTCACGCTATCGAATGCGAAGCGGGCCGCGTTCGACTCGAGCGGTGGGCCGCGCGCACACTGGACTTGGACATCGTCCGTTTTGGAGACCGTGTGGAGAGAGCAAAGGACTTGATCTTGCCGCATCCCGAGTTGCAGAGGCGCGGCTTCTGGCAACGTGAGATGGCGGAGTTGGGGCGGTATGATGGCTGAACGCAGGCGTATTCGCACCAGAGACCTGGGGCGCATGAGCAGAGAGGGTCATAAGATAGTCATGATCACCGCCTACGACGCGCTTTTTGGAGCGCTGGTCGATGATGGCGGCGTAGACGTGGTTTTGGTCGGAGATTCGGTCAACTCGGTGTTATGCGGTGAGGAGACGACTCTGTCGGCTACACTCGACCAGATGATCTACCATGGCAGGATCGTCCGTAAGGGTGTTAGACATGCACTGCTCGTTGTCGACATGCCGTATTTGAGCTTTCAGGTGTCTGTTGAGGATGCCAAGCGCAACTGCGGTAGGGTTTTGAAAGAGACGGGCGCGGAGGCAGTGAAGCTGGAGGGAGGAGGACCGGTAATCCCGGCGGTGAAGGCGTTGGTGGACATAGGGATACCGGTGATGGGTCATCTCGGATTCACTCCTCAGTCTGTGCACGCCATCGGAGGGCATCGGGTACAGGGGAGGGAGGCGGGAGACGCAGATCGTATCATTGAATCGGCACGAGCGTTGGAGGACGCAGGCGCGTTCAGCCTGGTCCTGGAACTCATGCCTTCCGATGTCGCCGACGCTGTCACTCGAGCCATCAGCATTCCCACAATCGGAATTGGGTCGGGACCTGACTGCGACGGGCAAGTATTGGTGCTGCACGATATGCTGGGGCTCAACGATCGGTTTCAAGCCAAGTTTCTGAAGCGATATGCCGACATGGCGGAGGATGTACGGAGCGCCGTGCGATGCTACGCCGCCGAAGTGCGAGGCGGGATCTATCCGGCCCAAGAGCACACTTACGATTAGCAATGCTCGAAATCACCGGCCCCTCTGATATGCGGTCATGGTCGAGAGACGCTCGCGTCAGCGGCCGCACGATCGCGCTGGTGCCAACTATGGGGTACCTGCATGAAGGCCACCTGCGGCTCGTGGATCACGCGGTAAGGGCGGCCGACGTCGTGGTGATGAGCATATTCGTCAATCCGATCCAGTTCGGTCCTGGCGAGGACTACGCCACCTATCCGCGCGACGTCGATCGAGATAGGCGGCTCGCCGAGGAGCGAGGAGTGGATTGTGTCTTCGTTCCCGATGTCACGGCCCTGTACCCGTCGGATCCCGAGATACTCCTTTCCCCCGGAAAAATGGCCGATTCTCTCTGCGGTCCCCGGCGCCCCGGTCATTTCGAAGGTGTGCTCACTGTCGTTGCCAAGCTCTTCAACATAGTCGAGCCCGACGTGGCTGTGTTTGGGCGAAAGGACGCCCAGCAGGCAATGCTGATTCGGAGGATGGCTCATGATCTGAACTTCCCCGTCGACGTGGCTGTCGCGCCCACGGTTCGGGAACATGATGGCCTCGCAATGAGTTCGCGTAATGCATACCTGAAGCCGGGCGAGCGCCGCGCGGCCCCCATTCTGTCGCGAGCACTCGAAGCTGCGCATCAAAGGTTCGTCGACGGATGCCGCAATCCAAAACTGCTGTTGGCGCGACTCAATGAGGTTCTCACAACTGAGCCGCAGGTTGAACTGGAATACGCCGAGATAGTGGATTCAGAGACGCTCTCCACTGTGCACTCAGCGAGCCAGGACTCGATACTGGCGGTCGCGGCTCGACTCGGAAATGCGCGTTTAATCGACAATATAGTGATCGGAGAGGGGTTGTCCGGTGACGAGAAGGTAAATGTGTAGCACGGGAGCGCGTGCTATGCAGCAAACCACCGTCGAGCTTCCTAGATGGGCGCACATAAAGGAATCGCGTCGCGCCCATGTGGATGGCGTTGCGAGATTGGTGTCAGCTTGGGCTGAAGAGATGGCGGTACCGGATTCCGAACGTGCCAGGTGGCACAAGGCTGTCGTGCTTCATGACTCACTCAAAGACGCGCCGGTCTCCGTGTTGAACGAACTGGCGGCCGAGTGGTGGAACGTACCTGCGCTCAGGCATGGTCCTGCGGCGGCGGCGATGGCTGAGAAGCTGGGTGAGAGAGACTCGGGCGTGCTCGACGCCGTCCGGTACCATAGTGTAGGTTATGCTCATTGGGAGACGGTAGGTAAGATCCTCTTCCTGGCAGACTACCTCGAGGGTGGCAGGAGCTTTCATAGCGCGTACCATGAGCGACTATCCCGCAGGGTGCCCGCCGATCTGGAGGGCGTGCTCCTCGCCGTAGCGGCTGAGCGTCTGACCGACGCTATTTTTCATGAACTCCCGCTGTTGAAGGAGACGACCGAGTTTTGGAACTCCCTCGTCGGCGGGTTTCGATAGGTTTCGGGGCACTCCTGACGCTGGCAGCCTTGATTGCTTTGTGGCTGTCACGACCAAGAGAGGCTCCGCCGCGAACGCTTCCGATACCTGGCGAGAATGTCGACCTCCAGGTGGAAGTGCTGAATGCGACGCGCGTGGACGGGTTGGCTCGGAGAACGACCGGTGTACTCCGAAGGGCCGGGATCGACGTCGTTTATTTCGGAACGGCGCGCGAAGACGACCTTGATTCAACTCTGATCGTCGTGCGTCGCGGAGACTCCACTGTGGCCACGCCGGTCCTCGAAGCACTGACAGCCGGGCGCGTATTGGTGGAAACGGACTCCTCGCTCCTACTGGATATCACGGTCTTGCTTGGGCGCGACCTTGCCGGAACGCACGACGTCAGACCATAACTGGCCGCACGCGGCGTTTATGTCCAGACCACGGCTGCGCCTCACACTGACGGTGACTCCGAGGCTGCGCAGGCCCGAGGCGAAGCTTTGAATCTCGCGATGCGAGGGTGAACGAAATCGCTCTTCTCCGACAGGGTGCAGTGGCAGCAGATTGACGAAAGCTCCGATGGGTTTGGCGATTGCGGCGAGTTCTTCGAGATCGATTCTCCGGTCGTTGAATCCCTTGATCAATGCATACTCGAAGGTAATGCGGCGCGAAAAGTCCCTCAGGGTGCCAAGAACATCCGCCAGCGGGTAGCTGCGCTCGACAGGCATCAGTTGACTCCGCCGCTCTCCAAATGGCGAGTGAAGCGAAACCGCGAGGCGGAACTGCTCGGGACGTTTGGCGAGCTTCTTCAGCTTGGGTACGATACCCACAGTGCTGACACAAATGCGCCGGGCACCTATGCCCATACCCCTGGAGTCGTTCAGAATACTGAGTGCAACATCGACGGATGCCCAATTGTGTAAAGGCTCGCCCATACCCATGAAGACAACGTTTCCGACACTCTCGCCGCTCTTGCCGATTGCGAGTTCACGCACCTGAGTCGCGATCTCCCAGGGATCGAGGTTCCGTATGAAGCCCATCTTCCCAGTGGCGCAGAACGAACACCCAAATACGCACCCGACTTGGGATGAGATACAGAGGGTCTTGCGACGTCGCTCGGGAATGATCACCGACTCCACTGTCGCACCGTCCCTCATTTCCCAGAGATACTTGACGGTGCCGTCGGTCGATTCGCGAATGTCCTTCTGATTGAGGCGGTAAAGCGGAAACGCTGTTTCCAATGCGGCAATCAAATCCTTGGGAAGATCGGAACATTGTTGCCAGGAGCCCGCTGGCCGCTGCCACAATCTGGGGAGTATCTGACGTGTCCGGTACGCGGGCAAGCCGCGCTGCGCAGCCCAGTCAGCGATCATACGTTCGGCGTTTTCGGGAGTCTGATCCAGGATATTCACTGAAACACGACAACATCGAGACCGATTCGGTACGTGGCACCGAGCTCGTTGAGGCCGCTGCTCCTGGCCATTCCGAGTCGATATCTGCCCAAAAGGACGGATGCAGAGACGGCGGGCCGCCATCCGGCCGACTCGATACCGGCTTCACGCACCAGGCTCGCGTCCACTCCGAAGTGCCCACCGATGTCCAGGCCCCCGCTCAGCATGTGGTCCCACCGCTCCGCGGCACTGTACGTGACTCCATAGCGGATTGCAAGACTCGCGGCCACGCTACCGATTGAGAAATGCGGTGCCGCCAGGTATTCGAATCCGGCGTAGTAGTCGGTGGCTTCACGGCCGCTCAGCTCTATGGGTAGGAAGTGGGTGGCCGCGGCGATTGCGACTCGGGAGGACGCACGATACCGCACCCCGAAATCCATCGTGAAACCATGGTCACGTTCGTAGTCGAAACGCTCGTGGTGCAGCATCAACGAACCGCCAAGGGCAAAGCGACTGATTGCGTATTTCCAGGTGGCACCGAGGAACTGCTCGAATACCGGGATGCTTCCCTGGCTCGTCGGCGAACTCGTGGTCCTCACGAGATCGCGAACCTCGGTTCTCCCGCCAACTACACCAATCCTGCCATTCGTGCCGACTGCCCGTGTTGCTCCAAAGAGAACGCTGGACAGCCCGATGACGTTCGGGGTCTGCAAAAAGTCGATGGCCGCCGCGAGCTCCGATGGCCGCACTTCCGCAGCAGGATTCCAGGCGGCCCCCGTCGGGCCGTATTGGAGAGCAGGAGGTTCGGTTAGAGCCGCGGCAGTGACACGCCACAGGTTTGCGGATCGCGGTGCCTGGCAGACCAGTTGACAGCCGAACAGATTCAATGCGATCAGGAAGAGTGCCGTGCGCATCACGGAAGGTTCGCGGCGGCGAATCTGGCTGTCAAGCTGCGTCTTGATGCGGCGTCAACGAGGGCGTTATGTTGTGCAAGTCGCGTTGGGTCCGGCTCGGAGGCAGCCCCTCCTCGGGTTGTCGCCGAGCCGAGTTTGCTTTTGCCACTTGTTGTAAGGAGCCTCACTATTCGGATTGTCAGCGTATTTACCCAATTGCCGGGCGATAATAGATGAGTGCCACGGCAATGCGCAGCCATCTGTGCGGATCGCTGCGCGGCAATCATGAGGGCCTGGAGGTACGCCTCGGTGGCTGGTTGCATCGCCGCAGGGATCTCGGGGGTCTGGTGTTTTTCGACCTGCGTGATCGTGATGGGCTCGTCCAGGTTTCATTCGGCCCAGATTGGACTTCGGAGGACGTACTCGAGAAGGCGACGACAGTCGGCTCGGAATCCGTGGTACTGGTCACCGGCGTCGTTACGCTCAGGCCTCCTGACGCTCGAAACCCCGAAATGCCGACGGGAGACGTGGAGGTCAGGGGGACTGACCTCCACGTTGTGGGCCCGGGAGCTACGCCGCCGATTCCGGTGTGGCGCACCAAGGGCGAAGAGCCGCCGGCAGAGGAGTTGAGGCTACAACACCGTCATCTCGATCTCCGCCGGCCGGAGATGATCCGCAATCTGGCTTTGAGACATCGACTACTACAGCGCACCAGGGCTGTACTAACGGAGCACGAGTTCTACGAGGTCGAGACCCCGATATTGACCCGGCCAACGCCTGAGGGGGCGCGGGACTATCTGGTGCCTTCGAGTGTGCACCCCGGTCAATTCTACGCGCTACCGCAGTCACCGCAGATCTATAAACAGTTGTTGATGGTTTCGGGGCTGGATCGCTACTTCCAGTTGGCGCGCTGCTTTCGAGACGAAGACTTGAGGGCGGATCGGCAGCCTGAGTTCACTCAGATCGATCTCGAGGCTTCGTTCGTGTCCCCCGAAGATATCTACGCGGCGGTCGAGTCGGTCCTGGTAGCGCTATGGGACGAGGCCGGTCACCAGGTTACGGCGCCTTTCAGACGAATGCGATACGCGGAAGCGATGGAGCGTTATGGCACTGACAAGCCGGATCTGCGCTTCGGGTTTGTTATCGCCGACCTTGGCGAAATGGTGAGTGGCCGCGGATTCCAGGCATTCGAGGAGGCTATCGACAGAGGTGAGAGGGTAAGAGGCATACGGATCCACAGTGGTGCGCGGCTTTCTCGAAAATCCATCGACCAGCTCGCCCAGGTCGCGAAGGACTCAGGTTGCGGGGGGCTCGCGACTCTGAAACGAACCGGCGATTCCTTCTCCGGCCCCCTTTCAAAACTGCAGGGTATCTCGGCGGACCTCGCAGAGTTGGCGGACGGCGATCTCCTCGTTGCAACAGCGGGTCCTGATGCCGTCGTTTCGCCAGCACTCGACAGAGTGCGACGACGCGCAATACAGATGTTGGACGTGTTGCCACAGTCGAACCATGCTTTTGCATGGATCGAGGACTTCCCCCTGTTCGAGCGCGACCTGGAAACGGGCAACTGGATCTTTGCCCACCATCCCTTCACGGCACCGCGCACCGATGATCTCGAAGCCCTGGCCGCAGAGGATTACGCTCGGGTGCGTGCACAGCATTATGACATCGTCTACAATGGAGTGGAGCTGGGGAGTGGATCGATCCGGATAACCGACGCCGAGCTGCAGCTTCGGGTGCTGGGAGTCATGGGAATCTCACGCGAAGATGCAGAGGACCGATTCGGCTTCCTGCTGACGGGACTAAGGGCCGGGGCTCCGCCGCACGGAGGGTGCGCCATCGGTTTTGACCGCGTGGCCATGTTACTCGCCGGAGCGGAAAGCATCAGAGACGTTATCGCGTTTCCAAAGACTACTGCTGCGCGTGCGCTTTTCGAGGATGCTCCGTGCGCCGTGGACCCGGCAGAGTTGAGCGACCTGGGCCTTGCCAAGCGAGTTCCGTGAGCGAAGAGATTACGCACAGGCTGTCCGCTGAGGGCGCCGACATGCTGACATTGGCCGGGGTTAACGATGCGAACCTTTTGGAGTTGGAGCAGGCAACCGGTGTGCGAGTTTCGTTGCGCGGCGATTTCGTTACCTTGGCAGGTGATATCGAGGCGGTTGAGCACGCCTCGAAGCTAGTGAGCGTCCTGATCGACCAGGCCAGAGGCGGCGAAGCTATCACTTCCGACGACGTGAGGCGGCTGGCGGACGATCCCGACAGTACGGCTGCCGTTGGTGAGAACGGCAACGCGAAAATCGTCTTGCCCGGCACTCGCAAGATCATTCAGCCGAAGAGCCCGGGCCAGCGCGCATATGTAGAAGCGATGCGCGAAAACGAGATCGTCATTGGTATCGGTCCAGCCGGAACCGGCAAGACCTATCTGGCGGTAGCGATGGGCGTTGAGGCGCTCTCGAGAAAGCGTGTACAACGTCTCGTGCTCGCTCGGCCCGCCGTCGAGGCAGGCGAGCGCTTAGGGTTCTTGCCGGGCGATTTGCAGGCAAAGGTTGATCCTTACCTTCGGCCCCTCTACGACGCGCTCGAGGTGATGATGCCTGCCGTAAAGGTTCAGAAGGCCCTGGACGCTCGGACTATCGAGATTGCTCCGATCGGTTACATGCGGGGGCGCACGCTCGCCGATGCCTTCGTGATCATTGACGAGGCGCAAAACGTCACCGGCGGCCAGATGAAGATGTGTTTGACGCGCCTGGGGCTCAATTCCCGCGCGGTGATCATTGGGGACAAGACCCAGATCGATCTACCCAGCAGAGAGGAGTCGGGCCTTGTCCACGTGGAGCGCATTCTGCCCGGAATAGAAGGAGTAGCTTTCTGCTACTTGGACGAGGGCGACGTGGTCCGCCATCGACTGGTGCGGGAGATCATACGAGCCTACGCGGAGGACCAGGGCGGATGAGTCTCGAGTCGCGGAAGTCGGGTGTCAACTTCGATATCGAGCTCAACGAGCGCCCCGGGGTCATCGCGGGACACGGGTTCCGCTGGGGGTTGCTGCTCGCTCTTTCCCTGCTCACCTATTTGCTCTTTCCCGCGCCGGGTGGCTCCGATTCCTATGAGGTAGGGGAGATCGCAGCGGAAGAGGTCATTGCTCCCTTCGAGTTCGCGGTACTGAAGAGCCCAGACGATCTCGAACGAGAGCGGGATATGTGGGAGCGAGCGGTGATACCTGTCTACGAGTATCGACACGATGTGCTCGACTCGGTTCGACAAAACGCAAACGCTCTGTTCGCCGCGCTCGACAGCGCAGTTTCCCCTGCCGATCTGATTCGGAGAGCACGGGTATTCGGGATCCGCGAGCGAGACCTCACGCCCGAAGAGGCCGATTATCTACTGAATGCCGACCGTTTGAGAGCTTTGCGTCGAGCTGTCAACGTGATGATCGAGGAACACCTCTCGCGGGGAGTACCCGACGTGTCATTCTCGGTGAGAGAAGCAAGCCCGCTGATCCTGGTGGTTCGGGATGCGACCACGGAGAATGTCGTGTCGCGTGACTCGGTCTATGACTTCGAGAGGTTCATGCAGGCAATGGAGGAAGTGTCGCCCGGCCCCAATTCGCAGTTGGGGGGGCGGCTGCTGCGTGCCATCCTCCAGAGCGTCTTCCAGCCCACTCTCGAGGAGAACCGCGCAGCTACGGATTCGCTTCGAGCCGAGGCACGCGCCGACGTCAATCCAATTCGTTACGTCGTTCGTGAAAACGAAAGAATCGTCGACGCCAACGAACTCGTGACGGAGGAGATACATGCTCGGCTCACGGCATTGCGCAATCAACAGATTGCGCGGGGTTTGACGAGAACGGACCTGTTGGGGACCCTGGGAAAGATCCTGAGCAACGCACTGGTGCTGGCGCTGTTCTGGGTCCTGTTGATGCTCTTCTTGCCGGACACCTACGCCTCGCTCAGGCAAATGAGCGTGATGTCGCTTCTATTTGGACTCGTGATCGTTGGGGCTGCGGCAGCCGTGCGCTTCTTGTCCATACCGGCCCCCGAACTGATACCGATCCCGTTTGCGGCGATGCTCATGACGGTCCTGTTTGGCGGTCGCATCGCCATGGTGAGCGCGATGGTCTTGGCGGTGTTGCTCGGATCCCAGGCCGCCTACAGTGGAACGGATGCCCTTTTCGTGGCCTTGGTCGGTGGCGTCGCCGCGGCGTTGAGCGTCCGAACCGTCCGGCGTCGCAATCAGTTGCTGGTTTCTGCGGTCGTCGTTGCGGCGGCCTTCCTGCTTGTCGGTCTCACCGTGGGACTCCAGGTGGAGCAGGATATTGTCGAGGTTCTTTCAACGGCGGGTTCAACCGCTGCTGTCGGCGGTCTGAACGCGCTGATTTGTGCGGCATTGGTGACGATCACGCTGCCGCTGTTCGAGTGGATGGCGGGTACCACCACCGAACTCACGCTTCTCGAGTTGTCGGATCCGGCACGTCCGCTGTTGCGCCGCTTGGCCACGGAGGTGCCGGGAACCTACGCGCACAGTCTTGCTTTGGCCAACATGTGTGAAGCCGCCTCCAATGCCATCGGGGCCAACGGCCTGCTGGCGAGGGTGGGTTGTTACTATCACGATATCGGGAAGCTCAAAAAACCGCAGTTCTTCGTGGAGAACCAGACTCCGGGAGTTAATCCCCACGACAAGCTCAAGCCGGAGGTGTCTGCCGCAATGATCAGGAACCACGTCAAGGAAGGCATCGCGCTCGCGAAAGAACACCGCCTTCCCGACGCGGTCACTGCTTTCATCGCAGAGCACCATGGCACCATGGTGATAAGCTATTTTCTCGATCGAGCGATCAGCAAGGGTGGGGGATCTGAGGTAGAGCCCGGAAACTTTCGGTATCCTGGTCCGAAACCGCAGACCGTGGAAACAGCGGTGGCGATGCTCGCAGACGGAGTTGAGGCGGCGCTCCGTGTTCTCGAGGATCAGTCCGCTGAGAATCTGCGCGATGCCATCGATCATCTGGTACGCCAACGGATAGACGCCGGTCAGTTGGACGACGCTCCTCTGACCATGGCGCAATTGGCGCGCGTAAAGATAGAGTTCCTGCGCGTGTACGAAGGGGCCCGCCACAACCGTATCGACTACCCCAAAGGTACGGGCGGGTTATCCGCGAGATGGGATGCCGGGTCCGACGCGTAGAGTGAGCGTCGAAAACGCCGGCAGTGCCAACGGTCTTCCTCCCGCACTGGTACGCAGGACGATAGTTGCTGTCCTCGACGGCGAGGCGGTCGGTGATGCGGAATTCTGCGTCACCTTCCTATCCGGACAGAGAATGAGGTGGGTCAATCGACGCTCGTTCGGACGGGACTGGGCAACGGACGTGATAGCCTTCGGTATGTCTCACCAGGGCATCACAGTGGGCGATATCTACCTCTGTCCCAGTGTCGCGTCACGAACCGCCCGAACTGGCAAAACCCCCGTGAGGGAAGAGCTGGTACGTCTCGTGATTCACGGTACCCTCCACGCATTGGGTTTCGAACATCCCTCAGGGGAGGAGCGCTTTGACTCGCGGATGTGGTCCTTGCAGGAACACTACACCGAGCGCATCGTGAGGGATCTGCGGTGAGCCAAGCCGCTGCCTCGGTGCTGTCGCTGTCGTTGGCCTTCGTTGCAGGTGCTTGGGCCGGGCTCTTGGTCATGGCGCAGGAAGCCCCGGAGTCGCCGGCACCCCCCGAGTCGAGGCGTCGTTCGAGTGAGTTGATGGACCTCGATCGCCTTACGCGCATCGCCCGCATAGCATTGTTGACTGTCGCGGGGGTGGCAGCGGCACAAGTGGCCGGTTGGTGGTATCAAAGGCCCCTGGTCGGATTCGGCCGGGCTGTTTTGGCCCTGGCCTTTCTATACTTGCTTGCCGAGAGCCTGCCAAGAAGCGCAGCCGTGTTGATGCCCAAATTGGCGGCGGCGCTTGCACCTTTCGCGCGACGAACCGTTTCAGCGTTCACTCCTCTCGCCGGAGTGGCCGTAGCGGTTGAGAGCATGCTTGGCTCTGTCTTGCCCTCTCCGGAAGTCAAGACAGACCGCTTTGGCAAGGCCCACCGCGACATGCTTCACGGAGTTTTCAGCTTGGGCGAAACGACGGTCGAGGAAGTGATGACGCCGCGCCTCGACATTACTGCGATCGAATCTTGCTCCAGCTGGGACTCGGTAGTAGAACTGTTGAGTCGAAGCGAACATATACGAATCCCAGTTTACACTGACGATATCGATAACGTAGAGGGGATCCTCTTCGCGAAGGATCTCACTTCCGCCGTAGTCGGTGTTTCGGAAGCGCCGGATGATTGGCGCCAGTATGTGAGACCCGCTTCGTTTGTTCCGGAGACGAAGCTGTTGACCGCGCAGCTAAGAGACTTCCAACGCACGAAATCGGATATCGCGCTCGTTGTGGACGAGTTCGGCGGGACCTCGGGTTTGATAACGCTCGAGGATGTTCTGGAAGAGATCGTAGGAGAGATACACGGCGAGTACGACGTTGGGATTGCCCCGGTGATGGGACGAGAAGGTGACGATCGCTTCTGGGTTGACGGCAGATTGTCGCTCGATGATTTGTCCGAGCTGCTTGGAGAGAACTTCGAAAGGGACGAAGTCACCACAGTTGGAGGGGTGGTTTACGCGGAGCTGGGTCACGTGCCGAAGCCGGGAGAGGAGTTCGGGATCGGTGGCTTCCGAGCAGTGGTGGAGCAGGTGGTGAGACGTAGAGTCGTGCGTGTCTATTTCGAGCGGATTGCCGCGACCTCTCCAGGCGATAGCCACGAGGAGGACCAAGCGTGACAGAATGGTTGATCGTCATCGCCGGCCTCTGCATCGGATGTGTCGCCACGACGACAGTCATCGCATGCACGGCGGCGAACCAGGTCGAACTCTACAGGTGGATCACTGGATGGTCCAGCGGAGCCAAGGCGGCGCGAACGCTGCTATCGGCTCCTTCGCGAGTGCTCGGTTCCGCGAGAGGCATGGCTGCTGCAGGTACGCTGATTGCGGCCATTGGACTGCGTTCGGCCTTGGATGGTCTGGCACCGGTCGTTCAGGTGACCTCGGTGTTGTTCCTCGCCGTTCCGCTCGCGGTGATCATTCTGTATGCATTGCCGAATGCCGTCGGACGCCGCTGGTCGGCATCGATTATCGAACTGGCCGTGCCGTTGGTGGGGCGGCTTGCGGCAGTGTTCGCGCCCGCGCTGCCACAAGGTGCCTCCGTGCGACCTCGAGCAGATCTGGTCAAGGGAGAACTGCAGACGGCGCCAAATGAGACAGTCGGCTCCGACGAGCTGACGCTCGTCTCCGGCGTGCTTTCCTTCACGGAGATGCAGGTGAGCGAGGTGATGACTCCCAGAACCGAGATCGTGGCGGTATCGGAAGGGTCCTCGATCGACGAAGTGTCGAAAGCCTTCTTGGAATCGGGCTTTTCGAGACTACCTTTGTACAGCGACACAACGGACAACATCATCGGGTTCTACTACGCCTTCGATTTGCTGAAGATATTGCCAGGGGGAGGATTGCCCGTGCGTGCGATAACAGCGGTTCCCACTACGAAGGCATGTGCAGACCTTCTGTTCGAGATGCAGCGCGACCGCCATCAAGTGGCTGTCGTCTTGGATGAATACGGTGGCACGGCCGGAATAGCAACAATGAACGATCTTCTCACTGAATTGGTGGAAGAGACCTTTTACACCGTCGAGTCGGAGGTAGAGGTAACCGAATCCCATCCGCCGGTCATCGAGGTCCCTGGCGCGACTCCCGTAAACGAGGTGACGGAGAAGTTTGGAGTAGCCTACAACGGCGGTGTGGCGGAGACGGTGGGTGGTCTGCTTTCCAGCGCCGTGGGGCGTATTCCCGCGGCAGGTGAGCGGTTCGAGATGTCAGGCCTGGAGTTCGACGTGATCGAGGCGACAGCCACACGCGTAGAGCGTGTGACCGTCCGCCTTGCCAGCGTTGCAACGGTCCATATCGACTCGCCGGCTGTTCCATGACTTTGTCCGACCTGACCGGGATAGGTCACAACCGCTCTCCCATGCGGCTACTCAGGAAGTACTTCTTCGTAGGCCTGGTGGTCATCGCACCGGTGGGACTGACCGCGTTTGTTCTGGTATGGGTTTTTCAGCGAATCGATTCGATTCTGGGAGTCCCGCTGCGTTCCGCACTGGGATTCAGCATCCCGGGGCTCGGCATCGTACTGCTGGTGATCTTTCTGGTGTTGGTCGGCTGGTTAGTTCACCTTGCAGCGGGTAGGCAACTCCTGCGATGGTGGAACCAGGCGTTGTCTCGATTTCCTTTGACGGGTCGCATTTACAGCGCCGTGAGTCAGATAATTCAGTCCATGGTGGGGGGGCGCCGACGGTTGTTTCGGCGCGCAGTGTTGGTCCCTTATCCAACTGAAGGATTGTGGGTAATCGCGTTCGTCACCAACGAAGAATCGGCGGGAATGTCGAAATGGGTCGGTGAGCCCTGTGTGAATGTCTTTTTACCGACCACCCCGAACCCAACATCAGGATTCATGTTGATCGTGCCCAGGAGCCGTCTGATCGAGGTCGACATCACGATCGAGGAGGCGATGAAACTGATCGTCTCGGGTGGTGCGTTCAGCACGGCGGAAGGGCCCGCGCGTGCGATAAGACAGGGTCTGGATTTGGAATCGTTGCTGAAGGATTCGCGCGAGTGGAGAGAGGACCAGTTGAGGTGAGTGAGGCCGTAGAGTACCAGGAAGAGCTGCGACGCCTGGCGGAAGCTGGAGATGTTTCCCGTTTCCTGGCTCGCGCAAGGAGGCTCCACCCGTCGGACCTATCCGACATCGTGGCGTCGCTCGATGATGAGGTACAGCTGCGACTGGTCAGGTCGCTGCCTCCAGATGTCGTGTCTGACGCACTTGCGGAAATGGAGGAAGAGGAGCATCCCGAGGAGCTGCTGGCGGCGCTCCTGCCCGAGCAGGCTGCGGGCATCGTGGATGAACTCGAGGATGACGATGCTGCGGACCTGCTTTCCGAGTTGCCGGGCGATCAGGCGAGACGTATTCTCGCTCACGTGGCAGATCGTGCCGACATTGAGCGGCTCTTGATCTACGATGAGGAGTCTGCAGGGGGGCGCATGACCGCCGCAGTGGTTGCGGTAAGTCAAGATGTGACCGCAGCGATGGCCATCGAGGAGATCCGCCGGCAGGCCGAGGAAGTGGACGAATTCTACCAGATCTTTTGCGTGGATCGGGATTTCCGCCTGGTGGGGTTACTGCCTCTGCAACGCGTCGTTCTGTCGAGCCCCGACGCATTGGTTGCAGGAATCATGGAACCATGCCTCGTCACGGTCACGCCGGATCAAGATCAGGAGGAGGTCGCTCAACTGATTGCGAGGTACAATGTTCCTTCACTGCCCGTGGTGACCAGCGAGGGCAAGCTCATAGGTCGGGTGACTTTCGACGACGTAATGGATGTGGTTGAGGCTGAGGCGACGGAAGATATCCTCAGGTTCGGCGGTGCAGCGGCCGAGGAGTTGTTGGCGGGTGAGTGGCAGCAGGCGGTCAGGAACCGCATGCCGTGGTTGTTTCTGAACATGATCACCGCTGCCGCGGCCGCCACGGTCGTGCTCCTCTTTGCCGACACGATCGACGAGATGTGGGCGCTCGCCTTCGTCATGCCGATAATAGCCGCCATGGGCGGCAACGCGGGTACGCAGGCGCTCGCAGTAACGGTACGGCGCATAGCCGTCGGTATGATCCTTCCCGGCAGGGCGGTCAGTGTGGTACTGAAAGAACTCGCGGTTGGCATGATGAACGGCATGATGCTGGGTCTCGCGGTGGCCGTAGTAACACTTCTACTTGGTTACGGGTGGATGGTCGCACTAGTGCTCCTGCTCGCAATGTGGGGAACTCTGCTCCTGGCCACTACCGCTGGGGCCGCTATTCCGTTGCTACTGCAGAAGCTTGGAGTCGACCCGGCCATCGCCAGCTCGGTCTTCGTTACGGCATTGACTGATTTCGTCGGCTTCTTCTTGTTGCTCGGTCTGGCAGCCGCCATACTCCTTCCACGAATATGAGGCGGGTTGCGACTCGATACCGTATTGCGCGAACTTACTTCTGTGAAAATAGATGGTCTCTTGAGAGGCATGCGGAGCGGCGAGGTGCCGGCGCTTGCCAAAGCCATTTCGCTTGTTGAGAACGCACGTTGTGGTTACGAGGAACTACTGTCTGCGGTTTTTCCCGTCCTCGGCAATGCGCACCGGGTTGGAGTAACTGGGCCTCCCGGGGCAGGGAAATCCACGCTCGCAGAGCGCCTGATCACCGGATATCGAGATCGCGGATGCAGGGTTGCGGTTGTGGCCGTAGACCCGACAAGCCCGTTCAGCGGCGGTGCGCTGTTGGGGGATCGAATACGCATGGAGTCCGTGACGCTGGATCCGGACGTATTCATACGCTCGATGGCGGCTCGTGGCGCCATGGGCGGCCTCGCTACCACGACAAGGGAAGTCTGCGACTTGCTCGACGCATTCGGCTTCGACCGCATCATCATAGAGACGGTTGGAGTCGGGCAGTCTGAGCTTACTATCGCTGCAAGCGCTGACACATCCGCCTTGGTCTTGGTCCCGGAATCTGGAGACGGCGTCCAGGTACTCAAG
Organism: uncultured Gemmatimonadaceae bacterium; assembly: GCA_964580055.1. GTDB lineage: Bacteria > Gemmatimonadota > Gemmatimonadetes > Gemmatimonadales > GWC2-71-9 > JBDGYW01. Next base: position 45,474 of record CAZOJI010000018.1, on the reverse strand, counting down.
GCAGGAGTGATGGAAGTCGCCGACGTCTTCGTGGTCAACAAGGCGGACAGGCCCGGTGGTGACAGACTCATGCAGGAGATCCAGATAATGTTGGGTTTGAGGCAAGGCAATGCATACCGCAACATCGCTCACCACCACAATCCGGCGCAGTCGAGCGAAGTTGTTGATACCGACAGGGTCAGCCCGGAATGGCAACCTCCGACCCTTCTGACCGTGGCAACTACCGGCGAGGGCGTCGACGCGCTGATCGACTCGTTCGAGGTCCACCACAAGCATCTCGAAGAAAGCGGGGAACTCGCCGAACGGAGGAGAGCGAGGTTGGAGCGCCACACCCGGGAAGTGGTAACTCGCATGCTGGAGGAATGGGTATGGCGAGACCGTGGAGGCGAACGAGTGCTCGCGGACGGATTGAACGATGTCTTAGAAGGAACCAAAAGTCCCTATCAGCTTGCGCATGAGATCGTGGACGGCCTGCAGTGAATCGAGAGCGAATATGATCGACAGAAAGAAATACGAAGCCTGGCGCGAAGAATACGAGCGAGGATCCAAGCGAAACATAGACTTCGTCAGTCAGAGTTCCGCTGAAGTAGAACCTCTTTATACGCCGTTCGATCTGGAGGGCTTCGATCCCGACGAGAAGTTGGGCTACCCCGGGAGCTTTCCGTACACCAGAGGCGTTCACCCCACTATGTACCGGGGCCGTCTCTGGACGATGCGTCAGTTCTCCGGTTTCGGTACCGCCGAGGATACCAATCGCCGCTACAAGTTTCTCCTGGAGAGAGGCCAGACAGGTCTCTCGGTAGCATTCGATTTCCCGACTCTCATGGGCTACGATTCCGACAGCGCGCAGGCGGAGGGCGAAGTTGGTAAATGCGGTGTGGCGATATCGTCTCTGGCAGACATGGAAACCCTGTTCGACGGTATCCCGCTGGGAGAGGTGTCCACGTCGATGACCATAAACGGGCCCGCGGCGATGCTCTTCTGTTTCTATGTGGCCGCGGCCGAGCGCCAAGGAGTCGACATCGCTCTGCTCAAGGGGACCGTGCAGAACGATATTCTGAAGGAGTACATGGCGCAGCACGCATGGCTCTATCCCGTCGAACCGTCGGTCAAGATAATCGTCGATTTGTTCGAATGGGCAACAGAACACACACCGGTTTGGAATACGATCTCTATCAGCGGTTATCACATTCGGGAAGCTGGTGCAACCGCCGCTCAGGAGCTGGCCTTCACACTCGCCAACGGCTTCCAGTATGTGGAGAGTGCCATCGCCGCCGGTCTCGATGTCGACTCGTTTGCGCCACGCCTCTCTTTCTTCTGGGACGTCCACAACGACTTCTTCGAGGAAATCGCCAAGATGCGAGCGGCCCGTCGTATCTGGGCCCGGCACATGAGAGATCGTTTCGGCGCCAAGAACCCGAAGTCGCTGATGATGCGGTTTCACTGCCAGACAGCGGGTGTGTCGTTGACAGCCCAGCAGCCGATGAACAACGTCGTGAGAGTCGCCTATCAGGGGCTCGCAGCCGTTCTCTCGGGGGCACAGTCATTGCACACGAATTCGCTGGACGAAACGCTGGCATTGCCCACGGAAGATGCCGTCAAACTGGCGTTGCGGACACAGCAAGTCCTGGCATACGAGACCGGAGTGGCGAATGTGGCCGATCCACTCGGCGGCTCGTATTATGTCGAAGCCCTCACCGACGGTATGGAACAGGAAGCGGAAGAGCTGTTCTCGCAAATCGAGCGCGTAGGTGGCGTCGTGAGAGGTATAGAGGCGGGCTGGTTCCAACGGCAAATTTCCCAAAGCGCGCTTCGCTTCCAATACGAGGTCGAACAACGCCGTAGGATAGTGGTGGGCCTGAACGAATACGCCGACACCGACGAAAAGGAGCTCGAGATACTCAAGGTCACCGAGGAGGCGGGTTCCACTCAACGGGCCCGCCTGAAGAAATTGCGGGAGCGACGTGACCCTAAGCGGGTCGAGGAATGCCTCCAGGATCTCACTGAGGCGGCGGATAGAGGGGGGAACGTAATTCCGGCTATGCTCGAGTGCGCTAGGGAATACTGCACACTCTACGAAATACGACATGCGTTGGAGCGGGTGTACGGAGCGTATCGTGAACCCGTCTTCTTTTGAATTGCAGAAAGAAAAGGTTGGATTAGGATGGTAGAAACGTTAGTGCAGGAGGGACCTCCTACTCTGAAGTCCCTCATGGATAGGTTCGCGAAGCTGGGGACAACCGAGCACTGGGTAGTCTCATGCTACCTCAAACTCGAGCCACGAGACAGGGCGCGAGGCAAATACCAGATAAAGCTCAAGAACCGCATCAAGCAGCGCATGGCGGCGCTCCAAGATGCCGGCTTATCGCGAAACGAACGTGAAGTGATCGATCGCGACCTACAGAGGATACGCGATTATCTCGATGACTCGACTCACCTTCCCACGGGTCGCGGCATTGCCATATTCGCTTGCGAGGCTTTGGGCCTGTTCGAGGCTGTTCCTCTGCCACATGTGTTCAGATCGCGGTTGGTGGTGGATCGATCACCTTTGTTGCGCGAGCTGGTGGCGCTACATGATGAGTTCGGGTTGGTTCACTGTGCCGTGTGCGATCGCACCAGTGCGCGATTCTTCCGGGTGACCGCATTTGGTGTGCAGGAACTCCCTGGACTCTTGCCGGACGGTGCGACCCGCGCCGGTAAGTTCCACGGCACGCGGACCAGGGCGAACTTCGGGGCAAGTGTCGCTGGCGCAGGTGAGCACAATTTCAATCAACGTATGCAGACCGAGAAGGACAGGCATTACGCGGATGTTGCTGAACGTCTTCTGGAATTGAGCAAGAGCGAGGGCGCGCGAGGCGTAGTGGTGGGGGGCAACGGCACTGATCCCAGTGCGTTGATTCCACATCTGCATCCATACGTGCGTAAGGACCTGCTGGGAACTGCGAAGATAAATCCGAAGAATGCGACGCCGATTGAGGTCATGGATGCGGTTCTCGATGTGAGGCATGAATCGGAAAGAGAGTGGGAAGAACAGCATGCGACCCAACTGAGAGAGGGTCTTGGAACCGGCTGGGCTGTGACCGGCGTGGAGGACACGCTCGGCGCTCTCGCCATCGGCCAGGTTCGCACTCTTCTAGTCGATCCAACGGTAGCGTCGAGTGGCTATCGCTGTAGTGACACCGGTCGTCTCACGACCGCGAACTCGGCGTGTGGTGACGAGGGTAACGTGGAGAACGTACCTGATATCGTCGACGAGGCGATCGAGGAGGCGCTGAGGCAGGGCTGTCACGTTGATGTCATGGAGAATGAAACAGCAAGGAAGGGACTCGATGGACTTGCAGCTTTGTTGCGTTTCAAAGGAGCATGACTGGGGGGGCATCAACCCTAGTCACGCGGCCTGCGGGAGGGCGAGCATTCGCGCACACTCGTGAACAAAACCAAAGAGAATTCACAGAAGCAGAACCCCTCACCAATCAGGGTTCTCGTAGGCAAGCCCGGACTAGATGGCCATGACCGCGGTGCCAAGGTTGTGGCCGCGAGTCTTCGCGACGCTGGTATGGAGGTTGTGTACACCGGGCTTCATCAGACGCCGGAGATGATCGTGGCCGCCGCGGTGCAGGAAGATGTCGATGTGGTGGGATTGTCGATACTCTCCGGGGCTCACATGACGTTGTTTCCCAGAGTGAAGGCGCTCCTGGAGGAACAGGGCAGGGATGATGTGCTCCTGATTGGTGGCGGCATTATTCCGGAGGATGACATGCGACAACTCGAGGAGCAAGGAATCGCGCGCATGTTCGGCCCGGGCACACCCACACAGGACATTGTCGACTATCTGAAGGAATGGTTAGATAATCGTCCGAGTTGAACTATCGGGCATATACACCCGAAACATCGCCATGAGGATCCGCACCGCTCTCGCTCGCCGATTGACACCTATTGTCGGTCTGCTAGCCGCCGCCGCATGTGCGCCCGTGGGGTCGAAAGCGGGCGACAGACCTTCACTCGCAGCGGTAGGTTCGCCGCCTGACTCGGCAGACACCGTTGCGGCGCCAGCGTCGTGGAAGCCGCGGAAACCGGTCATCCCTCCCCGAGTGGCAATGTTGGCGGGCCTGCTCCCGCTCCGCGCGCTCGGCATCGACACATTCAGATTGAACTATCCCGATCACGATGGACGCGGCGTTCTCATAGCGATACTCGACAACGGGATTTCTCCCGGTGTCGCAGGGCTGGTACGGACCTCCACCGGCGAAGCGAAGCTGCTGGACCTCCGTGATTTCTCAGGTGAAGGGAAGGTCGTGCTCGAGCGATTGGAATCGATCACCGGAGACACCGTCGAGTTGAACGGTTGCTCGGTTGCCGGATTTGGCCGCGTAAGGAGCGTGGCCAGACCTCCCTTCTACGCGGGCCTGTTCCGAGAGATGCAGGTTGGCGGAACGTCCGCAGCCGACGTGAACGGCAATGGGAGCAGCACCGATGAATTCCCCGTGGTTGTCGCTCGCCATCGCGGTGACTGGGTGGTGGTGACGGATACCGATGGAGACGGTTCTCTCGCGGGAGAGGAACTCATGCGTGACTACTCCGCGGCGCAGGAGTTCTTCTACTATCACACCTTTCCTGGAGATACTACCTCAGGGCCGCTTTCGATAGCAGTGAACATAGGTCACGATGGTCCCGAACCGACTTTGGACTTCTACTTCGACGACTCTGGGCACGGGACACATGTGGCCGGTATCGCGGCAGGCAATGACATGTTCGGAGTGGAGGGATTCGACGGTGTCGCTCCCGGCGCACAACTGCTGGGATTGAAGATAGCCGACAACTTCCGGGGAGGGATTTCCATAGGCGGTAGTGTGGTGAGCGCGATGGAACATGCCGCGAGGATTGCCGCAGAGCGAGGGCTTTCGTTGGTGATCAACATGAGTCACGGGATCGGAAATGAGGTCGAGGGCACCGCATCCATCGACTCAATCGTGAACGAGTTCACTTATAGGTTCCCGAACGTCGCGTTTGTGGTCTCGGCGGGCAATCAAGGGCCGGGGGTGTCCACCGTGGGATTCCCCGGATCGGCGCAACAGGCAATGTCGGTATGTGCTCTTCTACCCGGTGTTTTCACTCGCGCCTCGAGCCCCAGCTCGAGTCCCGGCGAGATCCTAATCGCTCCATGGAGCGCAAGAGGGGGAGAGGTAGCGAAACCGGATCTCTGCGCGCCCGGTAAAGCCTTTTCGACGGTGCCACTCTGGCATGCAGGTAACGAAGTGCTTCAAGGTACCAGCCAGGCTGCTCCTCAGGTGGCGGGCGCGGCGGCCGTACTGCAATCGGCAATGCGCGCTCGTAGCAGGAGCGTGCGAGCAGTCGAAATAGTGCGAGCCTTGAGGAACACGGCCACCATGCCACCAGATGCTACGGTGCTCGACGCTGGCGCGGGAGTACCAAACCTCAGTGCGGCTCTCGACTGGCTCAGGGCCGGCCATCAAGCCGGTGTTTACTCGATTGAAGCTCTCGCGCAGGAGGGTCACAACAGAAAGTCCCCTGCAGCCTTTAGGCGCAGCGGACTGGCATCGCCCTCAGATACGATTCAGCGTTTCACCGTCACCTCGGTTGCCGGCCAACCGGCTGCGCGCCTGCTTCTCGACGCCGACGTGGATTGGATTCGAACTCCTCCGGTAGTGGAACCACAAGGGGGACCGGTAACAATCGATCTCAGCTACGAAAGGTCCAAGCTGAGTGAACCGGGAATGTATGTCGGAACCGTCACCGCGAGATCCGCGACAGACACTTCTGCTGGTCCGCTGTTTGAGTTGGTCAACACCGTGGTGGTACCGCACGGCCTGTCTCCTCAAGGATATGTCAAGAAGCTGGCAGCGGGCGCGGTGCACCGGCACTTCGTTGAGGTTTCCGAAGGCAGTGGAGGCCTGGAGGTCGCGGTGAAACTCGCCGATCCGACCTATAGCGTTTCGTTGTACCTCTTTGAGCCTGATGGTCGACCATTTCCCCAAGGTGAGAGGGTGGTGGGCGGCCTCAAGTCCTCGTCGGGTGCCATCAACGTCGGTGCTGGCGAAATACTGCCGGGAGTATACGAAGCGGTTGTGTTGGCGCCCCCACCTTCCGAGGTGTCCTATTGGTTGCAGGTCGCAGCACCCGATATCGTCGTTGAGTCGGTTGCCAACGGCCCCGTCGCCTCGATCCGCAACCTTGCCAACAGACCATCACGCGCGATCGTTTCAGCTAAACTGGTTGGTGCGGTAGCGCGGCGCGCGATCCACGGTAGCGGATCAACGAGAGAAAACGTGAGGGTCGTACCGCCCGGTTGGGCAGAAAAGATGCTGCTCGAAGTCTCCCTGCCGGAGCATACTTGGAACCAACTGACCGGCTTTGGAGTAACGGTGTTCGACACTGCTGGAATGCGCGTGAGTGACGGTCCCTTGAGCTACTCCGGCGCCAGGCAGGTCGTGGATCTGTCCTCGAGCAACTATTTCGCCGGCTTGGACGTGGAGTTGATGCCGGCATTCGCTCACATGGATTCTGACGAGACATGGAGCGCTGAATTGGGAGTCGTTTTCCTTCTGCCGGAGCCCGTGAGCCTTTCCCTTTCCGATGGAAGCGAGAGGGCAGGCGTCGTGATCGAGCCGCGTTCCGCGAGAGAGATCTCTTTCGCACTCGAATCGGTCTCATACGTCACACGTGCCGACCTCGTTCCGCTCGTGGATGTGATGGCTCGTCTACCGGTTGGACCGCCGTCCATTCGGCGGGAAGCGGTTCGCCCTTTGGAAGATGCGTCCCGAGGCCTGAAGCTCCCCAAGTGACGTTCGTCTCTTCCTTCTTCGGTGAGGTATAATTGACTGAAACGACGGTGATACGCGAGTTGGCCCAGGGCGTGTTGAGTCTTACGCTGAACAGGCCGGAAAAACGCAACGCGCTCAACGCGGCTACCGTGGCGGCGTTGTATGAAGCGCTCCATTCGGCGGAGATGGATACGGACGTTAGAGCGATCGCCTTGAGGGGCGCAGGCAAGGATTTCTGCGCTGGCGCAGACCTGGCCGAACTGCTGGAGTCGGTGGACAACACCCCCGACGAGAATGCAGCTCAGGCGCAACTCCTCGGCGACGTGTTTATCAGAATCAGAAAACTCCCTAAGGTGGTCGTCGCTGTGGTAACTGGGCGTGCTCTGGCGGGTGGCTGCGGCCTGGCGTCAGCGTGTGACATGGTCCTGGCTCACGAGGAGGCGTCTTTCGGATATCCAGAAGTGCGGCGAGGATTCGTTCCGGCAATGGTAATGGCGATGTTACGCAGGACGGTGGGCGAGAAGGTGGCGTTCGATCTCGTTGGCACCGGCAGGTTGTTGTCTGCTTCTGAGGCTTGCCAGATTGGTCTCGCCTCGCGTGTGCTGCCTGCCGATGGCTTCGAGGATGCTGTTGCTAAAACGCTTTCATCTATTGCGGCTTCAAGTCCTTCGGCGGTCGCTCTCATCAAACAACAGCTTTACGAACTGGACGGCCAGAGCTTCGAGGAAGGAATAGCTCTCGGGGCCAAGGTCAATGCCGTCGCGAGGGCCACGCCCGACTTCAAGGAAGCCGTCGGCAAATTCCTGAAGAAGTGAGGTCGTGATCGCATGCGAAATAGCTTGACCACAGCCATCATCGGCGCCGGTATCGTGCTGGCGGCAGCTTGTGGAACTGAACCGGAAGAGAACTCGTTCGCTGTCACAATCAGCGGCGATACGAGTTTCACGATCGAAGGCGAGGCAATCTTCGGGGTATCGGTTACGCAAGGTCGCGAGTATTGGGTGATCTTTCTGAGCCGTGGTACCTTTGGCGGACTCGACTTTGACGCTATCGCGATCGGCCGTCACGGGAGCGCGACCCCTATTGAAGTTGGGACTCATACCATTGTGGATGCAGACAGCGACAATCTCGATCCCGAGGATATTGACGCGGTCTACGTACTCAGACGCTCGGCAGACGGCTCGATCGCCTCGTATGGCTCCGACACCGGGACTATCACGGTCACGAGCGCGAGCAATGACCTGATTCGCGGTGAGTTCAGTTTCGAGGCCGACTTCGAGCTCGCCGTGGGGAGTTTCGGAGGTGTCGAAGAGATCACGATCTCGGGATCCTTCACCGCCATTAGAGGGGACGTGCCGTCTGTCACCTCCTGAATGAGGTCCGATCGAATGTTTTCTCCAGCTCAACGGTATCTGGCAATACTGTCGTGCCTCACAGTCTCTTTTACCAGTTGGGCATGTACGGACCAACGAGTCGACGCGACCGAAGAGCCGCGGGACTTTTCGAAGGGCACGCACGTCGTAATGCTCGGTACCGGTACGCCCAACGCCGATCCCGAACGCTCGGGTCCGGCTGTAGCGGTAGTCGCAAACGGCACTTCCTACCTAGTGGATGCCGGACCAGGTGTCGTGCGCCGAGCGTCGGCCGCAAGCAGGCTGGGGATAATGGCGCTGCGCCCGGAAAACCTGCGTCACCTTTTCCTTACCCATCTGCATTCGGATCACACCGTGGGGCTGCCGGATGTCATATTGACACCCTGGGTTCTCGGACGGGACGAGCCGCTACAGTTGTTCGGCCCCAGCGGAACGGAGCGAATGGTCGAGAATTTGCTCACTGCATACGAGGAAGACATTCGGGTTCGGCTGGACGGTCTGGAACCGGCAAATCGCGATGGCTACAAGGTGGCCGTGCACGAGATCGGGGAGGGTGAGGTTTATGAAGACGAGAATGTGGTGGTGACGGCATTTCGAGTGCACCATGGGGACTGGGACCATGGCTTTGGCTTCAGGTTCGAAACCGAAGACAAAGTGGTAGTGATTTCCGGTGATGCGACACCGAGCGATGCACTGGTGGATGCGTGCAATGGCTGTGATATACTGGTACATGAAGTCTATTCGCAGCATGGCTTTGAGGATCGCGATTCGGTGTGGCAGCGGTATCACGCCGACGCGCACACTTCGACGAATCAGTTGGCAGAGCTTGCATCTAGTGCACGTCCGGGCTTGCTCGTGCTCTATCATCAGCTCTTCTGGGGCACTTCGGAGGAGAACCTGGTTTCTGAGATCACCTCCAGGTACGACGGTGCCGTCGTGTCCGCGCAAGACTTGGACGTCTACTGAGTTAGTAGTTGCTCGAGAAAGGTTTGAAGATGACATCCGGTGAGGGAAAGTGCTTTCAGGACTACTACGACGATGATATGAACCAATGCTACGGCTGTGGGCAGCTCAACGAGCACGGCCTCAAGATCCAGAGCCGTTGGGAAGGGGACGAATCCGTCTGCAGGTTTGCGCCAAGACCGTATCATACCGCCATTCCAGGCTACGTCTACGGTGGCTTGATTGCATCGCTGATCGACTGCCACGGCACTGGAACGGCTGCGGCTGCCGGCTATCGTGAAGAGGGCCGGCCTATGGATTCAGAACCGCGTCTCCGTTACGTCACCGCGTCGTTGAACGTAGAGTATCTCCGACCAACTCCCTTGGGAGGGACCCTCGAACTGCGTGCCCGGGTGAAAGAAGTCAAGAAGCGTAAGGTCGTGGTGGCAATCTCCCTCTTCGCTGGTGGGAACGAGTGCGCCAGAGGTCTCGTTACCGCCGTCAGGATACCGGACGACTGGGGTAAATGAGCAGGCTCATCCTTCCGGTGGTTTGTCACGGGACCGGTTTTGTGTCGCCGCCAATCCCGTTGCGGCGCGAACACCAATCAAAGCGCCCACGCAACCGGCGACGAGGTCCCACAAATCGCCGCTGCGGTACCATAGCAGTCCCTGTACGATCTCGATAGCGGCTGCGAAACCGACCGTGAGGGCGAGAACGGTTGCCGATGCCGCTCGACTGACCGAGTCGGCGTTCCAGAGCAACAGCAGCGCGATGCCGGCAAAAAGAAATACGTGGGCGAGCTTGTCGAGTCCGGAAGCGAAGTCGTAAACGTCTCCTGATAGCGGAGCAAGCGTCGCCACCAAGACTGCCACGGAGTACAAAATGAGTGCGAGTCTCCGGAGCCATCGGGTGAAGGGCAACACGGCACGTCGATTCATAGCGACTGATGATAGCTACACTTTCACGCAACCGGCAGTGATACTTGCATTCGTAGCTGAACAGCAAGACATGCTGGCTAACGTCACCGGCCAGTGAAGTGCGACCAGTTCGTCAATACCGGAGGCGGCAACAATGAACTTCACCATCCCGAAACGACCCCCGCTGGTATTGGCCATACTGTTTCCGACATCATATTTGTGTGGACAGGCGGTCACACCGCGGCCTCGCCCCGAAGACGTCGCCAGGGTCGACGGAATCATCAGAGCCTGCTACGAAATGGTGTGAAGGCCGCTACACCATGAATCGCGAGGAGAGTAGGAACCGGGTGGACATCATCGTACCGTGTGCGTCGGGGAAACACAGGGTGCGTCTCAAACCGGGTCGGTTCTTGTCTTCGGCGCGCTGTTCCAAGTGCGGTTCTCAGGTTGATCCAACTCGAGTGAGGAGAATGCTCGCCTTTCTGGCGGCATCTTATCGTGCCCACGGAGCTACGCCTATGCGGCGCCTGGGTTTTTGGGGAGTATGGGTGTATCTCGTCTTTGTGCTGCTGACCTGGTTTGGATTGTGGGCAGGGGGCGATAGATGGGGACCGATGACCGTCCTGCTCTTCGGACCCAGGTGGATCCTTTTGCTTCCGCTCGTTGTTCTCGGGGTTTTTGCAGTACCGTCGAAACCGCGGTTGAGTGTGCCCCTCCTCATCGCGGCAATGATCGTGTTGGTGCCCATCATGGGGTTCAACATCGGCTGGCGTAGGTGGACAGGAGCCGAGACAAACGGAATGCCGCTCCGGGTCGTGACCTACAATGCCGCTGGTGGCCGCACTCTCAACACGTCCTTACCATGGATCATCGAGAAGACGAGAGCCGACATCATAGGCTTTCAGGAATGTGGCAGTGCGCTGGCTTCTGCGGTTCGTGAGTTACCTGAGATTGCCTGGCACACCAGTATTCGAGACCAGCTTTGTTTGGTGAGTCGGTTTCCCTTGATTGGACTGCGCCAACTAGATAGGGAGAACATCAGATTCGCCGGTGGATCGGGGATGGTGATCGAGCATACGATCGATTTGGGTGAGCGAGAGCTGCATCTCACGAACCTCCATCTCGACACACCGAGAAAGGGGCTTGCTCCGGTGCGCGAAGGGCATGTGTCGGAGAGTCTGAGCACGCTAGGTTCGAAGTCGGTCGTTCGGGATATCGAAAGCCGTCAAGCGCGCGAAATGGTAGATGCGGGCGGTGACGCGATCATTGTCTTGGGAGGTTTCAACCTTCCAGTTGAGAGTGTCATCTACCGAAGGCACTGGCGCGATCTCACGAATGCGTTCTCGCACTCCGGATTCGGGTTCGGGTACACGAGGTTCGCCGGATGGATCAGGGCGCGCATAGACCACATACTGGTAGGTCCGAAGCTGCAAGTTGAACGGACCATCGTCGGTCCCGACTTCGGCTCGGATCACCGTCCGGTAATAGCGGACCTACTGCTTCCGTACAGCCGCTGAACCGGACGACCGATATTGACATGTCTTTGATCCAACTCACCGAATACCGTCTGGCGTTTTTCTGATTCTGCTTGCAGAGAACTGGTACAGTCGTCTGGGTGCGATAGTGTATAGTCGTTGGAGCACTGAATGGACAGGGGTGTCCCGCGAATATGTCTGCAACAGCCCCCGATCTGGCCGCGAAGAGGAATGCTCAACCCTCGCTCAGTCTCGAACGTCGAACTCATTGTGGAGTAGGCCAGCGGTCCGCTCCAGGATTGGTCGAAGCCAGGCATGTTCTAGAGTCCGTATGGCGATACCCGGACTTCCGCTACCATCAACGGAAGACCGTACTGGCCGCCTTGAATGGGCGTGACTGTCTGGCGGTGCTGCCGACAGGCGGTGGAAAGTCGCTTTGCTTTCAGGTGCCGGCTCTGGTACTGGGCGGACTGACGCTCGTTGTTTCGCCACTGATATCGCTGATGCAGGACCAGGTCGACGCGCTGAAGAAGCGGGGTGTTGCGGCTGCCTACCTGAGCAGTACCCAACCCCGCCAGTCACAGCGCGCAGTGTGGGATGCCCTCCTGGGTGGCCGATTAAAGCTACTCTACGTCGCACCGGAGCGAGTCAAGGGGCTCGTCAATTCAGTACCTCGGCTCCAGGTGACATTTCTCGCGATAGACGAGGCGCATTGCATTAGCGAATGGGGGCATGACTTCCGTCCGCACTTCAGGGGGTTGGGCGCATTTCGACGCGCGGTCGGACGTCCGCCGACAATGGCCGTTACTGCAACTGCCACGCCGTCCACGCGTTCGGACATTGTGCGGGTGCTCGGGCTAGAGAACCCGGTGCGAGTCGTCCAGTCTTTCGACCGTCCCAATCTCTTCTTCAGCGCCAGACAATTCCGGAGCGAGAGCGAAAGAGTGCGTGAAGCGGCGAGGTTGCTCAGAGCAACTGACGGCACTGCCATCGTGTACGTGCAAACCCGCGATCGCACTGACGGCATCGCGTCCGTGCTGCGGCGCTGGGGTTTTCGAGCGGCACCCTACCATGCCGGACTGCCCCCCGCTGCACGCCGCGCTCTCCTGGCCCGGTTCATCGACGGGCGAGTGAGAGTCATGGTGGCGACCAATGCTTTTGGAATGGGCATCGACAAACCGGACGTGCGTCTGGTCGTTCATCTGGGAGTGCCTGCCCGGCCGGAGGCCTATTTCCAAGAGGCTGGGCGTGCCGGTCGGGACGGAGAGGCGTCGCGATGTGAGATGCTATGGACAAAGGGTGATTTGGTGTTGGCCGCTCGAATGGCTGGAGTGAGCGGCAAGCGGCCTGTTGGGTCCGTATCCGCTTCCTGGGAAGCGAAGAGGAGCGGCATGAAAACGATGCGAGCCTATGTACACACTCGTCAATGCCGACGCAAAGCCCTGCTCGACTATCTTGGCGAGAGTCTGGAGAGGTGTTCTGGATGCGATCGGTGTGCGAAATGACGCACGCTGGCGCGCATGCCATGAGGTGTCCGCTTTTGGGAACAAGTTGCCGCGAAACCGGTCACTCGTGCCTTGTCCGCCGATGAATTGGAAGACCTAGGTGGTTGACTGGCAGAGTGTTACGTCGGTAGAAGAGGGTGGTGCGGAACTTGCCAACCTTCACATGCCGAATACAAACAAAGACACGAAAAAACTGCGGTGCGTTGAGCGCCTTGCTGCCCAGCAAGATTACTCGTCGGGAGGGGACGAGCGGGACCACGCTAGCCCGGCTCAGCACGCCGCAGTCTTTTCGTATCAATTAGGTTAGCATTGGTGGACTGAGACCGCAATACGAGCACGAGAGTGTGAACTGCGACACAAGCAGGTGCGGAAATGGAGTAGACGCTCCCATCTTCCGCCGCCGGGAAAGTGTCCCTACCTTGTGTTGAGGGGTGTCTTCCATAATAACGGAGAATCAATGATGCGCTGGCCAATCGTTGTTGCCGCTGCGAGCATCGCCGCACTGGGACAACCGGTGTCGGCTCAGGACCAAGCGGTCAGCCGGATAGTCGTGACTGGCACTATCGAGTTGGGTCTCGCTCCCTATGTGAGTCGCGGCGTGAGAGAGGCGAATGAGGCCGGTGCGCCAGCCATTGTTCTGGACATTGACACTTTCGGCGGTCGTGTCGACGCGGCACAGAAGATAGTGACTGCCGTTTCCGCAAGCGAGATCCCGGTTTACGCTCTGGTTAGCCACAACGCATGGAGCGCGGGTGCCATGATCGCGTTGGCGGCGGACTCCATCTTCATGACGCCCGGTTCATCCATTGGCGCCGCCACGCCCGTGGTTGGCGGAGGTGAGAAGGCGTCTGAAAAGATGGTTTCTGCTATGCGTGGTGAGTTTCGTGCGCTCGCCGAGCGACGGGGGTTCGATCCGCGTATCGCCGAGGCCATGGTGGACGAGGAGATAGAAATCGAGGGGGTGGTAGATTCGGGGAAGCTGCTCACGCTCACGGGTCGCGAAGCGGTTGAACTGGGCGTTGCGCACGGTGAGGCTGAGAACCTGAGCGACATGCTGACCCAAGTTGGACTCGGTGCTAGAACGGTTGGAACTGTCACGGTGAATTGGGCCGAAAGGCTGGTCCGTTTCCTTTCGAATCCCATGGTTGCCCCTATTTTGCTTTCGCTTGGAACTCTCGGGCTCATAATCGAGATCAAGACGCCTACTTTCGGGCTCGCTGGACTCGCTGGCATATTGGCGTTGGGCGCCTTTTTCGGCAGCCACTTGATCGTCGGGTTGGCGGGTTGGGAGGAAATAATCCTCCTCGGCGTTGGTATGGTAGCGATGGGGATAGAGATATTCGTTGTGCCCGGTTTCGGATTGGCGGGCATCGTTGCAATCGTGTGCATCGGTGCAGCCACCTTCATGGCACTGCTGGGCGCGATTCCAACATGGGCTGACATGGCGAGGGCATCTGGAATTCTGGTAGTGGCAGCCAGCATCGTGGCCGTCGTCCTAACGGTATTGCTGAAATACATGCCGTCCAACACGAGCGGACGTGGGATATTCCTACGAACCGCGACTGATAGGGATGCGGGTTACATCGCAGAACCGATTCGCGAAGAGCTCGTTGGAGCTGTGGGAGTGGCCGTCACCGATCTCAGACCCTCCGGTACTGCGCAGGTTGGCGACGAGCGGTTGGATGTCGTTTCCGATGTTGGCTTCTTAGCTAAGGGTACCAGCGTGCGTATCATACGCGCGGAAGGATATCGGCACGTCGTTGAACCGACGGGTGAAATGCCGGAGGCCTGAAGGCTCACTAGGAAGGGGATATATGCAGATGCAAGATCTTACCCTGGGAGCAGGCATCGTACTGCTCATTCTAGCCATCGTTTTTATCGCGATAATCGCGTCGTACATACCGATCCGACTGTTCATCGAGGCGCGCTTTTCGGGAGTGCGTCTTGGGTTGAGCAGTCTGATTGGAATGAGGCTCCGCAAGGTGAGCCCGCCGGCAGTTGTCCGTCCGCTGATCGCGGCCACCAAGGCGGGGATTGACTTGATGACGAACGAGCTGGAAGCCCACTACCTGGCCGGCGGCAATGTCGACCGTGTCGTGCGAGCGCTAATCTCGGCGGACAAAGCTGGCATCGAGCTACCCTTTCAGAAGGCCGCCGCTATAGACCTTGCTGGGAGAGATGTGCACGAGGCCGTGCAGGTGTCGGTTAATCCCAAGGTGATTCAGACTCCCAAAGTGGCTGCGATGGCCACGGACGGCATCCAGCTGATTGCCGTGGCTCGAGTCACCGTTCGCGCAAACATCAACCGATTGGTTGGAGGTGCCGGTGAGGAGACGATCCTGGCCAGGGTCGGCGAGGGAATCGTTTCGACCATCGGCTCGTCCGAGAGCCACAAGGCAGTGCTGGAAAACCCCGATGTGATCTCCAGGACGGTGCTATCGAAGGGTCTCGATGCCGGTACCGCCTATGAGATTCTCTCGATCGACATTGCGGACGTGGACGTCGGCAAGAACATCGGTGCGGAGCTGCAGACAGACCAGGCGGAAGCCGACAAGCGCATAGCTCAGGCGCAGGCCGAAAAGCGACGAGCGATGGCCGTGGCGGAAGAGCAAGAGATGAGTGCCCGAACTCAGGAGATGCGAGCCAGAGTAGTCGAGGCAGAGGCTCAGGTCCCTTTGGCTATTGCAGAAGCATTTCGCAATGGACGCCTCGGAGTGATGGATTACCAACGTTACCGGAACATCGAGAGCGACACGGCCATGCGACGCAGTATTGCATCGGATGAGGAGTCCAAGGAGAGCTGATCCATGGAGGAACTGGGCCAGCTGATCTTCGTCGTCCTGTTCATACTGTTCGGTCTCATCTCCGGCGCCAAGAGGAAGAAGCGCGCGCCGGTGAAGCAGAGAGCCGAGCCACGGCGAGACGATCCGGAGATGGAAGACAGCGACAGCGATACCGAACCGGAGAGAGCCGAGCCTCTCGAGGTCCCGCGACCGGACACAAAGCCGTACCCGGCCCGTGCGGCTCCCGGCTACGCGGACAGGATGGTAGAGCCCAAAAGGAGCGTTGCTGATGAACTGCTCGCCCTGTTGCAGCAACAGGGCGAGCCGGTTCGCGAGCATTCGGTGCGGCTCCCCGAGATCGATGATGAAACAGAGTCTCTGGAGACTCTCGAGGCCGCCGGCCGTGAGATCTACGAGGAAACTGGTGAGCCGGCAGGGAAACCGCAGTTGCCGACACGAAGCCCTTATTCAGCTTGGGAAGCCGTATCACAGCGACCCTACGCCCTTGACGACGTTACAGCCGAGCAACCGTATCGCATCGAGGAGACGCCCGAGCCGGAACCGTATTCCATCCGTGAGAGGTCGAAACGAAAGAGAAACCTGTCGCGTCGTGAGCTCAGGCATGCGTTTGTGATGCGAGAAGTGCTTGGCCCACCGAAAGCGCTCGAATAGCGGTGCGGTGGCTTTTGGGCCACCGTATACCGTTACCGGCTTTGCAGCTCAACCATTGGGACTTCCACCCTCGTCGCTCCAGTCACGGTCATCGGTGTCCGCCGGCGATCACTTTGAAGTGTGCCTCCAACTATATTACTCCCTGATCAACGCAACTCGTTCTCACTCCTGACTTACAAGATGGGCAATGAAGATGACAGATATGTACGACCTTCCCTATTTCAAAGAAGAACATCACCAGGTGCGTGAGCTCGTCCGGGATTTCGCCGAATCGGAGATTCGACCGGTCGCTGGGGAGCTCGATCGCGAGCACAAATTCCACTGGGACAACGTGAAGAAAATGGGAGAGCTGGGCTTCCTGGGGATCCCATGGGATCCGGAAATGGGTGGCGCCGGGATGGACGAGATCTCCTACGCGATCGCTGTAGAGGAACTCGCGCGCGTCGATGCCAGCCATTCCATAACCTGTTCTGCGCATATCACACTCGGCACCTCGCCGATCGTGGAGTTCGGCACCGATGAACAGAAGAAGAAATACGTGCCTCTGATGGCATCCGGTCAGGTACTTGGATGCCTCGGCGTAACTGAGCCCAATGCCGGCTCGGACGTGGTCGGCCTCGAGACATTTGCCGAGGACAAGGGCGACCACTATCTGATCAACGGCTCGAAGGTCTTCATTACGAACGGTGGTGTGGGAGAGGTCGCTGTCATTACTGCCCGCACAGACAAGCATGCTGAAAAGCGGAGCAAAGGTATCAGCGCCTTCGTTGTCTGCAAGGATACCACTGATATGAAGGTGACCGAGCAGTTGGGCGTCGGGCACTCAGCCGATTTGGAGAAAACCCCGGGTTTCCGCTGTGGGAAAGAAGAATCCAAGATGGGTTGGCGTTCTTCTAACACAACCGAGCTGATATTTGAAGACGCCGTTGTGCCCAAGGAGAACGTACTAGGGGAATTGGGTGGTGGTGTCAAGGTCGCGTTCAAGACTCTCGATGCCGGACGCATTGGAGTTGGCGCATTGGCGCTCGGTCTCGCGCAGGGCGCCTACGAGGAATCTGCGAAGTATACACTGGAGCGAAAACAGTTCGGCAAGCCGATTTCGACCTTTCAGGCAACTCAGTTCGCTCTCGCCGACATGGCGACGGAGATACAGGCCGCTCGCCACCTGGTATTTCACTCGGCATGGCTGAAGCAGAACGGAAAGGAATACGCGACTTTTTCGGCGATGGCGAAGCTATACGCTTCGGAAGTGTGTATGCGTGTCACCACCAAGGCGGTGCAGCTGCACGGCGGTTATGGGTACACCACTGATTATCCGGTGGAACGCATGATGCGCGACGCGAAGATCAATGAGATCGGCGAAGGGACGAGTGAGATTCAACGGCTAGTCATAGCGAGGGACGTGCTGTCGCGGTTTGCGTGAGCGTAACGGTAGCCGAACGGTTGCAGTAGACTCATGTGATTCGCTAGCGTGAGGTTGTGACGGACCTTTCGCAACGCCGTCGTGCCGGCGTCACTTGGTCGAGGCATCATAGCTTGTCGAGACGGAGTCGGGAGTCCAAGGGCAACCGTTCCGGGACGGAGCGTGCCCGAGGACTAATCCGAGCCCACGCTCACAATCAACTCGTCCAACGAACGCTTGGGAACATGGTGCACGCCGTCTTCCCCACGCCAGTACTTGATGTCTCCATCGGGACCCACCGTCTCCACTCGCACCGACTCCGCGGGCTTCCCCAGCGCGATCACCAGGAGGATCTCGAAGTGGGATGGCATGCAGAGGGCCTCGCTCAGTTCCTGTTTTCTGATCGACCCTAACATGCAGCCGCCCAAGCCCTTTTCAACTGCGCCGAGCAGAATGCTCTGTGCCGCGATGCCGTGATCGCATCCGGCGTCCTTGCGGACCCTGGTGTCCAACAAGATGACGATGTAGGCGGAAGGTCTCTCTCCTTCGTCAGGGCCCGGCCAGTCCTTCAAGTACCCGGCCCAACTGAGCGTCGAGAAGATCTTGGCGTTTCTGGTGTGGTTGTTCGACAGCACGAACTTCAACGGCTGGGCGTTGGAACCGGAGGCGGAGAGCCTGGCAAGGTCAACCAGGTCTCGCAGCAAAGACGAGTCAACCTCAACGTCTTCTTGGAAACGTCGGTAACTGCGGTTTTCGAGCACGAGGTCGTGCAACATCGGCGTTCTCCTGTATTACAACGTGCAGCGTACTACGAAAAATCCCTGGCTGGGAGGCAATGGAGCCACCACGAGGAATCGTACCGTACCCATTCGAAGTAATGGGAGGGGTACTGAACAATAAGGAGGATCAAGGGTCTCGGTCCCGATAATGCTCGATTCGCTCCGCCAGGTTTCTGGGCCGCGTCCTGATGATTTTGCCTTCCAAGGTTATGTATATCGTTGCCTCACGTACGCCCGGTAATTCGGTGGGGCCGTAGGTATAAACCCATGCGCGAGGATTGCCGTCCAATTCCTCTAAGCCCTTGAGATTGAGCTGGATGGTGCGTTCGCCCATGAACGAGGGGTTGGGCCCGACCACCTTGCCTGCAGCGGCCCGGCTACCCGCATATGAAGCCCCGCACAGAAGGCCGCCAACGAGGGCGAGAACAAACACTATCTTCAATAGACGCCACATGGGAACTCCTGGCTTGTTCCGGTGAAAACGCCCGTGTGCAATCCAACCGCATGGGTGGTGCGGTGTTATGATGAATCCTCGCAGGATAAGATAAGGTTCGGAGGTGTCTGCGCCAATCGCCGGTCGGTGTATCGCGTCGATTGCCAATGCCCGCTCTCGACCGTTGCAGCGTCCACGGCTGTCCTGCGCGGCACCAAGAGGGAGGAAGGCCATTGGCCGCGGCCACCCAGAAACTCGAGATTCAGGTCCATTATGCTTTTTGTTACCTCATGACCTCGACATATTATGCGATAATGCTTGCTGCGTGATCTACTGCACTCTATATGGTCTCGATTCTGCGTTCTTTCGCTGCCGCGGCGATTGTGCTGGCCTGCGTGTCCGCCAGCGACACCAATCAGGCAGACGTCGTCGTTGGCATAGGGGCTCGACCGTCAGCGCGTCGCTTCATTGAAGTGGCCGGGAGTGCATCGGCGGACAGGGGAATGCTTGGAATCAGCTTCGCGTACGACACAACCGGGGATCTGGACGATCCTGAAACAGAGGCAATTCGTGGCGGATGATCTCGATGCACGGAGTCTCACCGCGTTCTTCGTGACGGACGAGTATGGCTACTGGTTGCTGCTCGAAGAGGCCAACAGGGACCAGGTGCGATCGTCCTTGAACCAGATCTGCTTGACCGTATTCTGGGGTCCAGCGTCATCTGACTCCATTTCGATGCGGTACGTGGACCGCTTCACATCGCTGGTCGGAAGGTGGCCTACGTACAGTGAGCCCCTGTTCCACGCCGCGATCCTCTTGCTGGCAACCGCGGTCCGGGAAGGTGGCCCCAGAAGTTCCGCCATACACGGCTACCTGCCTGGGTTGGGGGAGAGTAGGGAACCGTATATGGGCATGACCGGACCAATTTCGTTCAATGACGAGCGAACGCCACCGCTGCACATGATCAAGGCCGACGGTCTCCCAGGCTAGACCATGCAGCCACTCTCCCTGCGCACTACGTTCCGAATACTGGCGACTGCCGCTGCAGTTTTCGTGCTTGCGACACTCACTGCGGTATCGCTCACGGTTGTGAGGGATACGCGTTCCATGGTTGAGGATACGGATCGACTGGTCAGGGAGTACGAGGGTCTTGGCGAACGGGCCGCGGTCGTCGACACAGCGATTGCCCAACTGACCCGCATCGTGACGGGAGATGAAGATGCCCCGCCCGAGTTGGGCCGAAGGTGGGTTGCACGTATCGAGGACAGGGCCGTTGCCTCCGCGTCTGTGCTGCACGGTCTGCCCACTGAGATGAGAGTCGATCTCGCGGCGGCGGCGGCTCTCGAATCGGAGCTCACTGGTGTCCTCAATGAGGCGCTCGCGAACCATAGCGAAGGACGAGTCAATGCAGCGCTGGGTTTGCTGGACCGGGCCGCAACGCTTCGAGTCAACCTTCAGGCACGCCTGGCCGCCGCCCAACAGGGCGGTCTCCAACTGCTGCTGCAACGGCAACGAGACTCCGCCGCACTGGCAACCCGGCTACGCGCGGCGATCGTGTTCTGGTCGGTCGTCGCGGCAGTGCTGATTCTCGCGGCGATAATATGGCTGCGGCAACGATTCTACCGCCCTCTTGCCGAGATAGAACTGGGCATGGCGAGAGTGAGCCGCGGTGACTACAGCGCACCCGTTCGTGTGTACCGGCGCGACGAAATCGGGAGGCTCGCGGAGTTGCTGAATGTGGCGACCGGAAGCGTGCGAGCACGACACGAAGTGCAAACCCGCCAGACCAGGAGTTTGAGCGAACGGCTCGGAAGATTGTTGAACGACTCCACCAATGAGATCTACGTCTTCCACGCTGAGAATCTCGGACTGGTCCAGATCAACGGCACCGCACGCCGCAACCTTCAGATTGACGAGAACGAGCCTATCCACGGCAAAACACCGCTCGACTACGTCGTCAACCTCGATGAGGATAGGTTCCGCCGCGATCTGCAGACGCTCGTCAGTTTCGGCGTGTCGCATCTCTACGTTGACGGTCGTAACAGGCGCAAAGACGGTACCGAGTATCCGTTCGAGGGTTCCATTCAATACTCGGCCGCCGAGGACCCGCCGGTCTTTGTGGCCATCGTCAGAGATGTGACCGAAGAGCGGGATAGGGAAGAACGGCTCCGCCAGGCCCAGAAGCTGGAGGCAATAGGCCAACTCACCGGCGGTGTCGCACACGACTTCAATAACTTGCTGACTGTGATAACTGGAGCCATAGAACTATTGAGGGAGTCGGACCTTGACGACGAGACTGCTTCCCGCTTGCTGGAAGAAGCCAGCCGGGCGGCCGGCAGAGGGGCCGCACTCACCCACCAGTTGCTCGCCTATTCCCGCAAGCAGCCTCTCCGGCCCGAAAAGGTCGACGCCAACAAGCTGCTTTCCGACATGGAGGACCTGCTGCAACGCACATTGGGTGAGACGATAGAAGTCGAGCTGGTCGGAGCCGATGGTCTGTGGAGTTGCAAGGTCGACCCGATCCAGCTTCAGAACGTGATTCTGAATCTTGCTATCAATGCGCGCGATGCGATGCCGGGAGGTGGCCGCCTGACAATCGAGACCGCAAACACGCGCTTGGACGAAGAGTATGTGGAAGCACATGAAGATGTTGAACACGGGCAATATGTCATGATTGCGCTCACCGATACCGGCGAGGGCATGACTGAGGACATGAAAGAACGGGCCTTCGAGCCTTTCTTCACCACCAAGGAGGTGGGAAAGGGAAGTGGCCTGGGGCTCAGCATGGTCTACGGGTTCGTGAAGCAGTCGGGTGGCCACATCAAGATCTACTCCGAGCTGGGAGAAGGCACGACCGTACGACTATACATTCCCCGATTGATCGATCGCGAAAAGAGCCATCTCTCCATTCGTAGCGGCCTTTCGCCCGAGGAAGCGCCCCGCGGCAATGGTGAGACTGTTCTAGTAGTGGAAGACGACCCGGCCGTGCGAAAACTTTCAGCATACCTCTTGAGGCAGTTGGGATACAACGTCCTGGTTGCCGGCGACGCATCCGAGGCCCTTGAGGTCTTGTGCAGTGCTCAAGGTCGCACGATCGATCTGCTCTTCACCGATGTCGTACTTCCCGGTGGGAAGAGCGGCCATGATCTCGCCAGGGAAGCGCAAACATGGAATCCTTCGCTGCGAGTGCTCTACGCATCCGGATACATTGAGAACGCCGTATGCCACGCCGGGCGACTCGACAGCGGCATCGATCTCCTCGAAAAGCCCTACCGTCGCGATCAACTCGCGGTGCGAGTACGAGAAATACTGGATCGAGATCACGGAACGTGAACGGAGTAAGCCGCTTAGCACCGCGCGGACGAGGGCCTCGGCCGCTTTGCTCAGCCCTCTCCATGGCCTACGTTCCGGTAACCTCGGTCAATGATTGCCCGAAGAGTTTGCCACGGTTGGTAGCACGCCGTGCCAGCTCACACCCAAACCGAACCAGAACTTGGTGTTGTCCCCGTGATGCTTGGTGGCTTCGTCTATCGAAAGCTGGAAGTGCGCTGCAGGAACGATGTGTACGGGTCCGGCAGCTAGTGCGACGGCGGTCGTCAATTCGCTGTGAGTGAGGCCGTTCTCAGCAAAGTAACCTCCC
Source organism: uncultured Gemmatimonadaceae bacterium (assembly GCA_964580055.1). GTDB lineage: Bacteria > Gemmatimonadota > Gemmatimonadetes > Gemmatimonadales > GWC2-71-9 > JBDGYW01. The sequence continues at coordinate 22,768 of CAZOJI010000018.1, read as the reverse complement.
AGTCCCCCCTGACTCACCGAGTAGCCCGTTACCGAGTGCAGCTCTAAGGTGATGGTATGGCTCGCCTCGATCTCGTATCCCACACTTCCTTCGAGGTACAGACCGTCAACCGCGTCAACGTCGTAGTAGGCGGTAACAGAGGGCATGACGGGCAGCAAGGGATGGTCGATTCCGAAGCGACCATAAAGTTCGGTCGTGTGGGTGTTGTCGCCATCGGGCACGGGAAAGAAGTAGTAGATTCCGCCGAACGCCAAATCCAAACCGACCCCGGGAGTATCTATCGATTTCCCGTACTCGGCCCAGATATCCACTTCGCCCAAACCGCTCTCATGCTCGCCCAACATTCCCCAGTGGTCGTGCCCGTCGGGTGCGATTGTCTCTACGTTTGCCCAAGCTCCAAAACTGAACCCGGTGAACGCGACTGATGCCGCGGGTTGAAGAACGGCTTGATCTACGAGCGTAATGCCGCGCCAGTCGTATGCCGAGTTCGCGGCCATCTCCGCGGAGACAGCGATTTGAGCTTTTCCCGGGACGGCCAAGAACAAGATCAGCACCAGTGCCAGCCAAATGGAACTCATACGATTACCCATTTTTCTTCCTCTCCTTCTCGCCCTTCCGTTATGAGTCGATCATCGTTGCAGCGTCCTCAAACGCAATAACGTCCGCGGCGCTCTCCAAGACCGAGTTGCTACGATTGCACCAGCCGACTGCTGCTCCCGGCGCGACACCTCATTTTGCCCGTCGTCGAGATGGGAGTGCTCCTGTTCTTTCGGCCCCGCACAACCCACCCATCTCATCCCGCACTGTGCGTGACTGTTCGTCATGTGTTCGCGCCATCGGTTGAAGAGTGCGCTGACTTCTTTCGGAAAGTCCCCTAAGTCAATCTTTGTGCCGAAGCATGCGAACAGTTTGAGCTGGGTGGCCCATGTCACTGTCACAAATCGCAAGTAATTGTGATACAGAGGCTTACAACGCCAATACCAGGTTGGTGGCAGGCGCTCGAATCCGCCGCGTGGTTGGTTTAGAGTCCTGTGGTGCAGGACATTGTCTCGTGCCGCGGGAGCTGGAAGTGGGCATTTGGTCCCACAGCAGTGAAGGTTGCAGTGCCGGGAGACGAGCGGACTAGTTCGGTCGTCTCCTAGGCGGGTAGCAACGCGGCCAGGCCTGGCCGTCCGGCAACACCCGTTGATCGCTGAACTGCAAGCGGGTGTGCCGCCCCTCCAGAGCACCTAACTCTCAGGCGCTCCGACTTCCGGATGCGCTACAATGTGCTACCCTTCTCTTGCCCACGTCGCAGACCGTAAAAAAGACTCGCAGGATTCGCCAGGAGTGCTTCATGATACCTGACCAACGCCATCTGTTCGATTTACCCGACGACCACGCCTATCTGAACTGTGCATACACTTCGCCGCTCTTGAAGGCGGCGGCGCGAGCCGGCGGCGACGCCATCGCGGCCAAGAAGACCCCCTGGACGATCAAACCGGACCACTTCTTCGAATCGGTCGAAAAACTGCGCATCCTGTTCTCACGGCTGGTAGGCTGTTCACCCGATGACGTCGCAATCGTTCCCGCTGCCTCATACGGCATAGGGCTGGCGGCGAAGAATCTTCCAATTGAGGCGAATCAGAAGATCTTGGTGTCACAGGACCAGTTTCCGTCCAACGTGTACAGCTGGATGAACCTCGCCGCCTCGAAGAACGCGAAGCTCGAGACCGTACTGCGGCCGGCGGACCACGACTGGACAGCAGCGATCCTGGAGCAGATTGACGCCGACACCGCAATTGTCGCAACGGCCAACAATCACTGGACCGACGGAACCGTCGTGGACCTGGTGAAAATCGGTGAAAGGTGCCGATCGGTCGGTGCGGCACTGGTCATCGACGGCGCGCAGTCGCTCGGGGCGGTGCCGTTTTCAGTTGCCGACATAAAGCCGGATTTCATTGCCGCGATTTCTCACAAGTGGTTGCTCGGACCCTACAGCATGGGTTTCTGCTATGTCGCCCCCGAGTGGCAGCACGGCTTTGCGCTGGAAGAGAACTGGCTCAATCGAGCCGGTTCCGAGGACTTTTCCCGTCTCGTCGACTACCAGGAGGGTTACCAACCCGGCGCAAGGCGTTACGACGTCGGAGAGGTCAGCAACTTCATACTCTCACCGATAGCGGCGGCGGCCCTGGAACAGATTCTGGATTGGGGAGTCGAAGAAATCGCAGAGACGCTGCGCTCGAAGACCGACGCTATTGCCGACCGAGCGCGGGGAATGGGATTGCTCGTGGCCGAGCGCGATTTCAGGGCGCCACACATGATCGGCGTGACGAAGCCGGGCGGGTTCTCCGGCGAGCTACCCAACCTGTTGGCAAAGGACAAGGTGTATGTAAGCGTAAGGGGCGAGTCGGTTCGGGTGGCTCCGCATCTGTACACCAACGACGAGGAAATCGACCGGCTGTTTGCGGCCCTCGAAAAGGTGGTTTGAAGTAGTGAACCAGGGTGTCGTTTATCCTGCTTTCACGGTGCGGCGTGGGACTGGCGAACGGGGCAAGGGCGTTGGGTTCACTACGCTGTCGATCATACGGCTGACACGAACGTGTACCAGGAGTCGATGTGAGGGCAGTTCCGGGGAGACGAGCAGGTAGCTCGAGACAGGACGTGCGTGAGACGGCTTCGCACTGTTGCAGTGGAAGAACTGTGCGGTATGAGTGCACAAGAGGTGAAGGCCACGGTAGAGGTACTGGAGGCAAAGCAGAATGAACGGAATCGACCGGAATCGATACGAACATGATAGGGAGTGAGTAAGCTGATGGCCGATAGAGATTCGGAAACTACGAGCGGAGAGCGGCTGAAGGTTCTCTTCCTCTGCACCGGTAACTCGTGCCGCAGCCAGATGGCGGAAGGATGGGCCAGGGCGGTCAAGAGTGACTCCATAGATGCCTATTCCGCGGGTATCGTCGCGCGCGGCCTCGACCCGGTTGCTGTGAAGGTGATGGCCGAGGTAGGCATAGACATCTCCGGTCAGGAATCGAAGATAGTGGACGACGTGCTCGACATCGATTTTGACTACGTAGTCACGGTGTGCAGCCATGCGCACGAGACCTGTCCCCTGTTTCCGGGAAAAGCCAAGGTCGTGCACAGGGGCTTCGACGATCCGCCGGCGCTGGCGAAGACGGCGGCCAACGAGACTGAGGCGGTGGCGCACTACGTCCGCGTGCGCGACGAGATCAAGGCGTTTGTCGAGACGCTGCCCGGTGCGCTGCTGGACCTGGACGGCTAGCGGGGATAATGACCGAAGCCTGTATCAGGAAGGAACCCAAGGGCCTGGGATTCTTTGAGAGGTATCTCACAATTTGAGTTCTGCTCTGCATCGCCGCGGGCAAGGGACTGGGCAGGGTCGCGCCGGGTGTCACTCAGTTTCTGGATGGCCTCGCCATCTCTGTGAACGACGCGCTCGTGGTGCCCATACCCATCGCGGTCTGTCTCTTCTTCATGATGTACCCGGTGGCGGGTTTGAAGATTCGACTGAAGCAGTAGATTAACCGGGCACCGCAGTGGCCACTGGGGGTGCTAGGTAGCAACAACCAACGCAGACTACGGAAGATCGAACGCTGACTGACTCGTCGACCAAGAGTTGGGCCAAAGGCATTTTGGACCGTTATCCATGGGTGGCCTATGTTGCGCCTTTCGCGCTCTTCCTAGTGCTTACCGCCATTCAACCAGGCGAGGGCTTCTGGTGGCCCTGGTTCTATCCCCTCAAGACCTTGGCTGTCGGGGCCCTGGTGATTCTGCTGGTTCCCTGGTATCCAGACTTGGGTATCCGCTCCACCTGGCTCGCGGTGGTTGTCGGGGTTGTCGTCTTCGTCCTGTGGGTGCTGCCGGAGGGTCGTTACCCGCTATTCGCATCTCCTGCCGAGGTCGATCCCTTCGATAGACTCGTCGCCCCTTGGGTCTTTCTCTGGATTGGGTTTCGGGTGCTCGGCGCGAGTTTGGTCGTCCCGATTATGGAAGAGCTCTTCTGGCGCGGGTTCCTGATTCGCTGGCTCATACGGGCGGACTTCCAGAAGGTTGCGATCGGTACCTTCACCTGGCCGTCGTTCGTGATCACCTCTTTGTTGTTCGCGTCCGAGCACAACCGCTGGTTGGTGGGTCTGATGGCTGGCGTGGTTTACAACCTGCTGCTGTATCGCACCAAGAGCCTCTATGCCTGCATCGTGGCGCATGGAGTGACCAATCTGGCGCTGGCTGTATTCGTGTTGGTGACGGAGCAGTGGGCGTTTTGGTAGGTGTGACTGCAAATGGACCTTCAGTCCGCTGTGATTTCCGGCGGAACGTTCAGATCCGCTCTCGCCCCACGCCCATCCTCGTCGGAGGAGCGGTACCGACAAATTGTGACGGTCTACAGCGAGCAGTTGAGCAGGATTATGGTAATGACGGACCTCCACCCTGATTCTCTGGCGAGTGCAACCGCCTCGCATAGCGGGCGCCAGCGAGTAGCGGCTCCACGGGCCGGTCGCCTGTTTGAAGCAGCTCTCCGGGACCCACGTTTCGCCACGCCGCTGCCTCCGGCGTTCCCTGACTATCTATTCGAGAACGGTGATTGGGAGGTCTTCCCTAAGGGCATTGAGAGGGTGATACTGGAAGCGACCATGATACGGAGCGCTCGAGGGGATTCCGCCGCATTTTAGCATCTTTGACGCCGGCCCGGCTTCAGATTCCCAAAGCGGCGGCCGCTCTCTCGTACTCCTGGCGCCGCACATAAAGTATGTAGCCATACCTGCCCGAGCCGTCCGTGACCGCTGTGGCCGCGAACACGTTTACGCTTGCCTCGTAGAGCTTTTCGTGAATGCCCACCAACGCACCCAGCCTGTCATCTCCCTGCACCAAAATGGCTGGGTGGGGTCCCTCGAGAGTGAGTCCTGCACTCTGCCCTATCGCCTCCATCTTTGCCGTTTCGTCCGGGAATATGGTGAGCTGAGTGCGGGTAGGGCCAACAGGGACGGCGGTAAAAGCCAACATGTTGAGGCCGAGGTCCGCCAGCTGGTCCAGAATCTTGTAGCCTTCCCCGGGCTGATCCTTGATGGTGGTGTTGAAGTAGTCGACTCGGCGGACATTGAAAGACACGCGGCACCTCCGTGGGATGGCCAACATGGAATATTCAATCTCCAAGATGGAATATCCAATGGCCAACTGATACTCGTGGCTCCGACCAGATATCGGGTTTTGGCACTTGAACATTGGCCATTGGACAGTCCTACGTCAAAAACTGGCACAACTGCGCCGTAGCCACACCGAGATAGTTGCCGATTGCGTAGCCTAGTAGAGCGAGCATTATCGAGACCGGCACCAGATCTTCGCGATGGTAGCTGGCCGCCACCGGTGCCGAGGCGGCGCCGCCGACTGCTGCCACACTCGCAACCGCCGCCATGCTCACGTCTACCCTGAACAGCCATGCGGACAATGTGATGATCACCAGGTGTATAGCTATGCAGATCACGCCGGCCACAAGGAACCACTGCGCGCCGCCAACCTGTGTCAGATCGGCCTGCGCACCCATTGTGGTCATGTACATGTAGACCAGCCCCATCGCTATGGCTGCCGATCCCGGAACGTTCTTCAAGCGTGAGCCCGACAGCACGATTCCGAAGGTCGTTACCAGCAGGATCGACCAGGTGCTTTCCGTGAGCACCGGACCGACCTCCGGCAGCACTGATGCCAGGCCGTTCGCTGCGAAAATGGCTGCGAATCCCCATCCGAACAGCGTCAACACATCGCGGAAATGGACCTCATTGCTCTTTTTCTCGACCTTGCCCACAGCCTCGAGGATCTCCTCCATGTGCTCTTGGGATGCTCTCGTGAACCTGTTGAACGATGCCGCCCAGCGCTTGCAGGAGAGAATCAGCGGGAAATAGAGCACGTAGACGAAGTTGTCTACCAGAACGACCATGCCGACCATCTCGGGGGGTGTATCGACGGCTTCTGCCACTGCGGCCAGATTCCCGGTACCGCCAATCCAACTTCCCGCTAGTGCACCGTAGCCCCGCCAGGTGTCGGGCGGAAGCCAATCGCGCAGCATGAAATACGAGACCGCCGCCCCAACGGCTATGCCGACGGCTCCGAAAGTCAAAACCGCCGCTCCCCGCCAGGCCACCTTGATCGACTCTCGAATGTTTATGTCCAGGAGCATGAGCACGATGAACATCGGGACGGCGAATGATCTCAGCGTCGTGTAAACGGAACTGGAGCGGGGAATCACGTCCGGAACGTTCAAACCGCTCAATGCCGGTATACCGCCCAGGATGCTGAGATTGCTGAGAAGGATTGGCGTCAAGTAGATCCAGATTATAGAGGGCAGGAAATCGAAGACTCTCCACCTGGTCTTCTTCTCCAACCACAGGAAAAATACCGGGATCATCGTGATGATCATCATCACGCCTATGAGGTCGGTAAACACGGGCTCAGGGTTCATTCGCTCTCCGCGTCAGATGGGCAAGCCGAGGATCCACCGATGCTGTTTACCCCAGTCCGAATCCGGAACGGTGATAGCTATTGTCCGGTCCGAAATGAGGCAAGTGCGTGAGTGGGTTCCCTGACCGATCTGGGAACGGGCCCTCCGCTCGAAATACCCACGAAGAACGCCCCGTCTCGGTGCCTCGAGACGGGGCCGGACTGCCTGGTGTTTCCCCTGGAGTTTCTTGATTGGATACTGCTCTGACGGCCTTTCGGCGCGGAGTCGCACCGCTCGATATCGAGGTTATCCGGCGTTCGGGTTCATTACCTTGCCCAAAAACAGTATGGTTCCCGAGAACCGCTCGCGTATCAGGAACAAGAAGGGCCGGTTGACAATCAAATCGGCCGGTGCGGCGAACTCGCGCATCGACACCGAGGTAACCGCCGCAGCTTCGGTGCCCTCCTCGTTCACTTCGACGAACGTCTTGTGAAGCACCGTATCTATCCACACGCCGCCGCCCGGGTACATGCGCGTGAAATCCGCCTCGCCCGCGTTGAACGCCACCTCCATACCCAGGGCCTTCAGCGCCTCGTTCAGCGCCAGTTTGTATTCGAGTGTGAACTTCGGCAGCGATACTTCCAGCTCGGTCGACTCCAGCTCGCCGAGCCATTCTTCGAGGCTTTCTTCCGTGAGCGCGTCAACGACGGTTCCGATGTCCTCCGAGGGATCCGGGAGCAGGATCGTCATGCAGTAGGCATCGTTGCTGTAGGGTAACTCGGCCACGAGCATGCCGTCCCGCCAGGTTGACCTGATTGATATCTTTGCCTCGTGGGACATCATGTCCACCGTGGTTTTTGACCCGTCGGCCAAGGTGAACTGCGCGTCGTGCGTGTTGGCCGGGTCGAACTGGTACGTCCAACTTCCCTTGAAGTAGACGGCATTGATGAGATACATGATCACGTTCGCCGGGATGCCGTTATCGATGATCTTCTCGATCTTTCCGTTGGTGTTGGCGTACACCCAATTATTTATGGTCTCTGCAGCCGAAGGAATGCCGAAGTCCAACGCAGCGATTTCGGCGTCGAAATACTGCTGGTTGATATTCAGGAATTCCTGTGCAGGAACCCTGTTCTGCGCGTGCCATATTGAGTTGGCCAGCATGAACTCGACATTGGGGTCCAAGCCGCGCAAAAGGTCAATCAGGCTTCGGTACGCTTGGTTCACCTCCTCACGAGCCATCCCCTGGAGTTCCAGCGTTTCCAACATGGCCTGCTCCGTAGTACCGTCCGCGCCGTTGACGGTCATTCCCAGGGCCATTGCCACACTCAACGGCGAGATGAAGACGTTGGTGTCGCCTTCCAGGCGGTTGATTTCCCGGAACAACTCGAGGGCAAAGCGGTTGTCTGCCTCTACCAGTTCGCTCTCTGCGATGCTGAGTTGGCGCGGGAGCTGTTCCATGGGTGCGAAGGAATCCCCGCATCCCGCCATGGTTGTCGCGATCGATATCGAGAATACCATCTCGAAGAAGTGTCTCATGGCCCGTATCCTGAGTGGATTTGCCGAGGATACCTCGTGCACCGTGTTCAGGTCACAGAATCACAGTTTCTCGGGAAGGCACGGCACATCCGATCGTCTGGCAAATCAGGTGGTCGGTCGCCGCACCGCCGCCGTTGGCCGGGTCAGGTCCAGTACCTCGTGGCGCGTTTACGCGCGGTTACCGTGCTTCAGTCGGGAACCGCCTTTCCCATTGATCGACCGCACCGCCCGGATACTCGAGCCTCAGGACGCCGATGCCCAACGTTGCTTTGAAGCGGCGGGGAGATTCCCGCGCGATCTGGAAACGCCAGTCCGTCTCGTCCGAGCTCCCTGGCGTGAGAGCGAAAAGCATCAACCCATCCGCAGATGGATGACTTGGACCGATGTCAGGTCGCAACCTGTATGCGGCGTATGTATCATCGCGCTCCGGGACTCTGACGATCGCAATTCCAAAATGAGTCCCTGTGCGCATCCAGATACCCTCGAGGGGGTGAAGCTCTTCTCTGTGGGCGTCAAAGAACGCCTGAAAATCAGCTGCAGTCGGCTCGAACTGCGTCCACCGCACGGCTCTGGAGAGCGAGAACTCCGGCCCACCGCGAGGTTCTTCCAGCGGAGCCATAGCGATCTCACCGTTCTGCAAGGCTACCTTCTCCCATCTTGGCAGTCGGATTAGGCTACCGATGAGCGCGCCTGCCACGGCTCCGGCAGCTCCCCATGTCAATGCGGGTCCGAACGATGCTTTGTCCGGGTCTTCGTTCGCGTCCTCAGTGAGGGTGGAGATGGCAATCAACGCACCTAACAAGAAACCAACGCCTCCCCCTACACCGCCGAATGCTCGCTGGCCGCGACGCACTTCTAGGCTCAGCGTTTCGTTGTACACCACTAGTGTGTCGCCATCGGTTTCAGCAAGCATGAGGCGGTCTTGCGCAGCATACACCACGCTGCCGGTGTACCAAAACGGGTCACCAACGGAGTCAGGCCTGCTAACGCGCACGGTGGCTCCCGGATCGATCGGGAATCGTTGAGCCGTGCCCGACCCTGTCGAAGCAAGAAAGAACAGAACGGCAGCGGCGACCGAAAGCTGCACAGACCGGATAGTGCTGAGGCGAGCCATGTCAGTGCCTCTCATTGGCGGGTTTGAACCGGGTCGACGCAGGTGTGCGCCTTTCGGACAGTCCGACTGCAAAGATGTCTGGGAGCCGTCGAAAATCAAGCGAAGGCAGCTACCGCTGACGATCGCTGTCCGGCATGCTGATCACGGATAAACCTTCTCCCATATATCCCGCCAACCGCCAGGATACTCGAGTTCCAGCACGTCTTCTCCCAAGTACGCCTGGTAGAAGCACGGCGCCATTCGAGCGACCTGGAAAGTCCACCCTTCTTCTCCATCTCGGCGACTCACAGCGAAGATCATGACTCCGTCATCTCGACCTCGGGGCCAGCCTTCCCGCAGAATAAGAGTAAACGCCGCGTACTTCTCCGCTTCGATGCCGGGAACTCTCACAATCGCGACTGATATGGTTGTGCCGTGGCGTGTCCAGATGCCCTCGACAGGTGACAGGCTGGCAGCGTGTTCGTCGAAGAATGCGTGGAAGTCGGGAACCGTGGGTTTGAATCGAGTCCAGCGGTAGGTTCTGGACAGGGAAAAGTCGCCATCAGTTGCGGTTTCCTCTAACGGCGCAGCTGCCAGCTGCCCTCCCTCTAGGGTCACCTCCTGACAACTCGAGTGGCGGATTCTGTTCCCAAGGAACGCGCCGATTGATGCTCCCGCAATTCCACCAACCAACAGTCCGGCCACAGATTCCGCCGTCTGGTCGCTCCCTGCGGTCGATGCGTCGGCTATCAGCCAGCCCGCCAATGCGCCTATCGCGAAGCCCAGAGCACCGCCCGGCGCGACCGCAGAGCGGGTTCGGAGCACTTGGAGGCGCAGTGATTCGTTGAATCTGATGAGCGGGTCTCCGCTGGTCTCGGCAAGCAGAAGGCGGTCGCGGGAAGCGTAGACCACAGTGCGATTCTCGAACGATTGGCTATGTGGAAAACTCGGAGACCAGCAAGCGGAAGATATGGGCACCGCTTCGAGATCACGGCAGCGTGTGAGTTCATCTACTACCCATCCAACTGAAATGTGTCATGTTGCCTGTCCAGGCTCACTTGCGAAGCCACTTGAAGCAACATCCATTCCCGGCATGTGCGTAAAACCAGAAGTTGTTGGTTTGTAGAGTGTTAAACACCTTTATATCGAGTATCACCTCATGTTAATCCGCCATCTCAAGGGGACGTTTTGGGGAGACGTCTTGGACAGGGGGTGAGGGGTGGGGTTGTGAGTCGTGAGTCGGGATTTGTGAGTTGGCACTTGGATGTTGGAAGTTGGAAGTTGGGATTGTCCCCCTCCTCACCATACCTGCATCTTCATCCAGGCGGCTGAGTTGTGGAAATTCGCCGCTGCACTGCCGGGAGGTACGAGATCGTCGCAGGCTTTCCGCACATCATCATGCAACTCCATATCGCCCACGGGAAGAAGGTCCTCGAGGTGGCCGATGGTGCGGGGCCCGATTATCGGCGCTGTGATGCCCGGCTGGTCCTTTACCCAGAGCACTGCGAGGTGCACTGGGGAGATGCCGGCGTTCGCAGCCAGCGCAGCGAATTCGGTGCCGATCTGGATTCCTCTTTCGCAGATGCGTTCGGCGTAGATGCCGCCGCGCAGGCCTGCTCTCGAGTCTTTCGGGTAATCGGTGGCTGACTTGTAGCGACCGGTGAGCATTCCTTGAGCCATTGGGCACCACGCGAGCAGGCCGAGGCCCTGTTCGATGCAAAGTGGTACCAGCTCGTTTTCGATACGACGATCGAGCAGATTGTATGGCGGCTGTTCCAGGCAATAGCGCGCGAAACCGCGTCGTTCCGATATCGCCAACGCCTCCATGACCTTCCAGGCAGGGTGGGTCGAGCAGGCCACATAGCGCACCTTTCCCCAGCGTACCAGGTCGTTCAGAGCCTCGAGAGTTTCCTGCTGTTCGGTTTCCGGGTCGGGTCGATGCACCTGATAGATGTCTATGTAGTCGGTATCGAGCCGCCGCAGAGAATCGTCGCATCCCTGGAGGACGTGGTGCCGCGAATTGCCGCGATCATTCGGACCCGGTCCCATGGGGAAATGGACTTTGGTGGCCAGCAACACCCGGTTTCGCAGTCCGTTGCGCTTTAGTGCCCGGCCCAGGTAGCGCTCGCACTCGCCTTTCGCGTAGTTGTCTCCGGTGTCTATCAGGTTGATGCCGGCGTCAACCGCACGTTCGACGATCTCCGTGGCTTCGGCTTCAGACGTGGGGTCGGCGAAGTTTGCGGTGCCCAATACCAAAGACGATACTCTGAGGCCGGTGCGTCCGAGGGTGCGGTATTCCATCGTAAATTCCTGTGAAATATTGTTTTTGGGTCTATTCGTCAGGCCCGGCTGAACGCGTAATCAGGTCGATGAAGGCCGTTGATGCTCAACCGAGGCATCCACCATTCCCAGTCGGTCCGTGCCTCTTCCTTGCCCGCTTCACCATCAACCGCTCGCTAGTGTTGCAGAATCTCGTCTATCAGAGCCATCCCTCCAACTCGCTCAGCCCAGGCGGCATAAACCTCCCTTGCCGCTTCGCGGAATGGCATGCGGTCCGGGAAAGTTACATGAACTCCAACCTGCTGTAGCTTAGCCAGCGCCGAATCCGCTGCTGCCCTGTACAATGCCCGCTGTTCCCGGACCATAGTCTGAACTGCCGAATCGATTATCCGCCGATCTTCCGCCGAAAGCCTTTCGTAGAAAGATCGACTCATGATCACGTATTCGAGCAGCCGAATCCAGCCTACGCGAGCCCAGTTGGGAGCCGGTTCATAGAATCGTTTCGCAAGATAGTTGGGATCGGCAGCCTCGGCACCGTCGATGACGCCCTGCTCGAGGGCGGTGTAAAGCTCCCCGTATGCCATCGGTAGCGGATTGGCTCCGAATGCCCGAAAAGCCGCCAAATGCAGCGGGTTTTCCATGGTGCGGATCTTGAGCCCCTGCAGATCCCAGAGGCTCTCTATGGCCGTGGTGGTTGTCATGATATGCCGTTCGCCGGCGTCGAAGTAGCCAAGCAAGCGCAGACCGCGTTTCTCGAATGCCGGCCTCAGGCGCTGACCGATAGGGCCGTCCAGAACAGAATCAAAGTGCACCGGTCCGTCGAACAGAAACGGCAGCTCGAACAGATTCGTCTCCGGGACGAATGCCGACATCACGCTTGCGATATTGCTGACCTCGATGCTGCCGAGTTGGAGACCCTCGACGATGTCACGTTGGTTCCCCAGTTGGTTGTTGGGATACAGGCGTACCACGAATCGGCCATCGGTTTCCTCCTCGACGATTCGCTTGAATGACTCCATCGCCCGCACCTGAGGCTCCCCGGGATTCTGGCTGAGCGCGGCCTTGATGACCGTGACACCATCTTCCGATCGACACCCGCTCACAAGAGCGACGAGCACGCAAAGGGCTGTGAGGTACCTAAGCATATGTAATACTGCGAGTTACGGAGCCGCCAGTAGAGGCAGCCACAGCACGGTCTGGGGCCAATATGTCACGACAATCAGAACCAGCACCATCGCGAGCAGAATCGGAACCACCTTTGAGGTTACGGCGCGGACGTTCAGACCCGATATGCCGCAGGCAACGAAAAGAGTGGCGCCGTATGGCGGCGTGACGTATCCGATCGCCAGGTTCACGGTCGCCAGAATGCCGAAGTGCAGTGGGTCGACTCCGAAGCTCTGAGCCACTGGAAAAAGGATTGGCAGGAACACGATCACGGCGGAAAAACTCTCCAAGAACATGCCGATGAGCAACAGAGTTAAATTCAACACTATCAGGAACATAGTGCGGTTTTCCACATGCTCGTGAAGCGTAGCTCCCAGTGCCTGTGGCAACTGATTCACGGCTACGAGCCAGGCGAACAACATGGCGGTGGCAGCGATAAACAGGATCACGCATGACCGCTCGGCTGCATCGAGCACGATGCTCGGCAGGTTGCGCATCTTCACCTCCCGATAAACGAACAGTCCAACCGCCAGGCCGTAAACGACGGCGGCTGCCGCGGCTTCTGTTGCCGTGAAGATCCCCGCCAAGATTCCGAATACAATGAGAAATGGTAGTCCGAGCGCCGGCAATGCGCGGATTCCAGTGCGCTGTATGTTGTGCAAGTTCAGATCTGTCGGGACGTCACCGCTGATACCCTGTTTGAGGGCATTTCGGTACGCCACGACCATCAACAAGACTCCGATCAGGACACCTGGTACAACGCCAGCCAAGAACAGCTGCGCCACCGACGTCCCGGTCACGTATCCAATAAGGATCATCAATATGCTGGGCGGTATTATCGGCCCTATGGCGCCTCCAGCCGCCTGCAGAGCCGCTGCGAACCGCATGTCGTAGCCTTTTTCGCGCATCGCCGGCAGCATGATCGAGCCCACTGCTGCGGTATCGGCGGTCGAAGACCCCGAAATTCCGGCGAAGACCATACTGGCTAGAACTGTCACCATTCCAAGGCTGCCGCGGACGAAGCTCAAGCAGGCAGAGGCAAAATCCACGATTCTCCGGGACATTCCTCCCTTGTCCATCAGTCCGCCAGCCAACATGAACAGAGGCACCGCCATAATCGGCCAAGAATCGAGGGCTGTGAACATCCTCTGCGGTACCAGGGCTAACGGAAGGTTGGAATCGAGCAGAAGGGCAGATAAGGCGCCAAGGCCCAGCGCAAAGGCGATCGGCATGCCGATCAGGATCAATACTATGAGGATGAGGACGAGGCCGATCACGGTTTACGAGGCCCGTTCAGTTGTCGCAGAGTAGATATGGCTGCCTCGATGACCATCAACGCGCCGGCAAGAGGGAACACTGCGTAGACCACGGCCATGTTCATCTGCAGGGCGGGGGATACCTGCAAGGTCCCTACCGCCATCAAACGTACTCCCCAAATCGTCAGCACCACCGTGTAGCCCAGAATGAGAACGCCGGTGAAGACGCCGAGCGCCTTGCGGTAGCTGTCAGGCAAACTGGGCCCCAGGTAGTCGACCGCCAGGTGACTGCCTTTGCGTATGCAGATTGATGATGTGAGCAGGATTATCCAAACCTGACAGAACCGAGCCAGCTCCTCGGTCCATGCGGGCGGGCTGTTAAATACATATCTGGCAACTACTTGGGCGAATACAGCAATGGTGAGAATGGAAAACAGGCAGACCACGAGAACTTCGACCGAACGGCGTGTTACGCTGAGGGCGCGGGTCAGCCACATCAGATGTCTGCTGGCTCTCATCCAAAGAAGTCGCTCAAATGCAGAGCGGTATTTCCTGAGGCGGCTGCGAGTTTGCGGTGAGCACGCTCCGGCATCTTAAAACAGCGACATTCCCTGGATGTCCAGGTTCGAAAGGCCAAGCTGCTGTGCGTGTTCCACGACCTCGCGGTATTCTCGGCGGCGCAGGCGCCGGTTTATGTTCGGGTATTCGGATGCTTTGTACATCGGGCGGTACTGCGACATTATGTTGACATAGGTGTCGAGCGGCAGGTTCTCAGCAATCCAACTGACAACCTGTTTGGAGCCGCCCACATCGTTGGGCATCACCAGATGACGGATCATCAAGCCTCTGTACATGAGCCCGTCTTCCGCTGGTCTGGCAACCCCGACCTGGCGGTGCATCTCGAGGAGAGCAGACTTGGTTGCCTCAGGGTAGCTGTCCGCTCCCGAAGAGTATCGCGAGGCCATCGCACTGTCTGCATACTTAAAGTCCGGCAGGTAGATGTCCACGACGCCGTCCAGACGCTCCAGGATTTCCGTGCGCTCCCAGCCGCTCGTGTTGTATACCAGCGGGAGCTCGAGACCCCTGCCCGCCGCGATGTCGAGTCCAAGCAGCACGTGGGGCGAGTAGTGGGTCGGCGTGACTATGTTGATGTTGTGGCAACCCATTCTCTGGAGCTGCAGCATCATCCCCGCGAACGAGTCCAAGCTCGTCGCGTTGCCGGCACCTCCCTGGCTGATCTCCCAGTTGATGCAGAACACGCAGCGCATGTTGCAGTTGCTGAAGAATACCGTCCCCGAGCCGCCGTCTCCAACCAGCGAGTCCTCTTCTCCAATGTGGGGATGGTAAGCCGCGGTCTCGAGCTGCGAAGTCCCGCCGCAGAATCCGGCTTCACCATCTAGACGCTGCGCTCCACACTGCCTCGGACAGAGCGAGCAGGATTGCATTATCTGCCAGAGCTCCCGACCCCGTCTGCGGAGCTCCCCCGTTCGATGCAGCTTCAGGTACCCGGGCTCGAAGTCGGGATCGGGGTGCTCTCCCGTTCGCGCGCGTCCTCGACATCCGGGCAGCACCGGGGTGAGCGATGCCGCGAAACTAACCGCAGCTGCGGACGATACGGATCCAACGAACTTTCTTCGCGTATACCGCCGCATGTGGTCTTCCTTCCTCGGGCCTTTGGAGGTGATGCGATTGTCCTGCTCAAGTAAAGGTAGCAAGCAGCTTTGACTGCGCGCGACAGGGAAATACTTATCAAGCAAGCGCCGTCGCGACAGACCTGATAGTTGACTAACACCCCGTCCACGGTATCCTTAGTACCACATATGTTGAGATGGACCCCTGAGCAGTATGATAGAATCCTCCCCAACCAAGTCCTACCGCTGGTAACAAAGCCCAATCGCTACGTCGGGAACGAAATTGGTCTTGTAGAAAAGGGCTGGGACGCCGCCGAGGTGCGTTTTCTGCTTTGTTACCCGGATGCGTACGAGGTAGGGATGAGCCACACCGGGACGCAGATTCTCTATCATCTGGTGAATCGCGATCCGCGGTGGCTGCTCGACCGTGCTTATGCGCCTTGGCCCGATATGGAGCGGCTGCTGCGTGAGAGGGGGGTCCCGCTTTGGGGGCTGCACTACAAACGTCCGGTAGGCGAATACGACGTCGTCGCCTTCACCCTGCAATCCGAGCTCACCTACACAAACTTCTTGAACGTTCTGGATTTGGCAGGTATTCCGATCAGGGCAGAGGACCGTGGAGAGGATGACCCTCTGGTGATGGTCGGTGGACCTTGCGTTTCCAACCCGGAGCCACTCGCCAGGTTCTACGATTGTGCGCTGGTCGGGGATGCCGAAGAGGCAGTGAGCGAGATTCTAGAGGTCGTGGGGGCGTGGGCGGTAGGGCGGAAAGGCGGAAAGGCGGTAGGGCGGTACCGTAGCAAGGATGGTTTGATCGACATAGATAGAGCAGACGGCGGCGCGGCCCGCTATGGCCCTTCGAAGCAAGACCTCCTCGCAGGCCTCGCGACCTCGGTCCCGGGTATCTATGTACCTTCCTTTTACGAGGTTCCGCAGGGGGGTGCCGCTCCCAGACCGAAACCAGACGCGCCAAGCGGTGTGCCTTTCCCGGTCGTCGCACGGAAGGTGCCTGAACTGCGGATCGAGGACTATCCCAGGCAACCGCTCGTGAGCCTGACCGAGACGACGCACGACAGGCTTCCGGTCGAGGTGATGCGCGGGTGTGTGCGGGGATGTCGCTTCTGTCTGGCTGGGGTTATTTATCGTCCATCGCGAGAGCGAGACATAAAGGACACGATCGAGATCGCAGAGCAGGGGATCGCGCACTCGGGTTGGGATGAAGTTTCGGTTCTGTCGCTTTCGACTTCGGACTACTCGCAGGCAGAACGACTGGCCGACCGGTTGAGCCGCACGTTGGTGGAACACGGAGTGAGTGTGGCGCTCCCATCACTACGGGCCGACGAGTTCAGCGTTGGATTGGCGGAAGCCGTGAGCAGGGTGCGCAAGTCCGGATTCACGTTTGCCCCTGAAGCTGGCAGTCAGAGGCTCCGCAACGTGATCAACAAGGGTTTCACCGAAGACGACATACTGGGCGCAGTCGATAGGGCGATGGAATCGGGGTGGATGGGGGTCAAACTATACTTCATGATCGGACACCCGACTGAGACGCAAGAAGACCTCGAGGAGATGGTGAGCCTGGTTCGCAAGATCAGGAGCATCCTCGCTCGGTTTCGAGGAAAACGCCGCGTAACCGTTTCCGTCTCGCCATTTGTACCCAAGGCCTTCACTCCGTTTCAGTGGGAGCGGCAGGACTCGACCGAAGAGACGAGAACGAAACTGTCCTGGCTTCGCAAACGTTTGAGGGGTAAGGGGATTGAGTTCCGCCACCATGATGTGGCCGCAACGACGATTGAGGGAATCATCTCACGTGCCGGCCGGGAGGCCGGAGATCTGATTGAAGAAGCTTGGCGCCGAGGGGCCAGATTTGACGGGTGGAGCGAGCATCGAGATTTTGACTTGTGGCACTCGGCCCTTCAGGATCGCGGATTCTCGGCCGAGACCTATTTCGAGGAGCGATCCGAGGCCGACGAGCTTCCGTGGGACGTTTTGAGCTGGAGAATTGACCGCGACTTCCTACTCGACGAGAGGCGCGCCGCGCGGGACGAAATGCTAACCGCGGATTGCAAGAGCGCCGAGTGTTCGGTGTGCGGCGCTTGCGATTTTGATAGATTGCAGAATGTTTTTGCTGCGCCCGATGACATTGATTCGTCTGAGCAGTCAGAACGACTGCTTCAAGGCAAACCCGGCACCACCGTCAGGCTTCGCTACCAAGAAGACGAAGCAGTCCGCTTCGTGTCCCATCTCGACATGATGCGGGAGTTGGAGCGGACGTTGCGACGGGCCGGTTTACCGATTCTGTACACGGAGGGGTTCTCCCCTCGACCCAAGATCTCGTCAGGTCCCCCGTTGCCGCTCGGCTGGACTTCGATCAGTGAATGGATCGACGTCGAACTGGCCGGCGATTGGCCGTACGGCCGGTTAGGCGATCTGCTGGAGAAATTAAATGCCAGAACGGCTAGGGGAATACGCTTTCTTCAAGCCGCGGCGATGCCTCCCAAGACGGCGTCGCTCACCGCAGGAATCGCTACGAGCACCTACGTGGCACGGTTTCCGTCTCCTCCCTTTGAGACTTCCTTCGGCCAACTGACCGAAGCGTCAAATAGGTTCATGGGGAAACAGGCCGTGCCGATCACCCGAAGAGGCAAGCGGCGGAGTAGCGAAGTAGACATCAGGCCGATGGTCCGTGAGTTCACGGTGGTGGGCGAGGACGAAGTCGTCCTTCGACTCTCGACCGTTGACGGGAAGACCGTGCGGCCGACCGAAGTTCTGCGAGTGGCACTCGGACTCGAGGAGAACGTTGTGCCGCTCATACACATTTGCAGGTCCGATGCGAGGCTGGCGACGGGGGATTGCCCCTCGGCGGGAGCGCTCGCGAGGACAGAGGAAAACACAGTTGAAGCGCGAAATACTAATCTCAGCCACCAGCCCGCGCGAGACGCGCGTGGCGATACTGGAGGACGATCGCCTCGTTGAGCTGCTGGTCGATTTTCCCGAAATCGACCGAACGGTAGGCAACATATATCTCGGCAAGGTGGAAGCCGTCTTGCCGGGAATGCAGGCGGCGTTCGTCAGCATCGGCACCGAAAAGAGCGGGTTCCTTCACGCCTCGGATTTGGTGGAGGATGAGGACGACGACGACGAGAACGGCAATGGATCAGGCGGCCGCAGGCGTCGTGAATCCCGCAAGATTCCCAGAATTCAGGACCAGGTCGAGCGCGGGCAGCAGATCCTCGTTCAGGTGACCAAGGAGCCCATCGGCACGAAAGGGCCCCGAGTTACCGCTCAGATCTCTCTTGCCGGCCGGTTCCTGGTATACATGCCTGAAGCTTCTCGCATCGGTGTCAGTAGGAAGATAGGAGCCCGCGACGAGCGAGTACGTCTCAGGCGCATGGTGAAGAAGATCCTGCCCAAGGACGTCGGAGGCGTGATAATCCGGACGGTAGCCCAGGATTTGACCGAGGATCTCGTCAAGCGTGACCTCAAGGCACTACTTGCCCTTTGGAAGAAGATCAAGCGCAAGGCGCACTTTGTCCAACGCAACGCACCGGCGCTGGTGCACAGTGAGGCGTCACTCACGAGCGGGATCATTCGCGACGTCCTAAGCGACAAGGTCGATCGCATTCTCGTTGACTCACGAGCGCTCTACAAAGAGATTCACCGCTACCTGCAGCGCGTGCACCCCGAGTTCCGGGACAAGGTGAAAGCCTACAACGAACCGGAACCGTTGTTCGAGAAATTCGATATCGAGGGTGAGATCGAGTCGCTGTTCCAGCAACGCGTGGACCTGCCGTCCGGTGGATATCTGATAATCGAGCCGACTGAAGCGCTGGTGTCGATCGACGTGAACACGGGTAGCTACACCGGCCGCAAAAACCACGAGAATACGATCCTGCGCACCAACATGGATGCGGCAAGGGAGATCGGGCGACAACTCAGGCTCAGAGACGTCGGCGGGATCATAGTGATCGACTTCATTGACATGGACGATCAGGCTAATCGCGACAAGGTGTTTCGCGAGCTACGCCAGGTGCTGGGCAGCGACCGTGCTCGCACCCGGGCTTTCGAGGTATCGGAACTTGGACTCATTGAAATGACTCGGCAGCGAGTCCGGCCCTCTCTCTACGATTCCATGACGGCCGTATGTCCCAATTGCAGCGGAGCTGGGAGCGTGTTCAGGCCGCAGATCGTTGCGCGCAAGGTGGAGCGCACATTGAAACGCGTCGTGCGCGAGAAGAAGGAGCGCAACATAACCGTTAATCTGCATCCCGAGGTAGCGATATACCTGTTGGAGGAAGAGCCGGGTTTCCTCAAGGGCCTGCGCAAGGGGAATCGCATGGACATTAAGATCCGCGACAACCCGGTGGTCCCACTGGACGGGTTCCGGATCATCTCCGAGCCCGCGGGTAGGGATGTGACTGAGGAGTATGAGGTGGGTGGTGGGTAGGGAGTGGTGAGTAGGACCCCCCCGCCACTTCCCCCGGGGGAGAGGTAGGCAGGGAGCGGGACCAGTTAAGGTGGGGTGAGTTCCTATGTGTATACCTTGACGTTGGAGCTTTTGTTACCCTGGCTGGTCCCACTCACCACTCACCACTCACTACTCAATCACCTATCTCCTTGACGAGAACCTAATCCCGAGATAGCATTATAGGCTATGTCATACGCGATCTTCAAGGCTTCCGGAGAGCAAGTCAAAGCTGAGGAGGGAGATCTCCTGAGGGTCCCGAAGCTCAAGGGTGAGCCCGGAGCCAAGGTGACGTTCGACGAGGTACTGCTCTCTGCGGACGGCGAAACCATAAAGACCGGTCAACCGACCTTGGAAGGTGCCGAAGTCACCGCCGAGATAGTGCGACACGGTAGAGGACCGAAGCTGCAGATCTTCAAGTTTAAAAAGCGCAAGAAGTACCGCAGGAAGACCGGACATCGGCAGGGTTTCACTGAGATAAAGGTCACCGGTCTGAAGCTGGGATAGCGACAGGGTTAACGATATGGCACACAAAAAGGGTGTAGGCTCCAGCCGCAATGGGCGTGATTCCAAGCCGAAGTACCTCGGCGTTAAGAAGTTCGGTGGGCAGGACGTCAGGTCGGGGAACATTCTGGTGAGGCAGCGGGGAACGAAGTTTCATCCTGGCCGGAATGTGAGGCGTGCCAGCGATGACACCCTGTTCGCGGTTGCGGACGGATTTGTGAAATTCGAGCACAAGAGCAAGAAACAGATGCAGGTGAGCGTTTATCCGGCGGCTGTGTAGGGCGGTAGGACACGGTAAGGCGTTAAGAGAAACTGATTTCAGGGCGGCTGGCAGCGACTGATGTGCCGGCCGCTTTGCTTTGCCCTGTTATTTCCTCATCCTGAGACGCAGCCGGACCGTGTCGCCGGGCGCCACGACTACGGTTGTGTCGATGGTCATGTAACCGTCACTCTCTATCCTTACCGAGTGCACGCCTTCCGGGAAGGACGCCTCGAGGCTGGTGCTCTCGGAAGCTTCCAAGAATCCGTCCACGAAGAAGCTACTCCGGATCGAAGGTCGCAGGAGTATCGAGATCGTTCCGTATCCGGCTTCAGACAGCGGCTTCTTAGCCCCGTCTCGTGGAACGGCCTGGTTCACCTCACCCGAACCGCCGGCGAAATCGATCGTCACCGTCCTACCGGCGGAGACGCTCACGTTCTGCGTCACACTTTCGTAGCCGGGCTGTCTCATCTCTACTACGTGTTGTCCCGGCTCTATCTCGAATGTATGCCCGTTCTGAGGCTCGCCGTCGGCCATGACGAGGCCTGACGGCATCATTCCGGTTATTGAAATAGTACCGTAGCGAGACGGAGATGCGGGTTCGGGTTGGGGAGTCGGTTGCTCCGGATCGTCGAACGTTTCGTCGCCTTGCGCCGGCTGAGTTCCCCGATCTCGAGGCACCGGCTCTTCGCCGAGCAGGGTCATATCGCCAGCCTCTTGACGGTCTACAGTCCGACCGGCCGGCTCGGCAGCTTGGTCCGATATCAACGGCATTGGGGGAGCGGGTTGAGATGGTGTGCGCTGAGTCATCCACCACCACCCCGCTCCGATACCCGCGGCTACTATCGCCAGCAAAGGAATCAGCAGCTTGAGAAATTCTCGCCTCTTCTCATTCGGTCCCGTAGCTGGCCGTGGTGGCGCAGGCGTAGGTGCGGCCGTGCGGTCAATTACCTCTGTGCTTATGCGGTCTTCGATGGACGGATCGGAATCCACCAGCACTGTCGCCTCTTCCGAGGCGGTGATCTCGGGGCTGGGTTTCTTGAGACCACTGACGAATGCTTTCACGTTCGAGAAGCGCTGTGCTGGCTTCTTCGACAAGGCTTTTTCGATTGCCTTGTAGACGTAGTCAGGCAGGTTGGGTGCAAGTTGTTGCAGCGGTGGAGGCGGAGCGGAGCAGTGTTGGTTCAGGATCTCGAGAGCTGAATCGCCCTCGAACGGAGTCTGCCCCGACAGCATTCGGTACGCCATCACCGCCAGCGAGTACTGGTCCGAGGCTCCCGTAACCGGCTTTCCCATGCCCTGTTCGGGAGACATGTAGAAGGGGGTACCGATGACCGAGCCCGTGGCTGTGAGAGTGCTGTCCTTCAGCGCCTTGGCGATTCCGAAATCCGTTACCACGACACGTTGATCCGGATCCAGCATGATGTTGGCGGGTTTGATGTCACGGTGGATCACGCTGTGCAGGTGGCCGTAGTCGAGGGCGTCGGCGATTGGTGTGAGGATTTGTATCGTTTCCGCGAGAGAGAGGCGGCCCTTCTCTCGCAGCATAT
The DNA here is from genome assembly GCA_964580055.1 of uncultured Gemmatimonadaceae bacterium. Classification (GTDB taxonomy): domain Bacteria; phylum Gemmatimonadota; class Gemmatimonadetes; order Gemmatimonadales; family GWC2-71-9; genus JBDGYW01. The sequence goes on along the minus strand of CAZOJI010000018.1, from coordinate 597 downwards.
CCTCCAGGGACTGCCCCTCGAGGTACTTCATCGCGTACCAGAAGAGCTTCCCACCAGACGAGATTCGATAGATCGGAATGATATTCGAGTGATCGAGGCGCGCCGCCGTTCTCGCTTCTCTCACGAACCGCTCCACCCCGTGTCCGAATGTCAATTCCGGAGGGAGCACCTTGATGGCGACTTTTCGCTCCAGCTGCACCTCGGTGGAGAGGTAAACCATGGCCATGCCGCCGCGACCCAGGAGCCTTTCGATCACGAACTCGCCCTTGGTTTCTTGCTTCAGCAGCTTCTCGGTGTTTTCCTGAGAATCCGTATCCATACCGCCGCTGGCGCGAGCTTGCCCCTCGGCGTCAGAAACCTGTGAGCCGCAGCTATGACAAAATGAGGCTCCGTCATTGATGACCGTTCCACACTGGGGGCATTTCATGGGAGAAACGTGTTGGGTGCAGGGGGTTGGGTCAAGATGGCGGCGGGCGGCTGAAGTTGCGAGGTGTACCAGTCTGGCTTGCTGCGGCGTTCATGAGGGTGGCTATTGACTCAGTTGAAAGTGCTATGATTTAATCTGACAGTCAGTTAGAGTCCTTGGGTCCCATGATC
>CAZOJI010000017.1:0-81417 GCA_964580055.1 uncultured Gemmatimonadaceae bacterium | reverse complement strand
AGGCCGCCACCAGAGCTTCCTCGTCCACGGAGACCTCGAAGCCGTCGCTGGTGAAAAGGAATACCTACCCTCGCGCTTCTTCTTATCTGATCTTTCCTTTCTCACGCTGTATCGCTTTTGTCTTCTCGTTCTGGGTCCGGAGCAGGTCATCCAAGGCTGGCATCAAGGGAAACACTCGAGCCTGTCCGGTCTTGGTCGTCCCGATACTATCTTCCAACCATGCCCAACACAGGTACACCGCGCTATGACGTTGTGGTAGCGGGAGCCGGACCGGCCGGTGCGGCGGCTGCCTATTCGCTCGCAAACGCCGGCCTGCGAGTCGCAGTTGTGGAAAAGGAGCGGATTCCCAGGTACAAGACCTGCGGCGGCGGCTTGGTCGGACGCGCCCGGAATCTGATTCCGTTCGATATCAACTCGGCAACCGAGCGACAGTTCCACAGCGTTTCAGTCAACCTGCTCGACGCGGACCTGCGGTTCACTGCTACTCGATCCGGATTCGTGATTACCACCGTCATGCGCGACAAGTTCGACGCCCTGATGGTCGAGCACGCCGTGGACGCGGGAGCGGAACTGGTTTCGCCGGCCAAAGTCACCGCTATCGACACCGGCGGTGACGACCTGACTATCTACACGACAGACCACACTTTCAAAGCCCGGTTCGTCGTCGGCGCAGATGGAGCAACCGGCGTCGTTGCCAGGTTGGGCGGATGGGAACGGCACAACGTGGCTGTCCCGGCGCTCGAGCACGAGCTCGAGGTGCCGCCTTCGGTCTTCGAGGAACAATGCCGGACCTGCAGATTCGACTTCGGGATCGTCCCGAACGGCTACGCCTGGGCCTTTCCCAAGTCGCACCACCTATCGGTCGGTGTGCTCTCGCCGCGACGTGGTAGATCAGCTCTGCGTAACTCGCTCGACGAGTATCTCGACCGCATCGGCATTCGTGAGTTCGAGCGCGTGAAGAGAACCGGATTCCTGATTCCGCTGAAACCCCGACCCGGTCCCATGGCGCGCAACCGCGCGCTCCTCGTCGGTGACGCCGCCGGCCTGGCTGACCCACTTACGGCAGAGGGTCTTTCGTCCGCCATTCGGAGCGGACAGCTTGCGGCAGAAGCCCTGATTTCGTGCTTCGGCGATCCCGAACGCGTCGGCAGTGCATACGATGCTGCACTCGAACAACACATCCTGAGGGAGCTGAAGGTCGCCCGACTGCTGATGCTGTTCATCAAACCGTTGTTCTACATGCCTCGCCTGAGAACGCGGTTCTTTGGACGCTTTGGTCAGAACTTCGTCGAAGCGATTGCGGAAATCTTCATGGGCCAGAGCACCTATAGGACTGCCTTCGCGTCTCCGCACAGTCTCTTGCGGTTCCTGCGGAAAGATTCGTGACTCGACACTCGCGAGTAGATGCTCTACCGTTGCTCCGCCGAGTCGAGTAGCCAGGCCCACGCTTGGCCGTACGAACGGAATATCTTTCGTCTGATCGGTAGCTCGTCTGCGAACGCTCCGAACATCCTCATCACCCCATAACCCAGATCCTCCGGAACAACTATCGCGGACTTGAAGTCTGCCCCCCTTCCCTCCATACGCTCGCCGATTCCATGCGCCAGTCGGCGCACGTCTTCCGCGGTTAGGTGACCAACCGATGCGCGCGTCAGGTCCCAGAGAGTGTTCATGCCGGCGTGAAAGCCGGGCCGCTGGAAATCCTCATCCATCTCGGCCAATGCCTCTCGAATCGACGGCTCACCCGTCAATGTGCGGATTATCACGCTGTGCTGCACGTCGATTGTTGTCGAGATCGGCACCAAGGACCTCCTCGCGATTGATGCACAATGCAGCATTCGGAGCCCGACTGCAATAGGCATACCCGCCTGATCCGCTCTCTCAACACCGTGAAGCCATGTCTTCCTGCTCAGGAAGAACTCCTCGCAGTTACGAATGACACGATCAGAATGACGAATGACTGTCACATTGGCGGTATCGGGGGGGCAGATTTGCCGGCCAATGCCGTAATCTGTTGTCACACAAGCACCTGAGCGTGGTCGCCACATTGAAGCGCGATTGCCACGGCCAGCCGTGAAAGGGATTCTCGCAGGCATGTTCACTAACCTTCGGCACACCGATACCGTTAGATTCGTTGGGCAGCAGCCGGTGTATAACGGTCGCCGGTCGCCGGTCACAGGTCACCGTCGGCCGCTCATAGCGCATTGGTCACCGACCGCCTGTCATCGATGATAGCTCGCTGCTCACCGGCCGCAGGATGATCGTCGTATCGACCATGCTTGCATGCTTGAGAGTGCCTTTTCGTCGGAGGGAGCTATCAAAGACGAGCGCAAGACCAAGAAAGAACTCATCGACGAATTGCAGGATCTTAGATCGCGCGTAGCGGAGTTGGAGGCTGCCGCGGCTGCCGACCCCGCTAGAAAAGAAGAACACAGTCGCGTCGAGGCCGCACTGCGCGATCGCGAGGCTCGCCTGTCCAGCATACTGCGTGCGGCTCCTGTCGGTATTGCCACCCTTCGGGACAGGGTGTTCTCGGGGGCCAGCGAGCATTTCTGCCGGCTGGTGGGATACTCGGTCGATGAGCTGATGGGACAGACTACGCGAATCATGTATCCGAGCGAGGCGGAGTTCCTGCGCGTTGGCAACGACCTGTATCCGCAACTCGAACGCGGCGATGTCGGCCTCATAGAGGCACAGCTACAGCGGTCCGACGGTTCCCAGGTCGACGCGGCGATCTCGGGCGCCTGGCTCGAACCGGACCGTCACGGCGGGGAGCTTCTGATACTCGTGCTCGACATAACCGAGTTGAAGCGCACGAAAGGTGCTCTGCGTGAAAGCGAGGAAACCATCCGTTCGATCGTGGAGACATCCCAGGACTGGATCTGGTCGATCGATAGGGAGGGTGTCAATACTTACACAAACTCTGCGGTGGAGCGGATCCTCGGGTACAGCGTCGAAAGGGTAATCGGCGCGCCGGTGCTCGCACTGATCCATGAGGAGGATCGGGGAGACTGGGGGAAAGCGCTACGCGTCGGGGTCGCTGAGAAACGGGGCTGGAGGAATCTGATAGCCAGGTGGCGCCACAAGGAGGGTGGATACCGTATCCTCGAGAGCAACGCGGTCCCAATCATCGATCCCGACGGGCGACTCATCGGATTTCGCGGCGTGGATCGAGACGTCACCGAGCGCAAGGAGGCGGAGGACGCGCTGAGGGAGAGTGAGGAGAGACTCTACCGCGCTCAGAAGATGGAGAGCCTGGGGTTGCTGGCGGGTGGCGTAGCGCACGAGTTCAACAACCTGCTCACTCTGATCCTCGGGCACGCAGAACTGGTCGGGGTGGCTCACGACGAGAGCGGGTTGTCCAGGGACAGCGTCGACGCGATCGTCAAGGCGGGGACGCGTGCCGCGGAACTCACTCACCGCTTGCTTGCCTTCAGCCGCAGTCAGGTGTTCAAACCGAGGGTGGTCGACCTCAACCAGGTGATGCTGGGAACCGACGGCATGCTCAGGCGCTTAATCGGTGCGGACGTGGAGTTGGTGGCGATTCCGAGTTCCGATTTGGATTTCGTGAAAGTGGATCCGGGCCAGGTGGAGCAGCTACTGGTGAATCTCGCGGTGAACGCTCGTGACGCGATGCCGCGTGGAGGCAGACTCAAGCTAGAGACCAGAAAAGTCTGGATGGGTCAGGAAGAGGCAGAGAGCGAAGGGCTGAATCCCGGCCCCTACGCGGTAATCGATGTGAGCGACAACGGGACGGGCATGACGGAGGAACTGCTGAGTCGCATCTTCGAACCCCTTTTCTCCACCAAGGAGAGGGGTAGGGGGACGGGATTGGGCCTGGCGATCTGTAACGGCATTGTGAGACAGAGCGGCGGGCATATTTCGGTCGAAAGCGAGCCGGGAGTAGGAACGACATTCACCGTCTATTTCCCCGGGGTGGAGGGCGATGTCGAGGAATTGGAGGAAGGGCTACAACCTCCGTCACCGAGCACCACAGGTTGCGAGACGATACTGCTCGTTGACGACGATTCGGAGGTGCGTGACCTCGCGGCGACAGCTTTGCGTGAGAGCGGGTATAACGTCTTGGAAGCTTCCTATGCTGCTGAAGCACTCGATGCCGCTCGCCAAACGGAAGACATCGACCTGCTGATCACGGACATGGTGTTGCCCAAGATGAGCGGGGTACGGTTGGCCGAGCTGATGTCGAGCGACAGACCTAAGCTCAAGGTGCTGTACATCTCCGGCTACACGCCCAGCAGCGCATACTTGGTTGCCGATCTCGATCCCGCCACCACGTTTCTGGCGAAACCGTTTACGCCCTCGTTGCTCGCGAACCGGGTACGCGAAGTCTTGGACGGTTGAGCAGTATTACTGCCGTCTCGCTTCCGACTCCGGTGCCTCGAAGCGAAACCCGACGCCTCTCACGGTCTTGATCAGACCGTCATGCCCGGCGGCGCGCAGCTTGCCCCTGAGATTGCTCACGTGGACGTCGACGAGGTTGGTCCCGGGATCGAGGGAGAGTCCCCACACCTGTTCGAGCAGTTCGGTTCGCCGCACGGTCACGTCGGGCCTGAGCATGAAATGCTCCAGAAGTTGATACTCTCTCTGAGACAGCTCGAGTGTCTTGCCCTCTGCCTTCACGGTATGTTTGATCCTGTCCAGTTCCAAGGGACCGCACACGACGTGTTCCTGCGCCAGGCTGCCACCACGCCGCAGCAAGGCGCGGAGACGCGCGTGCAGTTCGTTGAGGGCGAATGGTTTGGCCAAATAGTCGTCGGCGCCCGCGTCGAGACCTCGCACGCGATCGTCGATAGAGGCGCGAGTAGTCAGGATGAGAACCGGCGTCGCTTTGCCCTGGTTGCGTAACTCGGACAACACTTCCAGCCCGTTCTTCTTGGGCAGAATCATGTCGAGGATGACGGCGTCGTAATCCCTGAACTGCGCGAGGCCGAGTGCCTCCTCTCCGTCCGCGGCTATGTCGACCGAGCAGCCGTTTTCGCGGAGACTTTGCGCGACGAAGTCGGCGACTTCTCGTTCGTCCTCGACCACCAAGACCGTGGTCACCTCAGCTCCCCGTGGTTGTGGACCTCTGAAAGCATTAAGCCGATTTAACGATCTCCTCGTAAAGTCGTGGCCCCATCGACCGAGAGTGATACTCGGCGCCCGCGACGTCCGCCCGCAATATGGCATCGTGATGAGATGTTGTCATGTGAACGGATAGGTGCGGCGACAGGACGTTCTACAGCATAGAGGAGGTAGTCAATGTCGAGTGGAAGGACGGCGTTAGAACCCAACCCCGGCACTGAAGAGCAAAGAAATGAGGCAGGGTTGGCTGGCAAATACATGACTTTCAAGCTCGCCGACGAGGAGTACGGACTTCAGATCCTGCGAGTCCTCGAGATTATCGGCGTGATGGACATAACCAGCGTGCCGCGCGCGAGCGAGTTCATTCGAGGGGTCATCAACCTACGTGGCAAAGTGATCCCTGTGGCGGATCTGAGGCTGCTATTCGGTATGGAAAAGGTGGAGGCGACCGATCAGACCGTGATCATCGTCGTGCAACTGACGCTCAATGGCGGCGAGATCACGATGGGGATTCTGGTGGACCAGGTGATGGAAGTTCTGGACATACCTGCCGATCAGATCGAGCCGCCCCCCAGTCTCGGGCGTGATGGGGTTGACACCGAGTTCATACTCGGCGTCGGCAAATCCGGCGAGCGGGTTGTATTCCTGCTGGATATCGGGCAGGTGCTCTCCAGTGAACAGAACCGGGCATTGCAGAGCGCCGCGCAGAAGGCCGAAGCGGCCGGCGTGAGGTTCTGGGATTGACTTCTCCACAGCGGGAGGACTCATGAACAACAGGATAAACAACTCGTTGATGGCTGCTCTGCTCCTGATCTGGTGCCTCGGTGGTGCTCTACCTGTTACCGCGCAGGATTCCCAGCCGACCAACACCGTAACCGGCAAGTATCCGATGCGCATCTACGGTTTTGTGAAGTTCGAGGCCCTTTTCGACAACAGCGAAGTTGCGCAAGGCGATTGGCTTCTGTTCGTGCGGCCGGGTGACAGTCCGGAAGCCGGCCAGGAGGTCTTTTCGATGAACGCCCGGCACTCTCGTGTCGGAGTGCAGATCGATTGCTCATCGGCCGCCGACTTCGGGAAGATCACGGCACTGATCGAGGCCGATTTTGCGGGCGGGTTCCCGAATTCGGGTACCGCCGTTCGACAGCCAAGGATGAGGCTCAGGCATGCCTGGGTAGATGTCAGCAACCACATCTGGGAAGTGCGTTTCGGTCAGGATTGGGCTCTGATCTCGAGTCCGTTTCCCAACACGACCAGTTTTGTCGTGGGAGCGGGGAAGGGCAATCTCTGGATGCGGTTTCCCCAGGTCAGAGGGACTGTCAAGGTCGGTTCTGCCAGGTTTGCCCTGAGCCTCAACAGGCCCATGGCCGGCAACATCAAGTACGACGACTATGCCAACGGGAGTTTTGATTTTGTGGGCGATGGTGAACGGACTGGGCTGCCCTGGATAATGTGGAGGCATTGGATCAAGGCTGGTCCGGTCGCGTTATCCGCTTCCGGGCATTACGGTCGAGAACGGATACTAGATCTATCGGACGATCCCCACGGACTAACCAGCTTTTCGATCAATGCCAACTCGGTGGTAGAGCAGGGTGCCGCCAGCATTACGGTGAGCGGCTTCTACGGTGAGAACCTCAATAGCTTCTTCGGCGGCGTGTTTCAAGGTTTCACCAGAGGCATCGAATCGGTTTCCAACGTCCGGTCGAACGGCGGTTGGGCGCAACTGGTTTTACGGCTCAGTCCAACCTGGGCCATGACTCTTGGTGGCGGGCTCGACAACCCAAAGGACAGTGATATGGTCCCGGGCATGAGGTCGCGGAACGAATGGCTGTTTTCCAACGTGTCGTTCACTCCCGCCCCGCCACTCCGACTCATGTTGGAGGCGCAGCATCTACGAACTTCGTTTTTAGAAGGTGAAACAGGGGAGAATACCCGCATCCAATTTGTGACTTACCTGAAATTCTAATCGCTGCCGCTGCTGCACACCCGTAGGCCTTTTCTAGAGGCAGCGAATAGCAGAATCTACGGTGGAGAGGAGACCAAAGTGTTCTTAGACAATATCAAAATCTCTAACAAGATAATGGGGCTCAGTTTCGGAGTGCTCCTGATAGTGAGTCTGGGCTTCGGCTACGTAGCGATATCGAGCATCGAGAGGCAAGGAGCCAAAGCTCAGGAAGGCTTTTCCAGCTATTCGTCGCAGGACATCGAGCGTTTCCGAGGATACCTCATGGAGAGCTATAAGGTGGAGCTCAAACAGCTAACCGACGTGGCCTTCAGCTTGATGGAAGATCTCAACCGCCGTGCCTTGGCCGGCGAGATCTCTCTCGAGGAAGCTCAGGAGATGGCGAAGAGACAGATCGGGGCGATGAGGTATGACGGGGACAAGGGCTATTTCTGGATCAACTCCGACGATCGCAACAACCCGATCATGATAATGCACCCCGTCAATGAGGCGCTGATCGGTCAGGACGTCGGGCGATTGGAGAAGGACGGCGTGGTCGTGACCGCGGACAGCACCAATACGCCGATGTTTGCTCAGATGGCCCGAGTGTGTCGTGCTTCACCCGACGGCATGGGATATGTGGGCTACCAGTGGCCCAGTCCGGTAAACCAAAGCGAGTGGCTGCCCAAGCTCTCCTTCGTAAAGCGATTCGAGTCCTGGGGATGGATTGTCGGTACCGGCGTGTACATCGATGATATCGACCGGGCTATAGCCGTTAAGGAAGACGAGAGCCAGGAGATGCTCGCCGCCTTCAGTGAGGAGGCTTCCCAGCAGACGGCAAGCGCCGTGACCAGGATGATCATCGTCCTCCTCGTGTTGGCCGGTGTTGCGGTCTCTCTTATCCTCCTAGTCTCTAAGAACATCACCAAGCCACTCAAGAAGCTGCAGCTGGCTGCAAACGCAATCTCGAAGGGCGATTTGCGCCAGGATACCGACTTCAGCAGGAGAGACGAGATCGGGGACATCGGCGAAGCCTTTTCGGAGCTGATCGAAAACCAGCGGATCAAGGCCGATGTGGCCGAGAAGATCGCAGATGGCGATCTTGAGGTTGAAGTCACACTTGGCAGTGACGAAGATACGCTCGGTCATTCCATGAAGCGCATGGTGGCAAGCCTAAACGCCATGAAGACCGAGGTGTTGACGATCGTTGAACGTGCGCAGTCAGGTGTTCTCAGCTACCGAGCGGATGTTTCGAGGCAAAAGGGTGCTTATACCGAGTTCCTCAATGGGCTGAACGACGTGCTCGTGGCGGTCGAAGCACCGTTGGACGACGTATCGGCGGTCCTCGAGTCAGCCGCCCAGCGGGATCTCACTGGTAGAGTTGAAGGCGACTATCAAGGCCAGTTCGCCGAATTCAAGGACAACGTCAACAACACCATCGAGACCCTCGAGGAAGCTTTGAGCGGTGTGGCGGACGCCACGGATCAGGTGGCCTCCGCAAGCAATCAGATAGCCGCCAGCTCCCAGTCTGTGGCGCAAGGTACATCCGAGCAAGCCAGCTCATTGGAAGAGACCTCCTCGAGTCTGGAGGAGATGTCCGGCATGACAAAACAGAACGCCGACAACACTCAGCAGGCCAGGGTATTGGCCCAATCAACCAAAGACTCGGCGGACAAGGGCAGCGAATCGATGGCCCAGATGATCGAGTCGATGGGTCAGATCCGCACCTCCGCCGAAGGTACCGCGGCGATCATCAAGGACATCAACGAGATCGCATTCCAGACCAACTTGTTGGCGCTGAACGCTGCGGTCGAGGCGGCACGAGCCGGAGATGCGGGTCGTGGCTTCGCGGTCGTGGCCGAGGAAGTGAGAAATCTCGCCCTGCGCTCCAAGGAAGCCGCGACGAAGACCGAGGCACTGATCAGAGAGTCGGTGAGCCTGGCCGAACACGGCGGTCAGATATCGAATGACGTGAATTCCAATCTGACCGAGATTGTGGAAGCCGTGTCGAAGGTGACGAACATAGTCACGGAGATTGCCGCCGCCAGCACCGAACAAGCGCGCGGCATAGAGCAGGTGAACGATGCCATGAGCCAGATGGATGCCGTTGTACAACAGGCGGCGGCCAACGCGGAAGAGTCCTCGAGCGCGGCAGAGGAGCTTTCGAGTCAGGCTCAAGAGCTGGCGGCCACGGTAGGTGGCTTCCGGTTGAGTCGACGCGGGCAGGAAAAGGAAAATGTCGTAGGCAGCATTGGTGTCAGGAGCTCGAAGCAAACCAGTAATGCTGGAACTGCGGCACGTTCTCCGAAACCAGAGGACGTCATCCCCCTCGATGAAGAGGATGATGCCGTCGCACTAGCCAGCTTCTAGCGTGCCCCGGGTTGCCCGTTGGCAGGATGCTGTGAACCTTCCTGCCTCCGGGCTTCCTCCGTCATTCAGGCGCGATACTCACCCACAACAATTTGCACCTCAGGTCACAAGTTCTTGACGACAACCAATTGCAGAGTCTGCTTTCGGGGCGTGAACAAAAGGCCTCACTTCTGAGCACCAGTGACCTGACTACCATGAGGCCAACACAATTACTCCGCAACCGCCTCCGCGCGATCGATCCGAAGTACACAGGTGATCTGGCCGGCTTCAGGTGCTTCGAGCTGGCGGCGGTATTGAACAGGATGCGCGGTCTCGCCACAACGCACAGACCGGCGGGATCTTGAACGTTCTCTAGTTGTCGGTTCCGGTGGCCCTTGGAAACTCCAATGTTGGTGCCTCGGTTATGCCTGTGCCCCCCACCCAACGACTCAAGGCTCGGTCGAGGTCCGGCTTGCGGAAGGGTTTTGCGACGTAATCATCCATCCCTGCTTCTATGCACTTCTGGCGGTCACCTGGCATTGCATTGGCCGTCACAGCTACGATCGGCGTGCGGAAGTCTTCGGCATCGCCATCTTTTGCCGCTTCATGGCGGCGGATCTCGGCCGTTGCCTCGTACCCGTCCATCTCCGGCATCTGGCAGTCCATGAACACGATGTCATACGTTGTCCGGCCATGGGCGGCGACGGCTTCGATGCCGTTTCCCACTACGTCCACCCTGCATCCCAACTTCTTGAGGATGTTGACGACGACCTTCTGATTCACCACGTTGTCCTCCGCCACGAGAACCCGGGCGCGCGTCCGCGCTTTCCCTTCGGCGATGGAGTGCCGCGTGACCAGGGGAGCGACCTTCTGCTCAGCCTTTTTCCCTTCATTTCCAAGCACGGTCAGGATACAGCGCTGCAGCGTGCTCTGGCGGATGGGTTTCGGCAGGTATCCGGCGAAGCCGGCCGCCCGGACTTCAGATGCATCGCCGCGCTCGCCCGTTGAAGTCACCAGTACCAGCGGTGGGTAGTGCGACCCGGCTGTCTCACTGAGCCTTTTCGCCAGCTCGAGTCCGTCCATACCGGGCAGGTCTCTGTCCAGCAGTACGAATCCAAACGCGTTCTTCCCGCGCGGCTTCGCAGTCAGCAGGGCCAGAGCCTCCTCAGCCGTCTCCGCCGTTTCCACGACTACGTTCCACGACTCCAGTTGCTGCTTGAACATCTGTCTGCTCGCCGGATGTGACTCTGCGACCAGCGCTCTCGTCCCTCGTAAATCGATCGCCGTAGTCGGGTCCTCTTCGGAATTGCTCTCGCAATTGGCCACTCGAATGGTGAACCAGAAAGTGCTCCCTCTGCCTTCGACGCTGCGTACTCCTATGTTGCCGCCCATCATGTTCACCAGCCGCCTGGAAATGACGAGTCCGAGTCCGGTACCCCCGTAACGGCGCTTCGATGAGGAGTCGACCTGAACGAACGGCTGGAACAGTTGCTTCTGGCGCTCCGGAGGTATCCCGATTCCCGAGTCGCTCACGTCGACGCCAAGCAGTGTGTGAGAGCGAGTCTGTTTGACCACGTGCATGCGTACTACGACCTCGCCTCTGTCCGTGAACTTGATGGCGTTGCTCAGCAGGTTCAGGAGTACCTGACGGAATCTCCCGGGGTCGGTGACTGCACGCAAAGGAATGCTAGGCGACGCAAGCAGGGTGAGTTGCAGGCCCTTTCTGGAAGCTTGAGGGGCGACCAGCTCCAGTGCCTCTTCGACCGTATTCCGTAAGTCGAACTCGATCTCGTCGAGTGACAGCTTGTTCGCTTCTATCTTCGAGAAATCGAGAATATCGTTGATGATGGTCAGCAGCGCTTCACTGGACGAACGCACTGTCTGGACGAACTCGCGCTGTTCGTCGCTGAGGGCGGTGTCCAGTAGCAGTTCGGTCATTCCGGTAACCCCGTTGAGTGGAGTCCGGATCTCGTGGCTCATCATGGCCAGGAACTCGCCCTTGACCTTGCTCGCCTGCTGCGCTTCCGCAATCGACTGCCGTAGCTCCACGGTCCGTTGCTCAACGAGCTGTTCGAGGTTCTTGGTATGCTCGTTCAGCTCCTCGTGGAGGGCGCGGGTCTCCAGCACGCTCGCACAGTAGGAGAGCATTATGGATAAAAATTTCTGAGAGGCCTGCGGCAGGAATGAATGGCGCGGATGCGGTATCCCCATGAACATTCCAACCACCGTCGACTGAGTTGCCAGAACGTGCAACAGTACGCGTCCGCCAGTTTCCGTGGGGACTACTACCGGGCTGTTGTGCCTGATGGCCCAGGCGAAGTTGCCCTCGTCAATCTGCAGCTCGAATTCTCTCAGGAGATCTTCTCGGTCGATCTCCGGCTCCAGATAAACCGGGAGGAACTCGTGAGTGTTCTGGTCCACGATCCAGAACCCGAGGGACCGGAATTCCACGACTCGTTTTATGGCCGCTGCAGTGGTCACATATACCGGATCGGGTCCACCGTTATGCGGGATACTCCCAGGCGGACGAAGCAGATTCGTCACGGCATCGAGGCAATCCAGCAGCCAGCGATTCATCTTCGCTGACCGCGCCCAGTCCGCCGTACTGGCCTTTTGGTCCAGGGCCTGTTTCCTGCTGGAGGTCATGCTGCTATCGGCTGCACGAATGTTTTCACGGCGGCGCCATGTTGCTGGTCGATCTCGTCCAGCAACGCCAACGGCAATACATCCAGCGGCTGCAGCACGTCCCAGGCAGCCGGTTCGAGCGGGGGTACAAACCGTTCGCCTCCGTCGCCGAGCAGGAGCGCGTGCGCCGTAATGTCGGCAACATGCACTATCGCGACTTCCGTGGGGAACCGCTGAGCCTTGGTCGGCTGATGGTGGTGCACGACAACCTCCTGCAGCACAGCCGGGAGATTCCACTTGCAGAGAAGCGCTCTTCCCACCGCCGCGTGATCGTAGCCGACCACGGTTCTTTCTGCCTCGTAAAGCAGCGTGCCCTGCTCCTCGCACAGCTCGAACGTATTGCGGATGCCCTCGGGATACTGCATGCACAATATCAAACGTCCAATGTCGTGCAGCATGCCGGCCACGAACAATCGTTCCACGTTGGGTTCCCTGCGCTGGGCCGCCAGTAGGCGGGCGCATATTCCGCACGCCAGGCTGTGGCGCCAAAATGATTCCATGTCGATGTAGTCTTCCGGCACATCCTTGAACATGCGCAGCACTGACGTGGCCAGAGCGAGATCGTGTATCTGCTGGGTGCCGACGAGCGACAACGCCTGTGGTATCGATTCGATCCTCGAGGGGAATCCGAAGAAGGCGGAGTTCACCAACCGGAGTAGACGGGCGGTGAGCCCCGGATCGTCGTTGATGACCGCACCCACATCGGCGTTGGAGCTGTAGGGATCGTTCAGCACTTCGTTGAGACGCAGATAGACCGACGGAAGCGATCCCACCGAATCACAGCCTTCTACAAGGTCGCTTATCCTAGGCGGCATTGCGCTCTCCTTGGCAGTTTCGCCGGGCCAGCCGCACTATGCACTCGCGGAACAATTGAGCTGTCACGGGATGTGTGAGATCCGCATGCCGAAACAACTCACATGCCGCCGGCGCGTGTTCCGTAACCAGCATCGGATCCATTGTGAGCGGAGAATTATCGGCCGCCTCGGCGTCGTCACAGACAACGTCCAGTTCGCTGACACCCCACATCTTCAGGAGCCGCAACTCCCTTTCGGATACGTTGGTGCCCTCCCGTATCATCAGGCGGCCTTGCTCGTCCACAACGTCGGAAGCCAGCTCCATCCCGATGTGGATGTCACTCGTGCGCATGAGGGCCATGGAGTCTCCAGATTTCGGGTGCGCCTGGGATTGCTCCCACTTCAGTTGTATTCCGGATCACCGGTCTTTCGTGATTCCGTCTGCCAACTTCATTGTCGGCGGCTTTAGATGGATCCTTGAGTCGACTCGCCAAGATGCCTTGACGGACCCTGGGCTCGCCGTCCGACGCCCGACCCGCGCCAATGAAACGCCGCTCGTTTGAAACCCGTACCCTTTCATTCTGGAACGTTCTGCAACTCCGCACCGGGTTCGCGCGTCATTGTTTGGGGGGATTACGGTGCGTCGGCATTCCTGTCGCCTGATAGGTTCTCGCTGGGAAGGGGCGAGTGGGACCACGCCATGCCCGGCCTTCGCGCCGTAATCCCTTTCTGGTCTTTCACGATGTTGTATGCCCTGGTATCCTTTCCGGTTGTCGACGCATCTTCCGGGAACTCACTCATGTTACGTTGGTTTCCTTCTTGAGCGAACGAGGTGATCGAGGTAACGAGGAGATGCGCGGGCATTTCACGGGGCGAGATGCCGTACTGTTGAAATCTTCCCTGGAAGCCGGCCGGTGGCCGCGCGGCCGAGTTAGTGGGGTCCGTGAACGAGCGGGAACGATTCAGACACCTCTTACGCGGCGATTCGGTTGACCGGCCGCCGCTACTCGAGGAGGGAGTGCGCGACAACGTGCTCGAACTGTGGCACGGGCAGGGGTTGCCACCGGACAAGTCGCATCTGGACGTGTTCGGGCTCACTCCCCACGAGAATGCCGGTCCCGATCTGAAGTACGACTCCAGTTACTTCGGACGGATCTTCGAGCTGTCAGCGAGCGAATACCGCAAGGCGTTCGACATCTCTCGGCGGCGTTTTCCGGAAGACTGGAACGAAACCGTGAGGCGGCTCGAAAACCGCGATCACATCGCTTGCATCTGGGCTTCGCGCGGTTTCTTCCAGGCCTTGGGTGTGGGTGACTGGCGTACGCTCGAGCAGGCGATGATCGGTACGGTCAGGGAGCCGCAAAGAGTGCGAGACCGCTTGCAGATGTACGCCGATTTCTGCTCCAGCATGCTAGAGCAGACGATGCGAGACGTGGACCCCGAGTTCATTTACTTGAGCGAGCCGATCTCCGACAGCGATGGCCCACTGATCTCCCCCGAAATGTTCGAGGAGTTCATGATTCCTGTCTACGAGAGGATAGTCGCAACTGCAAGGAGTTGCGGCTGCAAGAACATCCTGCTCAGCACCTATGGCAACACCAGCCTCCTGTTCCCGATGTTGATAGAGGCGGGCATATCAATGTTGTGGATATCCGAAGCCGCGGAAGTACCGGAACTCGACTACGGCAATCTGAGGCACGAGTACGGGCTTGAACTCGGCCTCATAGGCGGCATCCCGCTCAGCATTCTACGCGACGGTTCACCGGAGGTGATAAGGCGCGCGCTGGAAAAACTCGTCCCGCCCCTCCTACACTCGGGCCGGTACATCCCGCTCGCTGGAGGGCGCGTGAGAGAGGAGATACCCTGGTCTGCCTACGAGAGCTATCGTTTCGCGCTGGCAGAGTTGATCGGCTGAGCCGACCCTAGCGCGATCGCGCGAAGAGTTTGAGACTGTAGTCGTCCAGATTAACACGAATGGAGTCTTGGCCGACGAGCGCGACCTTCTCGTGATTCCGGCGCTCACCGCGTTGGGTCGGGCCCGAGAGTTGGAACATCTGGTTCTTGATTCGGCCGGGCCGCAGATTCACATGCGCCCACGGTTTCGTGGCTTCACGTGTGTCTCTCGACTATTTGCCGATTTGTACTACCGGCACCACACTGGTTTCCCCTCCCACCTTCTCCAGCATCTCCCGGTACCAGGCAACCGCCTTGTCTCTGCGTTCCTCGAAACCCTCTGCTCCCCACACGACCGTGAGGGTGTGCGTGGTCTCCGGGCGAGTCTTCACTCGCAATGCATCCTTTACCGGGTTCCCGCAGGGCCCTGCGCCGTCGTAGAGACAGATGAGGCCCTTCAAGGCCATCTCTTGCCCGGACGCGTTGAAGACGTAACTCCCTTCGTCCGGTCCCGGAGCTACCCGAAAAGGAGGATGTGCCAATTCGAGGTCTACCAGTGCGATCGAAAACCCGCTGTGCAGCGATACGACGTTCAGGATGTCGACGGCCACATTGATGCTTCCCAGCTCGCCTTCACCGACTGCGCGCACCAGATACTCAGCCGCGGGTTTACCCCGGCCCGCCGGCTTGTGTCCCCAGTGGCGCAGCATGTCGCGAACTCGCAGACGCACTGCCTCGTCGCGCTGGAGCGGCACGTCAGCGTCGAGCGACAGAAGGTCCATTACCCATCCGGAAGTTTCCAACTCTCCCAGTGGTGCAGGGAAGTACGTAGTGAATGCCGCCGGTCTGAGAATGGGGTGCGACTCCACCTCTATCTGGAATTGGTCTTTAGTCATGCAGACAAGATGGGGAGGTTTGTCGGTGAATCAACCGGCCAAGACGGCTTCCGATGGGAGTGCAGCGAAGGTTCCCCGCCACTTGACGGCGCTCGTGCGTTGCCGTGTGTTTGGCTCCTGCCGCTTCACCACGGAGAACCCTCATGAAGATTCACTATGCTAGTACCACGGCAATGCTGGCGCTGGCTGGATGCGGCGTGGGGGACGTCTCGAACGCGCTCTACGAGGCACCCGAGATCTCGAACGTCATCGACGGCGTCGTGTTCGAGGCGGGGAACTCGGAGCCGCACGTCGCTGCGGGCGCCGAGGGGAGTTCGTGGGGTAACCATCGAGCGGTTGTCGAAGTCGACAGCACGCAGGCTGAAGCCGTGCTCGCCACCATCCCGTGGCGGCGACTTCGCGATCACCAAACGGCACGCTAAGAAACTGGGCCGAGATCCCAGGGGAATCCGGCCCAGTCTCACCCGGAGGTAGCTCTCCGCTGCTCGGTTCACGTTTCAGGTGTGGCGCGGGCTCCTCAACAGGTGCGTGCCTTCATTATCGCAACTCACGTGCCAGACTTTAGCGCCCGTGTGTCTGATTCTTGTTCGAAGCCTGAAGTTGGGGGTTTTCTGGGTGGTTTGTGCCAAATCCCGGGGGATTCAGTTTGCAAGCGGATGTCTCTGTGTATCATCTCAAGGACATTCTTGTTGCCTTTGAAACTGCAAAACGCGACAGCAAGGGTGTACTTCGACCCGCCGATGCGGCAAAGGCTTCCGGAAACAGCAGGTCATGCATTACGACTCCGTGTCCTTGGATCAGCAACCGACACTTCCGGCTGACTCATCAAGGAACCAGTAGTATCTCCCTACAGATGATATGGATGACTTGGATTACGGATTCTGCGGAGCGGTGTACCCAGGTTTGCTCATTGCCGAGACACTCAACTCCCTGCGGGATTCAGTCCCTTTGCCGGACCGGCAACGGCTATATTCCCTTTGGTTGATTGTATCAATCCGCATAACACTGGAGGCCACGGATGAGTAAGGCCGGCAACTTTGGATCCATCGCGAGAGCGATTCTCACAGCGGCGGCCCTGATGGCGTTAGTGACATCTGCTTCGGCGCAGGAAATGCCCATCAACATCGCGCTCGTAACACCCATCCAGATCTACCCCGAGGAACAGGGCATATCCGGCGTTCGCTGGAACATCCTCTACGGCCGCAACTCTTCAATGAGCGGTCTCGACTTTGGGCTCGTCAATCATGTGAGCGGTTCGATGTCTGGTGCCCAGTTTGGAGGGGTGAACCTCGTCGAGTCGATGGTCGGTTGGCAGGATGGTTTGGTCAATTACTCCGAAGGGGAGTTCGAGGGCCTCCAGTCTGGCAGCGTCAACTACGCAGGCCGCATCAACGGTTTGCAGCTCGGGGTCATCAACTATGCTGACCGAGCAAACGGCGTGCAGATCGGTCTGTTGAACATTATCAAAGAAGGTGGGTTTCTGCCGGTGACAGTCATCGTCAACTGGGGTTTCGAGAGGACGAGACGATAGTGAGCTGAGGGTTGGCTCAAGGCTCGGCGGTGTCCGATGCCGTTTCCGCCTTTCGTTCATCTATGCTCTCTATCGCATCGGCGGCTGCCTCGGCCACGTCTTCGTGATCGTCATGTAGCAGCCGCTCGAGAGGAGATCGTGCTTTCTCATTTCCAATCGCTCCGAGGAGATCGGCGGTGTCACCGCGCCGTGCACCATCGTCCGCTTCGAGGCTCGGAAGTATCAGTTCCACCAGTTCGTCCAGCGCCTCACGATGCTCTCCCACTGCGTTCTGTGCCACCAAGCTCAGGCCGATGCGTTCCTCGAGCGTGCTTTGATTCCACAGCTCGGCGAAGGCATTCAGCCCCTTTCCGGTAACCAGTCGGGCAGTCGCATCGGCGATGCGGCCCGATTTCATGAGCGACGTGAAGACTACGTTCTCTCCATCCGGCCCGAGAGCCTCTGCTATACGATTTGTCAATTCCCCGGTTGGCAAGACGCCAATGATGGTCAGTTCACCGTTGACTACAAACGTGGGGACTGAACGGACCTGAAACCGGGACGCATGTTCTGGGAACTCGGACGCGTCCACTACTGAAACCGAGACCGGCTCGTTGGCGACTGCCAGCTCTGTCGCTGCGCGGACCCCGTGGGGGCAGTTGGGGCAGCCCTCGGCGATGAAGACCTCGATGCGGATGGGACTGTCAGTTGCTCCCAGATCGTGTCCGGACGCAGAGTCTCCGGCGGACCCGGCCAAAACGGCGAGCGTCTCCAGAAACGGCCACTCTTCTGGTCCTTGGGGTACCGCGTGATACCTTACAATATCCCTTCCAGACTCGTTGATGGTGAGTGCTGGCACTAGCGGCGGCGGTGCTGTGTCCGACTCTCGCAACTCTACTGCTCCCAGGGTGGCCCGGTGGACTTGCTGCGCAACGGACGTCAGGCCACGCTGCAGTTCTCCTCCGGTTTCGGAGGTGTGAAGAATGAGAGACACCTTACTGTCATGCTCTCTCGCGGCTTCGGCGATCCGTTCGAGCGCGTCAGTGTCGGATATGATGTCTGCCATGGCGCTTCCTATGCGGTTCTCGCGTTCTGCTAACTGGAGATTGTGCGGGATGCTCTACTGCACGAGCAGGAACGCATATCGGTTCATCGGCTGATCGTAGCTGCTCAGCACTTCAATGGGGTAACCGAGTTCTCGGACGGTTCCGAAAACATCGACGGCCAGTGACTCAGGGCTGGGTCTTGCGAGCTTGGGGTTCTGACACTCGGTACGGACCGCTTTGCACTCTTGGCAGAGTCTGCATTCGTCCATCTCGAGTAGGAATGCCTTGTGGTATCCGGACAGGAATAACCTCTGTTCCAGCTTGAGCAGCCTGGCGTTCTTCTTTCTGCTCCACTTCTTGCGATCTTCGGGATCGTCGAGCTGAACGGTCAGACGCATTACCAGGATGTCGTCGAATTCCCTGAAGAGCTCTCGGCACTCGGGCACCGAAGGCACTGCAGGGGGGCAACCGCCTTTCTTGCCGTACGAGTCGCAGCCGAACATACACTTGAAGCGGACCCACTGCCGCACCTGGACACTTTCGCCGGAAGTCCACCGGCAGTCCTCGGCACCGTGACTTCGTGCCAGGTCTTCGATGTTACGACGATCGGTTTCGTTCATTGAGCCAGCTCCGGATTGCCCAGATTGATCGGTTCCCATGGTTGCCAACGTTCCATTCGCTTGGATTGAGGCGCTGTTTGCGATTCTCGATGAACGTCAAACGGAGATCTCCAACTGTGAGTGCCGAAAGCCACGAAATGACGAGCTTCATTCGAGGCGCTCGAAGAAGTGGTTGCGGCGAAGAACAGTTGAGCACTCTCACCGATCGCGGGCAAGGACCCCCGATAGACAACCGATGCCACCGGCTGCCTTGGTTATTTCATCGACGTTGACGGTGACGGTAGTGATACCCGCCTCGTTGAGCGTTCCTTCGGTGAGCGGGTTTCCCTCGGGCATCAGGATCTTCCTGGGCGCGAGTGTGACGAAATTGTGCGCCATTCGGCTCGCTATCTCCTCGTTGTCAGGGAGAATGTTCACCTCGTAGCCGGTTTTTCCAAGAGCTTCAATTGCCGTCCAAGGGAGATCGCCTGAGCGCACGTATGCCAGATCGCGGTCGACTATGCGGACCGATCCCATGAGATGCATGGCGGATTGTGGGAGGTCCACGATTATCGGAACGATTCCAATCTCATCCAACGCGTCAGCGACTTGTAGCGCGCCCTCGAGATTGGTGCGCAGCCCCCTGCCGATGAGAACGGTTTCTTCATCGAGCCACATCGCGTCCGCACCCTCGAAGGTACCGTTTCCGGCAACGCTTCGCAGGATCGGTATTCCGAGGTCTGCAAGGCGCCGCGCAACCCAACGCTCCTCACCTGCCCGGACAGTCGAAGCGGGCCGCCCCAAGATGACCCCGGACGTGGTGGTGAACAACAGGTCCGCAACGAACATCTGGTTGGGTGGCGGGACCGTGGGAGGTTCTACGTAGTGGACCGCCACGCCTTGTGCTCGATAAGCTTCAGCAAGGCCGTCGTGTTGACGCGCGAGTTCGTCTGGATGGGGCTTCGCGATCATCTGAACTCTGTTTGGGTCTAATATCTCGTGGAGCTCCCGCCCCGGCCGGTGCAGCAGCACGGCCTCGAGCGTCGAAAACTCGCTTGCGACCGAGTAACCGGCCCAGATTCCACCGATTTCCTGCGAGAGACTGCTGGTGCGTGGAGACCAGCCAGGACCGCCAAATGCGGCCAGAGGTTGATTATCCATATCGAGCTACCCGGTCGGTATCCCGTCAGGTTTCTCAGTCACGTGAATTGCGGCAGCTCCACCCAGTAGTCTTTCCACGCGCTGCGTATGGAGTCCGGCGTCCGCGAGCATCGAAGAGACCTCGTTGGCACCGTAGAAACGCCGGGCTGACTCCGCGAGGTATCGATAAGCGCCTTTGTTTCCTGACAACCTCGCACCTACCGAGGCAACCGCCACCTTCAGATAGCTGTGGAAGCCTATCCGCAGCAGCCGGTTTTCCGGCTGACTGGTCTCTACGATCACAAATCTACCGCCCGGTCGCAGGACCCTCCGCACCTCCGATAGAGCCTCGTCCTTGATCGGGTTCTTCCAGGTGATGTTCCGAAAGCCGAAGGCAATACCCACGACGTCGAAATATTCATCCGGGAACTCCATGCACGCCGCATCTCCTTCAACGAATCGTGGCGTCGGATCAAATCCAGCTCTCTTGAACTTCCTGTACGCAACCTCCAGCATCGAAGGCGAATAATCGAGGCCCACTACCTCTAGAGTGGTGGTAGCACGCCGGCTGATATGCAGCGCCAGATCGCCGGTACCGCAGCAAAGGTCCAAAACGGCCGATGGCGGCTGCTCCAGACATATAGCTGCCGCCCGTCTACGCCAGCTTTCATCAAGCCGCAAGGTCAGGGTTCGATTCAGGAGATCATACCGCTCCGGAACGGCGTCGAACATACGTTTCAACGGACGCCGAGTTTGGCGGTGACCGCTCTCTCGTGCCGCCGATGTGCATGCGCTTTCCATCAGCATCCTCGAGTAGAAGAACCGGCTTACCGGTCAGGGAGCCGGGCCAATCATCGATTACAGCCCGCAATGTAATACGGACGAGCTGGACCTGGGGGTCGCGATCGTGACAAACGCAAGTATCTTAATGTCGAATCACAGGATCTCTTCGGACGGCCTCTAGGGCGCTCGCGTCGAGAGCGATAGAGGGTGGCAGTTCACTTTCGCGACTAGGAAGCCATATGAGTGACAACAGTGGCAGGATACCGGACCTGACTCTGGAGACACTCTCCAGGACCTTCTACAAGGAGGCCACCAAGTACGGATTCGCTCAAGTGGACTATGTCAGGTATGTCAATCTACTGCTGGATATAGCGATGCACGGTCGTGCGGAGAGCGCAGGGGCGACTGCCTCAGCCGGATCGTCGTCTGACGGCAGCCAGGTCGTTTCGTCGGAGGGACCATTGGAATTGCCTTTGCGCGGCGACGGCGTGGTGGTCAGGCAGTTTGACATCGAGAACGATCTTCCCTTGTTCGACATGTGGCTCTCGGAATCCAGCGGGCGGTATTTCCTGCTTTCTCGGCTGACAACCGAGCGCCAAGACATCCGGGAGCTTGCCTGCAGCGACGTGAATGTCCTCGGGATAATCACTTTGCCGGACTCGACGCCGATTGGCTCGGTCGCATTCTTGGACCACGATCTCGTGCACCGTAAGGCCGAGTTGCGCAAGATGATCGGCGATCCGGCATACCGGCGAAAGGGCTTCGCAACGAAGGCATCGGCCCTGTGGATACGTTACGGCGTCCAGACACTCGGGCTGAAGAAGATCTACGTCAACACTCTCAACGCCAATATCGGAAACATCAGATTGAACGAAGAGTTGGGCTTCAAGGTCGAGGGTATTCTGCGGAACGAAGTGTTCATAGATGGGGCATATCACGACGTTTTGCGCATGAGTCTGTGGCACGACTAGAGGTTCCAGTCGAGCGCAAGGGCAGGGTGACGATAGGGGCATAAAAGGACGAAGGGCAGGAGTGGTGTACACTCCCCGGCCCTTCGTTCTCCGGGCAAGCTCCAAAGAGCCTGCACACTGCAGCGACGGCGCGAACAGACTCTACGAGAGAATTCGGCCTATGTTTCCCCCGTTGCCTGCGTGCCAGACCTTGCCCTGATGGAAGACACCACCGCGCCGAACCTCGCTGATTATTCTCGTCGCTGGGGTCTTGATTACAGGTACGATGCTCGGGAGCCAAAAGATTCAGGATGCGACAGATGAACCGCATGAATCTGCCCGCGCCCACGGATGTGACGAAGATGCGCGACGATCCTTGCCGCACAATCCAACACTACAGGCGCTATGAGGTCACAGGTAAGGTCGGATTCGTTGCGCCACGATCCTGCATTTCTCCACTAAGAAGGCGACATCCTCTTCCGTGTGGGCGGCGGTGTGGCTGCCGATGGGCAGACTCTGTGCCGTGAATACGTCCTCGACGAGAAGCGCCATTTGAATCACTCGAAGCCCCAGGGCCGTGTCGCACACAGCGGGATTCAAGACTTCGTCAGGTGTCGTCAGCTCAGCTTGCTCATCGTATGGAAACACCAACGGATGCAGCATCGGACCCGGTAGCTCCTTGATGCGGTCTCCGGCGAATCGAGCTTGCACTCCCTCCCTCTGAAATGCGGCCAAGACGCCCTCTTGCAGGTCAGCACCAATGCGCGCCATGCGCGGATAGATATCCGCTTCGTGGTCTCTCACGTGTTCCAAGTAGAGCTTGGCCGCGAGAAGGGATGCTGGATGGGCACAGTATGTTCCGCCCGAGAACTTCACCCTCGGACCGGTATCCCTCCCGGTAAGCTCCATAATGTCTTTTCGTCCAGCCACAGCGGCCACAGGCATTCCGCCGCCAATCGCCTTGCCCAGCGTCATCAAATCGGGCTTCACGCCGTAGAGGCTCCCGGCATTTCTGGCAGCGTACCGGTATCCCGATACGACCTCGTCGTGAATGAGCAGCGTGCCGTACTTATCGGTGAGCTCTCGTGCCGCATACATGTAATCCCGTGTAGCGGGAAATCGCCCGCCGGCGCCAATTACCGGTTCGACAATGAAGCACGCGATGTTGTCGCCATCGCTAGCAAAAACATCGGTGAGTCGCGTTGGGTCGTTGTAGCGGGTGACGACAACGTCTTCTGTTACGGCATCGGGAATTCCCTCGGATTCAACGCTGTCAAACCCATCGTGATAGCCCACTCCCTTCAAACCCCATGGATTGGCTCCATGCCAACCGCCCCCCACTTTCAACACTTTGCTGCGTCCCGTGAAAGACCTCGCAAGCATGATTGCGTACATGGTTGCAAGTGCACCGGTGCATGTCAGGCGCACACGCTCCGCGCCGGTGGCAGTGCAGATGAGTTCCGCGACTTCCACCTGGAGGCGGTCCGTGAAACCTGTCTGCAGACCGAGGCCCTCCTTGAACTGCTCGGCCAACGCTTCCGTCACGAACTCGGGGTTGTGGCCAAGAATGTTGCCGAAGTGCCCTTGCCAGAAATCGAGGATCTCGTGGCCGTCTTCATCGGCTACCCAGGCACCCTTGGCCGACACTATCCTGGGTGAAAACGGCTGCAACAGTCGAAGCCCGTGGCTTCCGCCGTCGATCAGGTATCGAATAGCTTCTTCATGTGACTCCGCCGACTTGGGCGAGCGGGCCGCGAATTCGGTCTCCAACTGCCTCAGCAGCGTCGAGTAGTCTCGGGATACCATTGACCTCTCCAAGCCGGCTTGAAGGAATGTCCAATATCCAACGTCCAATAAACAATGTCCAATGATCAAGTGGATTGATCCGGTTCACCGCCTTGAAGATTGGAAATTCCTTGGTGGATATTGGACATTCGTATATTCGTCGTTCCCGGCGTCCGACAGAGCCGGACTTGTGCCGGTGATCAAACCGGCGGTGTGGGCGCCGCTCGCGATGGTCGGTCAGGCTCTCCCGTACACGCCCAACGTGGAGAGCAGTCGCATTGTCAGGCAGTTGTTGCTGGAGAGCCTGATGCTGGCCGCGCTCTCGGAAGCACTCGGCTTGGGATTAACAGTCGCCGCGATTGACGCGATGGCAATGCTTCAACCGCGTTTGGAAGCTCCTTTTCGCACCGTGGCGAGCGTAGGTGCTCGGGTCCTCGGCTTCACTGTTGTACTGGGAATGTTCGCCGGACTCTTGTTTGGGCTGGCACCGGCCCTTCAGATACTGAGAAGCGGTCAGAGCCAGGAATTTCGCACCACTCTCTGGGGGAACGCCCGATATTGGAACCAAGTTGTCTTCATGGTTTGTTTTGCTGGATGATTACTCGACAGGCGAGGTACGTCGTGTAATATAGTAGGCGTCACACTGAGGTCTTCACCAGCAAATCGGACGTGCGGTTGGCTACCATATTGATCGTAGACGACGAAGACGCGGTTCGTCAGGTACTCAGAAGATTCCTTCAGGTAAAAGGATTTGACGTACTCGAGGCCTGCGACGGCCTGGAAGCTCTCGACGCCCTTTCAACGCATACCGTGGACGTTGCCGTTATCGATTTGATAATGCCGCGGATGGGTGGCATAGAACTGATGCGTCGGATGAAATCGGAGTTCCCAAATACCAAGGTAGTAGTGGCGTCCGCCTATCCCGACGTGTATAGCTCGGAACCCAATTGTGCTACTGTGGTCGCAGTGCTCAGGAAACCGTTCGAACTCAAGGATCTGGGTGACGCCGTCAGCCTGGCGCTGGAATGAGGCAAAATCGGCGTCAATCAACCACCGCTACCGACTTCACTCGAGCAAACACGTTACTTCCGGGCTCCAGGTTCAGTTTGTTGCGTGATTTCTTGGTGATTCGCGCGAGTAGAACCGGCTCGGCCTCACGAATTGAGCCGTCTGCGATCCATACGAGGTGCTCCGAGAGTCGGGTGACCTCTGTCAGCGAATGACTCACGTACACGACCGGAAGTGACACACGAGCAAGAACTGGCTCTAGGTACGAAAGCACGTCCCGGCGAGCCGGTTCGTCGAGTGCTGCGATCGGCTCATCCATCAACAACAGTGTCGGATTCACCAACAATGCACGAGCAATGGCTGTCCTCTGCCGCTCCCCGCCCGAGAGGCCGGAGACGTCCCGGTCCAAGAGGCCGTCGAGACCCAGCCAATCCACTGCGTCCGACCGCTTGATGGCGCGATCGTTCTGCGGCGCGCGCCGTTGAGCGTAATGCAGGTTTTCGTGTACTGTGAGGTGTGGAAACAGGTCCGTTTCCTGTGACACGTAGCCGACTCCTCGTTCGTGTGTCGGCACAAACACTCCCGCTTTGTCGTCCTGCCACAATTCGCCGTTCAATCTGACGAAGCCGTCACATACGCTGTGAAGGCCGGCCAGACAGCGCAGCACGGTGGTCTTACCACCGTCGCGTGTGTTTCGGGCTTACAGATCGTTGCTTACTTCATAGATTACCACCGTCCACAAACCAAGAGTCTGCCATGCGTTTGTTCGTTCCGATTATTGCGTCCGGGTTTTTGCTGACTACTGCCTTCTCGCATGTACTTGCACAATCAGGCCCGGATCCGGTTTACGATCCGGCGCTGCTGCAAGCACTTCAATTCCGCAGCATCGGTCCGCACCGCGGCGGGCGCGTTACCGCTGTCGAAGGAATCGCCGAGCGCCCGTATACGTTCTACATGGGCACGACCGGTGGCGGAGTATGGCGCACGACCAACGGAGGGCAAACCTGGCACAACGTGTCGGATGGGTATTTCGCAGTCGGGTCCATTGGAGCCATAGACGCGGCGGACACCGACCCGGACATCATATACGTGGGAACCGGTTCTGCCGCCATCCGCGGCAACGTCTCCACGGGCAGGGGTATGTACAAGTCCTCTGACGGAGCGGAATCGTGGACCTTCATCGGCTTGGAGGACGCCGGTCAGATCGCCCGCGTCCGTGTGCATCCTTCAGACCCCGACCTGGTTTACGTTGCCGCAACCGGCCATCCGTTCGGCCGCAATTCCCAGCGAGGCGTGTTCCGAACTCGTGACGGCGGCGACAGTTGGGAGAAGGTGTTGTTCCTGTCGGACAGCGTCGGCGCGATCGATCTCTCGATGAACCCTGATAATCCGGACGAGCTGTACGCCGCGATGTGGCGGGGAGAGAGAAAACCTTGGACGATGATAAGCGGTGCGCACGAGGGTGGCGTCTACAAGACGACCGACGGCGGCGACACCTGGGAAAAACTGGAGAACGGATTGCCCACGGGATTGGTCGGGAAGATTGGAGTGGCAATCTCGCCGGCTAACCCGAGTCGCGTCTGGGCCATTGTGGAGGCGGAAGCCCCCGATATCGGTCTGTACCGGTCCGACGATGCTGGAAGCTCCTGGGTCAAGATCAGCACGCACCGCGGAATCCTGTCCAGGCCGTGGTACTTCTACTACCTGTGGCCGCACCCGACCGACGACGACGTGCTGTGGGTCGGCAACTCCGGGCTGTACAAATCTACGGACGGCGGAGAGCAGTTCTCCCGAATCCCTATGCCGCACTCCGACCAACACGCGATGTGGATTAACCCGATAACGCCCGAAGTGATCGTCGAGGGTAACGATGGAGGCGCAACTGTCTCCTTAGATGGCGGAGAGATGTGGTCCATTCAACTCAACCAACCGACCGCGGAGTTCTACTCGGTTACTGTCGACAGTCAATTTCCCTATCGCGTATACGGTCCGCAGCAGGACAACAGTACGATTTCCATTCCCAATATCGTGGCTGGATCGGGGATCAGTTTCCAACACTGGCTATCGCACGGCGGATGTGAGACGGGCCCCATCGCAGTGCGTCCGGACGATCCCAACATTGCCTATTCCGGTTGCTTTGGCGGTCGCCTTGCGCGCTTCGACTATCGCACTCAGCAATTCCGGCAGATCCGTGACTATCCCGAGAACCAGGGCGGAATGCCGGAGTCCAATCTGAGGTATCGAATTCAGTGGAACGCGCCAATCGTTCTGTCGCCGCACGATCCCAACGTGCTCTATCACGGCTCCCAGTATGTGCATCGTTCAACAAATGAGGGGCAGAGTTGGGAAGTGATCAGTCCGGACCTCACCGGCAAGGACACGACCAAATTCGGGATGGCGGGTGGACCGATCACACACGACATAACCGGAGTCGAGACATACTCCTCGCTCCTGGCACTTGCGGAGTCGCCGATTCGAGCCGGCGAGATCTGGACGGGATCCAACGACGGGAAGGTGTTTCTGACACGTGACAACGGCGACACCTGGACGGATATCACACCACCAGATCTTCCTGAGCCGAGCACTGTGAACCGCATCGATCTGTCGCGGCACGATCCGGCCAAGGCTTACGTAACGGCGTATCGCTACCGTCTCGACGACTTCGCGCCGTACGTCTACCGAACCTCCGACTACGGCGTGAATTGGACCTCTCTCACCGATGGAGCAAACGGCATTCCAGGCGACCATCCTGTACGCGCAGTTAGAGAGGATCCCGAGAGGGAGGGGCTTCTTTTCGCTGGTACTGAGTTCGGTCTGTTCGTTTCGTTCGATGACGGAAATCGCTGGCAATCGCTGCAACTCAATCTCCCTGTTACTCCGGTAACCGATCTGCTCGTACATCGCGGTGATCTCGTCGTCGCGACTCAAGGGCGGGCCTTCTGGATCCTCGACGACATAACGCCTCTCAGAGACTTGAGCTCAACGGTAACCAGGGCGGGCGCGCACCTGTTCCAGCCCCGACCGACGTACCGAACTTCGGCTCGCGGCAACGTTGGTCATTGGGATCGTGACCGGATATTCGGAGCCACCTTGCCGCGTAGTTGGAAGGGGCAGAATCCCCCGGAGGGCGCAATCGTCTATTATTCGCTGGCCGGGCGGCCGGATTCTGTCGTTGTCGAGATACTGGAGGACGACGGCTCGCTGGTGAGGAGGTTCTCGGGCTCGTCAGTGCCAACCGACGTAGGGCTGAATCGTTTCGTGTGGGATCTGCGCTACCCGAGGCCGCGAGGCGGGGGAATGTCGGGACCGCGCGCTGCTCCTGGAGAGTATAGTGTTTCGGTGACCGCAAACGACTGGGCGGACACCACGACATTCGAGGTACTCCGAGACCCGCGGCTCACGGAGGTCACCGATGCTGATCTTCGAGAGCAGTTCGACTTCCTGATGCAGGTGCGCGCCTCATTCGAGCGCCTCAATGACGCGACGTCTCGCATTAGAAATCTGAGGGGCGAGGTGGATTCTGCAATGTCGGCTCTGGGAGAAAGGGCCGGAAGTGACATCGAGCTCCTGGTCGAGCAAGTGCGACTGGAACTGCAGGAAATCGAGGGGACTTTGATTCAGACGCGCCCCGGCGGATGGGCGAACCAACCAAAGATCCGCGGTCATCTCTCGTGGGTCGCGACTGCCGCCTCGAGTCAAAGGGGAATCCAGTACGATTCGCGACCGACCGATCAGCTATGGGAGCGTTACCGTGATCTGGATGCGGAGCTGGATCAGGCCATCATGCGTCTCGAGCGTCTCGTCGAGGAGCAAGTCCATAGGCTCCGCGAGTTGATTCGAGGGGTGGCTGAAGACAAAAACGGATAACAGAGGTCTCGGCGAGTGCCCCTGGCCCAGGCGGCAGAGCTCGCTCGCTCAGTCCAAACGTTCACTCCTGCCTCAATACGTGCATGGGGTCTACGCGGCTTGCCCTGCGAGCTGGCAGGTAGCAGGCGGCGAGAGCCACAGCTACGAGGACAAGGGCAACCGTGACAACCGTGATCGGGTCACTGGTGCCGACACCGAACACCATCCCACCCATCAAGCGCGAAAGCGCGAGTGAGCCCGCTAGTCCCAGAACGAGCGCGAGCCCGGTGAGAGCGGCGCCGCTCCCGATGACCTGGAGGGTCACTGAGCTTGCGTTGGCTCCCAGCGCCATCTTGATTCCGATCTCGCGAGATCGCTCATTGACCGAGTACGACATCACACCGTATATCCCGATGCTCGCCAGCAACAACGCAACCAGTGCGAACAGTCCCAGGGCCAGCATCGTGAAACGATCTTCCGCGAGGATCTCGGAGTAGTAAGAATCCAATGTTCGCACATTGTAGAGTGGCAATTCAGAGTCCATTTCGGCGACCACTCGTCTGATGCTGGTTGCGAGTTGAGAGGGTTCGCCTGCGCTGCGGGCAAAAACGGTCATCTGATTGAACGCAGTGAACTGACGGTGATCCCAATAGAACATGGGACGAAGCTCGGTCGTCGGACCGTCGTGTCGCACGTCGCCGACGACACCTATCACTTCCGCTGCCAGCGTGTCTCCCCACGGCATCGATATTGTGTTGCCCACGGCACGTTGATCGGGCCAGAGCTGATTGGCGGCGGTCTCGTTTATTATCACGCCGAGCGGGGCGTCTTCAGTGTCTTCGGGTCCGAAATACCTGCCCGCTATCAACGGAACACCTAGTGCCTGGTGGAAGTCACGGTGCACCCAGCGGATGTCGGCGACCGGCTTCTCACCGTCGTCCGGTATCGGACGATCATTTGCCCAGAAACTCGTAGCTGAGCCGGTGCCACCTAGCGGCATGAATGTGATGGCGCTTGCCGCCGTAACGCCCGGTAGCGCTTGCACACGACCAACCAGGTCCTCGAAGAGCCGAACACGGTTCGTTGGATCGGGATAGGCCTGCTCCGGAAGCTCGACCTGTGCGGTCAGCACGTTCTCTATATCGAATCCCACGTCTACATCGAGGAGTTTTGCGAAACTACGTATCAAGAGGCCCGCTCCGACCAGCAGGACCATCGACAGTGCGAACTCGACCACCACCAGACCCTTGCGTAGACGATTGTGCCGGAGTCCCGTGCCACCTCTTTGGCCACCTTCCACCAGGCTTTCCGTGAAGTCGACACCGGAAATGCGGAATGCGGGCAAGGCTCCGAACAAGAGACCCGTAAGCAGAGAAATGCCTGCGGTGTAGCCGACGATCGAGTGGTCTATGCCTACTTCGTCGAGTCTGGGAATATTCTGCGGGGTCAGCGCAACCAACGCGTGTATGGCCCCGTATGCCAGCACCAGGCCCGCGGCCCCGCCTACGAGAGCCAGAATAGAGCTCTCGGTAAGCAGTTGGCGTATCATCCTTACACGCCCGGCTCCCAGCGCCGACCGCAAGGCGATCTCTCTCTGGCGGCTGGTTGCGCGCGCGAGGAGCAGATTGGCCACGTTGGCGCACGCAATGAGCAACACGAAACCCACAGAACCGAGCAACACCAACAACGGCGTCCGCACATCGCCGACCATCTCGGTATGGAGCGGAACCAGGTTCACCGTCCATCCGGACTGGTACTCTCGGTATTCTTGCTCCAAGCGTGAGGCCAGGGCCGTCATCTGCCTCTGTGCATTCTCGACAGTCACACCCGGTCGGAGCCTCGCAAGCACCTGCATCCATCTGCCTCGCGCCGCCCGTGCGTTCTCATCGAATTGTGTCGGGACCCATACGTCGCGGGATCCGGCGGCGTTGAAGGCGATCGGAACGTCGAAATCGAACCGTGGCGGCAGAATGCCCACGATCTCATAGCCGGAGCCATTGATCTGCACGGTTTGTCCCAACACGCTTGGATCCGCCCCGAAACGACGCCTCCAGAACCCGTCACTCATGACGACTACCTGACCGTATCCCGGTCGTGCATCTTCCGGTAACAGTAGTCGGCCCAGTTGCGCGCGAGTTCCCAACATCGTGAACACACTCGGAGACAGGTAGACCAGCCCCACACGCTCGGGGGCCAAGTCTCCCGTGATCGTAGCACTCATCTCCGCCACGGCCCCGATTTCGGAGAAAACGTCTGCCTGCTCCTTCCAGGTGAAGTAGTTCGCCGGTGACACCACGTTGGTCTCGACGTCGCGCTGGTAGTTCTGCTCCCAGACGAACACCAGTCCTTCGGGATCCTGGTAGGGAAGCGGCTCGAGGACTACGCTTTTCAAAACGCTGAAGATCGCCGTGTTGGCGCCGATGCCGAGTGCAAGGGTGGCTATGACGACCAGAGAAAATGCCGGCTGCCTCAACATGCCTCGCACAGAATACCGCACGTCCTGCCAGAATGTATCCATGAGTCCGGTCCTGCGTTTGTCGATTTGTTTTCGGGAATGTGACTTCCGGCTGGACGCTGCCGCCCTCATCCTCCGGGCGGTGCGTAGAAGATCCCACAGCGCCTTCGCCCAGAAAACCGCTGCACCAATCAATGGGCGGCGGTACCGGGGATTGCGCCGCTCGTTTCGGAAGAACTCCATCAACTCGTCCCCATACCTTTCGCGAAAGGCGCGAGCATACAGATAGAGGAGCAGCCTGAAGAGACCTGCACCCATTGTCGTCAGCGCGTGTGGGGCAAGAGTTTCTTGCGTCTTGCGTAGCGCACGATTCTTTCCATCCGAGCCAGCTCCGCCTCGAGCGCCTCACGACCGGTGTCTTCGATGCGGTAGTAACGACGCTTCCGCGCACCTGACGGCGCATCCAGGGGCGAGTCGCAGGTTGCGATGTGTCCGGCTGCTTCAAGACGCTGGATGGCTTCGTAAAGGGTGCCGGACCCCAGATTCATGGTGCCGTCCGTCCGTCTCTCCACCTCGAGCTTGATGCCGTACCCGTGCAGGTCGTTGCCCGCCAGTGCCAAAAGAATCTGAAACGCGACAGGAGAGAGTCTTCCTGACGATGCAGAGTTGGTGGTCCCCATATATCAACCCCATATCCCAATAGTCGTTGGCCGATACGTCGGTAGGCGACATGTCGTGTACCGATAATGATATAACGAATGAGGGACTCGAGAAGTTTCAGGTTCGGATCTGGCGGAGAACCGGCACCAACAGCAAGTTATCGGGCACTAACGGCCCAGCGCCGAATCATGGCGCGGCTCTGGCTGAATTTGAGACCACACTGAGGCGGCTCGATGAAAAAGGCGGATTGCGACCGTATCATGAAGGCCGTTCGGGCCAGCAGAGACGACATGACGTCGTTCACTTCCGAACTGGTTGCGATCGCTACCGAGAATCCTCCGGGAACGAATTACAGACCTTGCGTAGAGCTTATAGCCCACAAGCTGTCCACTCTCGGTATGGATTCTGAGATCGTCGAGATTCCCACTGTCGGCAAGGCATCGGATGCGGAGGAATACCCTCGCTTCGCGGTCAAGTCACAGTGCGCATCGGGAGGCAGGAGAATCTACTTCCACGGCCATTACGACGTGGTGCCTGCCGACGCGGAGGACCAGTTCGCCCCTCGACTGGACGACGCTGCGCTTTTTGGTCGTGGCTCGTCGGACATGAAGAGCGGGCTCGCTGCCATGGTCTACGCTGCGCATGCAATCCAATCTTGTGGTCTCGATCTCAACGGCACAATTGCACTCACGGTAGTGCCGGATGAAGAAACGGGTGGGATACTGGGATCGAAATACCTCAGCGAGGCTGGATTGCTTGGGGAGAATGGAATCGGGATGTTGATGCCGGAGCCGACCAGCGGTGTCGTGTGGAACGCCTGCCGCGGCGCCATTTCACTACTCGTCACGGTCAGGGGAGTGCCAATGCACGTGGGCCTGCAACACGAGGGCGTCAACGCGTTTGACAACATGGTGATCGTCGCCAGCGCGCTGACCGGTTTGAAGCGGGAGGTCGAGCTCCGCTGCACTGAATACAACATAGCGCCGGACCCCGCGCGCCGATCCATTCTGATGCTGGGCGGACGTTGCGAGGGGGGTACCAACTTCAACCTCGTGCCCGGCGAATGCTCTTTCACGATCGATCGTCGCATCAATCCCGAGGAGGATCTCGAGACTGAGAAGCAGCTCATCTTCGACGTCCTTGACAGCAAACGCAACGAGGGTATCGAGCTGGACATCGAGGTGTTGCAGGAAGGTGAGTCTGCTGGGGTTTCAGAGCGTTCACAGCTGGCACGCGCTCTGACGAAGAACGTGGAGCTAGTCACCGGTAGAAGACCAGCCTTCGAGATGTGTCCGGGGTTGCTGGAGATTCGCTTTTTCGCCACCATGGGCGTCCCAGCTTTTGCATACGGCCCCGGAATACTCTCAGTGTCGCACGGGCCACGGGAGTATGTGCCGGTTCAGAACATAGTGGATTGCGCCGCGGTCTACGCACTCACGGCCGCGGACATACTCGCCGACTGATAGTCTCCGTCCGTCCTCCGAGAGAGCTTGAACCATGCAAAGACCGAGGCAAATCAACGACGATCCGCTCAACGAGAAGCTCTCCACCCGGCTGGCTGTGCAGGACCGTACGTATAGCCTCGTAACGATTGCGAGCACCATCGGTGCGCCGCAGATCAACTTGCCTGTCGCTGAAGTGAAAGGGTTGCCCGTGGGGTTGTCGCTGATCGGTCCCAAGGGCTCAGACGAGATTCTGATTGCTCTAGCCCGCGAAGTCGGCGAAGTTGGTGGTGTGTAGTCGAAGGCAACACTCATGCTTTGCTCGGTGGACCGGTGGTGGAACCGCCTGACATCGAAACTGCCGCCGCTCCCCGAGCTCGGCACACCGGTTCCTCGCAATCGGTTGTAGTAATAGCTTGGAGGAACCAATCAGGAGCAGAGTATGGACCCAGGTCCTCTGATAGCGCTGGCGTTCGTGTCACCCGCTCTCATTGCTGCGGTGGGCGGCGTCTGGCTGGGCGCCAAGTTCTTCAATAGATGGAGCCAGAAGAAAGACAATCTTCACGAGGCAATTGAACGTCTCGAGGTGGAGATCGGAGACATTCACGAGCGACTCGATTTCCATGAGCGCTTGTTGGAGAGGAAGCGGGACGCGGACCGCCTCGGTGGCGCGTAACCGATACACGTAAATGGAGCTGCTACATGAGAATAGTCACGCTAATGGGCGTTGCGGCGATTCTGGCTGCCTGCGGCACTTCCGAGCAGAACACCCACCAACAGGATATCATCCCGACTTCAGCTGGTGATCTCGAGATCTCCGTTCTGGGCCATGGCACACTCATGTTCAGGATTGGGGAAAAGGTGATCCATGTTGATCCGTGGACCAGGGTGGCGGACTACGAAGAGCTACCCGATGCGGACTTGATTCTGGTCACTCACGAGCACGGCGATCATCTCGATGCGGATGCCATTGAGGCGATCAGAAAGGAAAACACGCCCGTTGTGCTGACGGAGACCTGCGCTCAGATGCTTGAAGGCGGCGGGACCGTGATGCGAAATGGAGACATGCGGACGGTTGCCGGTGTTTCAGTGGAAGCCGTTCCCGCGTACAACGTGGTGAATCAAAGATCGAACGGAGATCCCTACCATCCCAAGGGTGTCGGGAACGGATACGTTCTGACCTTCGGCGACACGCGAATCTACGTTGCGGGCGACACCGAGAATACTCCCGAAATGAAGAATCTGGCCGGAATCGACGTCGCGTTCCTTCCAATGAACCTGCCGTATACCATGAATCCTGAAATGGTGGCGGATGCGGCGAAGGCGTTCAGGCCGAAGATCCTGTATCCCTACCACTGCGGAGATACTGACGTATCCAGGCTGATTGACCTCCTGGAAGATGAGACCGAGATAGAGGTGAGGGTAAGGGAAATGAGCTGAAGCGGGACCGCTCAAGCATCCGCCAGTGGGGGCGATACTCGTGGTATATGGCCACTATCCTTCTGGTAGACGACTTGACTGCGGCCCGTATCGCGTTGAGGAGAATCCTCGAGCGTGCTGGGACAGCCATTGCGGACGAATCCGAGGGGGGGTGGCAAGTCGCGCCCAGTGGCTCGGCATCGGAGCAGGCCAACGCCTCAGAGCGTAACGACTTGCATTCCTATGACGCCGAGTTGATTGCCGATGTCAGGAGGGAATTTCCCGAAATGAAGATCATTGCTGTTTCAGCCACGGAAGGTGCCTTAGAGGTGCCTTCTCGGCGGTTCCAATCGGGCGCGTTCCCCACCCCTCTTGCAATCGTCCGGCTTCCCAGGACCTTTGAGACGGTGCTTTGCAGGTTGCATTGAAAACGGCAGCCACTTCCACCTACGCGCTGCCCTATCCAAATTATAGAAACTATGGCTGACAGAATCGAGAACGAACGGCGCAAGGTTTCGGATCGGCGTGACGGCCGGGACAGGAGAGATGGGCGCGACCGGCGCCGCGTCCAGGACCGGAATTACGCTCGAGGCTTACCCGACGAGTTTGCGCAAGCTGCCGGCAGTGCCGGAGATAGGATCACCGGACTGGTCAACCGATACTGGGCAACTAGTGAGGCATCAGCCCGCCAGTCCCTGACACGGCGGTTGCTTCCAGTGCTGGAAGAACTCTCCGTACCTGGTACTCCCGTGACCGAGGAGCACAGGGAAAAATGCGAGGAGATAGTCGTGGAATGGGCCGCAGCGCTCGAGACAGTTTCCACGGATTGAAGCCGCGAGCCCGCTAGCAATCTGACGTCCGTGCCACAGTGAATGCGCTGTGGCGCGGCGCAGTATACTTGCTGTGCGATTGAGCGGACGGCCCCGCTTGCCCCTGCTGAAGTAGTTCAGGCTCGAAGAGTTTCCTCGCGCACCGTAATGTCTTCCACACGATTCCTTACCACCCTCACCCCGATACCGGGTCTATCGATCGGAACTGCGACCATGCCCTGTGAGTCCATTGTCCATTCGGGCTCGACGATGTCCTGTTTCCAATAGCGTGCCGAAGGACTTATGTCCCCCGGTATCTCGAAGTTGGGCAGTGAGGCCAGAGCCACGTTGTATGCGCGCCCGATTCCGCTCTCCAACATACCTCCGCACCATACCGGAACTCCGTTTTCTTGGCAGATGTCGTGAATCGCCTTTGATTCGCAGAAGCCGCCAACCCGCCCGGGCTTGATGTTGATTATTCTGCCGCTCTTCAGGCTCAACATGTCCTCTGCCTTGTCCACCCCCGTGATGGATTCGTCGAGGCAGATAGGGGTTTTCAAGCGCTTCTGCAACTCGGCGTGCTTCACGACGTCGTCCCACGCCAATGGCTGCTCGATCATCACCAAGCCGAACTCGTCGAGGCTTGTCAGATGATCGATGTCGGCGAGCGAATACGCGTTGTTCGCATCGACCATCAGCGGAGCTTCCTCCCCCAGAGCAGAACGTACTGCGGCGACGTAATCCAGGTCGGCGCCGGGTTTGATTTTGAGCTTGATCTTTCTGTAACCCTGTGACAGCGCGTCGCCGGCCTTCCGCACGAGCGAGTCCGGATCGGGTTGGATACCCAGCGAGACCCCGGTGCCGATGGACTCCCGGGTTCCTCCCAGTAGACGTGATAAGCTCACACCCTGTCGTTCCGCGTCGAGAGCCCATGCGCCCATCTCCAAGGCAGCTTTTGCCATTTTGTGGCCGCGAATATCTGACTCGAGCTCCTTGTGGAGGCTGCATGTGTCCGCAAACGCCCTTCCGAGCACCTTGGGCGCAATCCAATCCGCTAGTGCGATCCAGCATGTTGTGATCGTCTCAGGTGAATAATTCGGATACTCCCCAGCCACGCACTCGGACCAGGTGGTGTTGCCGTCGCCGTCTTCGAGCTCGAGCAACAAGATCCGCCTCGTGCTCGTGCTTCCAGAGGAAATCTGAAACGGTTCGCGCAGAGTCATGCGGATCTCCCGCATGGTGATACGCTCGAGGTGAAAGGTCATTCCTCAGCCCCTCGATTCTGTTTGAGGTGGTAGAAGCACCGACCGGTGTCCGAATCCCTGTAAAAACCCCCGATGACATAGCCCCTGTCCATATACGAGAGAAAGGCTCGTCTGGTGCATTCACGCCACCTTCTGCCAAGATCCATGGATTCGGCTTTCACCTGCTCGATGTCGGGTGGCACCTCGACGCGCACAAGTGGGGCGTCGGGCAACTCGGGTTGGACCGGAACAGCTTCATGATAGTGGTATTCGGAATTGACTGTCGGCGCATTGAGGACCGATGAGTCGGTTTTGGGTTGATTCCCCGCCAGTATCTGCTCCACCTGAGCATCCGCGAGGTGCCACTGCAATACGAATCGGTCTGTTCCTAGACCGCTGTGGAGAATGCTGCCGGTATCCGTACCGTACATGTCCGTGACGTACTCGGTGGCGACAGCGCCCAACCTGTTGAAGTTGAGGTGCGCATTCCTGGCCACGAGAGGATCGAAGGTCCAACTCACCATTGATATTCCATTTCGGAGCAGTTCGTCGCGTTGGTATTCCTTGAGCCGTCTTCCGATGCCTCGCCCGTCAAACTCAGGCCTCACCGCGAGCATGTGAGACCAATGGAATGGCTCTCCCTCACGAAACCCCACGAGCCCGTACACAAAACCTGTCATCAACCCGCCTTCGTCAAACGCCCCGGCCGCAATGCCCCCCACTTTTTGGGTGAGCATGAGGATGACAGGTGGCACTAGCTCGGTGAATTTCTCTCCCCAGGTCAGCTTCTGCAATTGCACACATTTGGCGTAGTCATCAGGAGAACTGAAGGGTCGGATTGCGGCCATTGGGTGTTTACCTCCACTTCTTGTTGAATCGCTGCTTCTGAATCCCTGGGCTCATACAGTCTCGACGCTGGCGGCAGCAGTACCTTTGCCATGTTTGCGGATCTTCCATACACCCCACGTCAGAACCGGTATTACGAAGATGAACAGGAAGATCCAGGTTAGGGTGCCGTATCCGCGCGCGATCAATCCAACCAGGCCGAACTGCGCTAATAGTGCTCCGGTGACGAGTAGTATCAAGGCTGTGACTGGTCTCATCAGAGCCGGCATCGACGCGCCCTTCTCAGCGTAAACCCTTGCTATGCG
The DNA here is from genome assembly GCA_964580055.1 of uncultured Gemmatimonadaceae bacterium. GTDB lineage: Bacteria > Gemmatimonadota > Gemmatimonadetes > Gemmatimonadales > GWC2-71-9 > JBDGYW01. The sequence goes on along the minus strand of CAZOJI010000017.1, from coordinate 43,929 downwards.
CTCATTTACCGCGTGAATCAGGCCGGTGCCCGTTTCCACCAATGTGCCAAACAGCACTATTTGAAAGACGAGCTGAAATGCCCGCGAGCCGATCGACTCCAACATGTAGTTGGCGGGAACCGTTTGCTCGAGTATCTCCGGGTAATGGCCCACCATCGTCATGTAGAAGAGGAGACCGGGGACTATCGCGATCGGCCCCGCAAGCAGCCCAGCCGTGACCGCCTCCTTCCTCGACCGCATGTGCCGAGTGCAGAACAACACTGCCGGAATGACGGCGAGATTGTAGGCCGCATACTCGACTCCGCCGATGGGCCATGAGCCGGTACGCTCGCCTGATGCGATGGCGGATAGGGTGTCCCCGCCGAACATCGTGATGGCCAAGACGAAGAAGATGACGTAGATGCCGTACAACAGGAACGACCAGCCGGCCAGGAACTTCTCTATTGTGCCGCTCCCGCGAAAAACCAGGTAGCCGACACCAGCCATCATGCCTATTACGCCGACGGAATAGTGCAGTCCAAAGGTCTCCTCCAGTATCGAGCCGGCAGCCGCTGCTATCACCGCGAGGATTATCAGTACCAGAGCGAAATAGCAGATCTCGAACGACGGCCACGCCCACCCCAAGAGCTGTCGGAAGAAGCTGCGATAGTCGTAGGACCTGAACGCGCGAGCAAACTCAAAGCTGCACGCACAGACTGCGCTCCAAATCGCCGTAGACACCACCAGCATAGCAAGGAGGCCTCCGAGCGGCCCCTTGGTGAGGAAGAACTCCACGAGTTCCCGCCCGGTACCGTAGCCGCCGGCAATCACGACGGACTGAAACACGAACCCTGGCAGCAAGTACCTCTGAAAGAAGTTGGGATTCCTCACCTGTCTCCCTCCGGTTTCGATAGAGTCCCGTTACAAGCCGGCTTGCGTGCCTTCGGGCCGCACAGTATAAAGAGGCACCAGACGAACAACCGCAACCATGGTGTGCCAAGTGATCGATGGACCTCCGGCCCCAAGGAGCGATGCGGCGGGATTGCTTTCCTGGAGACAGGTGAGGTCTTCGGGATTCTGGCGGCGATCACGGTGAAACAGAGTTGTAGGAGGTGAGGATTGAAAGAGAGAGGGGACAACGCCATAGCCTGGTCGGCGTACTCGAGGTCCCTCGACAACGTCCTGGATGCGATCGGACGTACTCCGATGGTTCGATTGAGTCGCGTTACGGAAGACCTCGAAGCTGAGATTCTCGTGAAACTCGAATGGTTTGGGCCCAGTGGCAGTCTCAAGGACCGCATCTACCAGCTCATGTTTGAAGAGGCGGAACGAAGTGGCGACCTGCGGCCGGGGAAAGTCGTGCTCGAATGTTCCACCGGCAATGCTGGGTCATCATGCGCGTGCGTTGCCGCCGTCAAAGGCTATGAGTGTATTGTCGTGATGCCCTCCGGCATGAGCGAAGAACGTAAGCAGCTAATGCAGGTGTATGGTGCACAGCTCGTGTTCACCCCGGGCGGTGAGAGTGATGTCGACCTCTCCCTGAAGAAGCTTCGCGAGATCTACGATTCGGACCCGGAACGCTATTGGGTGCCGGCTCAGTTCGACAATCCCTGGAACTCGGAAGCTCACTACCGCACTACCGGACCGGAGATATGGGAGCAGTGCGCCGGCGAGGTCGATGCTCTGGTTGCCTCGCAGGGATCCGGCGGTTCACTTACCGGGGCGGGACGGTTTCTCCGAGAGCGGGCGCCGCACGTGCGCCTTTACGCGGTGGAGCCCGCGGAGTGCCCTATCCTCTCGCAACGCCGGTGGGGACCTCATGGGATCGAAGGTGTCGGCGACGGCTTCGTTCCCGGGAATCTCGACGTGCAGGAGCTGACCGGAGTCATTACCGTTAGCACTGCTGACAGCATAGAAATGGCGAGGAGACTGGCTCGTGAAGAGGGCATATTCTGCGGCATATCTTCCGGCTGCAACGTTGCCGCAGCGAAGAAGCTCGTGGCAGCGCGACCCGACGTTGGTTCGGTCGTGGTCCTGGTGAACGACACCGGCCAACGCTATTTCTCAACCTCGCTATGTGGCTCAGGAAAACCTCTCGATGTTCCGCACAGGCAACATCAGCTCGATGCCCGCAGCCGCGATCTCCTCGATCGCTACCAGGCTGAATGGGACATAATCGACTGACCCTGACCCCCGGCCTCAGGTTGCTGAACGACCGCTGTTTGCCGCCCTCCGGCGCCAACGGTATGTTACCCCTATGACAGACGGACAGAGGCTCATCCTGCTGATGGCCAGGATGGTGGAATTGCTGCGTTCCAAACCCGGCGGAATCGACGAATCGAAGGAGGTGTTGCGCTCCTTCGCGGAGATGACCACGCGGCGGAGTTGGACCGTGCGGCTCAAGGGACCGGAACTTTCGGTCGAGGGCGTTGTGGTCGCGGCCGACACTCCCCCCATGCCGCTGCTGGTAACGCAGATGCACTCCCACGGCATATCGGAAATCCAGATCGCGCAGGGCGTTTCGGCGAAGTCGCTTGCTGAGCTTCTGAGAGCCCTAGCGGTCAAGGCAGGTGAATACGAACAAGGCGATGGCGTAGGACAGCGGCTCGCACGGGAGGGTGTTCGCCGGATACATGTTCTCGGTCCGGATGAGGAGGCGAGCGCCGATCAGGAACGGTCGCAGCGCGTGACCGACGCAATGGCAATCCCCGGGGTTCAGAAGACGGAGCAAAAGGTTCAGGTCGAACGACCCGCACCGGATCAGGGCGCGCCAACAGTCGCCTCGGCAGTTCCAACCCCCTCGATTGAAGAATTGATCGAACAGATAAGAGCTGAGCGGGTTTCGCTGGGAGTTGCAGCAAAACGTTTGCGTGGTCTCAAGGCCGGTCCGCAACTCACCGCAGGGCTCGATGCCCTAGCCGGAGGAGTCGTCAAGGCGGTACATAACAACAAGGGCGAGGAAGCAATTGAAGCGATCCTCTCAGTGATCCGCCAGGAGAAGGAGGCGCCCAAGGAAGATGTGAGAATATGCTGCGGCGTGGCATTGCGTCGCATGCTGGGATCGGAAGTCTTGAGACCTTTAGCGAACATGCTGTTAGATCCCTTGTACGCGGAAGACCTCCTGACCGTCTTGGGGCGCGCCGGTCCCAATGCGACTCAACTCCTCCTCGATTTGCTCGTTGGCGCGCCCACGTTCGCCGAGCGCAGGGCCTACATGATGGCTCTGAGAAGACTGGGTGAGGGAACCGGCAACGTGATTTCGATGCTGAACCATCACCAGTGGTATGTTGTGAGGAATGTGGCGGATCTGGTAGCCGAGCTCAGGTTGGAGGAGGCCGTACCCGAGCTGGGCAAGGTGGCAAACCACGAAGACAGTCGTGTGCGAAAGTCGGTGGCAGTAGCTCTTGCCCGGATCGGCACTCCCGCCGCTGCACGCCATCTTCACGGTTCTCTGCGCGATGACGATGTCCAGGTCCGGCTGACCGTGGCAAGGGAATTGAAGGGTGCGGGACTCGGTGGGCTCGTGATGCCAATACTGAACGAGTTCGAGCGCGAAGAGGACCTGGGAGTGCGCGAAGAGCTGTGCCGCGCATTGGGTCGTATTGGAACGACGGAAGCGGTGCGTACCCTGGAGAAGGTGGCTCGTCGACGGGGGAATCTCTTTACTCAGCAACGTCCCACGAGTGACCGCCGTGCGGCTGTCGAGGGTCTTGTGTTGGCGGGCAGCGACTTGGCCCGGCACATACTGGAAGACCTGGAAAAGGATCGTGACAAAGAAGTCCGCGCCACCGCACGGGAAGGACTCAAGTCATTGGATGCAGAACCGGATTGAGTTCCATCTTCCAGGTGATCGAACATGAAGCAAACTCCGTCCCACAAGGATGAAGCCCGGCGCGTGCGAGATGCTCGGCCCCTCACGGATGCCAACACCTTGCGGGAGTTGGTCTCCAATATCAGTGAGGGCATCTATATCACGCGACCGGATGGCACGGTGCTCGACGCCAATCCCGCGCTGATCGAGTTTCTGGGAGTCGCCTCGCTCGAGGAATTGCAGCAGCACAAGACTCGCGACTTTTGCGCAAGTCCGGTCCAGTGGGAAGAGGAGCACGCGATTCTGGAGCGCGAAGGCGCTGTCCGTGATTTCGAGCTCGACATTCGCCGTGCCGACGGAACAATCCGCACGGTGCTCGACACATGCTACCGGGTGAACGATCCGGTGACCGGGGAGCCCTTGTTGTACGGCATCTTGATCGACATCACGCGGCGCAAGGAGGTTGAGGAACAGCTCAAGAAACTTCTCGTCCGCGATCCGCTCACCGGATGCTTCAACCGGAGATTCTTGGAAGAAATGGAGAAGGATCTGAGCGAGAATCCCAGACCTGTCGGCGCGATTGTGGTCGACGTGGACAGGTTCAAGGAGTACAACGACCTCCATGGGCACGCGGCGGGAGATGATGTGTTGATTCGCTTGGCCAAGTTCCTGATACGGGAGGCGCGCTCGGAGGATGCCGTGATCAGAACGGGTGGAGACGAGTTTGTTGTGGTATTGCAAGGAGGAGGCGTCGAGTCGACTAGCAGTGTGGCACGCCGGTATGCGGAGCGTGCCAAACTTGCCGCCCCCGTTTCGATCTCGCTGGGGTGGGCGGTTGGGAAGCCCGGAGAGCCGTTACAGCACACCGTGCAAAAGGCTGACGACGAGCTGATTCACATACGGCTCGCCGAACGCAGGCCCAGCAGACGGGGGCTGAGGTCCAGTGACGTCGAGCACTGAACGGGCCCAATCGCCTTGACTCCTTCGCAGATCGACGTTCTTCCCGTTTATGTTCCGAACTCCAAGATGTGAGAAGGTGGTAGCCCTGTGACCTCTGATATTCCCAGCGGCAAGACATCGTCGTGAAGCCGGAAACACTTGGCCTCGTGGGTTTGGGCGCCATGGGCGGTTCAGTCGCATGGCGGGCCGCGAGAGCGGGAGTCAGGCGTATCATCGCATATTCGCCGGTTCCGAAAGACGGGGTGGCCGCAGTCAAGGCTGGAGCGGTCTCAGAGATTGCCATGGATGTCGAACGAGTGGTGGAGCAGTCCGAACTCGTGGTTCTTGCTCTTCCACCACTATCGACAATGGAGCTCTTGAAACGGATGGCTTCGGCCATTGCAGAGCGTCCCGTCTATTGTACCGACGTTGCGAGTGTCAAGGGACCGGTGGTCGAGCTTGCGGCAGCCCTGGGAATCGAACGCCGCTTTGCAGGCTCTCATCCATTCGTGGAGATGCGCCACACCGGGTTTGACGCGGCGAGTCCTGACACCCTGGAAGGCAGGCTCGTTTTCGTGACACCTCTGCATGGTGGCGAAGTGGCTGCCGCAGAGGTAGCCGATTTCTGGAAGCGAGTCATAGGAGCGGAACCGGTCGTGCTGGATGCGGACGCTCACGATGACAAACTCGCCTGGACCAGTCAGGTACCGCAGATCGTGGCTTCGGCCCTCGCCGTGACGCTCTCGAGGAAAGGGCCCAAGGGTGTGACTTACGGAGCGGGCGCAAAGACGGCGACCGCGCCGGCCATAGGGAACCCGGATCTGTGGACCGAGTTCATACTGATGAATAAGGGCAAGGTACTGACCGCGCTCGACGCGGTGCTGTCGGAGACGACACGACTCATCGCGGATATAGAGGCGGGCGATGCCAAACGGGTCAGGACCTGGCTGAAGTCCGGCAGCAGCTGGCGTGAGAGATTGAAGGAATGATCGCTGAGAGTGGGCCCTTCCGGACTGACGGGCGGGGAGACCGTTTGCCAGCTAAAGGCTGCGACGGCAAATGACCAGCCGAGTGATTGCCATCGATGGTCCGTCCGGATCTGGGAAGTCCACCACGGCAAGCGCTCTTGCTGAGAGACTCGGCCTTTCGCACGTGGACAGCGGTGCACTTTATCGGGCGGCTGCGATGGTTGCGTTGGACGCGGAGCTGGGTCTCGACGGTCAAGAGATCGTCGATCTCGTGAGATCGTTGCCTGTCACGCTAGAGTTCACAGAGGACGGCTACCGTCCGGAAGTTGCTGGCGTCGATGTCTCGAAGGAGATTCGAACCGATCGCGTCACCGCTCACTCGTCGCCGGTGTCTGCTCTCCCGGAGGTGAGAAGCTGGGTCAACGAGGTACTCCGCGCTGCCGCCGGCTCCCACCCGCGCGGCGTGGTCCTCGACGGGAGGGACATCGGCAGCGTGGTTTTTCCCGACGCCGCTCTGAAGATCTACCTCACTGCTGACGAACTCGAAAGGGCACGAAGAAGGCTCAGACAGCTTGGGCGCCCGATAGACGAAAAAAGCATCCAGGATACTGTGAAGAGAATGGCAGAGCGTGATGTAGCGGATTCCACCCGTGCTATCGCGCCGCTTTCTATCGCTGACGGAGCTGTTGTGATCGATACCACTGACCTCACGTTCGAGGCCCAGATCGAGCGTATTGCCGAGTTGGCCAGAGTGGCACTCACTTAGGTTGACACAGCACCAGCCAAGGTCTATGGTACAAGGCTATTCGCCTTCCGTGGGCAGGCGAGAATACGTGAACCCTTAACCGTTGGATATCGCAAGTCATGGCTGACGACTCACAGGAAACCACCAACCCCGCCGACACCTTAGATTCAGATCCCTCGTTGGTATCGGAAGACAATCCCGCGCTTCGCGTCCGTCCCGACCTATACGATGAAGAGTATTCGGACGAAGAATACGCGGAGATGATGAAGCTTTACGAAGGAACTCTGCAAAGCATCGTGGAAGGCGAAATCGTGAAGTCCAAGGTTCTGAGAGTGACAGACGCGCATGTCATTCTCGACGTGGGCTTCAAATCGGAAGGCGCCGTACCGATCGAACAATTCAAAGACCCGGAAGCGATTCAGGCCGGTGACGAGGTAGAAGTGTTCCTCGAGAGACTCGAGGATGACGACGGAGCCGTCGTGCTCTCGAAGAAGAAGGCCGATTTCATGCGCGTGTGGGAAAGGATCAGGCAAGCGCACGAAAACGACGAACCCGTGGTCGGTACCCTGCAGAAGAAGATCAAGGGGGGCGTGGTCGTGGACCTGATGGGTGTGGATGCGTTCCTTCCGGGAAGCCAGATTGCCCTGCGGCGCGTGCCCAACATAGACGAGTTACTCGGGCAGGAATTCGAGTTCAAGATCATCAAGCTGAACAAACGCCGCCGTAATATCGTGGTCTCCCGGCGGGTGATACTCGAGGCCGATCGGGCAACCAAGCGGGAGCATCTGATTACGGAGATCGAAGTGGGGCAGACTCGCAAGGGTATTGTAAAGAACATCACCGACTTCGGAGCATTCATAGACCTGGGTGGTGTCGATGGCCTGTTGCACATCACCGACATGAGTTACGGACGCGTATCGCATCCCTCCGAGATCGTGGAGTTGGGTGGCGAATTGGAGGTGAAGATCTTGGACATCGATTGGGAACGGGAACGGATCTCTCTCGGGCTCAAACAGTTGCAGGATTACCCGTGGGAGAACGTTGCGGAGAAATACCCTGTCGGTGCCCGTGTTCAGGGCAAGGTGGTAAGCATTACCAATTACGGAGCTTTCGTGGAACTCGAGCCCGGAATCGAGGGGCTCGTACACATAAGCGAGATGAGCTGGACTCGCAATGTTCGGCACCCTTCCAAGATCGTGTCAATTGGCGAGACAATAGAAGCGGTTGTGCTCAAGGTCGATCCCTCCGAAGAGAAGATATCCCTTGGCATGAAACAGATCGAACAGGACCCGTGGCTCGTGCTGCCATTGAAGTTCCCGCTCGGAACCAAGATCACTGGGAAGGTCCGCAATCTCACGTCGTTCGGAGCCTTCGTGGAGATTGAGCCCGGAATTGACGGCCTGATCCACATTTCTGACATGTCGTGGACCAAACGTGTCCAGCATCCCGCCGAGGTAGTCAAGAAGAACGACACGGTCGAGGTCGTGATCTTGAGTATCGATTCGGACAACAAGAGGATATCTCTGGGCCTAAAACAGGCACAAGAAGATCCCTGGCTGAAGATCGGTGAGGACTACCCTGTAGGGTCTGAGCATGAGGGTCATGTAGTGAGGTTCCAGGATGGCGGAGTGGTCGTGGATATGGGTAACGATCTCGAGGGCTTTGTACCGGAGTCGCAGCTCCCGATTCCACAGGGTAAATCGCCGGAGAGCGTGATCAAACTGGGTCAAGCAGCATCGCTGAAGGTGATGGAGGTAGATCCGATCCACCACAGAATCATCCTGGCGATAACCGAGTTGGGCGAGGTGCCGCCCGAAGAAGAAGTGCCTAGAGAATTCGAGTATGACGAGGAGGAAGAGGGTACCGACGAGGATACCATAGCTGCGGAGTCCATTGACCGGGACGCGGAAGGCCATGCCGCTGCGGACGAAGCGCCACAACAGGAGGAGTCCGCCGACACGCAGCCGGAAGGAACTGCCCCACCGCAAGAAAAGGCGGTCGAGGAGGAACCCGCAGACGATTCCGGTGCCGAAACTGAGACTGAACAGCCCAAAGCCGTTTCAGATTCCAGCGCCAGCGACGCCCAGCCTGACGAAGATTCGCCGACTGACGAAGAGCCTGAGACAACGTCAGAATGAGAGGCGCGACTTTCCTATTCCACCTTTGCTCCAACGGTCGGTGAGGTTCGTTTACGGTGAAGGCAAGAGAAAAAATCGAGGAATTCCAGCGCCTTCGCGCGCTGACTGAGCAGGGTGGCGGCGCCGCCCGGATAGAGCAACAGCACAAAAAGGGCAAGTTGACCGCTCGAGAGCGGCTCGATCTGCTTCTCGATCCGGGGTCGTTCGTGGAGCTGGACCGCTTCGTCACCCACCGCTGCTCAGACTTTGGGTTGGCTGACAACAAGCCTCTCGGCGATGGCGTCGTGACGGGCTACGGACGAATCAACGGGCGACAGGTCTACGTCTTCGCACAGGACTTCACTGTGTTCGGTGGTTCGCTCGCGGAGGCCCACGCTGAGAAGATCTGCAAGGTGATGGATTTGGCGGTTCGCAACGGGACCCCTTTGATTGGCTTGAATGACTCCGGAGGAGCAAGAATCCAGGAGGGCGTCGTTTCGCTTGGGGGATACGCAGACATCTTCCTACGAAACACGATGGTATCTGGCGTCATCCCCCAGATTAGCGCCATTCTGGGGCCCTGTGCCGGTGGTGCTGTTTATAGCCCCGCGATCACTGATTTCGTTTTCATGGTCAGGGGAATCTCGTACATGTTCGTGACGGGCCCTCACGTCGTGAAAACGGTGACGCACGAAAACGTGACGACAGAGGAGTTGGGTGGTGCGGACGTGCATGCCTCGGTTTCAGGCGTCGCACAATTTGCCCACGACTCCGAGGCGGAATGCCTGCAGGACATTCGACGGCTCCTCGGATTCATACCGAGCAACAACTTGGAGAGCCCTCCATTTCTCGAGACCGATGATCCGCCCGACCGGCGCGACGAGGAATTGCTCGATATCGTTCCCGAGAACCCGAACAAGCCGTACGACATGCACGATGTGATACGGCGTGTGATCGACGATGGCGAGTTCCTCGAGGTGCATCGAGATTTCGGGCCCAACATCATTGTTGGATTCGCACGCCTAGGGGGCTACCCAATTGGTGTGATCGCCAATCAGCCCGCCGTACTCGCCGGCGTTCTGGACATCAAGGCATCGGCAAAGGGTGCTCGATTCATTCGATTCTGCGACGCGTTCAACATCCCACTCGTGACCTTCGAAGACGTGCCGGGCTTCCTACCAGGAGTAGATCAGGAACATGGGGGAATCATCAAGGAGGGCGCGAAGCTGCTGTACGCTTACGCCGAGGCCACGGTGCCAAAGATGACGGTGATTACGCGCAAGGCTTACGGCGGCGCTTACGATGTCATGAACTCGAAGCACGTGAGAGGTGATTTCAACGTTGGGTGGCCCACAGCCGAGATCGCCGTCATGGGGCCGAAAGGGGCGGCGGAGATTCTGTTCAGGCGAGACATCGCGAACGCGGAAGATCCAGAGGCGAGGTTGGATCAGTTGGTAGAAGAATACCGGCAGAAATTCGCTGATCCTTACCATGCGGCTTCTCGCGGCTTCCTGGATGATGTCATCGATCCGCGGGACACACGACCTAGGCTGATATCGGTTCTGCAATCGCTATTGACCAAGAGAGACAGCAATCCTCCAAAGAAACATGGAAATATTCCGCTATAGGAGGTCGGAGAGTCGGAACGTCTTCGGGTCGGTTGTGGAGACGTCCGCTCTACCACCCCACCGCAATTCCGCCCTACCGCCCGAGGGAGGTGCGGTATGACTGGTGTACGACGCGTACTCGTTGCAAACCGTGGCGAAATCGCTCTAAGGATCATCCGCGGCTGTCATGAGGAAGATATCGAGGCCGTCGCGGTCTATTCCGAGGTTGACAGAACGAGCCCGCACGTTATTGAGGCGGATGCCGCAATTGAGTTGGGTCCTGCGCAGGCGAGCCAATCATATCTCGACATCGGGAAGCTGTTGGACGCAGCAAAGAAAGCAGGTGCGGATTCCGTGCATCCGGGTTATGGCTTTCTCGCGGAGCGCGCGGAATTCGCTGAGGCGGTCGAACAGGCCGGTCTCGCTTTCATCGGTCCATCTGCCCCTGCCATTGCAGCCATGGGAGACAAGACGGAAGCCAGACGGCGCATGCAGGATGCAGGCGTGCCGGTGATACCCGGAACCGTCGAACCCGCCACGAGTGCGGCTGATGCCGTCTCAGCGGCTGAAGGACTCGGCTTCCCCGTGTTGCTCAAAGCCGCCGCTGGGGGCGGGGGGAAGGGAATGCGGCGCTGCGAGGACGCCACGGAAGCAGTCAGGCTCTTCGAGCAGGCGTCTTCCGAGGCCAAGGCTGCGTTCGGCAACGGCTCCATCTACGTCGAGAAATGCATCGAGCGCCCACGACACGTGGAGATACAGGTCCTCGCCGACACACACGGCAATACGGTCCACATTGGAGAGCGCGAGTGTTCTGTCCAGAGGCGCCATCAGAAATTGATCGAGGAGTCGCCGTCACCGGTTGTAGAGGTAGAACTGCGTCGAGAGATGGGAGACGCCGCGGTTCGGGCGGCACAAGCCGTCGGATACCGCGGGGCCGGTACGGTCGAGTTCCTCTTGGTACCGGGAGGCAGCTTCTACTTCCTCGAGATGAACACCAGGCTTCAGGTAGAGCATCCCATTACCGAGATGGTCTATGGCGTGGACCTGGTTCGCGAGCAACTCCGGATTGCATCGGGAGAGGCAATGTCACTCTCCGGTAACTTGCTCAGCCCGCGGGGCCATTCCATCGAGTGTCGCATAACCGCCGAGGATGTGTTCGCCGGATTCTTGCCGGCGACGGGGCACATACGCTATTTCAAGGCTCCGTCTGGCCCGGGCGTGAGATGGGACGGCGGCATCGAGGCAGGTAATGAAATAGGTTTGTTCTACGACTCATTGTTGGGCAAGCTCATAGTGTGGGGTGAGACACGCGAACGCGCCATCAGGCGCATGCGGCGCGCTCTGGACGAGATGGTAATCGTAGGTGTGCCCACGTCACAGCCATTTCATCGTAGAGTAATGAAGGAGCCTTCCTTCTTGGCCGGCGAATACGATATCGAGTACATCGAACGCGTTGGAGACGTTGTGCTTGCCCCTGACTCCGATGAAGCTGAGCTGGGGTTCAAGGCGGTTGCGGCGGCTTTGGCAGAGCACGAAAAACGTGCGTCCGCATACGTGTTGGCCGGAGTCGAGAATCGCCCCACCGATAGTGCATGGCTCGTTGCGGCGCGCCGCAGCGCACTGCGGTGAAATCGCGGGTAGCTATCGAGGCAATTGCTGCTGGGGGCGAGGGGATTGGTCACCTAGAAGATGGGTTGGTGGTCTTCGTGCCACGGTCGGCTCCCGGTGATGTGCTGGTTGTAGAGGTGACAAAACGAAGGGCTCGCTATGCCCGAGGCCGAATCTCGGAGTTGACAGAGCCGAGTCCACACCGTGTGGATCCAAGCTGTGTCCACTACGCGCGCGACGATTGCGGCGGGTGCCAGTTGCAACACCTCGCGGCCGAAGCGCAACGAGATGCCAAGAAGAAGATCGTCGGCGACGCCTTGCGCCGAATTGGCAAGTTCCACGTATCGGATCCGCAGCTCGTGGCATCACCACGACAGTGGAGGTATAGAAGCAAGATCACGGTAACTGTGAGAGGTGATCGCTTCGGTCTGAGGCGTTTGGGTAGGCCGGATGCGGTATTCGACCTGAGTGATTGCCTGTTGACTCAGGAACCGGTGATGCTGCTGTGGAACTGTGTCAGTCGCAACAGACAACTGTTGCCGGTGGACGTGGAATCGTTGGTGTTGAGAATGGACCGAATCGGCGGACGACATGTGCTGGCGTCGAGCGGAGAGATCTGGGATGCTGAACCTCTGGCGTCAGCGTGCGATGAGGAGGAGAATACATCGATATGGTGGAAGCCCTCGAACGGGGCGCCGCGCGCCGTCGCTGGAGCAAGTGCCGGCTTCCCTGCTGTCGCTTTTGAGCAGGTGAACTCCACCCTGGCTGATGAGATACGGGCGACAGCGGTAGACTACCTGGGTAAGGTCGACGGCAAGGTTGCATGGGATCTCTACGGCGGTGTGGGGGACACGGCTGAGATTCTCGCCGAGCGAGGAGCCAGAGTGTGGACAGTCGATTCCGACCGGGCTGCCGTGGAATGGGGACGAAATCGAGGCGCAACCATCGGCGGCACTGGAACGTCGATAACCAGGATATCGGAACGCGTGGAGGAATGTCTCGCTAGGTTGCCTGCACCTGACGTAGTGGTCGTGAACCCGCCACGAACCGGTCTGGAGCAGAGATTGACCAGCTGGTTGCAGAGTTGGGGAAAGGGAGCAAACGGTGCACGCTTGGCCTACATATCATGTGATCCCGCGACTCTGTCCAGGGACCTAACAAGAATGCCCGCGTTCGAGTTGGATAGAATAGTAGCCTATGACCTGTTTCCTCAAACCGGTCATGTGGAGACACTGACATTGTTGGAGGCTGCGTGAAGTACGTTGTGACGGTAGCTGACAAGAAGTTCGATGTCGAGTTGAATGGGGACACTGTTGAACTCAATGGTCGGCCGGTCTCGGCCAAGTTGATCGAAGTGCCGCTCACACCGCTCCATGGACTCGTGTTGGACGGCAGTTCGCGCACATACGCCATGGCGGGCGGGCCTGATGGTTGGGACGTTTCCGCGGGTGGGGAAACGCATTTGCTCCGCGTCGATGACGAGCGCGCTGTCAGGCTTGCGCGTTTGACTGGAGTTGGGGACCGGGGCGGAACCGCTGGCAAGGTGACTGCGCCCATGCCCGGCCTCGTACTGCGAGTCGAAGTGGAGGAGGGTGATGTGGTTGCAGCCGGAGCGGGCCTGGTAGTGCTGGAGGCGATGAAGATGGAAAACGAGATCACAGCACCATTCGGCGGTAAGGTCACGGCAGTCCACGTGAGCGGTGGCCAGCCCGTGGACAAGGGTATGGCGCTCGTTGAGCTGACCGCGGAGGGTTGACCGCCAAACATTCGCACGATTAGCTTAAAAGACTGTATGCTTTTGCATCACAGCACCGTTGTGTTGCATGGAGAAAGAGCGCAATCACAAGCAGGACAGATGAAGACATATAGCCAGAAAAAGAGCGAGTTGGACAATTGTTGGCATCTCGTAGACGCTGATGGGCAGGTGCTGGGGCGCCTCGCCAGCACAGTTGCACAACTCATTCGAGGCAAGCACAAAGCGACATTCACGCCTCACATGGACGGGGGCGATTTTGTTGTTGTGATCAATGCCGAGAAGGTGAAATTGACGGGAAGGAAGTTGGTACAGAAACAGTACTTCCGTCACTCGGGTTACATCGGTCACGAGCGATTCACGTCGGCAGCCGAGCTTCTCGAGAAGAACCCTGACCGCGTCATCGAAAAAGCCGTGTTTGGGATGCTTCCTAAGACCACGCTTGGACGACAGGTCTTGCGCAAGAAACTGAAGGTTTATGCGGGGCCGGAACATCCACACCAGGCGCAGAGCCCGACACCCGTTGATTTGAGCTGAGGAATACGATGACGACAGCGGTACAACCGGATTTGAGATGGCACGCAGTTGGGCGGCGCAAGACCAGTGTTGCGCGCGTATACCTTACGCCGGGCTCAGGGAAATGGCATGTGAATGGGCGGACTCTGGGTGACTATTTCCCGAGGCGTTCATTGATCCAGCATATCCAACAACCTTTCGTGGTGACGGATACACTTGGCTCTTTCGACGTGATGGCACGCGTGAATGGCGGAGGGATGACGGGTCAGGCGGGGGCGATGAGGCTGGGAATAGCCCGTGCCCTGGTACTGGCTGACGAGATGCACCGTCGCAAGCTGCGCGACCATGGTCTGCTGACCCGAGATGCGAGAGCGGTCGAGCGGAAGAAACCCGGCCGGCCGGGAGCGCGAAAGCGGTTCCAGTTCTCCAAACGTTAGAGGCAGGCTCAGGTACTACTCACACCGCCTGATCCGATTCTGGGTGTCCGAGAGCAGCGAATGGATCGGAGTCGGAGTTGAGGGCGGTGGACGCATAACCCAAGGATTCGAAGAAAATGACTCTACCCGCGATGCAGGATCTCCTTCAGGCCGGGGTTCATTTCGGCCACCAAACCAGGCGCTGGAATCCCAAGATGCGCCCGTTCATTTTCGCGGAGCGTTCGGGCATATATCTGATCGATCTCCAGAAGACTCTCCGTCAAATCAGTGCCGCTCAGGATCTGATGCGCGAGATCGTTTTGAAGGGTGAGAACGTGCTCTTTGTGTGCACCAAGCGTCAGTTGAGTGCGATTGTGAGGTCGGAAGCCGAGCGATGTGGTGCATATTTCGTGACGGAGCGATGGCTGGGCGGCACGCTCACGAATTTTCATACGATCAAGCGCCAGATACAGCGCCTGCGGGAGCTCGAACAAGGGCAGGAAGAAGGCGCTTTCGACTTCTTCACCAAGAAGGAACAGCTTCAGATTGACCGCGAGCGTGTGAAGCTCAATCGCAACCTCGAGGGCATCAAGAGCATGGGTCGCCTGCCCGGGGCACTCTTTGTGGTGGATTCCAGAAAGGAACGCATCGCAATTGCAGAAGCCAACAAGCTCGGAATCCCCGTCGTGGCAATCGTGGATACGAATTCCGACCCCGATCTGATCACAGTGCCGATTCCCGGCAACGACGACGCCATAAGATCGGTTTCGGTTATCACCAGCGCTCTTGTCGACGTGATCGCGGAAGCGCGATCACAGGTACCGGCCAGAGATACTGCGATCGACACCGACGCGTATACGACTTACAGCACGGACTCCGGTGAAGCGGAAACCGACGATGCTCGGACAAGACGGCGACCTCGGCGCAAGAGGCGCCCCAGGCCCGAGGTCATCGCGGCTCGGCTGAAGCCGGATACAGTCCCGGAGCATGCGGAAAAGGCGCAGGAGCCTTCGTCGAAGGCTCCTACAACCAGCGCCCCGGCAGAACAGCGTCCGCCGCAAGCCTCTGAAAAGGACAACAAGGTGCCGAGTGATCAAGGGGAGGAAACCAAAGACGCCGCAGCTGCGGATTCGGCCAAGGAGGACGAGAGCTGATCCTATTGCTCGTTCGGGGCACGGAGTCTGCGCCGCCGCCGATCGGGTTCCAAGGAAGCTCGAGGCGGCGGTTTTTTACATGAACGGGAAACCCATTTCCAAACAGGATGTAGCAGATGTCCAATCAGGTTAGTGCGAAGGATGTGAGTTCACTCCGGGCCAAGACAGGCGCGGGAATGATGGATTGCAAGAAGGCACTGACGGAGACCAACGGTGATGTTGACAAGGCCGTCGATCTCCTGCGTCAGAAAGGAATCGCAAAGGCCGAGAAGCGGGCTGGGAGAACGGTCAGCCAAGGGCTGGTCTACGCTTACCAGCATTTCACGGGTAAGGTTGGCGTGCTGGTCGAGGTGAACTGTGAGACGGATTTCGTTGCCCGCACCGGCGATTTCCAGGAACTCGCGAAGGACCTCGCGCTTCAGGTAGCGTCGACGTCGCCAATTGCCGTAAGCGCGGAGGGGGTACCCAGCGATCTTCTCGAACGCGAGAAAGCCATAATCGAGGCACAGGTTGCCGAATCTGGCAAGCCGGAGTCGGTTCGAGAAAAGATGGTAGAAGGCAAGCTCCAGAAATACCTGAAAGAGAACGTGCTTCTGGATCAGCCATTCGTCAAAGACGACAAGCGTAGTGTGGGGCAGTTGGTCAAGGATGTCTCAGCAAAGGTAGGCGAGAATATCGTTGTGCGGCGGTTTCAGCGGTTCGAGATCGGGGAAGAATAGTGGCTGAACTCGTCTATGAGCGAGTACTGCTCAAGCTGTCTGGAGAGGCACTGGCTGGCGGTCGCGAGTTTGGTTTTGATTTCGAGGTGATTGACAGGCTCGCCGACGAAGTCCGGTCGGTCCACGGGATGGGCGTCGCTCTCGGACTGGTGATCGGAGGCGGAAACATCGTGCGCGGTACAGTGGCGAGTCAGAACGGCATGGACCGTGTCTCTGCCGATTACATGGGAATGCTCTCCACGGTAGTGAACGCTCTGGCGGTGCAGGACGTGCTGGAGCGCAAGCAGGTAGACACTCGGGTAATGACTGCGATCCGCATGGAGCAGATTGCCGAGCCCTACATCAGGAGACGCGCCCAGCGGCACCTGAACAAGGGGAGAATCGTGATTTTTGCGGCTGGCACTGGCAACCCCTATTTTTCGACAGACACGGCTGCCGTACTCCGCGCCCTCGAGATCGAAGCGGAGTTGATAATCAAAGCTACCAATGTCAAGGGAGTCTATTCTGCCGACCCCAACGAGGATCCAGACGCCGAGTTCCTGCCGCAGCTCACGTTTCAGGATGCGATTGTCCGCGGGTTGAACATCATGGATACGAACGCGTTTGCATTGTGCAAGGACAACGCCTTGCCAATTGTGGTCACGAACGTCAACGAGCCCGGCGTCATCGCCAGGATTCTGCGCGGAGAACGAGTCGGGACAATGGTCCAATGAAAACGCTTCCAGAAATCACCAAACATGCCAAGCAACAGATGGAAAAGGCCGTTGAGAACACTCAGCGTGAACTCGCCACGATTCGTAGTGGCAAAGCCACGCCGAGCTTGCTCGATACGGTCAAAGTTGAAGCATATGGGCAACAGATGCCCATCAACCAGGTTGCGTCTATCAGCGCTCCTGAGGCTCAACTGTTGATGGTTCAACCCTGGGACAAATCACTCGTTGGCGCCATAGAGAAGGCCATTATGACGGCTGACCTCGGGCTCAACCCATCCAATGACGGGAATCTGATTCGGGTTCCCCTGCCCCCACTGACCGAGGAGCGCCGCAAGGAACTCGTAAAGGTGGTACGGAAGCTCGCCGAAGAAGGCAAAATCGCAGTTCGCCATTCCCGCTCGGATGCGATCGCCAACACGAAGAAGGTCGAGCACGTGTCGGATGACGACAAGCATAGAACCGAAGGCGAGATTCAAGAGCTGCACGACGACGCCATACAGGAAATCAACAAGATCGTAACTTCCAAGGAAGAAGAGATCATGGAGGTCTGAGTCAGCCGTAGACTAATCTTCGGCTTGCCTTCAGTTTGTCTATGTCCTCGAATCTCGCGAGTCGGGTTATCGTGGCGGTCATCGGAATACCCGCCGCGTTTGGTGTCGTTTACGTTGGTGGTTGGGCTCTGGCCGGAGCGCTTGCTGTGATTTGTGTTGCCGGTACTCGCGAAGCCTATCGGCTCGCAGAATTGGGTGGCGTGCGGCCGCTCCGGCAGGTCGGTTATCTCGCTGCGGGGGCAGCGCCTTTTTGCGTATTCCTGACCGCGCCCGGTGGACTTGCCCGTGATCCAATCTCCGTGTGGCTCTGGGGCGCAATCTGGATGATGCTCGTGATGTTGATCGCGTCCCGGACGAGATCTGTCAGCGATAGACCCCTCGCCTCAGCAGCCGTCACGGTGTTCGCCGTACTGTACGCCGGTTTTCTACCGGCACTGCTCATTCTGTTGAGACATCCCAGTCACCCGCTTTCTTCATGGGCTTCGACATGGCTGGTGTTTCTACCCCTCGTGGCCGTGTGGAGCTGTGACACACTCGCATATGTGGGCGGTTCCATCATTGGCGGGCCCAAATTGACACCGTTGCTGAGCCCGAATAAGACGTGGGCTGGCGCAGTTACCGGCACTATGGCCGGAGTGGTTGCTGCTCCCGTGTACGGAATACTGTCGTTGTGGCCAAACGGTTTATCGCTGCCTGTTTGGCAGCTCTTGGTTTTCGGCCTTTTGGTCTCGATAGTCGGGCAAGCTGGTGACGTGGCAGAGTCGCTGTTCAAGCGCGAAGCCGGAACAAAGGACTCGGGCACGTTTTTCGGAGGGCACGGCGGGGTCATGGACCGGTTCGACTCGCTTTATTGGGCGGTTCCCACTTCGGTCATTCTGCTTTCGACGTTTGGCGTTGCATGAGTGTCGGTGTTGCGATTCTCGGGTCGACCGGGTCGATAGGCACTGCGGCCATCAGAGTTCTGCGGCGGCAAACTGATCTGTTCAGCGTCGTGGCACTGACCGCACACGGATCTGAAGAGCTACTGCTTGAACAGGCGTCCGCTGTGAACGCGGGTTTCATTGGCCTCGTCAACGGCGGTGGGAGGAGCGGGACCGCAAAACGGGCTGAGGTTGATTCGGTCGGCCCTCAATGCCTCGTCGATGCCGCCACTCACCCGGATGTAGGCATCGTTGTGAACGCGATAGTGGGTGCCGCGGGATTGCAGGCGACTATTGCGGCTTTGGAGGCCGGCAAGCGTGTCGCGCTGGCAAACAAGGAAACGATGGTGATGGCGGGAGACCTGGTCCTGGACACCGCGAAAGCCGGCGGAGGCCAGGTCGTTCCCATAGACTCGGAGCACAGCGCGGTACTTCAGTGTGTTGCAGGGCGGCCGCCGGAGGAGTTTTCTCGGCTCATTCTCACTGCGTCGGGCGGACCCTTTCGCGAATGGGCCAAGGAACGCATCGAGAGTGCAACGGTGACGGATGCGCTGAATCATCCAACGTGGGCCATGGGCCGCAAGATAACGGTGGACAGCGCGACGTTGGCCAACAAGGCGCTCGAGGTGATCGAGGCGCACTATTTCTTCGGCCTGGGGTATGATGCAATCGACGTCGTGGTGCATCCACAGTCCATCGTTCACGCCTTCGCGGAGTTCGTGGATGGATCGATGTTGGCTCAGGTGGGATTCCCAACCATGGAGCTCCCGATTCTCTATGCGTTGACCTACCCCGAGCGCGTGCGCGATGAAGCGGTGCCCCGCTTCGATCCGGTAAGTGCCGGCGCCCTGACTTTCGAGCCGATTCGCCGAGAAGTCTTCACTGCCTTCACACTCGGCGTCGATGCGGGTCGAGCGGGTGGTACGGCACCGGCAGTGTTCAACGCCGCCAACGAAGTTGCTGTTGGCGCTTTTCTCGAAGGTAGAATTGTGTTTGGCAGAATACCGTTGGTGATCGACACAGTGCTTCAACGCCACGACGGGACGCCCGCCAGCGATCTCAAGACCGTGATCGATGTGGACCGTTGGGCGCGTGTGGAATCGGAGGCGGCATGCTCCTGACCATAGGCGCGTTTATTCTCGTACTTGGCGTGCTGATATTCGTGCACGAGCTTGGCCACTTCATAGCGGCGAAGGCTGTTGGAATTGCCGTTCCCCGTTTCTCGATCGGTATGGGTCCGGCTACACCGCTGTCGTTCAAATGGGGGGAGACCGAGTACAGGGTCGCGTGGCTGCCTTTTGGTGGTTACGTCAAGATGGCCTCGAAGGAGGAGCAGGAGGTCATGGGCGCTGTGGAAGGCGGTGCGCTGGAAGAGGAATACCCCCCTGAGAGGATGTTTGAGAACAAACCGCTAGGCGCGAGGATTCTCGTCATTTCCGCCGGCGTGGCCATGAACGCTCTGTTCGCCTGCTTCGCGTACGCGGGCCTCGCCGCCGCCTACGGCCAATATGTAGACCCCACCACCACGCTCGCTGGTGTTGACGCGGAGGAGCTGCCGCAATCCGCAGATGCGCTGGAAGAAGTCCCGTACGGAACTAAGATCGTTCGGATCAATGGGGACACGGTCGAGTACTGGCAGGACGTGCTGGAGGCGGTTCTCGATCCCTCCTCCGAGAGGCTACGGTTCGATTTCGCCGAAGGCGATCCGGTGATCCTCAACATACCTGGGACGGATGTCGAGACACGCGTGTCCGTGGCTACGGCGCTACGGCCGCATCTGGAGGCGCGCGTCACCTCGGTCGTGGTCGGTCAACCTGCCGAAGAGGCCGGGGTGATGGACAACGACTTGTTCATTCGGGCTGGAGGCGACTCGGTCAGAACCTGGGGCGAATTGGTGCGTGCCGTGGAAGCCAGCGCCGGAGACACTCTTCCAGTGACGGTGCTTCGCGGTGACACAACGATTGATCTCGCTGTGGTGCCGATGGCGCAGAGCGTTCAAGACCCCGGAACGGGAGAGGTCACGAAGCGCGGACGTATCGGTATCAACCGTGCCAGAGTGCGCGTCAGATTCGGGCTCGGCGGCGCACTTGTGTGGGGAGTGAACGAAGCCTGGAACAAAGCGGAACTGGTCTTGTTCACCCTGAAGGGAATCGTGATGCGCGATATATCGCCGCGCGAGATTGGGGGGCCAATTCTGATCGGGCAGGTCTCGGGTCAGTTCGCCCGATTGGGTATCGACGCATTGATCAGTTTCATGGCGTTTCTTTCTGTGAATCTGGCGATACTGAACCTGCTGCCTATCCCGGTACTCGACGGCGGGCATTTGGTGTTGCTGCTACTCGAAGGCGTGCGCGGCAAACCACTGTCGCTCGCGCTTCGAATCCGTCTCACACAGGTGGGGCTCTTCCTACTGCTCGGTATCATGGTCTGGGCTGTGGCGAACGACCTGCTCAGAGTCTTCGGTATCTGAGCAATGTTTGGCGTTGCCAGTTGTAGCGATCACCGACCCAATACAACTACTACGGCGGCGACGATGGCAATCAGTAGAATCGCTACGAGATATCTGGCCCACACGTTCCGCTTGTCCTGGCGCGGCTTCGCCTCGAGTTCTGCGGTGGGCGTCGGCGCTGCTCCGAAGGCGCTGGTAGCTCTGCTCGAGTCAGCAATGTGGCGGAGGTCGTCCAGGAGCTCGACGGAGGAGACGTAACGATCGTTTGGGTGCTTTGCCAGGCACCGCAGGATTATCCGTTCGAATCGCTTCGAGAGATCCGGCCGTCTGCTGCGCGGCGATCTTGGCGTATCCTCAACGTGCATGCGTGCTAGCTCGAACCAGTCCGTCGATCGAAACGGGGCCTCGCCCGTCGCGGCTTTGTAAAGCGTGACACCAAGAGAATAGAGATCACTGCGGCCGTCGAGCTTGCGCCCCTGCGCTTGTTCGGGCGAGATGTACTGCGGCGTGCCGATCGTCATGTTGACTCCGGTGGCCGTTGCATATCCGGAAACAGCCTTCGCAATGCCGAAGTCCGAAATGACCGCCGTGCCATCTTGCTTCAGCAGGATGTTGTCGGGTTTTATGTCTCTGTGGACAATGCCTCTTTCGTGTGCGAACGCGAGTCCGGCCGTCACGTCGGTGGCTATGCTCAGCAGTGTCGACTCCGGGATTTGCGGTGCTCTGGCAATCAGAGAGGCCACCGAATTGAGGTAGAGGTCCATAGAGAAATAGGTCAGGCCGTCTACCTTTCCCACATCAAGAATCCGCACGACGTTGGGATGCGTGAGCTCCGATGCAAAGGAGTATTCATTGCGGAACCTCGCCTCGAACTCTGAATCCCCTGAATAACGTGGCTTGAGGATCTTCAGAGCAACGCGGGAACTGTCGTCGCGTCTGGAGGCGAACACCCATGCAAAGCCGCCTTCGCCGATAAGCTCTTCTACGGTGAACGGTCCTACCCGGTGTCCCTTGAGATCGTGTGCGGTGATACCCATCGCTAGCCTTTACATCACATTTGGTGATTGGTACATTTGCAAGCTAAGAAAAATCACGGAACTGGGTAGCGTATCCGTGCCTGCGCCCTGTGAGGATACATCTTTCATGAGCTTTGACAAGCAATCTGTGGTCCAGAAGTACCAGCAACACCCCAAAGATACGGGGTCCGCTCGAGTACAAATAGCGGTTTTGAGCGAACGAATCAATGTACTGACGGACCATTTCCGCACACACAAAAAGGATTACCACGGGCGGCGTGGTCTGCTGACAATGGTCAGCAAGCGTCGCCGCCTGTTGGATTACCTCAAGCGGACCGACCTGGAAGGCTATCGTCAGCTCATCGCGGAGCTTGGACTCCGCCATTAGCGGCCGGGCGTGGGCATGAGGCGTCTGAGTTGAGCACTTCGGGCGCTTCTTTTCATTTCAGAGTGCTCACGCAGGGAATACCATGATGAAAACAGTAGAACGTCTGTTTGCCGGGCGCGACTACCGGATGGAGACGGGGCGCTTGGCCAGGCAGGCCGCTGGCTGCGCCGTCGTCCAGCAAGGCGAGACGACAGTGCTCGCTGCCGTCTTGATCGCTGACAAGGAAACCCATCTCGATTTCTTCCCGATGATCGTGGAGTATCGTGAAAAAGCTTACGCGGCAGGGCGGATTCCGGGTGGTTTCTTCAAACGTGAGGGGCGCCCCGCTCAGGACGAGATCCTCGCGGCTAGGTTGATCGATCGAGCGATACGTCCGTTGTTTCCCAAGGGCTTCAAGAACGAGGTCCAGATCTTCGTCTACGTGCTGTCGGCCGATCAGGAAAACGACGCCGACGTCCTGGGGCTGACGGCAGCGTCGCTGGCGTTGGGGGTTTCGAAAGCTCCGTGGGGCGGCCCGGTGGCAGGAGTGCGCGTGGGTAGAGTGGATGGAGATTGGGTCATGAACCCGACGCTCCAGCAACTCGAGTCGAGTGATGTCGACTTCGTCGTCGCGGGCGGATCAGAATCGATCATCATGGTCGAGGGCGGCGCTCTCGAGATTCCGGAGGACGATGTTGCCGCCGCACTCGAATTCGCCCAGTCCGGTATCTCGGAACTCGTGGACATGCAGCAAGAGGTCATACGTGACGCGGGTGTGCCGGAGATGGAATGGAGCAAGCATGAGGTCTCGGACGAGATAACCTCCAAGGTGAGGGAACTGGCCGAGTCCAAGATGAAGGAAGCTCTGAATCTGCATGACAAGACCGAGCGTGTCCGCGCGATATCCGGTGTTCACGAGGAAGCGGTCGAAAAGCTCACAGAGGTTTACCCCGACAACCTGGATGACGTGAGATCCGTCCTCGACGACATCGAGTACAGTACCATGCGCGCCCAGGTATTGGAGAGCGGGGACAGGGTGGACGGCCGAGATCTTGACACTGTGCGGCCGATCACCTGTGAAGTGGGCGTCCTGCCTAGGGTTCACGGTACGGCGATATTCACGCGAGGTCAGACCCAAGCTCTGGTGAGCACAACGCTGGGGTCGGTGGCGGATGAACAGCGGATCGAGAGCGTGCACCTTCGCGATGCCACCACAAAGAGCTTCATGCTCCACTACAATTTCCCGGCCTTCTCGGTGGGGGAGGTCCGCCCGATTAGAGGAGTGTCCAGACGGGAAGTTGGGCATGGCAACCTCGCCGAGCGTGCATTGCAAGCGCTGCTGCCTTCGTACGACGACTTTCCGTACACCATAAGAGTGGTCTCCGACATAATGGAGTCCAATGGATCCTCGTCCATGGCATCGGTTTGCGGCGGTTCTCTAAGTCTGATGGATGCAGGCGTTCCAATGAGGGCGGCATGTGCAGGCGTGGCAATGGGCCTGATAAAGGAAGGCGACAGAGTCGCGGTGCTCACCGATATCCTGGGAACCGAAGATCATCTCGGTGACATGGATTTCAAGGTGGCCGGCACCAAGGGTGGCGTGACAGCGATCCAGATGGACATCAAGATCACCGGCATATCTCTGGATATCATCGGTGAGGCGCTGGCCAAGGCTCGGAAAGGGCGCTTGCACATACTCGAAAGGATGGCGGAGACTTTGCCGGAACATCGCAGCACCCTTTCGAAGCACGCGCCGCGGATCATAACCCTCGAGATCAAACCTGATCGTATCGGGGACATAATCGGTCCCAAAGGCAAGATCATACGCGGTATTCAGGAGGAGACCGGCGCCGATATCAATGTCGAGGACACCGGCGTCATTACGGTAACCGCGGTCGAAGGATGGCGCGGAGAGAAAGCTCGCGACATGATCGCCGCAATCGTTCAGGAGCCCGAAGTGGGTACGGTCTATGAAGGCACTGTCAAGAACACAACGCAGTTCGGCGCCTTCGTGGAGATTCTCCCTGGGGTCGAGGGCTTGCTGCATATCTCGGAGTTGCAGCACGAGCGCACCAATAGAACCGAGGATGTAGTAAAGAAGGGTGACGTAGTGCGTGTCAAATTGCTCGAAGTGGACTCCCGCGGCAAAATGCGGCTGTCCCGCAAAGCCTTGCTGGAGAAGGCAGAAATACCCGACGAAGATACCGACGACCTTTGATGCGAACCGTCGAGCTCGACGCGCGGCTGTTCCGCTCGGAGGCTGAGAATGGAGTGACCGTGATGTCTGAGCTGCTGCCGTGGGTACGGTCGGTGGCAGTCGGGATTTGGGTCGCTCGCGCTTCCGCGCACGAGGAGCAGTCGAAGATGGGGGTGTCGCACCTGCTCGAGCATATGGTCTTCAAGGGGACGGAGCGACGCAGCGCCCGCGACATTGCACTGGAACTCGAAGTGAGAGGCGGGGCACTGGACGCATACACCTCTCGCGATCATACGTGCTTTCAGGCACGGGTCTTGGACGACCACTTACCTCGTGCGCTCGACGTTTTGACGGACCTCGTCCGCAATCCACTACTCCGTGAAGACGATCTGAATCGAGAACGCAAGGTAGTCCTCGAGGAAATCGGGTTGGTGCACGATACGCCCGACGATCTCGTCTTCGAGTTGCACTCGCACACGATGTGGCCGCAGCACCCTTACGGATACTCCGTGCTGGGTACTGCGGAAAGCATTCAGGGTCTTGGCGTCGACGATCTTCGAGACCTTCACTCAAATGCATACAATCCAAGGCACATCGTAATAGCTGCGGCGGGAAACATCGATCACGATCTTCTCCTGAAGCTGCTTGCGAAGTGTGGATGGTTCAGCTTTGAGTCGGGCCCGAAACCGAGGCAGGTCCAATCGGTGCCGAGGGCTGTGGGGGAGGAGAAGCGTGTTCACAGAGACGGAGCACAAGCACACATCGTCATCGGGACGGACACTTTTCGGTTCACCGACCCGCGACGCCATCCACTGATCGTGGTCAACTCGGTGCTGGGAGTGGGGATGTCCAGCACCTTGTTCCAGCGCATTCGAGAAGAACTCGGCCTGGCATATTCAGTGTCTTCCTTCCAGTCCTTCTACAAGGAATCCGGTGTGGTTGGGGTTTACGTGGGAACCCACCCCGCCAATTCTAAGCAGGCGTTGGAAGCTATCCGAGATGAGTTGACAGAAGTTGCGGCAAACGGTCTTACCGCACATCGGTTGGCTGAAGCGAAGCAGCAACTGAAAGGGCAAGTGACTCTGTCTCTAGAGAGCCCAGTAGCACGAATGTATCGACTTGCTACAATTGCGCTCTTCGGTGAACCTTACAAGACGATCGATAAGCTCCTCGCCCAAATAGACGCGATATCGGAGGAGGAAGTGATGACCGTGAGCGAGGAGTTCTTTGACCCTGATCGTATGACGACAGCAGTACTGGGTCCATCCTAGCGTGCAGCCGACCAACAATCACACATGAAGAGAGCCTGAATGCCATGATTATCGGAGTCCCGAAAGAGATCAAAACGAACGAGAACCGAGTTGCGGTAGTACCGGCGGGTGTTGAGACGCTGGTGGGCGACGGCCACAAAGTGCTGGTCGAGACGAGCGCGGGGGAGGGGAGCGGCTTCCCGGACGACGCCTACACCAGCGTCGGTGCGGAGATCGTACCCAGCGCCGACGGCGTGTGGGCTCAGGCTGATATGATTGTGAAGGTAAAGGAGCCCATCAAGGTGGAGTGGCCTCGGATCCGCAAGGATCAGGTGGTGTTTACGTATTTCCACTACGCTGCGGACGAGGAACTTACGCGCGCCATCATGGACACGGGATCGGTTTCGATTGCATATGAAACCGTGGAGCTTCCTTCGGGCGAGTTGCCGTTGCTTACACCGATGAGTGAAGTGGCGGGAAGAATGGCCGTTCAAGAGGGTGCTAAGTACCTCGAGAAGCATTACGGTGGACTCGGGCTCCTGTTGGGTGGGGTCCCCGGAGTCTTGCCGGCTGAGGCCCTTATTCTCGGGGGCGGAGTGGTGGGAACAAATGCCGCGAAGATGGCAGCCGGGCTGGGCGCCCGCGTAACGATTTTCGACATCTCCCTCGAGCGGCTCCGTTACCTTTCAGACGTGATGCCTGCGAATGTGAATCTCGCCTATTCGAACAGACTCAATATTCTCGAAATGCTGCCGTTGGCCGATCTGTTGATAGGCGCAGTGTTGATCACTGGAGCGAAGGCTCCCAATCTCGTCGAGCGTGACGATCTCAAGCTCATGAAGCCAGGGTCGGTCATCGTGGACGTTTCAGTGGATCAAGGCGGTTGCATTGAGACGATCAAGCCGACAACTCACGAGGAGCCAACTTATCTCGTCGACGGTGTGTTGCACTACGGTGTTGCAAACATGCCGGGTGGCGTGCCTCGGACGTCCACTCTCGCGCTCACGAATGCCACGTTCCCATATGCGCGGCGTCTCGCGTCGCTGGGATGGCAGGAAGCTTGCCGGGCTGACGAGAGCCTTTTGCTTGGCCTAAACATCATCGATGGCAAAGTCGTGTATCCCGGGGTGGCGGAAGCATTCGGCATAGAGCTGACCGACGCGAGGTCCTTTCTCTGAGTCGGTTCAGAACGGTTAAGTAGCTAGCTTGTCATAACTTAGGGCATCAGTTATGTTAGGGCGCCTCAGATCGCCTGAGGCGTCCCAGGTGTTGTTTCTCTTGACGTCTTGACCATACCCATATGCCGATACGCTGGCCGAACATCACATTAGGCACACTCCTACCTGCCAACGAGATCGCGGTCGATCTCGGTACTTCGAACACACTCGTGTATGTGCGTGGTGAGGGAATCGTGCTCAACGAGCCTTCGGTGGTCGCCGTCGAGCAAGGTACCGGCAAGATCAAGGGGATCGGCCTCGAGGCAAAACGGATGCTGGGCAGGACACCGGACGGGGTACTGGCGGTGAGGCCACTAAAGGATGGCGTCATTGCGGATTTCGATATCACGGAGCGGATGCTACGGTATTTCCTCGAATCGATCATCCAAAAACATGTATTCAAAGTGAAGCCGAAGGTGATAGTATGCGTGCCCAGCGGCATCACCGAAGTTGAGAGGCGTGCCGTGCGCGACAGTGCCCACTCGGCGGGCGCGAAAGAGGTCTACATGGTTGCAGAACCGATGGCTGCTGCCATCGGAGTGGGCTTGCCGGTCGAGACGCCGACGGGAAACATGGTAATCGATGTAGGAGGAGGTACCACGGAGATAGCCGTCATTGCCCTTTCCGGGATAGTGAGTGATACCTCCATCAGGACTGGAGGCGATGAGGTCGATCAGGCCATCGTCCAGTTCATGAGGAAGAACTACAATCTGCTGATTGGCGAACCCACGGCAGAACTCATCAAGATACAGATTGGTACAGCGGCGCCGAGCGGCGAAGACAAGGAAATGGAAGCAAAAGGGCGCGATCTAGTGTCCGGCATCCCCAAGGTAGTGCGCGTGCATTCCAGCGAGATCCGGGAGGCTATACAGGAACCCGTGCAGCAAATCGTGGATGCCGTCAGGCGCGCCCTGGAAATCACTCCTCCCGAGCTTGCTAGCGACATTGTGGATCGCGGCATCGTCATGGCAGGTGGCGGATCGCTGATCAGCGGCCTGGATGTTGTCCTCTCCCAAGAGACATCACTGCCGATTCGGGTGGATGAGGATCCGCTTACCTGCGTCGTGCGTGGTACTGGGCGGATTTTAGACGACCCAGAAAAGTACCGGTCGGTGCTCACAACATAGGTGGCAGTGAAGCTCGCGCCGGAGCGCTTCGCCTCACGCCGCGACACGATCGCATTCCTAGTCTGTGTCGTTCTCTCGCTCGCAGCCCGTGTTGCGCCCACATTCGTCCAGGAGAGAATCGAGGAGGGCGTCAGGTTCGTTTCCATTCCCGTATTGTGGGTGCAGCAACGTGCAGAGTTGATGAAGACCGCTCTGACTACGGTATCCCGGGTGACGAGTCAAACCGATTCCACGGCCGTGGACGCACTGCAGCTCTTGATGCTCTCAGAAGAGAACGAGCAGCTTCGCGAACTCCTGCAGCTCTCGCGAGGCACTCCCTTGCCACACGTCGCGGCTGAAGTGCTGCATCAAGTCTCTCCGTTGGATGATTTCACTCTGTTGCTTTCGGCAGGCATAGACAGGGGCGTGACCGAGATGTCTCCTGTCATCGCACCTGAGGGCCTGGTGGGTTTGGTTAGGAGCGTAGGGGTCGCGTCGAGCGTCGCCGTTGCCTGGACCCATCCCGACTTCAGAGCCAGCGCCATGACCGCGGATGGAACGGTGTTTGGCATAATCGAGCCAAGGGGTACCGCTGGACCGCATACAGCTTTGATGGAGGTCCGGGGGATTCCGTTCAGAGAAGACGTCCCCATCGGATCGCAGATCTACACTTCCGGCAGAGGCAGCCGATTCGGAGGCGCGTTCCCCCGCGGCATACCAATTGGAACGGTCCGTGCGCTCGCGGAGCAAAGTGCGGGATGGTCGAAAACCTATGTTGTGCAACCTGCCGTTCAGCCTGGTTCCGTTTCCCATGTGATCATCCTCACCGGAACCGATGAGGACGTGTCGGCCGCGTTTCAGTCGGAGGTCCCGTGAAATCCGGCCGCTCCCGTTACAGAATGGCAGCGGTGTTCCTGACACTGGTTGCACTGCACTTTGGGCTGAGGCCCGTACTCGGTGCCGACCGCATTGCTCCAGATTTTCTGCTGCTAGGCCTCTTGGTCTTTGCTATCGGGGCCCGCCCCGGCAATGCCGCGATTGCGGGATTTCTGGTCGGGATCTGGGCTGATTCCCTCTCCCCGGTTGCTTTTGGAGCCGGCGCGATGGCGTACACGGTAATCGGCTACATTGCCGCCTGGGTCAAGGCGGTGTTTTTTGCGGACAATCTCTATGTCAATGTGGCCCTTTTCTTCGTCGGCGTTTGGCTTCGCGATGGTTTGGTGCTGCTGGTCGGACGACATGCCCGCGGACCTGACCTGCTCTGGCAACTCGCCTACTGGACTCCTCTATTGGCTCTTACGACGTCGATTGCGGGAGTGGTAGTATTGCTCGTGTTCCGTAACTGGCTTCACGTCCGTATTGGTGAATGAGCTGGTTCCATCGCCACCAGGTTGGGCATCGCGCTGATGTAGCCAGCACGTTGGTCGGTATTGTCTTCGTTATACTGCTGTTGTGGTTCTTCAGAGTACAGGTTCTCACTTCCAGCCAATACAGTTTGCGGGCAGATGAAAACCGCTTGCGACCGGTGCGACTTCCTGCACCGCGTGGGCTGATAACCGATCGCAACGGCGTCGTCCTGGCGGATAACATCCCTGGGTTCTCGATCGCGGTGACCGGGGCCACAGAGGATGCCGTGCGGGAGACGCTCGACGACATCGCCGCGGTCGCCGACCTCGACACAGCGTTGATAGAAACCGTTGTGAGGCGATACAGGAGGAGACCGCACGAACCGGCGTTGGTGCGCAGGGACGCCTCTTTCGAACTCGTGTCGGCGCTCGAGGAGAGGAGGATAGTGAGCCCCGGTATCGTGATTCAGGCCGAGCCGAGGCGTTGGTATCCGTTTCGAGGATTGCTCGCACATGTGGTTGGTTACGTGGGAGAGATCAGTGAAGCAGAGCTGGAGGATCCTACGCTGTTCCCAAACGCTCGCAATGGCGAGATGGTGGGTAGAGACGGGTTAGAGAAGCAGTATAACACTGAGCTGCGTGGTACCGAGGGATTGCGCTACGTGGAGGTGGATGCTCTCGGTCGCACCGTCCGCGAAATTGCAGACGGTTCGACCTTGATGCCAGTGCAGGGTGACACTCTCAACACGACCCTGGACATCAGACTGCAGGAGTTCGTGGCTGAGCAGTTTCCTTCTGGGTGGCGCGGCGCTGTTGTGGCCGCCGACCCGCGAACGGGCGGGGTCCTGGCCCTCTACTCGTCTCCAACGTTTGATCCCAACGTCTTCGTCGGTGCGATGGACCCGGATGAATGGGAGGCTATTCGGCAGTCAGAGGGACAGCCGTTGTTCAACAGGGCCACCGACGGACTATACCCACCGGCTTCCCCGTGGAAACTGGCGACGGCGGCCAGTGCACTGAAGCGTGGTCTCGTGACCCTCGACACTAGAATGGAGCTTCCCTGCACAGGAGGCATGCGGTTTGGGATTAGGTACTTCCGATGTTGGTACGAGCAGGGACATGGGAATCTCACCCTCAAGGAAGCTATCGAGCACTCGTGCGATGTGTACTTCTATCAACTCGGTCTGCGCATCGGACTGAACAACCTTCTCAACGACGGTGTGGAAATGGGTTTCACGGAACGTTCCGGGATCGATATACCAGACGAGCGCTCGCCTCATTTCCCGTTGTCAACAGATTACTACGACCGGCGCTACGGGCCCAGGGGGTGGACGGCGGCAGTAACGCTGAATCTGGCTATCGGGCAAGGCGAAAACTCTCAGAGCGTCAGCACCATGGTGAGATTCTATTCGATGCTGGCAAACCCGGACGGGAGTGCCCCCGAGCTACGCCTGGTGTTGAGAGGCGGCACTCCTCGCCGTTCACTGGGGCTGGACAGAGAAGCACTCGACGGTTTGAGAGAGTCGCTCGTGCAAGTGGTGGCAACAGGCACTGCAGCGGCCGCCAGTGTGACGAATTTGGAGATTGCCGGCAAGACGGGTACTGCGCAGAATCCCCATGGCGAAGACCACGGTTGGTTCATCGGGTTCGCACCGGCTGACGATCCGGTAATAGTCGTTGGTGCGATCATCGAGCACGGTGAGCACGGTTCAACGGTTGCCCCCCTGGTGAACAGCATAATGGCACGACACGTTTTGGGGCCCGAGGCCGATCTGCCTCGATTCATCTTGCCGGCGGATTCCGCGCCCGAGCCTCGTCCATTGTTGCCGCAGCCTGGCGCGAGGGAACGCCGCACGGAGGAAGAAAGAGGTCGTGAGACGCCTCGATAAGGGTCTGTTGTCTGTCACGCTGCTGCTCGTTGCGTTGGGGTTGGCCACACTCTACTCCACTGGGCAGACAGATGTACCCAGCGCAGTCAGCGATGTGTGGCGGAGACAAGTCGTATGGATTGGTATTGGAGCGGTGGTCGCAGTGTTGGTCTTCCAGGTGTCTCCGCGGTTGCTGGAGTGGGCCACTCCATTCGTTTACGGCGGGGCTTTGGTCGTGCTGGTGTTGACTCTTTTCGTGGGAGTAGGCGCGGGAACCGCGGCGGGTACCAAATCGTGGTTCGCTATCGCAGGGGTACGGTTGGGGCAACCTGCAGAACTCGCGAAACTCGCAACGATCCTGATGTTGGCGAAGATGCTTGGCGAGCGCCGCGATCCTCCGGCGACCATCATCGAAGCGTTACCTCTCTGCTTTGTTGCGGCCGTGCCCTTTGTTCTCGTAGGGCTGCAACCGGATCTCGGTAGCGCGATCGTCTTCATGACGGCGCTTTTCGCCGTTCTCTATTGGGGAGGTGTGCGGCCGGCCCTGTTGTTGTTGCTTGCATCACCGCTAATCAGTCTTTTGCTCGCTTTTTCCTCGATATCATGGGGTATCTGGATTTTATTTCTGGCTGTCTTCCTCTTATGGGTGCGTCCCTACGTGGTGGAGGGGATAGCCGTTCTATTCGTCAATGTCATCATGGGCATCGGCGCATTGGGCCTCTGGCATCAGCTCGAGCCGTATCAGCAAAACCGCCTTCTCTCGTTTCTGAATCCGGAGATCGATCCGCGCGCCACTGGCTGGCACATAATCCAGTCGAAGATAGCAATCGGATCTGGGGGGGTGCTCGGGGAGGGATTCACAGCGGGCACTCAGAAGCGCCTGGCGTTCCTGCCCGCTCAGCACACTGACTTCGTTTATTCCGTGGTTGGTGAGGAGTTCGGTTTCATCGGTGTTCTAATAACTCTCAGCCTGTTCGCTGGTTTGGTCCTCGCACTCATCAAGATCGCTCGCAATACAACCGATCCCTTCTCGAGCATCTTCGTTTTCGGGGTCGCCGGCATGTTGGCAACGCATGTGTTGGTGAACGTGGGAATGACGGTCGGGCTGATGCCAATCACTGGGATTCCCCTCCCGTTCTTTTCCTACGGAGGGTCGTTCATCCTCACTTGCATGATACTCACCGGGATTGCCCTGCGGGTGGAGTGGGAATCGCGAGGTTCCGAGTACGCAAACATCTAACTCACGTTGCGAAGACTCTCACACGAGTGCCTGAGAATCTGCCGCCATTGAGTGTCCAGGGCTAGCGCGGTGAGCCCGCCCCAGCGAAATTGCTGCCTTGCCTTGCTTCGGAACTCAATATGCAGCGAGAACCACTAGTTTCACCACACAGGGGCATTGATGGCTTGGTTTCGCAAAGAACGTAAGCGCCGGAAATCGATCAGGGAACGCACCGAGATTCCGGCGGATGCCTGGGATAAATGTCAGAATTGCGGCTACGTGGATTTGACGGAGAACTTCGAGCGTTCACTTCAGGTATGTTCCGAATGCGGCTTCCACCGCAGAATCGGAGCTCGACGTTACGTCGAAATCCTGACCGATCCCGATAGCTTCGTGGAGCTTTTCGGAGACCTGCGATCGGTTGATGCGTTGCAGTTCGAAGGATACGCCGAGAGGATCGAAAAGGCGAACAAGCGGGGCCCCTCTCATGAGGCGACACTGACGGGGCATGCTCGGATCACCAGGATGAACGTCAACCTCGGCGTAATGGACTTTGCGTGCATGGGGGGGTCAATGGGGGCCGTCGTCGGCGAGAAGACCACCCGACTGGCTTTGCGGTCCCTGGACAAGAATGTGCCGTTAATCATTGTCTCGGCCTCCGGCGGGGCCAGAATGCAGGAGGGTGTGTTGAGCCTCATGCAGATGGCAAAGACGTCCGCTGCGATCTCCCGCCTCAGAGAGGAGTGCATCCCCTACATATCGATCCTTACGAATCCCACTACGGGCGGTGTAACTGCATCGTATGCGATGCTCGGCGACGTGAATATCGCGGAGCCCGGCGCTCTGATTGGTTTCGCCGGTCCAAGAGTGATTCAACAGACGATCAATCAAGAGCTGCCAAAAGGCTTTCAGACGGCTGAATTCCTGGTTGAGCACGGGATGGTGGATCGTGTGGTGCCGCGTGGCGAGCTGAAGTCCACGACTGCAAGGCTCCTGCGTATGATGCGAGGACTCGAATCGGTCGAGGCGAAAGCCTGATCCCTTCATATTCCGCAGCAGTTCATTTCCTTTTCTCTCGTGTTGCCGGGAGGAAGAAGTGGTCATTGGGACCCACCCGCAAGCTGCTGGAGGCCTTGGGCAACCCGGAATGTCACTTCTCTTCGATACACGTAGGCGGCACGAACGGAAAGGGGTCGGTTGCTACCATGGCATACTCGGCACTCAGGCATGCTGGTGTGAAAGCCGCACTCTATACGTCCCCTCACCTCGTGGATCTCCGAGAACGCATGCTTGTGGATGACCATCCGATTCCGAGGGGCGCACTTAGGTATTGGACCGATGTGCTGCACGACGCCATATTGGCCTACGACGCCAGCTTCTTCGAGGCGACAACTGCAATAGCTTTCGCCGACTTTGCGGCACGAGGAGCCGACGTGGCCGTGGTTGAGGTCGGACTTGGCGGGCGATTGGACGCGACCAATGTGCTAAATCCAATGGTGAGTGCGGTCACCGGTATCAGTCTCGAACATACCGAATATCTGGGACCTTCGTTCGACCATATCGCATTCGAAAAAGCAGGAATCGCCAAGCCGGGAAGACCGTTCTTGATCGGCGAGCAAAACAGCCGGCTTTCGGAATTGCTGGCGCGGTACGCCGAAGAGCACGGTGCATTGGTGAACGCGCTTCCCGAACACCTTCTCTATGAAGGCCCGATGACCATGGATGGTCTTCACCAGCGGCGCAACGCTGCTGTTGCCGAAGCAATACTCCAGTCGATACCCGCGACCCTGCGGCCGGACGCCCACGACATCGAGAGGGGCATAGGGTCTGCGTACTTGCCCGGACGCTTCGACCGGCGCGGCAAGTGGCTGTTCGATGTTGCGCACAATCCTTCCAGTGTCGAGGCGCTGGTGACTTTGATGCGGGAAGCCCGGTTGCCAAGACCGGTGCATGCAATATTCAGTATGGTGCGGGAAAAGAACTGGAAGGCGATACTGCCCGTAATCCGTAGCGAGGTCGACGAAGCATGGCTGACGCTTGCTCCGTCGATACCCGAGAATCGACGCCCCGACATTGAGCGGATGCTGCGTGAAACCGGCGCGGACTATGTCCGAGAACCCGACTTCGATAGTGCCTTGGCGAACGCGCGAGCCGGCGCCGGCACGGTCCTCGTGACCGGTTCGTTCTACACTGTGGGTGACGCAATGGCGCGGTTGCCCGGTTTCGCGCCGCTCGGGTAGATTGTGCCGATGAAAATACAAGGCTTACCCGGTTTTCGTGATTTCTACCCCGAGGACGTCGCCCTCCGTAACCACATATTCGATGTATGGCGTGATGTGGCTCATCGGTACGGGTTCCAGGAGTACGAAGGCCCTCCTTTGGAGCCACTCGAACTCTATGTCAAGAAGAGCGGCGAGGAAATCGTAGGGCAGTTGTATACGTTCGAGGACCGAGGTGGGCGGGAAGTAGCATTGCGTCCCGAGATGACTCCGAGCCTGGCTCGTATGGTTGCCGCTCGCGCTCAAGCCTTGAAGAAGCCGATTCGGTGGTTCTCCATTCCTCAGCTGCTGAGATACGAGCGGCCGCAGCGCGGTAGGCTAAGAGAACACTACCAGCTCAACATGGACATTATCGGGGAGTCGAGACCTCTCGCTGACGCGGAGTTGATCGCGGCCACCCTAGACATCATGCGAGCTTGCGGCTTGGTGGCCGGGGACGTGAAGGCCAGGATCTCCGACCGTCGGATCGTCCGCGCGCTCCTAAACGCACACGGCTTGCCGGATGAGCTGGCACCTGAGGCGTACGCGCACATAGACAAATTGGAACGGACACCGAGGGATGTCCTAGTAGAGAGCCTGGCTGGAGCGACCGGTTTGCCGGCCGATTCGGCTAGCGGCCTGTTGACGATCGGCGACATCAAGGGAGTCGACGCACTCAAACGCGCGCTGGACGATTCCCGTTCCGGAGATGAGGTCGCCGATGACATCCTGCAGTGCGTTGGCGCCCTCGAGTCCATGGGATTCGGTGAGTTCATCGAAGTCGACCTCAGCATCGTCAGGGGGTTGGCTTACTACACGGGTATTGTGTTTGAACTGTTCGACTGTGGTGGGTCGCTGCGAGCAATCTGCGGGGGCGGGCGGTACGACGGTCTTTTGGGGGCGCTGGGAGGCGTCGACCTTCCCGCCATAGGTTTTGGGATGGGAGATGTAGTGCTTGGCGAGTTGATCCGTGATCGCAATCTAACGCCCGCGGCGAAGGGGCAAGTGGATGTTTTTCTGGTAGCGGTCACGGGAGAAGACGTTCCGCACGTTCTTGCTCTCGGGCACAGCCTCAGAGAAAGCGGCTTGAGCGTGGAGTATGCCCTGAAACAGCAGTCCATCGCCAAGCAACTAAAGCTGGCCGCGTCCCGACCGGCGAGACACGCGGTTGTAGTAGGGCCGGACGAACGGGAATCAGGGGAGGTTGTGGTGCGTGAGCTCGAGCATGGCACGGAAAAGAAGGTGGCTATTGAGTCACTCGATAGCGAAATCAATACTCAGTCCCAGGACTCATGAGCCGGGGTTTCACAGAATAAGGACGAGGGAGCGGGAACGCAGCTCTCAGGCAGAGGAAAATGGCAAAGGAATCAAAGATAGCAACGAGGGCTGGTGACTTCAGCCAATGGTACAACGACGTGATAATGCGTGCGGAGCTGGCGGACTACTCTCCGGTTCGCGGATGCATGGTCATAAGGCCGAGAGGTTATCGCATTTGGGAGTTGATGCAACAAGCACTGGATCAGATGTTCAAGGATACGGGCCACCAAAACGCCTACTTCCCGCTGTTGATTCCTCAGAGCTTCCTTGCCAAAGAGGCGGAACACGTTGAGGGGTTTTCGCCGGAGACCGCGGTTGTGACCCAGGGCGGCGGCAGAGAACTGGAGGAACCGCTCGTCGTTCGTCCCACCTCGGAGACAATCATCTACTCTTCGTTCGCGAAGTGGATCCAGAGCCACCGCGATTTGCCGCTCCTGTTGAACCAATGGGCGAACATAGTCAGATGGGAAATGCGTACCCGTCTGTTCTTGCGCACCACTGAGTTCCTGTGGCAGGAAGGGCACACGGCTCACGCGACTGAGCGAGAAGCTGAGGTGGAAGCAAGGCTCATGCTCGACATCTACCGCCGCTTCATGGAAGAGTGGATGGCAATGCCGCCGATCACCGGTGTAAAGACTCCGTCTGAGAAGTTCGCCGGAGCCTTCCACACCTACGCGTGCGAAGCAATGATGCAGGACAACAAGGCTCTCCAGGCCGGTACCACGCATCACCTCGGTCAGAATTTCGCCAGAGCCTTCAACGTGCAGTACCAGACCGCGGAGGGTAGCCTGGAATACGTATGGAGCACATCATGGGGCGTTTCCACACGTTTGGTCGGTGGCCTGGTAATGACTCACAGCGACGATACCGGGCTGGTCTGTCCGCCTCGCCTTGCTCCCACTCAGGCCGTGATCGTGCCGATCTGGAAGTCAGATGAGGAGAAGTCTGCGGTTCTGGAGGTAGGCGAGAAGATCCGCACTGCTTTGTGGAACGACGGAGTCAGAGTTGAGCTGGATGCTCGCGAGGACGTGAAACCTGGTGCCAAATACTTCGATTGGGAGGCTCGCGGTGTTCCTGTCCGCCTGGAGATCGGTCCGCGCGACCTCGCCAACGATCAGGCAATGCTTGCTCGCCGTACGGGTGGCAAGTCTCCAGCGAAATTGGACGGAATCGCAAGGGAGGTAACGGCTTTGTTGGAGCAGCTGCAGTCCGAGATGCTCGCCGCGGCGCTACAGAGGCGCGACGATAATTCCGTGAGGAACGTGGCCAAAGATCAACTCGTCGAGCTGATGGAAGGCAAGGGCGGATTCGCATACGGAGGATTCTGCGGTGCCGAACGCTGCGAGATGGCCATCAAAGACAGAACCAAAACCGCCGTTAGGGTGCTGCCGGACGAGGAATTCCGATCCGATCCGGGACCGGCCAAATGCGTCTGGTGCGGCGAGAACTCCAAGTTCGAGGCAGTGTGGGCGAAGGCATACTAACTGGTAGTTCCGCGACTCTTCGCCAGATCGCGGAGAGAGTGGGAACTCCGGTATACGTGTATGACGCGGATGCCATCAGGAAGAGCTACCACGACTTGACCGGCGCCTTCGGCGACATTCCACACCAAATATTCTATTCAGTCAAATCCAACAGTAATCTGTCGATAGTTCGCCTGATGAGAGACTTGGGCGCCGGCGCTGACATCGTGTCGGGCGGCGAGCTGGCCCGCACGCGCGCCGCTGGTGTTCCGGCCTCGAAGGTCGTATTCAGCGGTGTCGGGAAGACGCGTGCGGAGTTGTGGGAGGCGGTTCAGGAGGGCGTAGGGCTCATAAACGTTGAGTCGTGGGGCGAAGCCGAACTGCTCGGCACCATTGCGACTGAAACGCGGTCGTTGGCCAATTGCGGAATCCGCGTCAATCCCGACGTCACCACGGATACACATCCGTACACGCAGACTGGTGAGCATGGCATGAAGTTCGGCGTCCCGTCGGACGACGTTGTCCCGATTGCAGAATGGGCGGACAAGCATCCCCTGCTCAAATTAAACGGATTGGGAATGCACATTGGGTCTCAGATAACCAACGCCGGCAACTACAGGGATGGCGCCCGGAAGCTGCTCGCGTTGTACGAGGAAGTGAGCGCAGCGGGAGTTCGAGGGATCCAGTGGTTGGGGGTGGGTGGCGGCTTGGGCATTCGGTACACCGATGAACGTGCGCTCCCAGCCGAGGAGTTCGTTTCCGCGGTGAGAAGCCTCCACGATAAAACGGGGCTGCCGCTAGCTCTCGAGCCCGGTCGGTTTCTAGTCGGTAATGCCGGATGTTTGCTCACGTCGTGCTTATATCGCAAGCGCTCAGGCAGCCGTGATTTCGTCATTGTCGATGCAGGAATGAACGATCTCCTCAGGCCAAGTCTTTATGACGCGAAACATAGAATCGTGACGGTGCACGGTATCGATTCCGGCGGTTCAGAAGAACAACCCTGGGTTGGTTCCTGTGACGTGGTCGGCCCGATCTGCGAGAGCGGTGACTTCCTCGGCCTGGAGCGCAATCTCGATGACGTTGGGTCTGGTGCGCTATTGGCAGTTCTCAGCTCGGGCGCTTATGGCTTTTCGATGAGTTCCAACTACAACTCGAGGCCCCGGGCAGCCGAGGTTCTCTTGCATGGAACTGACTGGCGGGTAATAAGAAAGCGCGAGACCGTCGAAGATCTCATGCGAGGTGAAGAACTCGCCGAAGGGTGTCCCGACTAGATGTCCTTCTCCTCTAACAAAGCGATGAAGTCTTCCGGAGAAGTGAGCTGCGCCAATCGCTCGGGCACGTCCGGTTCTTTTGCAAACTGGGCAACCTTCCCCAAGACCTGCAGGTATTGGTTTGACACCTCAATAGGTGGAGCGACAATGAGGAAGATGTCGTGAACCGGCTTCTCATCGATTGCCTTGAAGTCCAGACCTTCCGGTTTTCTTCCGAACGCGACCCTCAGACGGTTCACTACCAGCGACCGGCAGTGCGGAATCGCTATGCCACGGCCTATGCCCGTCGATCCCAGGTTCTCCCGGCGCTTGAGCATCTTGTAGAGCATCTCTTCGGACTTCTCGTCAAGGCCTAGCTGTGCGATCAGCTCGCTCAGGATTTCGTCTTTAGTATTGCTTTCGAGTTTGAGCTTGAT
This sequence comes from uncultured Gemmatimonadaceae bacterium, assembly GCA_964580055.1. Lineage (GTDB taxonomy): Bacteria > Gemmatimonadota > Gemmatimonadetes > Gemmatimonadales > GWC2-71-9 > JBDGYW01. The sequence goes on along the minus strand of CAZOJI010000017.1, from coordinate 4,653 downwards.
ACTCTCGGGCGAGAAGAAGTCTTTGAGATGCATACGGCCGGTCAATTCCTGTTACGGTTGAGCGGAAACCTAATGGGGCCTGGTCGTGCCGTCAAACGGCTTGCTTGCCGCGCTCAATGCCCAAGCTTATGATTTTGAGGAGATGTGTCTACAGTTTCTCGAAGGCGCTGCGCCGCCTCTGTTCCTGGCCCCCATGTCCGGGGTTTCCGATGCGCCGTTTCGACTCTTGTGCAAGTCGTTCGGGGCCGATGCCGTCGTGTCCGAGTTCCTCTCATCGGAAGGTCTGCGCCGTGGCGCGGCCGGCGTGCATCAGGGAGCTTACTTCGATGAAGCAGAGCGGCCTATAGGAATCCAACTATATGGGGCTGATCCTGAAACTCTTGCCGAGGCAGCAGCCCTCGTGACGGATCGTTACCGTCCCGACTTCATCGACGTGAACTTCGGATGTCCGGTCAGGAAAGTCGTTCGCACTAACGGCGGTGCGGCTTGCCTGAGAGACCTGGACCTGGTACAGAGGATAATCCGTGTAGTACGCGCCGCTACATCGCTGCCGGTATCGGTCAAGGTTCGCAGCGGTTGGGACGAAGCAAGCAGGAATCCGGTCGAGATTGCACTTAGATGTCAGGAAGCCGGCGCTCAAATGCTGACCCTGCATCCACGCACTAGATCCCAGAGATACCAGGACGCTGCGAGGTGGGATGAGATAGCTGCGGTAGTCGAGGCTCTGGACATTCCGGTGATCGGTAACGGCGACATAATCGAAGCTGTCGACGCATTGCGAATGTGGAAGCAGACACGGTGTGCCGGAATGATGATCGGGCGAGGCTCATTCGGGAGGCCTTGGATATTCCGCCAGGCGCGTGATGTTCTCAGGGGCGAACCGCCGGCGCCGAGCCCCGCGGCCCATGAGAGATTCGCAGTCGCGTTGCGTCACTTGGAACTTCTCAGATCTTTGCGTGGCGACACCAGGAGCATCGCCTGCGAATTCAGAAAGCATCTCGGCTGGTACACCAAAGGATTGGAGAATTCTGCTGGACTTCGCGCCAAATTGCATCAGATTGAGTCATTGGACGCAGTCGAACCCACACTGAATGCCTATCTGAGAGGGATGGAGATAACTGCGTGAACGATGAACAGATCGCACGGCTTATTGCCGATGTTGCCAGTGGAGAGGTCAGTTGTGCGGCGGCGATGGAGCGGCTGAAGCGATACCCCGTAGAAGATCTGGGGTACGCGCAGGTCGATCACGCTCGTCCACTCATTCAGGGCATCGGCGAGGTTGTTTTTGGGCAGTCAAAAACGACTGAACAGATTCTCGGCATCTGCACATCGTTGGTGGAGGTCAGCGGAACATTCCTCGCCACGAGGGTCGAGGAAGATACGCGACTTGCACTCGCGGAACGATTTCCGCAGGCGCAAATCAACGATCTGGCTCGCACAGTCCATCTGCCCCGAGATCCAGAGCCAGAGCCGTCCGGGAGAGGCACGGTTCTCGTCGTTTCGGCAGGGACGAGTGACCTGCCGGTCGCGGAAGAAGCGGCTGTGGTTGGGAAGGCGTTCGCGAACAGAGTCGAAACTCTGTATGATGTGGGCGTCGCCGGTATTCACAGGTTGCTTCGGAAAACGGACATGCTTCGGGCGGCGTCGGTAGTGATTGTCGTGGCGGGAATGGATGGGGCACTGGCGAGCGTAGTAGGCGGTCTCGTGAGAGTGCCGGTAATTGCAGTGCCTACCAGTGTAGGCTACGGAGCAGCATTCGGGGGAGTGTCCGCGTTGTTGGCGATGCTCAACTCCTGCGCGTCCGGTGTGTCTGTAGTCAATGTAGACAACGGTTTCGGGGCCGCTGCTGCCGCAACGCGCATCAACCAGCAGGTGTGGCGGTGAACATGTATATCATCGTGGGATTTCTAGTCGGTGTGGTTCTCACCCTGCTCGCGATGCGGCTGTGGCAGAAGAAGGGTACTGAGAGCAAGCAGGTGGAACTCCAGCACGGCAACCTTCCGCTACTCGTGGACTTGATGCGTCGTGCGCACGGAGGTGCGGCCGCTTGCCTGGTTGTCTCCGACGGCGATCCAGTGTGGGCGATGGCAAGGCCCGCCCCTTCATCGGAAGTCTTGGATCGCGCTCTCGCGTCAGCAAGGCTTGCCATGGGGGACGGCAGAGACCATGTGCTTCATGAGGGCCAGACCGTGGTGGCGGCCGGCGACGGGCGCACGATAGGTGGTGCGGTCGTGTTCTATTCCCCCGAAGTGCAAACTGACACCAGCAGTTCTGTGGCAACTGACCTTCGGACCGTTTTCGCCGACGTCGGCGCCCAGATGGCGAGGACGTCGGGCGGATACGATGCTCAGCAACATCTTCCGGAGTGGCTCGTTGGTGGGCCTGAATCATTGGAGGGGCTTTCCTTCCAGCTCTGTGAGGCTGCAATGGAGGTGTCGGGCCGGCCCAGCGCACTAGTGATTCGGGATGCAACGACGCAAGTCGCGTCAGTTGTGGCCGTGTCGGCAGGAACCGATCGCCGCTTGTTGGGCGCTCAGATATCTCCGTCGGCGGCTTTGGGGCGAGCCTGTCTGAGCGACGTGCCGATCGCTGGATCAGACTCTGAAGAGCTATTCGGCTCCTTGAGAGCGGACCGGCGCCGCCAGGGCGTGGGGGGCATAGCCTTCCCCTTGTGGGACGGTCGCGACTGCATAGGAGCACTCGCGGTACTTGGCGAACACTCGAATATGGCGCTTGATACCCGAGATCAACTACAATGGCTCGTCAGGAATGCCGGACCTCGGCTGGGACGCGCGGCCGCCCTGCGAAATGCCGAAACGCGCGCCATGACGGATGAGTTGACCGGTCTGCCGAACCGAAGGGCGCTCGAACGATCTATGCACGGTCACGTCGGTATTAGCTGTTCCATTCTGTGCGTCGATCTCGATCACTTCAAGGCGCTGAACGACGGCTTTGGTCACGCTGCCGGTGACGCTGCGCTGCGACACGTAGCCGCGATATTCAGGAACGAACTCAGATCCGGGGATCTGCCGGCGCGCATTGGGGGAGAGGAGTTTGCCCTGTGGTTGCCGGACGCACCGGCTGGCAAAGCCATGGAAATAGCCGAGCGGGTGAGGGAGGCCGTGAGGACAGCACCCTTTGAGCACGGTGGAGCCGAGATACGCATCACTTGCTCGATCGGGGTGGCGTCGATACCAGACTCGGTTTCGCAAGTGGAAAATCTGTTAGGTGCCGCTGACGTCGCCATGTATCGAGCCAAAGAAGGAGGCCGCGATCGCGTAGAAATGGCTCTGCCCAAACCGACCTGACGGCACCGGCTACAGCGCACCAGCCGGTGCGCGCCTTGCACAGGTCACAGATTCGCCGGTAGATTTAGTTTGTAACAGAGGGGGCGACTGGCTTCGACGGGCTTTGTGAATATTCTGTTGCGTGCCCAGGTTCTCAGTCCCTGGTTAAACAACTGGGAAAACCAATAATTGCCAACACTGATTTGGCTCTGGCTGCGTAAGCTTTGCTTCGCACCTGCCCACGTGGCAGCCCGCCTGAGGCGGTGCGTGGGTATCGGAAAGTCAGGCTGGCGACGGGCGTTGCTCTCAAGTCCGGCGTGAGATCTTAGGGAGCTCTTCCGGAAGTTGGATGTCCGCGTGCCTGCTTCCGGAGAACTCAAAGCGCGGGCTACGCACGTAGAGACAGTTTGGGATCGAAGTTCGGACCGGGGTTCGATTCCCCGCGCCTCCATCATATTCCCCGTTTCCTATCCCGACACATCAACGACGCCAAGCAACACAAGGCGGCGTTTGTCCTGGTCGATGGCCTTGCGCTGGATCGGGGAATCGTCATCCGCAAGGTAATTGCCAAGCAGCGAGCCAATTACCGCTTTCGTGAGAACGCGAAACCGCATCACGAGCCGCCCGGCGAGTGATGCGATTATTTATCGATTGGGGCGTTTTGAAAGAGACGGGCGACAAAAGGTGTCTATGCCCAAGGGAATCAGTGTCCGGTTGGAGACCCCAGGCTCATTGCCTGGCTGGTGGAGGCATCCCTCCGTGCCAGGGTGAACAGGTCGGCCGCCATAAAGGATCTGCTCGACAGCCCGATCATCTTTCCCTTACCGCAAAGACATGCTCGAAAAGAGCATGAAGCCCGACAGTCTGCCCCTGAAAGTCTGGCGGGGTGACAGGGTTCCTGCGGATGTCCGCGCCGTCGTCAATGAAGAAGACTTGCTCAACATCGAAAAGGACTGGGTCGACGAGGATGCCACCGCCCACCGGGGGCCTGATGACTAATATTCACGGCACTTGCGACTGTCTTGTAGCGCAATCGGCGAAAACGCAGTAAAACAATGACAGGGGAGGTGCTCGTATTATGGTGAAAACGATATCGGGCGTCGAAATCGAGTGTGTCAGAGGAGATATAGCTTCGCAACAAGGGATGACCGCCGTGGTCAATGCTGCAAACGCTCAACTCATGATGGGTGGAGGTGTGGCCGGCGCTATTCACCGTGCCGCGGGTCCCGGGCTTGCGGAGGAATGTCGTCCATTAGCGCCCATTGATCCAGGGGAGGCGGTTATCACGACAGGACATCATCTGCCCAACCAGTATGTCATTCACTGTCTGGGGCCTGTCTACGGGGTGGACAAACCGGAAGATGAA
>CAZOJI010000016.1:36970-84084 GCA_964580055.1 uncultured Gemmatimonadaceae bacterium | reverse complement strand
CTTGGGTCTTGGATATTGGATGCTGAACATTGGATATTGGAAATTGCATGTTCTCCTTCTCAGTGACCTACACCGGCGTGTCCGGGTATTACCGGTGTGACAGATAACCACGGAGGGATCATGAATTCTGTGCGTAGCATTCTCGTTGCTGCCGGCGTAGGCCTGCTGGCCTCAGGTTGCGGGGATTCGGTCGGCCCCATCGAGAAGCTGCCGCGCCAACTCAGTGTCGCGGAAGCAAAGCTCGTCGATGCCGACAATCGGTTCGCGTTCAAGCTGTTCAATGAAGTGAACGAGCAGGACGCCGGAAAGAACATCTTCATTTCACCGTTGAGCGTTGGCATGGCGCTCGGCATGACTTACAACGGCGCCGCGGGGACCACGCGCCAGGCGATGCAGGAAGCGTTGGAACTGCAGGACATGACGATCGACGAGGTGAACCAGTCGTACCGGTCGTTGATAGACCTGCTCAGAGACCTCGACCCGCGAGTGGAGTTCCTGCTGGCGAATTCCATATGGTACCGCAACACCATGACGTTCCAGCAGGACTTCCTGGATCTCACCGCGCAGTACTTCGACGCTGAGATCTCGGCATTGGATTTCGACAGCCCTGAAGCCGCCAATACCATCAACGACTGGGTCTACCAGAACACCTCTGGGCGCATCGAAGAGATCGTCGATGACCCCATAGACCCGATGACCATCATGTTCCTCATCAACGCGATCTACTTCAAGGCGGATTGGGCGTCTCAGTTCGATAAGGATCTCACGGATGATGCGCCGTTCTTCCTGGCCGACGGCTCACAGACCACCGTGCAGATGATGTCCCAAGAGGAAGACGTCTTCATACGCTACCATCATGACCAGGCCAACGGCATCCAGGTAGTGGATCTACCGTACGGCGGGCAAGCCTACAGCATGACGATCCTGCTGCCCGAGAGCGCCCAAGAGATAGAGTCGCTGGTCGACCTTTTGTCGCGAGATCAGTGGAACCTGTGGGTCGGCTCCCTGGACTCCACTGCACGGCGGGTGTCGATGCCCAAGTTCAGACTCGAGTACGAGCTGAACATGAACGACGTGCTCTCATCACTGGGCATGGAGATAGCCTTCGACCCGAACGCGGCGGATTTCACCAATATGTACGCGCCCGGCGGAGTGTTCATCAACAAGGTCAAGCACAAGACCTTCGTGGACGTGAACGAAGAGGGCACCGAAGCTGCAGCGGTTACTTCCGTTGAGATGAATCTCACGAGCGCAGGCCCCGGGCCGATCGTGATCGACCGCCCTTTCGTATTTGTCATACGTGAGAACTACTCGGGGACGATTCTCTTCGCCGGCAAGATGGTGGAGCCGGGAAGCGAGTTGTAGATAGTGAATGGTGAGTTGTCAGTGGTGAGTAGGGCCCACCACCCCCACTCACCACGCACTATTCACTATTCACTATTCACCATTCACCATTCACCATTCACTATTCACCACTCCCCACTCACCACCTCCCCCTCCACCATCGTCATATCAACCCGTACTTCCTGAATATTCACCGGATCGATCGTGAAGATATCCTCCGACAATACCACCAGGTCGGCGTATTTGCCCGGCTCCAGCGTTCCGGCGTACTCTTCCATGAAGCAGGAGTAGGCGGCCCCGGTAGTGTAGCCGGCCACTGCCTCGGCAACCGAGATCTTCTGTTCGGGCAGCCAGCCCTCCGGATTGGTCCCGTCCAGTGTTTGGCGGGTGACCGCGGCGTAGATGCCCAGCAGCGGATCGATGGGCGCCACTGTCCAATCGCTTCCAAAAGCTAGTATTGCTCCAGTGTCTATGAGGTCGCGAAACACGTAGGAGCGTTTGATGCGCTCGGGGCCGAGGCGTCGCACTGCCCAACGGCCATCGTCGGCTGCGTGATACGGCTGCATCGACGGAATGACGGCCTCTGCCGAAAAGCGAGGTATGGCGGCCGCGGACAGGTGCTGAGCATGCTCGATGCGAAACCGCCGGTCTCGTGCCCCGTTCGCGTTTCTGGCCGCCGCGTATGCATCCAGCAACCAATCGTTGGCCCGGTCGCCAATGGCGTGGACGATGACCTGCAGTTCCGCCGCGTCCGCCTCGAGTATCGCGGTCCTCAGTTCCGATGTGTCCGATACCATGAGGCCCGAAGTCCCGGGTTCATCATGGTATGGTTCGTGAAACCATGCCGTGGTCGACCCGAGCGAACCGTCGACAAACGCCTTCACACCTCCCCAGAAGAACCGGCGATCGCCTCTGCCGTGTTCACGCACATATTCCGCCATACGATCCCTGCCGGCCATCTGAACCACCGAATAGACGCGGATCGGCAGTCGCCCCCCGTTCAGTGCCCGGCGGTACGCCTCGTGGCCTTCCCAGTCACCCATGTCCACGATCATGGTCACACCGCGCTCCACGGCGTGCTCTATGGCGGCCTGCAGAGCCCGGTCCAACTCGTCGTTGGATCGCTCGGGTATGACAGCGCTCACGAGCTCGGCCGCCGCGTCCTTCAGAATGCCCGTCGGCCGCCCGTCCGGGTGCCTCACGATAGTGCCTCCGGGTGGGGCCTGCGTTTCCGCCGTCACACCAGCCAGCTCCAGCGCACATGTGTTCGCGAGAGCCATGTGTGCGTCCAGACGGCTCACCAGCACGGGCGTATGCGAAGTCACCGAGTCGATCCAATCCCTGCGAGGCAGCTCCCCACCCCAAGACTCATGGTCCCAAAGTCCACCCAACATCCACTCACCTGGATGCGCGTCAGCGAACTCGCCAATTCGCCGCACGAATTCCGCTGGTGTACCCGCGTCCCGCAACTGCACTCCGGCAAGCTCGAACCCACCCTCTATGAAATGAGTGTGCGCGTCAATGAAACCGGGTACTACCAGTCGCCCCTTCAGAGCGAAACGCTCGGCCCCGCGACCTGCCAGGACCTCTATTTCCTCGTCACTGCCGACCGCGAGCACCTTCCCATCGGCTACGGCCACTGCAGTAGCGGGTTCTCCACCGGAGTCTGCACGCGCAGTGCCGTCCCACACCCTGCCTCCGGTCAGAATCATCTCAGCCATGTCGGCCGACCTCGACGGTGAACAACCCGATAGTGCCGGCGCCACGCAAAGCATAGCGAACGGGGCAGCGTTCGAGCTCGTCAGGCACACTCTCTCCTTCCAGACGGGAGACGGGACGCAAAGACATGATGAAAATATGTGGCATTTGGAGTGAATTAGAAACGATCAGCGTTTTATGTGATTCGACAGCGGCGACTGCTGCAGGCGCACAACGAACGGTGCACAACGTGCAGTGGCACCGAAGCATCTATTCGGACATGCTTCGAATGAGGCGCTCGCGCAACCTGTCATTGTTGCTGGCCGAAAGGACGATCTTGCCATAATGGCGCCGCGTCATTCTGCCATTTTGAAACAGTTTCGATCGACTGGAATCCGGGCACGGAGCTGCCGCGACGTGTGCCGGCTTACGGGCTAGATCAAACGCTCCGTTCCAACTTGCTTTCCCCCTGAGCGAGCCGGTGACCATGCGGACCGCTTGGCCGAACAACACGCTCGGTGGCGGCAATGGGAGCTAATTGCCCGAGAAAAAACGACTTAACCGTTCCCTCTACCCAAAAAAACCAGGGGGACGTACATTGGGTCTCGATGAATTTGCGGCCAATCTACGGTCACGATGCCTTGTTGCACCGGCTGGCAGGCGGTCTCGCCTCCAGCCGGTTCCCGCAAGCGGCCTTGCTAGTCGGCCCAGCAGGTGTCGGAAAGCAACGGATTGCCCTGTGGTTGGCACAGGGTCTGCTGTGCACTAGCGGCCCAGGCGAGCCTTGTGGCAACTGTTCGCCCTGCCGCAAGGTTGCCGGCCTGGCACATCCGGACCTGCATTGGTTCGTGCCGGTACCGCGCCCCAAGGCGGGTGACTCGGAGAAACAGGTCGAGCAGGTCAAGGAGTTGCTGGGCGAAGTCTGGGAGCAACGGCGCGAGAATCCGCTGTACGGCCCACCAGATCGAATGGCCAGCCACTCGTTGGCTTCGGCCCGATTAATGCAGCGGTCCGTAACTCTCACACCGTTTGAGGGTAAACGGAAGGTATTGATCCTGGGAGATGCGGAACGCCTCATCGTCCAGGAAGCGAGTCAGGAGGCGGCGAACGCTCTTCTCAAGGTTCTGGAGGAGCCACCGGCCGACACGATTCTGTTGGTAACGGCGTCTGATCCGCAGTCGCTGTTGCCTACGATTCGATCCCGGCTGGTGCCGATAAGGGTTGGACGGGTTGGCGATGAGCAGGTTCGCGCCTTTTTGGAGCAGGAGTTGCAGACGACGCTCGATGCGGATGAGTTGGAGCGAAGAATAGTTGCGGCGGACGGATGCATCGGTCGCGCACTCGAAGCTGACGAGGGCGGCAATGATGCACGAAGGGCGGCGGAGATGCTGGAAGCGATCGTAGCAGGCCCCATTGAATGGGCGGCCGCGGCGCTCGGTCAGGCGTCCTGGGGTGCTAGAGGTGATTTCAGCGCCATGCTGGACGCCATGGCGGTTCGTTTGCGGGACGAAATCGCCGACCCGACAACGTCGCGCGAACGGTTACAGGCGTGCCTGAAGGCTCTGAAAAGGGTCCAGGAGACACGAATGGAAGCACAGGGTAACGTGAATCCGCAACTTGCACTCGCGGTGCTCGCAACCGATTTGGAGACGATCTTGTGACTCTGTCACATGTCGACGGGTATGGCAGAGCACGTATGGTCGACGTGGCCGGCAAGGCCGAATCGGTTCGGACCGCGCGAGCAGAGGGATACATCAGTATGTCGGCTGAAGCGCTCTCGATGATCGAGAGAAACTCAGGGCCGAAAGGCAACGTACTGAGCACAGCCGAGTTGGCAGGTGTTGCCGGGGCGAAGCGTACGGCTGACCTGGTTCCGCTCTGTCATCCGATAGGACTCGACCACGTACAGGTGCGAGCCAGGATAGACCGAGAGCTTCCCGGCGTGCGAGTGGAGGCCAGCGCGAAGGCAGTGGGGCGGACGGGAGTCGAGATGGAGGCCTTGACCGCGGTAACGGTTGCGCTGCTGACGGTATACGACATGACCAAGGCAGCCGGCCACGAACTGGAGATCGGAGGGGTCCGACTCCTGGAAAAGGCGGGCGGCACCAAGGGCGACTGGAACAGGCCCGATGCCGGCCACACACCCAATTGAACGACAGGAAGACAGAAAAGATGAAAGACATAAAGACATTGGCCGCGAAAGCGGCCGGGGCTCTACTGAAAGCTTGGGAGCGATTATCGGCCACACAGCAACTCATGCTGCGCGGCGTTGGCCTCCTTGCGGCGCTGGCCCTGATCGGTGGAGCGGTGGGGGGCTGGGCTCCCGGTCCTAGGCTGCCGTTGGATGGCAGCGTCTACAATGGGACTGCGGTACTGAGGCTCAATGGGACTCTAGATTCCACGAACGGCGAACTGGAGTTAGCAAGGCTGCGCCTGGAGAGAGCGGAGACCGTGATGGAGTACTCTTCTCGTTACGGCGTACCGGCTGATCTCGCCGAACTGATCTACGACGTCGCGGTGCAGGAGGGCCTCGATCCCGAACTTGGATTCAGGCTCGTGAACGTCGAGAGCGCATTCAACAAGAGAGCGGTGAGCCGGGCTAATGCCTACGGGCTCACACAGGTACAGCTCCCGACCGCGCGTTTCTACGACGCCGACATCACGATGGAGCGGCTCTTCGAGCCGGAACCAAACCTCAAAATCGGCTTCAGGTTCTTGCGCGACTTGCTGGAAACGTACCAGGACATAGACCTCGCGTTGCTTGCGTACAACCGAGGCCCCAGCCGCATCAGAGACCTAATGGAAGCCGGCAGGGATCCCGACAACGGGTACCCCGGTGTGTTGACGGAGGGGTATACGGGGGGGTTTTAGTGAGTAGTGAGTAGTGAGTAGTGAGTGGGGAGTAGTGAGTGGAAAAAAACCTCTGAGCAGCGGCAAGGCGCCGGCCGAGCGGCCGGCGCCTTGTGTTGCTGCCAGGTTCTGTTACCGCCTTATGATGAGGCGCCGGCCCGTTTGCAGTAGGTCGTCGCTCCTCATGCCGTTCCAACGCAGGAGATCCGAGAGCCGCACTCTGTAGCGGCGGGCGATGGTGGACATCGTTTCGCCCCAGCGCACCACGTGGTACCTCTCCCCGGCAGTCAACATGCGCGGAGCGCCGCGCGGGTTGGAGCGGGCTGAGGTGCTGAGCGGAATCACGACCCGCTGCCCGACAATCAGACGCCTGGGGCGGATACCCGGATTGGCCGCCGTCAACAGCTCCAGGTTTACTCCATAGCGGCTAGCCAACTCGCCCAGCGTTTCTCCACGCCTGATCTTGTGTGCAACGAAGTTGACCCGGTCTTCCGGCGGAAGCTCCTCGTAACGACGCGCCACCAACGACCCTGTACCGCGTGGGACGCGCACGATGGACGAACGACGAGGTGGCGTGACTCCTCGATAGTAGGCCGGATTGAGCTCAACCAGGGATCGCATGGTAGTGTCGGCGAGTTCGGCCAAGACGTCCAAACCTGTGGCGTCGGGAACCGTTATTTCGTCGAACACGAAGGGCTGTTGAAACGGTATGCTGTCGAAGCCGAATGCAGTGGGTTTCTTGGCAATTTGAGTCGCGGCAATCAGCTTGGGTACGTAGTCGCGGGTTTCGCGACGCAGCCAGCGCCGATCGGACAGCTTGAAGAATGTATGGTCGGTCTGGGTCGTATCACCGCCGCGTGACAACCGCCGCAGTCCGCGCGACACTCGTGTCGGCCCTCCGTTGTAGGCAGCCGCCGCCAGGTACCAGGATCCGAACCTCTCGTACTGGTCGGCCAGGTAACGTGCCGCCGCATCGGTGGCCTTGAAGGGATCGCGACGCTCATCCACCCACTCGTCAACCACCATCCCGTGGTCCCTGGCGGTGAACGACATGAACTGCCACATGCCCACTGCGCTGGCTCGCGAAACCGCCGTATTTGAATACCCGCTCTCGATGGCGGCCAGGTACACCAGATCCTCGGGAACGCCATGAGCCCGGAAACGGTTCCGAATCATGCCCTCGTAGCGGTTCAGCCTGCCCAACCATATCGTGAATCGGTCTCGCGCTTCGTCCAGGAAGAAATCGACGTAATGCTCAACTCGGTCGTTGGTGGCGAACGATTCCACGTCGATATCATATGTCGCCATGCTCAGGCTGGCGGCACCGCCGCGTGAACTGGACACCGGCCCCTCGTCGCCGGGGGCAAACATATAGGTTGTGTCAAACGAAAGCTCCGAGCTATCCGCTGAGCCGAACATCATGTCGTGCAGCGCCTGTAGAGTCTCGACGTCGGCGGCCGAATCTTCCGGCGTAGGCGCCGGCATCTCGACGGCTACCGGATTGTCGTTACTCGATTCCCCGCCCCGTCGCGTCGACGGGCCGGGTTCGAACGACTGAGTCGCTGGAGCACAGCCCGCAACACAGAACACCGTGAAACCGGCCAGGAAACTCCCGAGGTGAGGTGTGTGTTTTGGAGTCATCGCGTGAAGATCAAGTTCCCAAGCATACGGTTGGTCGCGTTCAGCACGGCCAGGGCCGCTCCACGCGGATGATGGCCATCCGACAGGTAAGATCCCACCACACGATGGGACTCTGCGTCGTGACATGCCAAAGATACGATCACCACCATCGAGTCAAATGCCCGTACGGATTTCACGCCCAGGAGTTCCAAGTCCATTTTCCCTGCAACGGCATCCTCCAGAGCGTGGACGGCTGCCTGAGCCGCGCAACGCAACTCACCGGTCGGGGATCCAAGCCCCTCGGAGCTGCCCTCGTAAGAGGCAACTTCACCCAGTGTCAGGCCGACGCGGGCCCTGCACCTTCCGTCTGGGAGAGTATCGAAGTCGAATTCGGAAAACTTGAGTCGCTCGCCCATGCATTCCGCCAGTTATTCGACCGCAGCTTCTTCGGAAGCCCGCAAGTCGAACGGAACCTCGAGTTGCCGGTGCGAAGCCGCCTCCGGGGTCTTGAGAAAATCCACATCCAAGCGGGGTTTGCCGGACTCGTCGACCATTGCCGAGACGAGAAGCATGCGCCCGTCAGAGAAGGCGACGCGCAACACTCGACAATCCGAACGGATCTCTACCGCCTCCACCGTGTGTCCCTGCGATTGTCCGACGGCTTCGGAGATGCGGCGGAGATCGTGTACTTGAGCGGTTGACATGTGTCAGGAGTGAAAGGATCCCGGTCAGGTGAGCTGGCGGACCAGGAGATCCTTGAGTGAATCGTCGGGAATACGGTCCGCTGCCTGGAACAATGTGGACTTGGATGCCGACTCGAGAGGATAGTGCGCCCAGATCGGCGACTCTCCCCGGTCCGCATTTGTCGAACGAAATGAGACGCTCAATTGCCAGAGACGCTTGTTCGCACGCCGCTCCGCGGCTGCCTGAACGTGCCAAGTCTCTCCATCGGCGTCAATCTCTCTCCAGGCCATCTACCTTACCCCACAACGACAAAACTGATCTTTGAGAATGCACAATATGCGCCACGTACCTGAACGCTGCAAGAGGCCGCAGCGCTCGCCACACCCCATTCTCGGAACGCGCACCGCCCTTCCGGCGGACCTCTAGCCCCCTCCCCACGGCGGAGAGCCTCCGGGAGGCGGAACGAAGGTAGTCATACCGCTATTCCCCTTGGTATCTCCGTCACCCCAATCCTTGCCATGACCCTTGCCATGACCCTTGCCAGAGCCCTGTGAATGCCCCTTCCCCGATTGGGCCACCAGATCCATGGGGGCGGTCATGGAGTAAACGACGGGCACCGAGTACGCGACGCCTCCTGCCAACTTCTTCAAGAATTCCCGTCTGTCTGCTCCGGTCATAATGCGTGCCTCTCAGGTTTAAATCCGGCTTTCACGCATTTGAATATTGTCATTTCCGGCCCCATCGTCCAGGAACCACGTCACATTTTTTCGGTGACGAGACCCTACTGATCCTCTCGGATTGCCTGGACTTCCCGCAGTCCACGACTGCGAATTCTCCCCCGCAACTCTCGCACCACGATCCTTTCTGCTTCGATCTCATCCAACCCTGGGAATCTCCTCCTCAGTTCCGCTGCAATTCCGCTCACGGGCCGCTTGCCGTCAACCAGATCCAAAACCTTAGCGCCGATCCGGCCGGTTTCGCTGAGTCTCGGCACGGAATCCGGCGACTCCGCGTACACGTCCGCGAACGAGGCCGGCTTTGATGCGAATTCGTGTCCGCGCACCTCGCCGCCTCCCCCATCGGCACGCCAGGAAAGCCAGCCCGGCGCACCGTCCCTCAACCGCTCGGACTCGACGCAGACCTCGAGTGGTTCACCGGCTGCGACGCTGACACAAGGATCCAGTGGCAACAGCAACTGCCCCCACGATCCCGGGGAAACGCCTGGCGCGTTGGAAACCCAAACCCCCGGAGACAACTCGAGATCGAACCAATAGGCAATCCCGTTCACGTGTAAGCCGGTATCGCAAGTCCAGGTGGCCGCCCCTCCAACCTCTTCCACGGCAGGCTGCCGCGAAAGTGACAGATCAGCCAGGACCGCCGGAGTCGCGGCGAGAGCATCGGGGGAAATCGTCATGTGAAAAACGGTGTTGGCGACGTATTCGCGGGTAGGCGTCCAATCAATACCATAGGCTACTTCGCAGTCATCGCCCAGCGGTGCCAATGTGGACACCACCCCGAACGCAGCGTTCACCGGAGCGGCATAGAGCAACGCACGACTCGGCACGCAGCGTACGTCCGGCGTCAGATACTTCTCGTGCAGATCTCGCAATAGTCGATAGGTACGCGCATCGATCAACCGCGGGGGGAAATCCTCGAAGATCATCACGGTGGCTCGCTCAGGAAGCGACACCTCCGGGATCCACCCTTTGATGAATTCGACCCTGCCACTGTACCCGTTCAGCTTGGCGACGGTCTCTGCCACATGAACCACCGCGTCACCCTCCACAGCCCAGACACGAGCCGCTCCGGCATCGGCCGCGAAAAAGGAGTAGGTACCCAGGCCCGCCCCGACTTCCAGCACGCGATCGTGCGGCCCGACAATCGAACCGATTGCGCGGCGAAACGGTTCGATGCGAGTGCTCTGCTCGAGGAGATCACGATAGTAGTTCATGAGTGGGACACAGTGTCCAAGAGCCCTGCTTCCCAAAAACGCTCGACAGTCTCCAGGACGTCCGGAAACACCTCTTTCACATCCCTAGGGGGACTGAACGAAGTCCCGACGGCCTCCGCAATCGCCTCGCAAGAGGTCTCGCCGTCGAGATGGGTCCAGATCAGCGCCGCAGAGAGATTCAACACGTGCAGTTTTCCTGCGCGCGGGTCGAACAGCACCCAGGAATCGTCCAGGGGCCTGAAGATCACTTCCGAGCGACTCTTCGGGCACTCCGTATCAGGCATGGTATCCATGAGGAGAAATTAGTTGTCTGGCTGCCAATCGCCAGTATCTGACCCCGCGCTCCGCCTCCGGTTCCGGTTCCGGTTCCGGTTCCGTTTCCGTTTCCCCGCCTCACAATCACGTCAGCTTCCTAAGATTTCGCATAACGTGCATCCGCCAGGCCCCAAATGTCGATCTTGCCTCCGGCCAACGCCATCTCAGATACTCTCTGGGCGGAACGATCGCGTCGGCGAACAAGCCGCGCGCATCGACGATTCGATCCAGGAGCAATAGCCGGCGCCTCATACGCCTGGCGTTGATCTCGACAAATTCGGCATCGTCGGCTTGTGAAGCCCAAATGCACCACTCTACAGGGCTCAGCATGCTACGTGCTCGTCTGCCGCGCCGGTCGTCCGGGACGGCAGCTGTCGGAGCCAGATCGAGCCCGAGATCGGCCCGCAGAACCGAGGCCAACAGCCGCGTCGCACGCGACACGCCAATCCGTTTGGCTAGACTCTCGATTTCCGGAGCCGATTCCTCCGGAACTCGCGGCCACAGCATTGCGAGATCCACCAACCCACGGAAATGAAGCATGTCATGGTGCACCAGGTGATGTACGAGCAGCGCTACATGGTGGGAATCAGCCGGCACCGGCAGAGCACCGCTCGTATCGAGTCGGTCCCATACTTCCCTAGGCACATACTCGTCCGCGCGGGGCAGCAATCGATCGACGGGGTCGAGCCCCCAGGCCACGTCTAGAGCAATGTGTTCCAAGTGACTGGAACCCGTGTAACGGCCGGCAAAGAGACCAGACCGTAGGGCAGCGGGGCCCGACTGATCTCGTTGCGGCGGGATGTGATAACCCAGCTCCTCCAGCGCTGCCAACGCCGCGGCTTTGACAGAGGGATCGACGTGGACGTCGATATCGGCCATCTCTCGCTCTCCAGGCTCATAAAGCCTGTCCGCCAGCGCCACACCCTTCACGAAAAAGTGCTCTACACCGCGCCCGGTCAATGCTGCGGAGAGCTCCTCCGCCGCCTCCCTGAGGAACCCCTGCGCGAGCCCAAACAGCACTCTCTCGCCATCAGGCCCACCGTTCACTGGATTTCTCGATTTTCGCAACCTCACGAACCTGCCGATTCCCAGCCGGTCGGCGAGTCTGAGCGCCGCATCTTCTCCTTCGTCACCGCAGGCTCGTGCGCCGGCCGAGAGAATGTCCAGCAATCTGAGAGCGAGGGAATCGCTCATGTGGCGAGCGCGCACAGAGCTTCCGCCGCTTCGATAGCCGACGGAAACTGGACTCGGAACACTCTGGCATCCTGCACCAGGTGAACCAGGCGGTCAAAACCCTTCTCGGCCCCCATCCCGGTAACCATCACGCTGCTTACCAGAGCGTTGAGACCCTCGGCCGCCCAGACCGGGCTGATATGCAGCGAAGCGGCCGGATTGTAGCGCGCGAGCGCTATGACGCCTACGGGAACCGGATCGGACCATCCCGCCCCCTCCCGCGGATCCAGCCACACCTCCGGCCAATCCGGGTCCCAATGTACCGTTGCGCCGGGGTCGACTCCAAACTCGCCGAGCAGCTCGCGGCTCACTTTGAGGAGGCGCTTGAATGGAACTGCACGGGCCGATGCGTCCAGGAACACCGTGTCATCACCCAGCGTCGGGTGTCCCCGATTCAGCATCGAGGCGGCGAGACTGGATTTCCCAGCTCCCGATTTCCCCAACGCCAACACCGCCCGTCCTCCGACCAAGGTCCCTGACGCGTGCAGGTGAACGTTGTTCGGAACCGCGGCCGCGAGCGCCCGCGCGAGGGCAAACTCGAATGCCACTATCGCATCCATTCGAGACCGGCAGACATACCGTGGCTGGTCTCGCGAGGAAATGACGTAATCGCGCAAGTCTCTCCTCAGAGCCACGTCGGTCCGTAACTTGTTCAGCGATTCAGACGGCGAAATCTCATATGCGGGAAAGAGGCGTCGGGCCGCTTCTGAAAACGAGCGGTCGTGGACCTCGGCCACGACGATCTTCTCACCCGGCGAATAACAGAGTCGGCGGACCATTTTGTCCCCGGCGGCGGCCGTTCCGGGTCACAAAGGCAGCGTCAACATGATCCCCACAGCCGCACCACGCGGACGGCCGTCCGCACCCACCTGGATCAAGAAGTGCGGCGCGGCACGGATCAGCATCCCCGCAATGATGTTGACCCTCTTGCCGGACTCCTCCTCTTCCAGGACCCAGTAGAAACCTTCGATCCCCCGGTTCAAAGAGTCGTCGAAGTAGTTGCGGTAGTGCCACTCTCTTGCATAGCCGCCCCCGGCGTACAAGACCAGTTCCCGCGTCACGGCGTAAGCCAACGCGAGGTCGACCATGACCCATGCACTCCGTTCCTCGAAGAGCTGGTCTCCGAAGGTGAACTCCGAATCCCGCCAGTCGATGTTGCCGCGGAACTCCTCTTCTCTGCCCGGGGAATCGTGCGAGAACTTGACGTCGGCGTAGAGCCCCGCACCTCCAAGAATCGATGGTGATATTCCCAGAGCGGAAAAGCCAACGAATGCGTTGGGTACGCTCATGACGTACCCGAGTCCCAGCGTCGTCGAGTTATGGAGGTGGTCGGCCATCAACCCCCCGCGCTGGGCGGAGAGTACGCTGGTAGATACCAACAGAATCGAAAGGGCCAGCAAACACCTGACCGCCTGGCGAGAAAACCAAACCATCTTTTTGTCCCTCTTGATCAATGGGCCCTGGAGTGTCAAACGCCAAACACCATAGGTGGAATCGTAGCGGCCAGGAATCCCTTTTTGTCTCTTCGCGCAGCCGTGCCTGGCGGCAGCGAGCCCACCCAGAAATGTACCTCCTGATTCGCCGTTACCACACTTGCGCCCGAAAACGGATTGGCATACGGTTCAATGTGAGGATAGTAACGTACATGACAGAGGGTATTGTCTTGTCGAGCACCCGCATTCGTTTGTCCGCCGCGCTCTTTGTTTCCGCTGCGCTTCTGGTGTGGCCTGCTCGGCCCACCGATGCGCAGATTCTTCTCAACGGGCGCGTGACGGACGACATATCCGGAGCACCGATCTCCGAAGCTCGAGTCTTCCTGCTCAACGAGTACCGCAAGGTAGTCGGGTACGAGACTACCGGCAGCGAGGGGAGTTTCAGCTTCACGAGAGGCCGCCACGTCCTGTTTCGACTGGAGGCCAAAGCCATCGGTTACCAAGAGGCGGTTACTCCACTCGTCTGGATGACCGAGGGCCGCGATACGACGACCGTGGAAATCCGTATGAGGCGACACGCAACGCTGCTCGCCCCTCTAGAGATCGTCGCCATGTCCCCCCCGAAGCGGAGCGCGGTGTTGGAGAACGTAGAGCACCGCAGGGAGCTCGGGCTCGGCCAACATCTTACCCGTGAAGAGATTCAACAGCGCAGGGCGACGCACATCTCGGACGTGCTCGTGACTCTGCCGGGCGTATTCGCGGACAAGGGCCGCTCGGGTCCGGGTGGCCGCAGCGTCTACATGAAACGCGCAATTCCTGGACTGCCCGGTGGTTGCCCGGTGCGGATTTTCGTCGACGGGGTTCTCGCTAACCGCGGCGGCGACCGGGCCGGTGTGATCATCGACGACCTCGTATCGCCACTGGACGTCGCGGCAATCGAGGTGTTCAAGGGTCTCAGCAGCATTCCCCCGGAGTTCCTCACTCCCGAAGCACGTTGCGGTGTAATCGCGATCTGGACTCAGAGAACGGGCAGCGATGAGGACTAGCTCCGCGCGGTTCGCCACACGCCACATCCTCCTGCTGGCCGGCATTATGGCCACCGGGTGCATGCCCGGACCGACCGGATCCGAGGTGTCCGTGTGGGAAGCTGAGCTGGTCGCGGATATAGCCTACCCCGGTTTTTCGGGAAGCGTTGCCGCAGTATCCGGTTCGAATGGAACAGAAGTCAGCATATTGATCGAAGGCGCCCAGCCGGGCGCCGTGCACGCCTGGCGCATCCAGCTAGGTTCGTGTGGTGATCCGCGGCAACAACTCGGCCCATCCACCGATTACCCCGAGTTGGAGGCCGGGTTGCAGGGCAGCGCGTCTGTGGAAACACGCCTCGGGCCCCGCCTGAACAGCGAGGAGACCTACCACGTGGAGGTGTTGGCGACACCCGGTGAGACAACACGGGTTGCCTGTGGAAACCTGTCCAGGAACTGAGCTACGCGCGACCCCCCAGGGCTATGGAGCGCGCATCGAGACGATTATGGCTCCCGCAATGTGGCGGCCGCTCATACCTGGTAGAGATGCGCTCGCGGTGGATCCGTCCAGATGCCTGATCTCAGTGACGCCCTCAGTGCCCATGCGACGCAGTACATCGTGATCCCCGAGATAGGCCTGGTCCTGGAACACCACGATCTCTGTCTCCATCGAGAAACTCCTGGGTCCACCCCGGACCAGTAACCAACGCGGCCGCAGACGATCGATAGCCTCGTAGAGATTGCGTACGTCGACGTCATTGAGCTCGGCCCGCGTGATGACGCTGCGATCGGGACGAGGGTCCCCTCCTCCACTGGAAGCGGAGGCACAGCCCACGAGCAACAGCGTGGCGGCAATCGCGACAGCGACACGGATGTTCATTTTCGCCTCCCAATACTGTAAAAGCCTCGGAGCGCCCCGGCTCAACCAGGCAGCCCGGACGCTCCCAAATGCCGCGCACGCAGCAGCCGCCTCGATGAACTCGAAAGCCCTACGCCAGAATCCCCCTAGAGTAATCCGAAATGGGGGAAGTCAGCGAATCATCCCAAGTGCCGCCATCCGGCGTGATCAACAGCCCCTGTTTGTCCGTGTCCCGCGGATTGTCCTGCTCGTCATTGGGGTCGGGATACTTGGGCCCGGTTGCGGACTTACACCCTGCCGCGAGCAATAGAACCAGCAAGCCAGCCGCTCCCCAACGAACGAAGACGCGGTGTCGAAACCGCTCGTCGGTCTTTTGGATCATAGAAACTCACCTACCTTGCCGTACCGGAAGCTGCCGCCTAACCCGGGGGATCACCTCGCCGTTGCGACACCCTCCGGATAGTCTGAGCCTTCCGACCCTGCGCCGGCATGGCGCAGGAGACACAGGAGCCGCACCGAGGTGCGACTCCTGGCCTTGCTTCATATAAGAACGTTAGAGGTACTTGGGAAAGACGTCAATACCCGTACGTACCCACCGGCGCCGCCGAGTTTCCGCCGACACCGCCGTAATTGTAGGGCTGTTCTTGCAGCAGTTGCAATTCTTCGTACGGCGTGGGGAACTGCAGCAGACTGCCCTCCATTAGATCTCCCCAGCCACGGCCGTCCAAGAACCAGCCGATGCGCAACGGTCCCAGGAAGTGGGTCTCGAGCCGCTTCTCCCACTTGAACATCTCCCACAGGTCACCGGGAGTGCCGTCGGGGAGCATCGGCACGCCGTCGGCATTGGTGCCCACGGCGTCCGTGGCTTGAAGGCCATGTTGGGTCCGCGACTGGTTGACGTAGGCCGCCACCGCGCCCATGTCGCCGTCGTAGTAGGCGGCTTCCGCAACGAGAGCGTCCAGCTCGCGCACGGTATACAGCGGGACGCTGCCCTCGAAGTTGTAGGACTCGTTCACGTACGTTGATCTGTCGTAGTAGGACCAGCGCCACGTGCCTCTGTCCGGCCGGGACCATACCCTGTACCAGCTGCTGTTCACGTAGAAGTACTCGCCGTCGCTGTCCAACTGCTCCGCTTCATCTGCACCCTGAGGAAACCGGGTGTCCGGAGTGACCATCACGAACGGCTGTTTGTCGGCGGTCGGGGTGTCGATCCAAGCCTGGTATGCACCGGACTGATCTGCCATGCCGATTATCCACATCGGCATCATGTGCCAGCTAGGAAAGTTACGGTAGTACAGGGCTTGGTCGCAGAACGTGACGCAGTCGTTTACGAACTCCCAGTCGGAAGTCACGCCCGCGTTTGCGTCCGCAACCACCTGGTCCCAGTCCACCGCCTGTCTTTCAGCCGGTGTACGTGCGACATTCGCCCGCAGCCGAGCCGCCTCGGAGTGCGCGAGCTGCACCAGATCGTCGGCTGTGACCGCCTGGCCCATCCAAGTTGAGGGAAGCGTGAAGCCGGCACCGTCGGACAGAGTGGCGGCCTCGGCGAGGTAGCCGAGTGCAGCTTCCGCTACTTGCTCGTAGGGCACGAGAGCATCCAGTATCTCCGCCCCGCAGCTTGCCGTGGCCAGGCAATCCGCCGTCTCGTCGAACACGAACCCCTGGTCGTACAGCAATGCTACCGTACTGTGCGCCAAACCTTGCATGAACTTGCCGTAGGCCCTGGCGCGCAGGTTGTCGTCGGCGCCGAGGTCCACTTCACCGGCATCGATTGAATAGAGGCCGGATGCTATGGCATTCAACGCCCGGTACGCTCGCCCGAAGGCGTAAGTGAGATTTCCAACGTCCCGCCCACCCGACACGTTCTGGGTGGGCACTCTCGGGATCCGCGCGTAGTATTCCATTCCGGCATTGGCCCACGGCGCGGTGTGCTCGAAGGCCAGGTTGCTCAACGCCATCGTGGGGCCGGAATAAGAAAGGATGTCGTGCCAGCTGTCAAACGCCCCGGCAATGAGGGACTCTACGTCACCTCCGGTCTTCAACGCGCGTGCCGCGTCGGGGGCGTTGGGATTCGTAACATCGAGGTCGGTGCAACCCACCATGCCGATCAGCAGGAGGGCGGCGAGACCCGATGTCGCCTTTGTTTTTATTCGCCACATGAGAATTTCTCCTCCCGCTAGAAGTTGATTTCGATGGCGCCGGTGAACGTCCGGAAGTTCGGGTATTGGTACCCGTCCACGCGGGCGATGGCCGCCGATCCGGTGTTACCGCCACCACGCCCAACCTCGGGGTCGTAGCCGTTGTAGCTGCTCCACGTGATGAGGTTGCGGCCGATCAGGTTGATTGCGAGGCCCTCCAGGAACCTGAACGGCGTAGCGGCGAGCTGATCGCGGTCGAAGCGGTAGCGCAGCGATACCTCGCGGAGCTTCGTGAAGCTGGCATCCTGCATGAAGTAGTTCACCGGAGCCAGGCCGGCAACTCCGTACAGTGAGCCGTAATAACCGAGCGGTTTCTGCTGGTTCTCGGGAACGCCCGTCTGATCCTGGATTCCGCCGTAGTTCCGGAAGATCGCCCACTGCTGTGGCTGGTTGTAGACGTCGATGCCCTGCACGCTCTCT
This sequence comes from uncultured Gemmatimonadaceae bacterium, assembly GCA_964580055.1. Classification (GTDB taxonomy): domain Bacteria; phylum Gemmatimonadota; class Gemmatimonadetes; order Gemmatimonadales; family GWC2-71-9; genus JBDGYW01. The sequence continues at coordinate 66,457 of CAZOJI010000016.1, read as the reverse complement.
ATCAGCCCGTAGAGCGAGATACCGTGGAACTGTATGGTGCTGGAGAACGAAACCGAGTAGTCAGGATAGGTCTTGCCGGCCGGCAGGAAGAAGGTAGTGTCGCCGGTGGCCCTGTCCAAGCCCCAACCGAAGAAGGGCGTGCCCCACTGGAGTGTCTGGTTGGTTCCCTTGAACCCGAAGGGGGTGTCACGGCTTTCTCCCCACTGCGGGTTGTCCAGGCTGCCACCCTCGCCGACCCACACCAGCAGGTCGTCGTCGTTGACCTCGAACTCGCTGCAGGGTGCGCCTCCGAGCAGATGGTCGCAGGAGGTGGCGTAGTTCATGCCGTAGAACTGGCCAAGCGCCTCACCTTCCCTGGCATAGAACACACCTCCCATACCCTGGCCGCTCACGCCGTATGTGAAGGCCGGGACGTTGAGCTCGGTAATCTCCTGCCGGGTGAAGTCACCCAACAGGCGCATGGACCAGCTGAAGTCCCTGGTCTGTACCAACTGGTAGTCGAGCGTCGCCTCCCAGGTCTCGCTCTTCAGCGTTCCCGCATTCCGCCACTGGTTCGCGAAACCGGCGTACGCCTGCAGCGGCACCTGGAGAATCTGGTCCTCGGTAATGTTCTTGGCGTAGTTGACCGTGACGCCGAGACGGCCGAATGCCAGGAGGTCCACGCCGGCTTCCAGTTCCTTGGACAGCTCGGGCTTCAACTCTCTGTTGCCCAACGTGACCGGCCTCACCTTGCCGCCGGACACCGAATAAGTCTCGTACTGCGCCGTGAAACGAGGCCGCCCGCCCGCGGTACCATATGCCAGGCGGAGCTTGAACTCGTCCATGCCCGGGATAGCGAAGTCTTCCCGTACGCGCCAGGCACCGGCCAGGCGGTAGTACCACTGGCGCCGCTCGTCGGGCCCGAACAGCGAGCTGCCGTCGTTGCGGACCAGCGCGTCCAGAATGTAGCGGTCCTTGAAGACGAGGCTGGTGATACCGAAGTACCCGTCGGACCGTATGGCCTCGAGGCCGGAATTAGCCGTAACGTAATCCAGGTCGAGGGTCTGCAGCGTAGGTACGTCACCGACCGCGAACCTGGAGCCGCCGGCAACCGTGTACTCCTCGTCTTCCCATTCGGTCAAGTACCGGACCTGAGTCCGCGTGTCCAAGTCGCCGAAGCTCTGCGTGAACGTGACGTTGGCGCTCGCATTGAATGCCTCGGTCACTTCGTGCCGCCGGGTCATTCCCCCTTCGTTGGTGCTGGTGCTGGGGCTGATGGTCTTATAACCCTTGAACCGGTAGTACTCGTTCCTGGCGTCCAGGCGGTCGTAGCTCACGTTTGCGTCCACACTGATCCACGAGAGCGGCCTGAACTGGATGTTGGTGCTCCCCAGGAAGCGGCCGCGGTACCAGAAGTCGTCGATATTGAGCATCTGGTACAGCGGGTTGGGACTTTCCTCGTTGAACGGGTCCGGGTTGAGCCAAACGTCTTTGGAATCCTGCGTTCCGTCGGGCAAAAGCCTCGGCTCTTGCCACGGCTCGCACGGGCCTTCGGCCGGGCACTCGTTCAAGCGCCGCAGGTCCACGTTGGCGGGCATCCGGGTCAGATCGAAAAGCACGCCGGTACTAAAATCGTCCTGCTTGGAGCGGCTGTAGAACGCGCTCGCGCCGATCTGGAACGTTTCGCCCAGCGTCTGGTCCACGTTCACGCGGAAGTTGTTGCGCCCGAACCCTTCCTTGCCCGGCATCACGCCTTCCTCGTTAGTGTGGCTGTAGGATGCGTGGAAGTTGGTGCCTCCCGCACGCCCCTGGGCCGAGAAATAATGCTGCTGGTAGGTACCGGGATCGAAGAACCGATCCACCTGATCGTAGGTGGTGCCGGGCCAGGCCTCGGTCATGTAGGTGTTCCAGGCGTCGGGGGCTTCACCCGCCTCTGCCTTCTGGCCAGCCAATACGAGTTGGGAGCACTCGAACCAGTCGCACGGATTCCCGTCGGGGTCGACGAACTGGCTTCCGTCCTCCGTCATCTCGTACTGGTGGTGCAGCGGACTGTCGAACTTGCCGGGTAGCTGGTTCGCCCCGAATTCGGACCTGGCCGTGAATTGCACCATCTCGCCCAGCAGGCTGCTGCCCCTGCGGGTCTTGATCTGCACTACGCCGCTCGCGGCCCGCGAGCCGTACAGCGAGGCGGCGGCCGCGCCCTTCACCACCTCGATGCTCTCGATGTCGAGCGCGTCGAGGTCCACCATGCTCTCGCCCAGGATCACGCCGTCTACCACGAACAGAGGTTCCTGGCTGCGGCCCTGGGCGTCGATGCTGGTAGCACCGCGGAGCAGGATTGTGGGCGCCCCACCCGGTCGGCCGCTTCCGCTCACCACCTGGGCTCCCGCAATCTTACCCTGCAGCGCGCTCGCGGCGTTGGACTGCACGACAGGCATCTCTTCGGTAGCCACCATGTCAACGGTGAACGGGAGCTTGGCGGTCTGTGTCTCACCGAGCACGCCGGTGACCACCATTGCGTCCAGGTTGATGACCGCCGGTAGCAGGTCGAAATCGACAGTCAGCGGGATTCCCGCAGTGACCCTGGCGTTCCGGGCCTGGAGCGCGTTGTAGCCGATGACCTGTGCGCGCACGGTGTACGTACCGACCGGAACGTTATCGATCCTGTAGTAGCCATTGTCGTTCGTGGTGGCCGTGAGATTGGTCCCCTGCACGGTGACCCGCGCCCCTTCGAGCCTCTGTTCGGTACGGGCGTTTCGCACCGTCCCTTCGATCGAGCCAGTCTGCGCGACTCCCGGACTGACTCCGAAGAGCAAGCCTAGAGCGGCGAGAGCGAGCCCTCGCCTGCTCCAGTACAACAACGAAGAAGTCATGAATGCCTCCTAAGCGTGGTTAAGGAACATCCTGCTCAACTATCTATCTATGAACACGCATGTCGGACAACGACGTGCGCTAAGCGCACTAAAAGAGTCCGGAAACGCCTCATCGTTCCGGACCCAACAACTCACATGTCGCAGAAGTCGAGAATTCGACTCCGGCGCCATTTCTTGGAAACCGCAGATGCCAATAATTCACGTTACCCCTTTCAAGGGACGCGAGGCGTGCGTGAAATCAGTTTTTTTAGCTCTGACTGCGGATCCGCGCCCTTTGAACGGAAGGAGGGAAGGCGTGGCGCCGCATTATGGTTTTCGTGAGTATCAATTTGCGGCGGTTCCTTCTCACTGTCAAGAACTCGGAGAGTCGCGTGTTGAAGCATTCAGATCGGTCTCGAGGGTGAGAAACAGGACCCCGTGAGACTGGAACAGAGGCTGGTGTTGGGAGCTAGGGCACTAGGGCGCTAGGGAGCTAGGGCGGTAGGGGGGTAGGGGGGAGTCGGTATGAGTGCCGAGGGCTCCCAGTGATATGAATGCGGCGAGCACGGCGATTGCCGAGCGAATGCGTCACGTGTGCGGCCTTGGCGTGAACCGCGTTGGGGGTCGGCGAGCGCGCCGACCCCCCTCTCGCGCAGGGCTGGAGCTAAAGTATGTGACTGCGCGGTCGAGGACCGCGGTTGCAACTGGGCGAAGCTGCTGCGGTGATGTGGCAGTCGTTATTTGATGTGCCCACTCACCAACTTCGTCATCTCGAACATCGAGACTTGGTCTTTGTTGTTGAAGATCGGCTTGAGCTTGTCGTCGGCATTGATCATCCGCTTATTCCGCTCGTCCTGCAGGCCGTGCTTCTTGATGTACGCCCACAGCTTTTTGGTCAGTTGAGTACGCGGCAACGGTTTTGCGCCTACGACGGCGGCCAGATGATCGTCCGGCGTCACTGGCCTCATGAAGGCCTCGTTGGGCTTGCGCTTCTTTTTGGCCTTCTTCTTGACTGCCTTTTTCTTCACCGGCTTCTTCTTGACCGCCTTCTTCTTCACCGGCTTCTTCTTGACTGCCTTTTTCTTCGCCGCCTTTTTCTTCACCGGCTTCTTCTTGACTGCCTTTTTCTTCGCCGGCTTCTTCTTCACCGGCTTCTTCTTAGCCTTCTTCACTGCCTTTTTCTTCACCGGCTTTTTCTTGACCGCCTTCTTCTTCACCGGCTTTTTCTTGACTGCCTTTTTCTTCACCGGCTTTTTCTTGACTGCCTTTTTCTTCACCGGCTTTTTCTTGACTGCCTTTTTCTTCACCGGCTTCTTCTTGGCCTTTTTGACAGCTTTCTTTTTCGCTGGCTCCTTCTTCTTTGCCACCATGTGCACCTCGGAGAAGGGTGATTAAAGAAAACCCAGCCTCTGCATGCCCCCCAAAGTAAGAAATTCTCTCTGAAGAACAAGCATTTTCCCTCTGGGAAATCAGACTTAGAAAGCAGTCTCTCCCTCTGGAGAGGGGGTACGAACGAAAGAAACCGATCGCTTTCCCTCTAGGAGATGCTGTACCAGGACGATGCTACAGAGGGGAAAAGCGTGTTTTCTCCTCTGTAGAAACGGGTTCTTCGATTGGTATCGCACTTGTATTCGGAAGGGAAGAGTCTCACTTACTGATGAGCTTCGTATCGATTCAATCGCCGCTTCGACTCAGTCGCGCGCACGGGAGTCTGAGTCCCTGGGGCCTGCGGTTGCGACCTGCCGCGTCAGAGAGTCCGTCGCTGACTCGGTCGATGGCTCTGTCGAAGAATCGGCGAGTACCTCTGAAACCGGCACCAGGAGAACCGGACTCTTCGCTGTATTTTGAACGGTCTCCGCACTCGTAGGGGTGACTTCACTTTCTACTGCGAGACTGTTGGCGTTGTGGTGGCCGATCCTGGACATGGTCAACCACCCAATGACTGATGCTCCTGCCACCACGGCTGCCACCAACATCCATCCTCGAGGCGTTATCCGTCGCCGCCGTTTAGGGGATGCGCTTCTCTTGCGGTGATGCTTGAGCACGGGTGTCACGTCGACTCCTTCGGAACTCGCAGTGGAGAGTTTGTCGGCGGCACCCGACCTCTCCAGATAGGTGAGCGTATCATTACTCCCCGAGGGCAGTTCCTTTGGCTTGTTCGCCGCAGCGTCAGAGGCCGACACGACAATCTCGCCCGCGCGCTCGATCCGTTCTGCTTCGGCCCAGGCTTTTTCAGCCCCCAGTATGACTTCTTCGAGAGGAGACGTTCCTTCGACCGGGTCTGTCTTGGTCGCTTCTACTCGCTCTGCTGCCCTTTCCGCCTCTGCTTCCGCCTTCGCCCGCTCGAGCTCCCTTTTCGATTCTTCCAGTGCCTGTGCCTGTGCGCGAGCCCGTTCATTCGCTTCTTCAAAGTCCAACTTTGCTTTCTCTGCTTCCGACTGAGCACGCTCGGCATCTGCCTTGGCGCCTGCCGCCTCCGTCTTGGTTTGCTCCAGTTCGCGCTTCGTCTGCTCTGATTCCGCCCTTGCCTGCTTTGCTTCTTTCTTCGCCTTCTCAGCTTCCCTCTTTGCCTGCTGAGCTTCTCTTGCCTTTGCTGCGACTCTAGTTCTCGCCTTGCGTACCTCCATTTTGGCGCCTACGGCATCCAACATCGCATGCTCGGCATTCATGTTGGCAGCGGCAGCCTGCGACTTGATCTTCTGAAACTCCTTTTCTGCCCGCTCGGCGTTCGCCTTTGCAGCAGCAGCCTCGGCCTGCGCATCCTCTAACTCTCGCGCCTGTGAATCAGCTCGGGCCTTCGCCTCTTCTGCGTCTGCCTTTGCTTCGGCCAACTCCGAAGTCGCTTGCTCGGCAGCCAGCTTCGCGTTTGCGGCATCTGACTCCGGGTAACGAGAAGCCCGTGAGGCGGTCTCTCCGATCGGCGATATGATGCACTGGTACCCCAGGACGTCGCCGTCATTGTCGTACCTCAGTGTCGCGCCGAGCAGACCCTCGAAAGGTTGACCACTCTTTGTTATAAACACTGCGGGGAGATCCTTGACCGATCCGCCGTCGTCTACTGCCTGTTGGAAAGCGCGAATGTGGTCCGGATCGCAGTAGAGCTTGTGCGCCTCGAGCCTCAGGAACTCGCCACGCGAATAACCAAAGAGCTCTATGGCGCTGTCGTTGACCTCACAAACGGTGCCGTCGCGGGCGGAGCAGTAGATGGCGTCACGTGAGATCTCGAATAGACTGCGGCGATCGTTTTCACTGTCCACCACGGCCTGCGCCACACGACGTCGCTGCTTGGCGTCTCTCGCGACGACGAGCAGCAGGTCACGATCGCCAAAACGCCGCTGCGAGAGTGCCACTTCCACAGGAAACGAAGTGCCGTCGCGGCGGCGATGCGAACCACTGAGGTATGTTTCGGGACGGTTTGAGTCACGGGTCTCTGCAACATGGTCGGCATCACCGTCGGGGTTCTCCAGCGGGAACTCGACGTGCAGGTCACCCACACCCATTTGCAGCAGTTCTTCCCTGCTGTGTCCCAACCAGCGGCACGCCGTCTCGTTCACGTCCACGAACCGGCCCGTGTGAGGGTCCGTGATGAAGATCGCCTCACCGGCGTGGTCAATGACCGTACGGAATCGGATCAGTTCCTCTTCGCGCAGCTCTCGTTCCGCAAGCAGATCGGTCAATTGGTGCTTCTCAGAGGAAAGCTCCGCGATCTGCGATCTGAGTGTATCGATCTCGCCCCTGACATCGTTTTCGCTGCACTTCCAATCGGTTATGTCCCGCACGAAGACCGTTGCCGACTCCACGCCGGATTCGCCGAAATTGGGAAGCACTCGACAGTGATACCAAGCCCTTGCCGCCAAAGGAGGATTCCCGCGACACACGAAGGATTCCTGTTCACTCCCGGCGAACACCTTCTCGAACTTGCTGATTATCTCTGTCGTGTGGTCAGGAGAGAAGAAGCCCAGAATCGAGCGGCCGACTTCACCGCGTTTCGGGTCCCCGAGAACCGGATGAGAAATACTGAGGACCGCACTGTCCCTCTTCACGAGGAATTCCAGGTCCGGCTGCTGCCCCCCCTGTTTGAGGCCGGCAACATCGAGCGTTTCTTCTACGCCACAGTTCGTACCGGGCACAACCGGCCGATTGGGCACATACCGGCTCTCCGGACTGGATCCGGCCGCCGTACCATTCCAGGCCGTAGGTGCCCTCTCGTCCGCATCCGGCACGGTCATAGGCGCACCTGCGCAGTGCAGCCGAGCCTCTTACGTGTGCGGGTCATCGGCTGAGTCCTGGAATGCTGGGGTTTGCTCTCCGTTCGCAGTGTGTTCCGCACAACACTGAAGGTAACTAGGGTTTTGGAATTGGTCCGCAGGTTCCCGTTCGAGTGCTCCATATATGCAAGAGCCACACCAGGAATGACAATACGAGATGCGGGTTATGTAGATTACTAATGGACGGGCTTGTTTGACCCCTTGGTACTAGTGATCTTTTCTGCCCCCGACCGGGTAGCTCAGCTGGTAGAGCAACGGACTTTTAATCCGTAGGTCCTGGGTTCGAGACCCAGCCCGGTCATTGGAAGTTTGACAAATAGCCAATGTCCAATATTCAATGTCCAATTCTCAAGTGTGAAGGTATTGAAAAACTTGGTCATTGGACATTCCTCGTTGGATATTGGACGTTCCTTTTCGGGCTGCAGAGCCTTCACGTCCCGCAGCGGCATCGGTCTCGGCTGCTCTCAGGGGCGAGCAGATTCCGGCAATGCAGCAACGATCTGACCACGTATGCGCTGCGCGGCGGAGAGCGCCATTTTCGCTGTCTCGAGATCTGGCCAGAAGTCGGGATCGTAACGCAGCTCAACGGCAAACGGTGTGATCTCAGCGAGTTCATCCGCGTCCAGCGCCAATGCCGGCATCGCCTCGACAACACGGTCCCCAAGCTCTTCGAGATTGTGCGTACGAGGTATGGCAGCTCCCGTAAGCGCAAGGACAGCTTTGAGGTATTTTTCGATCGCCTGCTGAGCGTGATAACACGCCGTGTCGAACGGGCCACCCGCTTTCACCACCAGGTGGGCCGTAGCTAAATCGCTATCGGCTTTGGCAATCCAGCCTTTCGCCAGTTCAGCAGGGCCGTGCATACAACACGCTACCCTCCCTGATGGCGGTCGTAACGAAGTGATTCGGTACAGACTGCCACTCACGTATCTCGGCCGGGGTCCATACGACTATCTCGCGCGCAGGAAAGGTACCGCGTGTCGCCCGGTAGTAGCGGGGCGAACGCTTGTATCTTGGTAAGTCCGACTCCTCGACGACAAGCAGGTCGATATCGCTATCCGGGCTATGCTCGTTCCTTGCGCGCGACCCGAACAGGATTATTTGCAGCGGGTCACCAGCTGAGACTATCAGCCGTACAATCTGCTCGAGGAGAGCATCCGTGGCTTCGGGTGTGTGAGCGGTGCCTGTCATTAGCGCTTCTCCCATGCCAAAATAGCACGATGGAGTTGCGCGCGCTTGGTTCGGACTGACCTCGGGTCGCTGTCGCCGAAGTTGAAAGGCTCGACAGTGAATTCAACAACACGAGGGGTACAGCCGATTACGAAACCTCGAAGCTTCGCTGCCACCAGCAAATACACCGAAAGACGGCATGGCTGATGCCTGCGATGTGAAATCGAACCGTAGACTTGACGCTAATGCGACAAATTCATCCGGTGAAGCTGACTCTGGGAGCGTGGGTCCGACCCAATTGAGTCGTAGATCGGCTGTTCCAGGTACGGCATGTTTCCATTATCGCCACCACATGCTCCCTCGAGACATTCGATGGTGAACTCGGCACCTACTCCATAGAGGTATTTGACTGCGACGGCGTAAGCAGACGGCCGGCCAGTTTCCAGATATCGACTGGCCAAGACGTCTGCTAGTCGCCTTTGCGCGCCGCGGTATCTCGCCTCTTAAACACCCAGATCCAGCGCCTCCGGCACCTGTTGGTCGTCGCTGGCCTCTTGCCTGTCAAGTGCGAGCGCATCGTCGAAAACCCTGTTCATGAACAGCGCATCACACAGACCATCTTCACAGCCGGTGCATCAGGTTGAATCCTGAGAATATCTTTGACGGACGTAATCGCGCTCCCCAGTTCCCGGTACAGTCCACCGTTGGTCATTGGACATTCCTTGTTGGATATTGGACGTTCCAAACTCCCTATCGCAGAGCCATCCCTCTCACCCAATAACCTTCCCTGCCCAAATCCTCCTACCTGATGCCCAGCAGGTACGCCAAATTCGCCCTCTCCGTCACCACCGGCTCAATCAGCCCGTCCTTCGACGACATGAGCGATGTCACGCCCGGCCCGTGACCGGCTATGAAGCTGTTGCTGTGCGCGATCACTCCGATGGCGATCGATCCTTCCTTGAATATGCGCCCGTAGTCGTGATGGGCGTTGACGATGGCGACGATGTCGCCGAACCGCAGCTCGTCGAGCCCGTACTCCTCGACGGCTGCCTCATCGAACAACTGGATGTCGTAATCGCCTCGGTAGACCTGGCTGGCGCCCAAGCCCGATCCCATTACCCTCGCGGGCACGAGCCTCGCCACGGGCACTCTCAGCTTGCCGTCGCGCGTGATACCCATACCGGCTTCGGTCAGCGCGTCCATCAGCGTCGGACTCATGTTGAACAATTCCACGCCCTCGAAGTTCGTGAGCTCCATGCCCAGTCCGTGGGCATACACGTGCATCTTGTCGTCCAACGTGAGCTTGTCGAAGACGCTGGAATCCGGGAAATCGACCATGACATGCTCCGCCCCGCCATGCTTGCCGATGACGTGTCCAAAAGCACCCTTTGCCTCGCCCGTTTGGATCCTCACGCGGTTGCCGATGCAGGAGAGCGTATTCAGCCCGGCGCTCTCACTGCTGGAGCGACTGCCCTCACGGCCGAGGTTGTAAAGAGAGACCGCCGGCTCGACGTGGTCTCCGGCGAGGTTAACTGCGTTGTCACCGCTCCGGAAGTTGTACGTGATGCTGCCGGTGCCGGGTACGGCGTGGGTCCCACCGTCGGGATCGATCCTGACCGGATCGCTCGAGAACCTCCCCGGCACGATGAACCCTTGCGCCGCCTGCATGACGAGCCGATCGCCGTTGTATTGGACCGGCGTTACGTCTTGCTGAACGGTTGCCGAAACAAGGGCCGCCAAAACCGCAACAGTCAGAGCCGTCATTCTGGTTCCTCCTTCTTGAGTTCAGTGAGTTGACCGGTTAGAAAAGCTAAAATGTAATATGCCTCCTCGTCCCGTTCTTGGCTTCTCCGGGACCAGGCGACAGAGAGGCGTGTTCGAGGAGTTATGAGAGCGTAGCAGACACAGGGCCTTGATTGACGTTCGTCCCACCCTTTCGCCCAGGTCAACTCCGCGCACGGCATAATCCGGTCAGCGCCGCGGCTCAACCACGAGCCGTGCAATACGCCTCGTCACATCTTCGATTCGGTACTCCAAGTGCATCGCCGGTCGACTGCTTGTCGGCGGGCGATTTGGTCAAGGCGCCAGATACATCAATCGCGACGTCTCGCTCACTCCTGCATGCCGGTCGAGGCCGGTCGGATCCTCCTGTTCCAACACCGTCATGAATGGAGCGGCGGCAGCGCCCAGATCAACGGCAATCCCCGCAGTCTCCTGATTGATACGGTCGACGAGGAGAACCGCGGTAGCTCGATTGCCGCCGTGCGCATTCAATATCAAGAATCTCCTGAATCCGTGGCGGAGCAGGCTCTGTACCGCCTCGAAATAGACGGCCTGGATCGTCTCACTCTTGAGAGTGATAGATCCCGCAAATCCCATATGGTAGGGCGACTGCCCCAACAGCATTATGGGTGCAACGAGCACATCGGTCTCTTGGGCGATCAGGTTTACCCTCTCGACTCCGCTTATGAAGTCAGTACCCATGGGAAGGTGAAGCGCGTGTTGAATGTTGAATCCCGGCGCGTGCCTTGGAAGTTGGGCGTTCCGTGTTCGATATTGGGTATTCTAAAACAGCCTTCTCTGCGCCAACGGCGCAAACGTCATCCGATGGTGGCCCGTGGGACCATGTTGCTCCAACGCCCTTAGATGCGCGGCGGTCCCATACCCCTTGTTACTCTCCCATTCGTACGCGGGATACCGTTTGGCCAGCGTGACCATGAGATGGTCGCGCGCGCACTTCGCGATCACGGATGCGGCGGCGATCGTGGCGCAACTGCAGTCACCTTTGACTATTGCCTCGTGGGGTGTGTGCAACTCTGGAATTGCGGTCCCGTCTACCAGAACATGTTCAGGGGCTAGCGGCAGCCGCGCGAGCGCGCGACGCATAGCCAGCATACTGGCAATGCGGATATTGAGTCTATCGATCTCCCTCACCGACGCGGCACCGATCGCCCAGGCCGAGGCCTGACATCTCACCTCGTAAGCCAGCTTTTCACGTAGCAGGGAGGTCAACTGTTTCGAATCGTTGAGGCCCTCAATGAGAAGCTGCCCCGGCGGAAACACCACCGCGGCAGCCACTACCGGCCCTGCCAAGGGGCCGCGTCCGACCTCATCCAGACCGGCTACAACTCCATACCCTTTGTCCCAGAGCGCTTGCTCGCGCTCGAGGGTGGGGAAGCCCACTCAAACCTCGCGCCGCTCCCTGATACGTGCCGCTTTGCCGGCGAGCTTTCTAAGGTAGTAGAGCTTGGCCCGACGCACACGCCCCAGGCGGACTACCTTGATCTCCGCCAGGTTCGGCGAATGGAGCGGGAAGATGCGCTCCACCCCCACACCGGAAGACACCTTGCGCACCGTAAATGTCTCGCTGACGCCTGCACCGCGACGGCCGATACAAACACCCTCGAACGCCTGCAGGCGTTCCTTCTCTCCCTCGCGAACACGCACCGAGACTCGCACCGTGTCACCCGGACGGAATTCAGGGATGTCTTCCCGCAGCCCCTCTTTTTCCAGAGCGCTCATCGTTTTCATAGTTTTGCCCCTGACTAACCGGTCTCGTCCGACCGGTGTTCTGCTTCATAGCGGGCCCAGAGATCGGGACGCCGCTCTTTTGTTATCTCTTCAGCCTGGGCGCGCCGCCACTCCGCCACCCGGGCATGATCTCCACTCAACAGCACTTCCGGCACTCTCATGCCGCGATACTCAGCAGGCCGCGTGTAACTCGGCGCACTCAACAGACCCTCGTACATCGAGTCGCCCGCCGCTGAATCGTGATCGCCCAACGCGGCTGGCAACAGCCTGACCGACGCATCGACCACACACAGCGCCGCGAACTCACCACCCGAGAGCACGGCGTCGCAGACCGAAATCTCCTCGACTCCGGGCCACTCGGTCACGCGTTGATCGACATCCTTGTAATGCCCGCACAACAACGTCAGTTCTTCGCCAACGCAGAACCGCACCGCATCTTCATGCCGGAACGGCGTACCTCGCGCCGACAGCAGCACGATCGGCGGCCCGGCCCGCAGCTCTTCGAGCGCCTCGAAAAACGGCTCCGGCTTCAGCACCATCCCGGCGCCGCCTCCGAACGGCGCGTCGTCCACCGTGCGGTGACGGTCGTGAGTGAAGTCCCTGAGGTCCACCACTCTGTAACTCACCAGTCCGGCCGCCGCCGCCCGTCCCATTATGCTGGTCGTGAACGGTTCCCTGAACAGCTCGGGAAACAGCGTCACGACGTTTATCTGCAACACCCTACAGATCCAACAGTCCCGGGGGCGGGTCTATCTCTATGCGACCCTCCACCCTGTCAACTCCCACCAGTATCGGCTCGCGAAAAGGCACCATCACTTCACGGCCGCCCACGTCCACACAAAGGAGCTTCCCTCCGGGCACATCTATCAGCCCAGTCGCCTCTCCGATTTCCTCGCCACCCGCAGTCACCCTGGAGCCGGGAACATCGTGCTCGAAGAACTCTCCCTCGCCCAACGGCTTCAACTCCGTCTCCGGCACACCGAACATCGTCTGATCCCACTGCTCCAACAAGCTCCTGTCTCCAACCTCCTTGAACTTGACCAGCCAGTTGCGATGATACGCCCGCGCCCGCTCTATTTCGAGGGGCTCGCCTGTCGGAGCACCATCCTCAGCCACCGGCGTCAGACGCCGACCAGAGACAAACACCTCGTCGGGCTCGTCCGTGAGCACCCACACCAGGGCTTCGCCCTTGAGCCCGTGCGGCTTACGGAAGCGCGCCACCGCAAGGTAGGACGCCGCCTCCACCACCCCCCCTAGGATTCTTGCGTGGTCTGGTCTGGGGCTTCGGCCGATTCTTCGGCACTCGCCTCGGCAGGTGCTTCGACCACTACCCCGACTGGTGCAGCGGCTGTTTCTTCGGCCGCTGCCTCGATCGAGGTCTCATACACACCTACCTTCTTCAAGAGCGACCGTACCGTATCGGACGGTGTTGCGCCCTTGGCCAGCCAGGCGCGGGCCTTTTCTCGATCCACCTCGAGAGTCATAGGTTCCGTGCGGGGGTTGTAATGCCCCAAAGACTCGACAAAGCTGCCGTCGCGCGCCTTCTCCTTTTCGATGACGACAATACGGTAGCTCGGCTGCTTCTTGCGACCCACCCTGCGCAAACGAATTCGTGTGGCCATGTTCCTACCTTGGTTGACTATTGCAGACCCAAACCGGGTCTGCCGAACTGTTTCATCATCTTCTTCATCTGCCCGAACTGCTTGAGCAGTTGGTTGACCTCCTGAACGGTGCGGCCCGATCCCTTGGCTATGCGCAACCGGCGAGATCCGTTCAGGATTTCGGGGCGTTGCCTCTCCTTGGGAGTCATTGACAACACAATCGCTTCGATGTGCTTCAAACCCTTGGGATCGACCTTTGCCTGCTTCAACATCTTCTTATTGACACCCGGGAGCATTCCGAGCAGAGATTCGAGCGGACCCATCTTCTGGATCTGGCGCATCGCCGTCAAAAAATCGGACAGATCCATCCCCTTCTTCGACGTTGCCTTCTTTGCGATCCGCTCTGCCTCGTCGGTTTTTACCGAGGCCTCCGCACGCTCCACCAGTCCCACGATGTCGCCACGCTGAAGAATCCGTCCCGCCATGCGCGACGGATCGAACACGTCGAGAGCCTCTATGCCCTCTCCTATCCCCACGTACTTGATAGGCGCCCCGGTCACACCATGAATCGAAAGCGCGGCGCCACCGCGAGCGTCACCGTCCAGCTTCGTGAGGATCACGCCCGTCAGTCCTAAAGCGGAATGAAACCCCTCCGCGATCCTGACTGCGTCCTGGCCGGTCATGCCGTCGGCAACCAGGAGTATCTCGTGCGGCTCTACAGCGTCCTTCAGTCTCGAAAGCTCGGCCATCATCTCGTCGTCGATCTGCAGTCTGCCCGCGGTATCCACCAGGACCGTGCGGCCGCGCTCTTTTTGTGCCTTGTCGACACCGGCTCTCACCAGCTTCACCACGTCACCGCCGGCCTCGGGCAGAGTTGTCGGTCCAAAGAACGGAACGTCAACCTTCTTCCCCAACTGCTCCAACTGCTCCTCGGCCGCCGGACGATACACATCCGCGGCCACCAGACAAGGCGCCTTCTGCTCCCGCTTGAGACGCGCCGCCAATTTCGCCGCGGTGGTGGTCTTCCCCGAGCCCTGCAAACCGACCAACAGCACGACCGTGGGCGGTACAGATGCGTGCGAAAGCGGCGCCTGGCTCTCGCCGAGCAGCACGACCAACTCGTCGTGAACGATCTTCACGAGCTGCTGGCCCGGGCTCACAGACTTGATCTTGTCCAGCCCTACAGCCTTCTCTCGCACCCGCTGCACGAAGGTGCGCGTCAACTCGTAGCTCACATCGGCCTCGAGCAACACACGCCGGATCTCGCGTAACCCGTCCTTGATGGCATCCTCCGTGAGGACTCCACGGTCACGGATCCCCTGCAGGACCGATGTCAACCTGTCGGAAAGCGTATCAAACATGATAGCCGTTTAATATAGAAACAGAGGCTGGGTTATGCCACCTGAGCCGGAAGGCCGGTAGGGCGTAAGGCGGTAAGATGTTGAGACCTACCGGCCTACCGGCCTACCGACCTACCGGCCTTTCAAACCGATGCATCCACCCCGAGAAATACGCGACGCTGAGCGCGACAATGACCGATGCCACCCCCACGAAGAACGAGGTCCCGACGCCGAAGTTGACGATGAGTAGCGGAGCAGCCGCGGTGATGAACCCGCCGCCGAGCATCGGCTCATAGATGATCTGCTTGAAGCCGAACGACTCTGCAGCTTCGGTCTCGAATTGCGGATCCGCCACTCTCAGAAGCAACAAGCCCAGCGCTGTGACTCCGGTCTGCATGCCGTACTCCGTGATCCCCCGCTCGAACCACGATCCCGGCAACATGCGCGGTGCTATGAACATCGTCGCGAACACGATCCAGCCCAGGCCGAAGATCATCAGAAGCGCGAAGGGCCAGAAGAAGGCCACGAACACGTCCAGTTTGATCGACGCGATCGCCGACACGACCAGAAAGTCGAGAGCCATACCCAGGATACGGTTGAAGGTCATGCGATCGAAGTATTTGGCTATCCCCACCTTGGCACAGGCGATCTGAACGATGATCCCGCCTATCATCGCGAGCGGGAACAGCGGGAAGCTGGCAAACAGGTCCATCTCGGTGCCGGCGCTCCAGTCCTTGATCAACGAGAGCAGATACCAACCGATGAGAATCGCCACACCGACGAACGCGGCGTGGAACGCAAGCGGCTCGACGGCGTCTGGCGACACCGTCATGGTGGAACCGCTCTTCCTCTTCGATTCGGGAATGAGGCCGCTGATCTTGTCGAGAGTGAGTTCGTCGGGCGACTTGATGACCTTGGTGTGACCTCTGCGTGCCGCAAAGTTGATCATTGCCATACCGAGGACCACGGCGCTGATGACGCCTACCGTAGCGGACATGAGACCCAGATCGGCGCCCGCCGCGAATCCCAGATCCTCGAATGCTTCGCGCATCCCGGCCGCGGTGCCGTGCCCGCCCGAGAAACCTATTTCTAGTAAGCAGCCGAAGAATGCAGGCACCCCGAAGAGCGGCCCCAGTACCAGCACCGACAGGCCGACGCCCACGATGTATTGCCCCATCCCCACTGTCCAGCCGTAACAGAGCTGCGGGCCGCCCTCTCTCCAGATCTTCCTCAAGGAGGGAATTGCGAAGCCGAGAAACAGGCAGGCAAAAACGACATTGATCAGCACGCCCGGGAACGTCGCCCACGTGTTCAGCATATCCTGCGGCAGAACCTGGTAACCGGCCTTGCCGAGCCCGTAGGGACCGAGTGCCAGCCCGATGAATCCGCCGATTATCGAAGCCGGCAGAAACAGTTTCTGAAAGAAGACGATCTTCGCCCTCAGCAGTTTCCCGATGAGGAGGAACACGGCCAGCCAGCCGCAATAGATCATCAGATCGGTTAAAGTGTCACCCGATATGGCCATCACAAGCTCCTTGGTCGGCAAAGAGGTTCACCATCCGTCGTGGCGCATTGTAACCTCAAGTAATCGATGTGGCAAAACAAGAGAGTTCGTGCCGCGGGCCGCCTTGGCACATAGGGGCGAGAAACCGCGCTGCACCCGTGTACGTAACGTTGGGATGACGCATAGGATCGATGAAGACGACTGGGTGTGGTTTCCCACTCAATTCCGTGTTATCCTGACCTCGTGATTGCTGAGCCTTCATTTCTCAGAGCGGCCGTTACGGTCCTGTTCGGCGCAATGGCGGGTGGCCTGACCAACGCCATAGCCATTTGGATGTTGTTTCACCCGCACGATCGTCGCGGCGTGGGTTGGTTCAGGTTCCAGGGAGCGATTCCCAAGAACAAACCAAGGTTGGCAAAGACTATCGGCCGCACGGTCGGTGAGAAGCTCCTTTCGGCGGAGGACCTGCACCACCAGCTCACTGCACCCGGTATTCAGGAAGCCTTCGATTCCGCCGTGCGCGGTTTCGTCGTCTCCCTGTTGGATACGGAGCGGGGGTCGCTGCGAGAAGAGTTACCCGAACGACTGCTCCCGGAACTCGACTCGACCGTCCACAGCATTGCGGAGATCGTCGCCAATCGCGTTTTGGAGTACACGGCCACCGAAGAATTCAGGAACTCCACCGCGGATTTCCTCACCAGAACTCGCGATCGCATCGCCGACAAATCGGTGGGCCTGGTTCTCACCACGGCCAGAAGAGAAGCGGTTCGCGACCGGGTAGAAAAGTGGGTTGCAGAGGCCGCGGCCAGCCCGGAACTGGATCGCATCGTCAACGAGTGGATGGACCGGCAGTTGGTAAGCCTCGCGGCAGACTCTACACCACTCCTGGATAGGCTCCCGCCCACCCTCGTGGACGCGGTCGAAAAGGAGATCGCGGACTATCTGCCGATTGCCATAGACCGCCTGGCGTCCGTGCTGCGAAACCCCGAGGCCCGGCGTCGCATACAGGATTCCCTGCACGACCTTTTCGAGCGTTTTGTCCGAGATCTCATGCTTCACGAGCGAATCGTGGCTCGTCTGGTGGTAACGGAGCGCACGATCACCAAGATGCTCGACAACTTCGAGAAGGAAGGCGCCGACCAGGTGGCGAAGCTTCTGGAACAACCGGAGATGCGCGCTCAGGTTGCCAAGAGCGTCAACGACGCCGTCGTGAGTTTTCTGCGCAGACCGATGTCGGATCACATGGAGCGTTTGGGAGCCGAGCGGATCGAAGGATTGAGAGGCACCGCCTCTGAGTACGTGGCACGAATAGTCCGAGACCCGGCTACACGACATTACGGTATCGAAAAGCTGGACAAGGCGCTCCACGCGGCGGAAGACCGAACCTGGGGCGACTTGCTGCAATACATACCTCCCGATCAGGCGGCCGACTGGATCGCCGAGACGATGCGCGAGCCCAAGATGCGGGATTGGATCGTCGAGGGGGTGCGCACGGGTCTCACCGCACTGCTGGATAGACGCATCGGGCGCGCCTCATCGTTGTTGCCCGATGGAGCGGTGGATCGCATCGCCGACCGGCTGTCGCCGGCTCTGTGGGACTGGACTCAGAAACAGGTGCCCCGCGTCCTCGAGACCATAGACGTTCAGAAGATGGTTGAAGACAAGGTCTTGAGTTTCTCGCTCCGGCGCATCGAAGAGATCGTGAGATCCACGACCCAGCGTGAGCTCGACATAATCGTGCGCATGGGATACGTACTCGGCGCCGTAGTCGGCTCGATCGCGTACGTGATTTCGCTGCTGGTATAGGCGATCTCCCCATTCCCTTGGCAGCTAAGAAAAGTCCCTCGGCAGAACCCGCCGGCGAGCCTCGAGGATGATCCCTGAGGTGAGTTGATTCAGCCAAGCGTTGTCAGAGTTCTTACATACCCACTGCTGGCGGGCTCCTGTTTCAACGGACCGACACACGCGGCAGCGGTTGTCGGAACTCCCAATCTTCCGGATAGTAGGCGAATACCACGCCCGGGTACCCGTCCACTTCCCCGCGCTCGATTGCGTGAGATCGGCCCGCTTCACTTCGCCCGGACCATTCACGGTCGACGATCTCGAAAAACCGCTCAGCGGCCCGTGCTTCATCCCACACGCTCCACCAAACGAGCGCATGTCCATCGTCGACCGCGAACACCGCATAACGATCGCCGGCCCAGCCAAAAGCACCCCCGGACGCGACAGACTCGCTTCCGGTCCACTCTTCGAGAAGAATCTGAATCTCGAATTGGCCCAGGTCGTCAGTGTAGACGGCGTCCGCGGCGTTCTCGAATCTGAGAACGACAGGCATGTCCCCCGCGCTGTATTGCTGGGGGCGGAGGATGTGCTCCGTTGACCTCGGGAGCCGCGGCCCGAACGGTACCGTGTCAGGGTATTCCCTGGAAAACCAACGCACGAAGTCCGCTCCGGCCAGGTATGGGAACACGAGGCCTTCCCTTATCACCTTGGGTGCGGCGGCAAACACGGGCATACGCTGCTGTTGTTCGTTTATTGCCTGCCGCACACCCGCATCGGTCCATAGGCTCCCAAAAGCGTCCGGATCCTGATCGGGCATCACCGCCAGCATCGAACCCAGTGTCGCCTGCCCTTCCAACACCGACTGAGCGGCGATCACACGATCGTTTTGATTCTTGACCGACAAAATGGAGTCGAGCGGCATGTACTGATCCTGCAAGGCGTGCACCAGCTCGTGAGCGATAGTGAGCTTCGCGACGGTGGGATCGGCATCGTCTACAATGTAGAGCGTGGACGAATCGGGCTCGTAATACCCCACAACCTGCTCCGTGTACAACCTGAGCAAGAGAGCGGAGAGATCCAACGAGTCGGGTATCAGCCCGAACAGCTTGTAGGCGATCGTGAGGCGCTCTATCTCCTGCGGCGGCAGTTCCTCCTCGATCTTCGCATCGACGTACGCGCTCATCTGCTCGCGTGTCCTCACGGCAACTTCAGGCATCGTGACAAACGGAAGACCTACCGCACGCTCGACCTCCGGGAGCACATCCTCCACCGCTGCGCGCACCGCTTGCTCTGTCTGCCCCCTACCACTGTCTCCGCATCCCGCCACAAGGGGCACTAGGGCCAGGGCCGCCAGATGGCCAGTTCTCGATATCGTCATAGCCTCTAAGGTAGTCGCAATCGCCGGCGTTAGAAATGGCGTATCGACGGCGCCGCCCCCCGATTTCGTCAGTGCACGCCGCCTCGGTTTACCGCGGCGGCGGATGCGACTCTCCCGCGACGTGTTTGCCGAGAATTATCTCGCTAGAACGAGGAGCAGCGTTGACGTGGGTGCTGCCCTAACAGCAATCAGATGCCACAGGTTCTGAGCAAAACATGGGGCGCCAAGCGGGTGAGTAACTCGGCGCCCAGGAGAACATGAATCTCAAATAATCTAGCGGCCGCGCAGCAGGCTCAGCGATCCGTTCACAGTGGAGAGCGAGAGTCGCTCGCCGCCGCCCCCGATGGAGCCCGACAGCCTCCTGTGAGAGAATCGCCCCGTGACGGTAAGCGGGAAATCGGTTTCGATTGCGCCGTTCACCGTTTGTGCGGTAACGTCGGCTCCGATATCGCCGGGAAGCTCCACCGTGATGCTGCCGTTCACGGTTTCGAACTCCAGCATTCCAAACCAGTCAGCCCGGCCTATTGCCGCGTCGATCGACCCGTTCACCGTGGTGGCCTGGACGTGACCCGCAGTGGCGATGTCGATATCGCCGTTCACGGTGTAAGCCTCGACATTGCCTTCCAGCGATCTCACGTCTATCCCGCCGTTCACCGTGCGCCCGACGAAGTCCACACCGTCGGGAACGTGCACCGTGAACTCCACCTCTACGTCTATGTCTTCCGTGCTGTTGCGAGTCCTACCGTCCGGCAGGCATTCGTTGACGCGGCGCGCCCGGCGAGGTGTAGGATAGATCGCACAGATGGTAACACCGTTGGAGTGCTCCACAACCTGGAACTCGATGTCCTCGGCGTACCCGCGACGGTGCTCCCTGACCTCGGCGGTAACCTCTACCGAATTGCCGCGCGCTGCGACGGCTCGGATCTCTCCCAAGACTCCCTCTACCTCTATGACCTCGCCGCTCCCGAGACGTCCGTCCCATTCGAAATCCTGCGCATGGAGGCCGCCCGGCATTGTCACCACTATCGCGGCCACTGTTATCCCTAGAAGCGTCTTCATTTGACTACCCTCCCAATGGTCTCTACGAGCCGGTCAGAATCTGCGCCCGCCCGATCTACGCTGAACCAGCTCTATGTTTCCCGAGAAAGACTGTACCTCTACCCGTGCGCTGCCGTCTCCCATGGTGAAGCTGAACGGCCTGCCTCTTCTGCGAGTCCCAGTAACCGTAACGGGAAACTCTGTGTCCAGGTTTCCGCTGAACATCGAGACTCCGAACGTGGCGTTTACGTCCTCGGGCATCGCCAGGACCACGTTGCCGGAATGAGTGCTCAGAGTGTAACGGCCGTCGTCCTCGATGGTGCCGTCGTAGTAGACGCTGCCGCTGGTGGTTTCCGCCGTCACGTCCGGCGACTCGATATCCTCCAGTCTCACGGAGCCGCTCACGGACGAGGCCCAAATGTCTCCCCTGACATCAGTCACCGTCACTCCGCCGTTCGTCGACCGCGCGTCGACGCTGGCCTCGGATCCCGCGACCGAGATGCGGCCGTTGACGGTTTCCAGGCGAACGAAGCCGCGCCCGCCGCTGACATCGATGTCGCCCTGTGTGCTGAAGACTCTGACTTCGCCTTCTACTCCATCGATGTCTGCGCTAACGAGGGTTCCTCGCACGTCTATGTCCGTGTATGTGGGAACCGTGACCTCGTAATCCACGTGACCGGGGCCACCCCAGGAATCAGCGCGGACCCGAACCGAGGAACCGGACCGCACCACGTCTATGGATGTCCGGCGAGAGTGATCTCCCACGACCCTGAGTTCGTTCCGGTCCCAGGCACGTACCGTCACCCTGCCGCGAAAATCCTCAATCACCAAGCGCGATCCCGGGGCCAGCGCTACCAGGGTATCGGTCTGCTGAGCCGCAACCGCGGCGAGCAAACCGGTCAGAAGCGTAAGTGCCAGCATCTCCTATTTACCCCCTATCAACTCGCCGCCGTGGCAAGCTTCACCGCCTGCCGAAGGAGGCGCACCTTTTGATTCATCGTTGCCGACAGATGCTCGTTCAAATACGAATTGCCGGGGTCTGCCGTAAGAGCCGCACGGGCCTCGGCTATCGCTTCGTCTATCGTCTCGAGGCTTCGCTCGAGGACCTCGACCGTGGCCGGATCCAGTCTCCCGCGCTCCTTCTCGAGCACGCGCTCCAGCTCGGCCACGGCCGCGTCATAACCGGGATCGTCGAAACCCGCCAGCACGACCATCTCTTCTCCTTGCCCGTTCGTCCCGAACATCCTCGTGTTGTCGGCCCCATTCGTATCGGACATGGCGACCCAAACCGAACCGACCGAAACAGCCATCAATGCGATGCCGGCGGCCACGAGTTGCGGGACAGTGAACGAGATCCGCCGCCTGGATTTCACCGGACGGCCGATTTCAATCACCTCGGCGCGGCTCGGCTCGCCCTGTTTGATTCGTGCCTCGATTCCGGTCCACAGATCCGAAACCGGAGCCCGGTCTTCGAGCGCGGCTGCGTCCGAAACGACAACCCGCAGTCCTTCCAGAGCAGTCCTGCATTTCTCGCACTCTGACAGATGGACTTCGAGACTGCCTTTATCCGCCTCGTTCAGTTCACCGTCGAGATAGTCCGACAGCTTGTCCGTCCAATCATCAGCCATCTCTCAGCTCCCTCATCTGTCCACGTATTGGCGCAATGCCATGCGCGCCCTGTGTAGCTGCGCCTTGCTCGTGCCTTCGCTCACGGCCAGCCTCTCCGCGATCTCCTTGTGCTTGAATCCCTCGACGTCATGAAGCACGAACACTTGTTTCGCTCCATCCGGCAGCCGCTCGATCGCGGACTCGAAATCGACGCTCAGATCGATCGTCTCCCGCCGTGACTGCATCCGCTTCAGCATCTCGTCGTCCCCCTGCAGCCTCGATCTCTCTCGACCTATCTGGGCTCTCTTTCCCAGGATCTGGTTGACAGCCAACCGATAGAGCCAGGTGCCGAACGACGCGTCTCCGCGAAACGTATCGAGCTTTTCCCACGCCCTCACGAACACGTCCTGGGTGAGCTCATCCGCCTGTTCAGCATTCGTCATGCGCCGCGCCAGCGAGTGAATTCGCGCTACGTGCGCCCGGTACAGGCGCTCGAACGCCGACGCATCGCCACTCGCGGCCAGTGCCGCGTCCGCCGCCTCGGCGTCCGCCCTGCCGATATCCCGTTCGCTAGACAGGACGTCTTCTCCCGCGTTCCGTCGTTCGTGCACACCTGGTTTGATGGTGGAATTGCCCGGATGGTTGACAGGGGGGTGGGGTGGGAGTCGTGAGTGGTGAGGTGGGAGGAGTGAGTAGGTAGTAGTGAGTAGTGGGTGGGGAGTGGCGAGTGGGGCCGCAACCCCGCCCCTCTTCCACACCGGGGAGCGGTAGGAGGGAAGCGGGACCGGAAGAGGTTGCCTCCCCCGTCCAATTGAGGCGGAAAGCCACGGAGCCAACCCTACCACACTCACTACTCACCACTCGCCCGTCATCCCACGACCAAACCCCAATACCAGTCGATCACCGCCTCACCCGCAACGAAGACGATCGCCGCGGCGGCCGCCAGGAAGATGCCGAAGGGAACGAGGCGCTTCTCTTTCAGCTGAAGCGGAACAAAGATGAGCGTGCCCAGCAGCGAACCTCCGAAGATCGTCAGCAGCACCCCCTGCCAACCGACGAAGGACCCCACCATCGCCATCATCTTGATGTCGCCTCCTCCCATCGCTTCTTTGCCGAAGACCTTCTCACCCACAACCGCGACGCCGTAAAGGACTGCGAAGCCCACCGCTGCACCTATCACCGCCTCCAGCAGGCCCGCCAACCCGCCTCTGAACGACAACAACAATCCCAGCACCAAACCGCCGAGGGTGAACTCGTCCGGTATTATGTAGTGCCGAGCGTCGGTCAGGGCGATGCCAAGCAATATCGTGCCGAACACGGCAGCCGCCGCTGCGGTGAGGTTCGCGCCGTAATACCAGGCGGAGAGCCCCCACAGCACCGCGACCGCGATCTCGACCAGAGGATACTGGGCTGAAATCCCTGCCTTGCACCTCCTGCACTTGCCGCCCAGAATCAGCCAGGAGACAACCGGCACGTTGTCGTACCAGGCTATCGGCGACTGGCACTCGGGGCACTTCGAGCCCGGGTATACGACCGACTCCTCGTTTGGCAGCCGGAGAATCAGTACGTTGAGGAAACTCCCGATCAGCGCGCCTAGAATGGCGGCGAAGGGGACCAAAAAAGGCTCAACCAGCACGTTGCACCTCGTAGAGGAGGATTCCCGCCGCAACCGCGACGTTGAGGGATTCGGCGCCGCGGGCGAGCGGGATCGTGATTCGGTGTCGTGCGAGTTCCAGGACGTCCGGCCTCACACCGGCTCCCTCGTTACCCACTACGATCGCGAGTCTCTCGGGGGGGCTGGTTCGGACAATCGGTTTCCCATCCGCCACCGCGGCCCAGAGCGTGACTCCGCCCTTCTCTATCCAGGTAGCCAGTTCGTTCACGGTCGCGCGCGCAATCGGTAGCGAAAACCCGGCACCCATCGCGGCGCGCAGTGCTTTCGCGTTGTCCGCATCCGCAGTGCCGCTCAGGAGCACAACTCCGGGCGCTCCAAGTCCGTATGCAGTGCGCAGCAGTGCGCCCAGGTTTCCAGGATCCTGCACTCCGTCGAGAACCAGCACCGGAAACCGCGGTTTCGGGTGGATTTCCTCGATCTGAAACCGGGGCGGTTGCACGACCATCAGAATCCCCTGAGGCGATTCGGTCCCGGCCAGTTCGGAGAATGTGCGCTCATCCACTTCCTCGATGTGTATGGCGCGGGACGCGATCGCGGCGATCAAATCCGCGCCGCGCAGCGTCGTGGATAGAGCCGGAGATACCACAGCACCTTTGCAGGACACGCCCGCCCGCACCGCTTCCTCCACCAGGCGGACTCCCTCAGCAACTGCAAAGGGGCTGCGCCTGCGACCTTTGCGTTGTTGTAGATTTCTGACCAGAGTAATCAGCTTCGAGGCCAAGATCGGCTACCTTGTACGATTGTGTCTGGTTGAATGTGCGCGCCGAGCGCAGTTTAGCCAAGCTTCCACTGAACTCGACGACGGAAAACGATGATCAGAGTTGCTCTCACGATCGCTGGGTCGGACTCCGGAGGAGGCGCCGGCATCCAGGCGGATCTCAAGACGTTTCATCAGTTCGGGGTTTTCGGAACGAGCGCCATTGTAGCAATAACCGCGCAAAACACCAGGGGGGTGTTCGGTGTACACGCGGTTCCCGTTGACCTGGTGCGCGGGCAGATCGACGCGGTCGTGGAAGATCTCCCGCCCAATGCGTTCAAGACGGGCATGCTCGCCACTGTCGAGCTGGTTCGAGGCGTCTCCGAGGCGATCAGCGATCACGGTCTTCCGAACTACGTTCTCGATCCGGTGATGGTGGCAACGTCGGGCGACCGCCTGCTCGACAAAGAGGCAGAGAGAACGGTGCGCGACAATCTGGTGCCGTTGGCTACGGTAGTCACTCCCAATCTGGACGAGGCGAGCATTCTGGTTGAGGAGTCAATCGATTCCGTGGCCCGCATGACAGACGCCGGAAAGGCTCTTGTCGATATGGGTGCAGAGGCCGCACTCGTGAAGGGTGGGCATCTCGACGAGGAGCAGATCGTGGATGTATTGGTCTCAAAGGATACAATTCGTGAGATTCCGCACCCCAAGATAGACACGACGTCCACACACGGCACCGGATGCACACTATCCGCGGCCATTGCAGCGCGCCTCGCATCGGGACACGGCATCGAGGACGCCGTGTCCACCGCTTTGAGCTTCGTTCAGCGGGCGATCGCGACCGCCCCGGCCCTGGGATCGGGGCACGGACCACTGAATCACTTCGTTTCCGGGGAGACCCCGGAATGACGGACCTCGCGCAGTCCAGCCATACGGCACCGCCGTATATGCCGGCACTCGACGCTAGAGGAGTGTTCTGCAATCGTACGCTCAACATGCGCGGGATCCGCGCCATCGGCTACGACATGGACTACACTCTCATCCACTACAAGGTGGACGAGTGGGAAGGCAGAGCGTACGAGTACATCAAGCAAAAACTGCTGAAAGCCGGATGGCCCTTGGAGCAGCTGCGGTTCGAGCCGCACAAGGTCATCAGAAGCCTGATCATCGACAACGAGCTGGGCAACACTCTCAAGGTGGATCGCTTCGGCTACGTGAAGCGTGCCTGTCACGGCACTCGGTTGCTCGAATTCGCCGAGCAACGCGAAACGTACGCACGCACATTCGTCGATCTGCGAGAGGAACGCTACGACTTCCTCAACACGCTGTTCTCTCTGTCGGAAGCCTTGATCTTCGGCCAGCTCGTCGATCTACTCGACGACAAGAAGCTCCCCCCCGAACTGAACTACAGAGATCTGTACAGGAAGGTCAGATCGTCGACCGACGAAGCCCACATGGAGGGACGCCTCAAGGCGGAGATCATCGCAGATCCGGAAAGGTTCGTCGACTTGGATCCCGACACTCCTATAGCCCTGCTCGATCAACGTGCCGCCGGCAAAAAGATCCTTCTCATAACCAACTCCGAGTGGGAGTACAGTAGCGCCATGATGTCGTATGCGTTCGACAGGTACCTCCCCGAAGGACAGACATGGCGCGACCTGTTCGACGTAATCATCGTCTCGGCCCGGAAGCCGAGCTTCTTCTCGGATAAAAACCCGCTGTTCCAAGTCGTCTCCGAGGACGGACTGCTCAAGCCGTGCCCGACCGGACTGGAGAACGACGGCATCTATTTGGGCGGCAATGCCCGCCAGGTCGGGGAGTACTTGGGCCTATCGGGCGACGAGATCCTCTACGTGGGCGACCATATGTTCACCGATGTGCACGTCACCAAGGACATTTTGCGATGGAGGACCGCCTTAATCGTACGCGAGCTGGAAGCCGACCTCTCGGAGGCCGCCGCTAACCGCACCGACATGAATCGCCTTGCGGAGATGATGCGCCACAAGGAGCGCTTGGAGTGTGAGCTGTCACGCGCCCGACTCGACCTGCAACGGAAGAAGCTCGGTTACGGCGCCGTACCGGAGCAACCGAGGAAGGACTTGGAAAGGCGCGTCTCTGCGTTGAGGCGCGAGTTGTCGGCTCTGGACAACAAGATCAGACCGTACGCCGAAGCCGCCGCCGCCATCGGCAATACCATGTGGGGCCCGCTCATGCGCGCCGGGAACGACAAGAGTTTCCTCGCGAGGCAGGTGGAGAGGTATGCCGACATCTACCTATCCAGAGTCTCCAACTTCTTGAACCTCACTCCGTTCGCTTACCTGCGCTCGCATAGGGGTAGTTTGCCCCACGACCCGCAGGAGGTTGCCCTGGTTGCGGAGGGCGACGATCAGGAAACTCCGGTACGGTGACCAATAGTCAATCCAATAGTTCGGAAGAGCAGGTGCTCGGACACGGTTTCGGCACCGCTCCGGTATTCCTCGCAAGCATAAGCACCATCCTGGGGGCCATCCTATTCCTGCGGTTCGGTTACGCCGTGGGCCACGTAGGGGTGTTGGGCGCCATCTCCATCGTGCTGCTCGGGCACCTGGTAACGGTTCCTACTGCTCTGGCAATCTCGGAGATCGCCACCAACCGGCGGGTGGAGGGTGGCGGCGAGTACTTCATCATCTCCCGATCCTTCGGCACCACGATCGGCGGCGCAATAGGAATCTCGCTCTATCTCTCGCAGGCCATCTCGGTAGCGTTTTACATGATCGCCCTCGCCGAGGCTTTCAGACCTCTGGCACCCGCAGTTGAACTCGTGCTTCCCGGCGAGTTCGACCCCCGCTACGTCTCGTTGCCCGCCACCGGTGCCCTTGCACTGCTCATGCTCAGAAAGGGCGCGAATATCGGTGTAAGAGCTCTGTGGATAGTAGTCGCCATCCTCGCCGTCTCGCTGATCTCGTTCTTCATTGGCGGAACACCGGAGGGAATCGAGGCGGGTCAGTTCGGACTGCTGGACAAGGTGCCGGACGGCGATTCATTCATACTCGTATTCGCCATAGTATTCCCAGCTTTTACCGGCATGACAGCGGGTGTGGGCTTGTCGGGGGATCTTGCGAATCCAAGCAAGTCCATCCCGCGGGGCGTGATGGTCGCGACCCTCGCTGGAATGGTCATCTACATCTTGCTGAGTTTCAAATTCGGGACTTCAGCCCCGCCCGAGCTGCTTGCCGAGGACCAGTTCGCGATGGCGCGTATCGCCGTCTGGGGGCCGATTATTCCAATCGGGCTGGCATGCGCAACCGTGTCTTCCGCCATCGGATCGATAATGGTAGCGCCCCGCACGCTGCAGGCCCTGGCGGCCGACAAGATCACTCCATTGCGCAGGACAAACAACGCCCTGGCCAAGGGCGTGGGTGATACGAACGAACCGCGCGCGGCCACGATCGTGACGGTCTTTCTCGCCCTCGCCATGGTCGGCGCCGGGAACGTGGACATCGTAGCGCGAATCATATCGATGTTCTTCATGGTGACTTACGGGTCGTTGTGCAGCATCAGCTTTCTGGAACATTTCGCCGCCCGGCCCTCCTACCGGCCCAGCTTCCGATCCAAATGGTACCTGAGCCTGTTCGGCGCACTGATATGCATCTTCATGATGTTCCAGATGGACCCTCTGTTCGCGCTCTTGGCGATACTGGTGATGGTGGGCATTTACCAGGGGCTCCGACGAGTCCACGGATCGGACGACCTCGCGGCTTTGTTCCAAGGCGTCATGACACAGCTGTCGCGCCGGTTCCAGGTCAAGCTGCAGACTGAGGTTACGCGGCAGCGGCGAGACGCGTGGCGGCCAAGCCTGATAATGGTCAACGGCCGGACCTTTCAACGAATGGCACCGATACAGTTTCTCACTTGGATGTGCCATCGCTACGGAATAGGCACATACATTCACTTCATAAAGGGGCACCTCAACGGGGAGACTTTCAAACAGAGCAGGCGCGAGCTCGTGCGGCTCCTCAAGGTTGTGCGGCAACGCAAGAGCGCCATCTACGTGGACACGCTGATATCACCTTCGATGCGATCCGCTCTCGGGCAAGCTCTGCAGCTGCCAGGTGTGGCAGGGACCGAAAACAACTGCATGCTCGCCGAGTTCACACGCGAGGATCCCCCCGAGGTTCTCGAGGAGGTGGAACAGGCGTGCCTGATGGCCAGCGCCGCCCGCGTGAGCAGCCTAGTGCTCAGACACGGCGACAGGTTCTTCGGCCAGCGCTCGACAATACACGTTTGGCTCACATGGCACGACTACGAGAACGCCAACCTGATGATTCTCCTGTCGTACATCCTGCTGGGTCACAAGGACTGGAGAAAGGGTGAGATCAGGATCTTCGCAGCCGCTCCGCACGCCGATGCGGAGGGGGAACGGGAGCGCCTGAAGGAAATGATCACTTCCGGCCGGCTGCCCGCATCAATGCAGAATGTTAGGGTCTTCCCCACGGACGAAAACACAGATTTCGCGGCGCTGGTGGAGCGTCGCTCGTCGGACGCCGATCTCGTAATACTGGGCTTCACCGAGGAGCGGTTGATCGAGAAAGGAGTGGAGCTGCTCCAGCGTCATCCTACACTTCAGGACACGCTGTTCGTGTCCGCGCAAGAGCGGGTGTCGATCGAGTGAGGCCGGCTCGGCTCTCCGCGCACGAGTTTCTGTCGATCCTCACTCATCCGAATAACACTCGTCCATCGCAATCCTTCGCCTACTCTCCAGCACCTCAGGCTGCAACTCCAGGTGACCAGAAATCAGTCTCAGACGGTCTGCTGAAGGCAGATCGCCTCCGATCCCGCATTCCCAACGACCCGTTCCGAGTTCGGGATAGGGCATTTTGAATTCCGAATTCGGGATAGGCCATTTCGAGTTTCGGATAGGTTATTTCACATTCCGAAAGGACCATGCAACCGCGAAAAACCTGCCATCGGAACTGCCACAGATAACGCGTGATCTGTCGCAGATGAACGTTCGAATGCCACGGTTGACGCGTGATCTGTCGCAGATGAACGTTCGAATGCCACGGTTGACGCGTGATCTGT
>CAZOJI010000016.1:7845-36870 GCA_964580055.1 uncultured Gemmatimonadaceae bacterium | reverse complement strand
ACGCGTGATCTGTCGCAGATGAACGTTCGAATGCCACGGTTGACGCGTGATCTGTCGCAGATGAACGTTCGAATGCCGCGGTTGACGCGTGATCTGTCGCAGAATACGCGTAAAACGCCGCGGTTGAACGGTGAAATGCGGCGGCTAACGCGTGATCTGTGGCGGATCAAGCGTTGCGTGTGGCAAACATGACCCCTCGATTCCCTCCCCGCCGTCTACACTATTCCTAACAACCCAACTGTCTCACTCATATTGGCAGAGAGGGCGGCGCCGTTCACTTCACCGTTCTAATATCCGTCGCTGCAAATTGGATATTGATCAATCGGGTATTGCACGTTGATTAATTGACATTGGACATTGACCTGATGGACACTGGAAATTGGACATTCTACCCCTCCATCAACCTCCCGGGACGGTTCAACACCAGCACCACGAGTCCACCTACGCCGAGCCCGGCCAGGGGGACCCAGTCTCCCGTCAGCAACCACAACACGCCACCCACCACAGCCAGCCCCTCAGCAGCGGCCCATGCTATCACTGCCCTGGAGGAGTTCGCTCTCCACCAGGCGAGTTCGTCCATATCGCCCTGACGAGGCCGTACACCGCCGGAGATGATTCCAACCACCGCCACGCCGGAGACGAGGAAGACCAGGCTGACGACACGCACGATCGTGTGCGGGATATCCGGGATGGGAGACACCACGCCTGATGCACCTACGATCACCAGGACCAGTACCGTAAGCACCGCGCCAAAAACGATGGCCAGATACACGAGCGAGGCGGGGTTCCCAACCGCTCCCCGATCTGCGGATCCGTTGCGATGGTGTGACATGCTCATCGACTGTGCTCCTTGAACGCCCTCATCGATCGATTCCTCCTACGATTCGTTTCACGTGGTCGCCCTCCGGGAACGCGGTGTAAGGCTCAGCCTGATTGACCAGCGCAAGCTCCTCGATCGGAACCGAAGAAGGATACCTCTCGTTGAACTGTCTGAGGGTCATCGCGCGGTCCAGCTCGACAACACTGATGCGCATCGGCTCAACCGCCAGCGCCGAGCGATCGACGAGCCTGGCAAAGCTCCTCAAGGAGCCGGCCACGTTGGACTCATGAGCCGCCCACTGCCCCTCCAGGGAGATCCCGAGCAGTTGATAAACGTTGCCCGCATGCTCGACGAAGCTAACCATTCCGCGCAAAGCCGTCTGGTCGCTCTGCGCCGAGAAGGAAGCGTTCGCGAACCGAAGGCCGTTCACGAGGCTGGACCTCACCTGCCCGCCGGTCACGCCCTCCTGACTTATGAATGTGCGGACGCCGGCAGAGGCGTCCGTGGCTTCAGACAGCGACAGTTGAATCATGGCGTCTTCGTTGGGACTCTGGCCGACTACCGCCTGCGTCTGGTTCGCGGTTGTCCAGCCGGCGGGGAAAGCGAACTGAAACTCCAGATCCGGGTGCAGGAAGAGCTCTCCACGGAAGAAGCCGTTGCGGGGATCCTCACCGTATACCATTCCGTCGAGCATGCGCAGGTATTCTGGCCTACCCTCACGTGCAGTCGAGAAGTCTCGACCGCTCGCCGCGATGGCAGCCCCGATTCGCTCCTGCCTGTCGCCAGGGTCGGGATGCGTGGAAAGCCATGCCGGTACGCCGCGTCCCTCCGAGCCGCCGCTGGCCCGGTTGAGCATCTCGAACACGTCGACCATTCCACGGGGATCGTATCCGACCTCGGTCATATAGCGGAACCCCAGGTCGTCGGCCTGCCTCTCGTTGTCACGGCTGAACCTGAGGAAAAGGACCCCCAGCCCCGCGCTCGCCAGTCCCGCGAGGTCGGAAAGCTGCGGCGCCAAGACCATCCCCACCCCCAGACCCACCTGCGCGATCTGTTGGCGGCTGATCTGACTCGCCGAATGCCGCGCCGTGATGTGACCGATCTCGTGACCGAGGACCGCGGCCATCTGTGCCTCGGAGTCAAAATGCGCCAGGATTCCTCGGGTCACGTACACGAAGCCACCGGGAACGGCAAACGCGTTGATCAGCGGATCGTCAACCACCCGAAATGTCCAAGGCAAGTCCGGCCGCTCGGAGATCACAGCCATCCGCATGCCGATGCCGGACACCGTCTCCTGAAGGGCCGGGTCGTTGTAAGGACCGAACATGGCCGTGATCTGTGGGTCGTAGTCCCGCCCCATCGCGATCTCCTGGCTCTCGCTTATCAACATGAGCTGGAGACCGCCGGTGACGGGGTTGCGGGCGCAGCCGGAAATCGCGAAGCAGAAACAACAGGCGATTACGGCCATCGGTTGGGTAACTCGAGGGATGGTAGGCATGCTTTGAAAATACTAATGGGACGGGGGGGCGGTAAGGCGATTCATGGGAGTGGTAAGTGGTGAGTGGGGCCGCACGTAGTCAAGGTGAGTTCCCCTGCAATAGTCCGGGATCGAGAGAAACCCGCATTACCTGGACTGGTCCCGCTCCTCGCTCCCTGCTGCCTGCTCCCCTCCCAGCGCTCCCTACCCTCCAATCATCTCCGCAATGAACCTCGCGGCCTTCGGGGAATCCGACTCGCCCAGCCAAAACAGCGCCTTGTCACGCAACTCGGAATCGGTCTCGTTCTTGGCGATGTCGATCAGAACATCCGCTGCGGCTTCTGATCCATCCATCTGGGAGAGCACGAAGATTACATGCTCCCGCAAATCGAATTCATCGGCGTCTTCGTAGATGTCCCGCAGATCGTCCGCGTCGACATTGCCTTCTTCTCCCGCCCAGAAAAGCGCGTTCTTTCTGATATCCACAGACTGATTCTCATCCGCTGCGAGACCGACGAGCCAATCGCCGGCGGCGCCGTGCGATGCATGTGAAACAGAGAAGATGACCTTTTCTTTCAGGTCGTCGCTCTCCAGGTCGTCGAAGAGATTCATCAGAAACTCGACGTCTTCGCTGGCACCCTCCTGACCCAGCCAGAAGATTGCCTGCTCCCGGACTTCCCCGGCGCCACCACGGTCAGCCGCGTATTCATGCAGTATGGCGTTCGCGCGCCTGCTGCCGTGCTGCGAGAGAGAGAAGATCACCTTCTTCTGGATATCTTCATCTTCCGCCTGTTCCAGTATCGACTCCAGCGCGTCCACCGCATCGACGTCCGGCATCTGACCCAACCAGAACACAGCCTGCTCCCGCACCTCGAAGTCCGGGTCGGTCCGCGCGGCGTCGAACAGGATATCGACGGTTTCGTCCGTCTCATGCTGGGAGACGAGGAAGACCGCCCTGCGGCGCAGTTCCACCGAACATGCGTCACGCCGTTCCAGCACATCCGTCAAAATCGGTAGCGCCTGCTCGGTACCCATCTGGAGCAGAGCATTGAGTGCCGCCACCTTTGTGTCGATATCGCCGCAGTCGGTGTGCCCCTGATCCTGTTCTTCCCCGTGCCGATGCTCCACCACGATGGAGGAGAGACCGGGCTCGTCGTCGCTGGCCCAGTGATTGATCGCCAATGCCGCTCCGGCACCCACCGCGGCCAGAGGGAACACCCAAAGCGCCACGGTCGCGGCAATCCCGCGACTCAGGCGCCACCACGAGGCGGCCTCACGCCACTGGCTCCTCTGCCAACTGTCACTCCTGACCTCATCTATCTCGGCCCAGATGTCTTCCCGCGGCGTCCCCTCGGGAGGACGGTTGTAATCCTGTGCGGCGTTCCTGAGCCACTCCTCGAATTGTCTTTCGGTCATGATGCCCATTCTCCTGCAAATTCCGCCAATGACTCACGAAGTCTCGCCCGCGCCCTCGACAGCTGCGCTTTGGAGGTTCCGGCCGGCATTCCCAGCGCCGAACCGATTTCCTCGTGGGTGTATCCTTCGACATCGTGCATCAAAAACACCATCCTATATTTGACCGGTAGATCCTCTATCGCCACTGCCAACCTCTCCTTCAGGTCGGGCTCGGCATCTTTGTCCTCGCGGGCGATCGCACGTACCTCGTCGTACTCAAACTCGCGCTGCCGGAATCGCGTCACTTTCCTGAGTCCGTTGTAGATCACCGACGTCCCTATCGAATTGAGCCAGGTACCGAACGCGGCGTCTCCACGGAACTGATCGATGCGCTCGAAGGCGCGTATAAACGTCTCCTGGGTAAACTCCTGCGCCTGATCGTCGTCGCCCGTCATCCGGTAGGCGAGCCGGTATATCCGATCCACATGGTTCTCGAACAGCTGCCGCTCCGCGGCTGCATCACCTCGCCTGGCTCTCGCTACCAAGAGTTCTTCGTCCACGGGTACCCACGTTTCGTTTGCGGTTCCTGGCTTCACTAGTACTGACACCGTGCGGCCGGATATGGTTGCAGGAGGAGACAGGGGCAAGGGCCAATGGCCAACATCCAAGGTCCAACATCCAATGTCCAAGGTCCAAAGACGGTGCGGGCAGGATGGCTTATGCGGACAAGGAACGAATTGGTTCGACTGCTCGCGCCCTCGCGCCGAGTCAATCGGAGGCCAGACGCCTGACCACTCCGCGTATGAGCACCTCCAGGTCTCCCGAGAGCTGGCGGCCGGCCTCGAGCACTTCCCGGTGCGAGATCGGTCGACTCGAGATCCCGGCCGCGGCATTGGTGATACTGGAAACGCCGAGGACCTTCATTCCGCGGGCTCGCGCGGTTATTACCTCCGGGACGGTGGACATGCCGACGGCATCGCATCCGGCACGCCTCAACATTCGGATTTCCGACGGTGTCTCGAAGCTGGGGCCCAGTACGCCTCCGTAGACGCCCTCGTGAAGCGTAATCCCCCTATCCCGTGCGACGTCTGTCGCAAGAACTCTGAGGTTCCGGTCGTAGGCGTCCGCCAGATCCGGCCATCTGTACTCGCTCTCGGCTTTCCCGCCGATCAACGGGTTACGCCACATCAGGTTCAAGTGGTCCGCGATCAGCATCAATGCCGGCGGCTGCATGAAGGGGGCGAGTCCGCCTGCGGCGTTGGTCACGATCAGAAACGACACACCGAGCGCGGAGAAGAGGCGGACGGGCAGCGCGACTGTCGCGGGATCATGGCCCTCGTACATGTGGAATCGTCCGCTCTGCAGAAGGACCGGTGTCCGCTCCAGAAATCCTACCAACAATTCGCCGCTGTGGCCGATGACCGTGGTCGTAGGGAAACCTTCGATCTCCGAGTACGGGATCCGAGCGGAACCGACCAAGGAGTCGGCCAGGCTTCCGAGACCGGAGCCGAGGACTACGGCCACCCGAGGCGCAACAGGAGCGATCGCGTCCCGAACAGAGGCCAGCGCCTTGGAAAGGTCAGATCCGCTGGTCACGGGGGGCGGTAGGGCGGTAAGCGGGTAGTGGGACCGGACGTGGTGACGGTGAGTTCCTCGGCGGTTGCTCGGAATCGCTAGGGACTGGAATTACCTGGATTGGTTCCGCTCCCTGCTCTCCGCTCCTGGGTGGGCTGGAGGGGCGGGGTGCTGCTCCGCTCCCCGCCCTCACAACACCATCCCTGCAAAGCTAGCCGACATGAAGGCGGCGAGGTTGCCCCCGGCCATCGCCCTCAGTCCGAGGCGGCTGAGGTCAGCTCGGCGATCGGGGGCGATGCCCCCGATGCCGCCGATCAAGATTGCTATAGTTGCGAAATTGGCGAATCCCAGAAGAGCGTAGGTGCAGATTATCACCGCACGCGGCGACAAGGTAGAGCCAGCCTCGAGGGCACCGGCGAGCTGCAAATAGGCAACGAAGTCATTGATGACGGTCTTGATGCCCATGAGCGACCCGACTTCCATGGCGTCGGTCCACGGTACTCCCATGAGCCATGCCAGTGGCGCCAGGACCCAACCGAGGATTCGCTGCAGCGAAAGGTCCGGGAATCCGGCCAACCCGCCCAGTCCGCCTACGATCGCGTTGACCATGGCAATGAGCGCGATGAACGCCATGAGCATTGCGCCGACGTTCAAGGCCAGTCGCAATCCTTGAGCGGCGCCTCCGGCCGCCGCGTCGATGACATTGGCGTCCTCCTTGGCTACGGACACATTCAACGAAGATTTGGTGGCAGGCTCTCCCGTCTCCGGCATGAGGATCTTGGAGATGAGCAGAGCGGCGGGCGCGTTCATTACGCTCGCCGTGAGAAGGTGCCCGGCGATGTCGGGAAAGTAGGGAGACAACATGCCGACATATGCGGCCATCACGCCGCCCGCAATCGTGGCGAACCCTCCAACCATGACTGTGTTGAGCTCCGAACTCGTCATGCCGGTGACGAAGGGCTTGATGAGCAGGGGGCTCTCCGTGGGTCCGATGAATATGTTGCCGGCAACCGATAAAGTCTCGGCACCCGAGGTTCGCATCGTGCGGTGCATCACCCAGGCGATGCCTTTCACAATGCGCTCCATCACACCGAGGTAGTACAGCACGGAAACGAGCGACGCGAAAAAGATTATGGTCGGCAGAACACTGAAAGCGAACGACGCTCCCGTATTGGCCCAATACTCCCCAAAGGTGAGGGCCGACGTCTCGTTCGGGGTCCCGGCAGGAATTCCAACAGGAACGTTGTCGTGCACGAGATTGCCGAATAGAAACGCCGCCCCTTGTTCCGCGAATCCCAGCAATCGCAGGAACACACCGTTCGCCAGCTCGAAGAGACTGCGGCCGACCGGCGTCTTGAGCACCAAGAGCCCGAACACCACCTGTAGACCGACGCCTTTCGCCACCAAGGGCCAGCTCACCCGCTTCCTATCGGCTGACAGCAGCCAGGCCAGCCCGATCATTGTCGCCATTCCAGCCAGGCCCATGAGACGCGCAGGGAAAGGTGTGTCGAGTCCATCCCGTGCGGCGGCGAGCTGTTCTGCAGCGGTTTGAACCAACCACAGGGCAGTCATGCCGTCACCTCGTGGAATGGAATCGAATGTCCCGAGGAGTCTCGACCGGCTGACTCAGGCGCTGCAAATACGCCGCCAGTGCCTCAACATCGGACAGGCCGGCATCTTCGCTGGGAAGCCATTGAACGGTTGCGAAGCCTGCCGTGTCGGCAGCCAGAACAGTGCTCGTGGCGAGCGTGTATGTTTGACCGCTCCTGACGCCTCGACCGTCGGGAAAACGCACCCTCCGTATCCTGCGCCCCTCGTCGCGGCCGGGATCGAACCAGACCTCCATTCCCGAAACGTGGGCCGCCGGTTCCCCGGAGGCTACAACGTGCTCCAAAACGCTGCGCAGTTCTTCCCCTGTCAGGGTCAGTTTAGTGAGTTGTGCGTCGTACGGCAGCACGGCTCTGAGGTCGTGCATTGTGATTGCTCCGGCCGGCAAGTCGGCGGCGAGAGCCGTGTTCAGCACTATTGCGAAGTGTGTTCTGGCGGCGTTGCGGCGCGCGTCGGCAACCAGCCTCCCCAGGGGGTTCTCCTCTAGAGCCATCGTAGCCGGGAACTTCATCTCAGCGATCGTCGGGGCTTCCGGCGGACGCGGTTCCTCCTGTTCTGCGGTGTCCTCGGCTGCAAACACCGTCGGCATCGTGTCCACCGGCTGAACGCGGGCGTAGGGGGGTGTGTCCGGTTGCGGAGCAGTAAACGCGTTCCTGACGGCCTCGGCAGCTTCTCGAGGAACAATGCTCCACGAGGGCTTGAAGTAGTCTTCGGTTCGCAGCACACCCTTTCGGCTGATCTCCTCTATCAAGAGATCTCGAACATCCTCGCCACGGTCATAGACCACGGGCAGATGCGTGAGCATCTCGAAGCCACCGCCTCCACCCTGCCGATAGCTGTTGAGCGCCATCGAGAACACGTCGGCTGCTGTCACCAACTCACCCCGGTACGTCACCTGGCGTATCCGCGTCCCAGGCGGCCGCGTCAAGTCGATGGTGTAATCCACCCCGCTCACAATGTCGAATTCGTAGCCGGGCACGCTCTCGTTTATGATCGGCTCCCCTTCACGGTATTCCAGGAAGTATTCGGCGGACCGCTCCAGATATTGCCGCAGCGTCTCGCCGTCGATGAGCACCGCCTTGAGGGTGTTCTCGTGGGGATAGAGAGCCGCGATGTCCCGGATGCTCACTTGATGCGGACCTAGACGGGCTTCCGGATCAAATGCCGGCGTGGCCGAGAGTTCGGCTCCACTGGCCCGCCGCTGTACTTTGTTCACCAGATCGATGATTGGAGTATCTTCCGCCCTGGCGTACTGAGCAGTCCACTCCCCGACCACGGTCGCCACCGTCGTTCCCACCCAATCCCTCACCGCCCGGTGAGCACTCTCCAGCCGACCTGCCACCGCGGGGTGAGGCTTCACGTCTGCCAACTGGATCTCTTCACCGACGATGCGCGCTACCCTATAGGGCTGATCCTGGTCGCGGACCAATATCACGTGTATGACGGCGACCGACAGCGCCCAGGGCGAGGGTTGAAAGAAGTGCACGCCGTTCATCTCCAAATCGGTGAACCGAGCGTGGGAGTGCCCCACGATCACCACGTGGGGCTTCACCGGCAGTCGCGCCAATTGGGCCGCTACGTTCTCAGGACCGATTCCAGTGGTGTCGTAAGACGACTGGAGACCCATTCCCGAATGGACAGCCGCTATCCGGAGCTCCGCCCCAGCCGCATCAAGTCGCCGCATCGCCCGGTCCGCCGCCGGCACGATCCGCCGTACGTGCGCTCGTCCCTCCATCTTGTCTCGGTGCCACACCATCACACCTGGGGTAGTGAAGCCGGTCACACCAACCCTCACGCCGCTTCGCGACAGGACCGCCTCGGGTTGGAACGCAAATGTGTCACGCGGCAGCCTGTAGACGTTGCCCGACACTATCGGGTAGGTGGCGTCGCCGAATGCGCGCATCATCGCGTCGAGACCGAAATCGAAGTCGTGGTTGCCGATAGTAGCGACGTCGTATCGGACCGCATTGAGGGCATCGACCACTCGATGGGGCTCGCCGGGTCTTTCAAAAGCATAGTAGCGGGCGAACGGATTGCCTTGAATCAAATCACCCGCGTCCAGAACCACTACCTGACCCGGATAGCGTTTGCGCAAAGAGTCGACGACGGTGGCCACCCTGGTGAGCCCCCAGGGTGCCTCAACATCGGTCACATAGTTCCAATGATAGGCACGGCCATGGACGTCGGTCGTCGCTGCTACGACCACGTGAGCCGAGTCTTGAGCTACGAGGGTCGCTGCGAACAGGAAGAGTTTCGCAACGCTGAAAAACAGGGGGATAGCTCTGGACTTCATGCCTTCCAATCTTGGTAACTCGAGTTTCCTGCGCAACACGGTGGCTACGCGGTCCCGTTTGACGTACTGCTACTGATTGGTTTTTAGTGACTTCGACTAGCGCACGCGTTCTTAGACCGTATCGGCCGATCTCGACCGAATCAGGCCGGCAACCTCTCCGAGTATGATCGACCGAACCGATCGGTGGCTTCAACTCGAATGTCTACAGCATCCCGCGAAACCGGAGCGTAGAAGAGGTGGCCGGTGCGGTAAGGCTCCACCCAAGGTCGCCGCGGCGGCTTTTCGGAACCCTCGTGAAGTTCTACACTCAGCGGATCGTGGCCGACCCTGCGAGCCATCTCCCCCCTGCGGTCGCCGTCCTCGTACCACACAACGCTCCATTCGGGGTCCCAATTCCAGACGTTGGCCACGATCTCGTCGGGTGCCGCAGGGTCGGAGCCTCGGGGGTACACGCGCATCTGGTGCTCGAACGGGAAGCCGGTCGATTTGTAGCGCCAGCTCACACCTTCACCATTGAACTCGTATACGCCGTATCCCGATGGAGTGCCGTCGCCGCAGATGGGACCGCTCCACCATGCGCCCGATGCCGAGCCGGCAACGTTCTCATGAGTACCTGCCTCAAACACGTGCTCGCATTCATGAGTGTGGCCCGTGAGGATGTGTGCGTTGAACGGGGCTAGAAGCTCGTAGAGCGCATCTCTATTGGCGACAGCAATGCCGGGATTGGGCGACTCTCTACCCTCGCGCCGGTGGCGACTGCCCAGGATCGGGATGTGTGCAGAAACCACGACCGGACTTCCCGGCTCCACACGGCTCAGATCGGCATCCAGCCAGGTGAGCTGATCTTGGGTCAGGTATCCGACGTAATTCGATACACCCCAGAAGACATCGTCGAGAACGACGTAGTGCACCGCCCCCCTGTTGAACGAGTAGTAGGGGGGACCGAAGTGCCGGCTGAACGTCACAGTGGACATCTCGTCGGTCATTGACGAATAGTCCATGTCGTGGTTGCCGAGCACCTGAAAGAACGGAATACCCATCTGCTGCACTCCGCTCTCATAGTCAGGATAGAGCTCCAAGTGGTCGAACATGATGTCGCCGCAGGAAATTCCGTGGACCGCAGCATCCAACTCCCCCGCCAGAGCTTTGACGTCGGGAACCGTCTGCTCGAGGAACATGCGGACTTCCTCCGCGTCCTGAACCTGAATGTCAGCCAGGAGCAGCGCGGCGTGCCGTTCGTCCGATTCGTGCAGAGGTTCCAGCTCGAAAGAGACGCTCAGTTCGTCACCGCGCGCCGGCGCGATCGGCCTGTAGAACAGAGCCGTGCCGGTCGGGTTCCGGGGGATCGCATAGCCGGACGGGAGAGAGATCGATACGAAGGGGCGATGCGAATTGGTGACGAGCTGGAAGTAGCCGTCGGCGTCGCTGTCCACGACGGCGAAGCCGTCGCTGACGGCCACCCTGCGGATTCCTCGCCTACCGGAGACTACCCGTCCCGACACCCGTATGGGTCTCGGAGCATCGCGCCGAAACGCCCCTTGAGCGCGCAGGAAGGAATCCCGAGGCAAAGCCAACGTCAATGCTCCAAGGGCAGCTCCTCCCAGGAACGAGCGGCGATCAATGCATGAGAGAGTAGGGAGCGAGTGCGTGAGGTTTTCTCTACTAGTCATATAGTCACCCGGCGTACGGAATGGCCTACCTGGAGAGAGACTCCCCGTGACGGTATTGCAGCCGTCATGAGACTTCAGATCCATCAGAGCTGGCCGGAACGGCCGGCTGGCTGGCTGCCGGCAGCCTGACCGTGAAGGTCGCACCGGAACCCGGTACACTCCTCACCGCGACCGCTCCGCCATGCACTTTGCAGACATGTTTCACGATAGAGAGACCCAACCCTGTACCACCCAACTCGCGGGACCTGGCTTTGTCTACTCTGTAGAAGCGCTCGAAGATGCGATCATGGTGGTCCGGACTTATTCCAATTCCCGAGTCTTCGATCTCCACAAACACCTCGTCGGATTCGGATCGCATCCTAACGTTGATCGATCCTCCCGAGGGAGTGTATTTGAGCGCGTTGTCCAAGAGGTTATTCACAACGAGTTCCAGCGCATCCCAATCGCCGGACACCTTGAGCGGCGTCTCCGGCATGTCTACGCTGAGCGAGACCCGCTTCTCCTCCGCCGTCGCTTGAAACGTCCGGACCGAACCTCTGACTACGCCTCTGAGTTCGACTGTTTCGCTGTGCAGTACTCCGTCTTCCGATTCCAGACGCGACAGTGTCAAGAGATCGGTCACCAACAGCGAGAGGCGCATGGATTGATCCTGGACTTTCCTGAGAAAGCGATTCCGAGTCTGCGCGGGCATCTCCCCGTCATCCATCACCGTCTCGATCAATCCCCTGATTGCGGTGATCGGTGTCTTCAGCTCGTGGGAAACGTTGGCCACGAAATCCTGACGGACCGTCTCGAGACGCCGCAACTCCGTCAGGTCGTGCAGCACGAGCACTACACCGCTCGGCATGGGGTGTCCGTCTCGCAAGGGCGCCGCATGCAGTTCTACTATCCTCTCCCTGGCATCCACGTGCAGCGAGATCTCGTCTGTCACTTCCTTGGCCTGCTTGATGGCCTGCCCTATCGTTTCGTGCACCTTGTCGAAGTTGGTGACCTCGCCGATCGGTTTCCCGATACTGCCGCCGTTGTCGACGTCCAGTACTCGCGCCGCCGAGGCGTTCAGGTGAAGCACGCGTAGGTCACGGTCCACAGCCACCACGCCCTCTACCATGCCGCTCAACACGGCGAGCAGCTTGCCGCGATCTTCCGTTATAGTCGCGATCCGCTGCTCCAACTCGGTAGCCATCTTGTTGAACGCACTAGAAAGCTTGCCGATCTCGTCCTTGGAGCGAGTCTCGACGCGTTTTGAGTACATGCCGCCGGCAATTGCCTCGGCAACGCCGGTCATAGAAACGAGAGAAGACGTTACTCTCCGGGTCACGAACAAACCAACCAGTATCGCCACCAGAGTCACGATCACTCCGGCACTCACAATCACCTGTTGCAGATCACCCAGGCGCTCCTCGATCGCCGTCAGGGGAAGAGCGGAACGTACGTACCCCACCAGCTCATCTCCCTCTCGGATCGCGAGCGCATGGTACATCATGCGCCTCTCCACCGTCCGGCTGAAACGCGTTGATGTACCCGAGCCGTGATCCCTCGCTGCGAGCACCTCCGGCCGGGTTCCGTGATTGTCCATCGTGGCGGGATCAGCGTCCGAGTCAGCGATAACCGTGCCGTCGGCGCTGATGACGGTGAACCGTGTGTCTGCTTCGGTACCCAACGTTGCGACACGAGACTGCAGAGAGTCTGCCTGTTCGAAGGACTGGACAGAGACGTCCCGCAGCAGTACCGCGCGCACATGCAGCGAGTTCTCCACGGTACTCAAGGAATCAGCGGTAATCCTCTTGCCGACCAGAACACCGACAGTCGCCACCGTGAGGACTGAGAGCACCACGTAACTCCCGTAGAGCTTCCAGAAGAAGCGCGAACGCACTACGCTAAGTTCCCTCCGCCTTGAATCGGTAGCCCACGCCGCGCACTGTCTCGATGAGATCGCTTTCGCTTCCCAGCTTCTTGCGAACAGCCCGCACGTGCACGTCGATGTTTCGGTCTATCACGTAGGCTCCACCACCGATCACGCGGCTCAGCAGTTGATCGCGGGTGAAGACGCGGCCCGGGTGTGACGCGAGCAGGTGTAGCAGCCTCAACTCACTGGGAGTAAAATCGACGCTCTTGCCCTGCACCAGGACTTCATGTCTGCCGACGTCGACGACGATACCTTCACGTACGATGCGGTCACTCCCGACAGAACCTCCCACCAGGGAGCCGCGCCGCATTACCGCTTTCACCCGCGCAATCAACTCCCTGGGACTGAAGGGCTTGGTGACATAGTCGTCGGCTCCTACTCCCAATCCTAGAACGACGTCGCTCTCTTCGCCCTTGGCGGTAACCATGATGATCGGGATGTTGCCCGTTACGGAGTCCTCTTTGAGGCGCCTGCACACCTCGATCCCGTCCAGTCCGGGCAGCATCAAATCTAGAAGTACGAGATCGGGAGCGAGCCGTCTTGCCGCTTCCAACCCCTCGTCGCCGTCACTGACACAGGAAATCTTGTAACCCTCCCGGACGAGGTTGTACTCAATCACCTCGAGAATGTCGGCCTCGTCTTCGATGACGAGGATTCGCCTCGGATCCATCAGCGGACAGTCGGAATTAAAGGTAGTGCTCTCAACGAAGGTTAACCTAACCAGGGTTCGATGAAGACAATGTAAATCGCTGGTAAATCTTCCGGAACGGGCCTTGTCAAGGCATCAGGGCGCTCGGATATTTTCCGCCCATACAGCCAACCTACGAAACGAGATGACCCACAGAATACTAGTAGTGGACGACGAGCCCGACATAGCGGCTGTTGTGGCGTACAATCTCGCACGGTCGCACTACCGGGTGTCAACGGCGAGTTCCGGCGCGGAAGCACTCAACGCTGCGGTCAGAGAGAAGCCCGACCTCATCGTGCTGGATGTCATGCTTCCGGAGATGTCCGGCTACGAGGTGTTGGAAGAGCTCCGTGCCCGCAGCGACACCAGGGAGACGGGAATCATTCTCTTGACCGCTCGAACGGGAGAGAACGACCGGGTAATGGGGTTGTCCCTGGGAGCTGACGATTACTTGGCCAAACCGTTTTCTCCGAAGGAACTCGTCCTTAGGGTCGAGGCGGTGCTCCGACGCTTGAGCGCGACTCCTGTCAGCGCCGGATCGGTGCTTTCTGCAGGGCCGATCGTCGTGGATCGCGGCGCACACACCGCAACGATTGATGGCTGCGACGTCGACCTGACCGCCACGGAGTACAAGCTGCTGGCCGTACTGCTCGAGCGTCGTGGCCGCGTCCAGTCCCGTATGCAGTTGCTTCAAGATGTCTGGGACGCCAGTCCCGACATCAAGACCAGAACGGTCGATATGCACGTCCAGCGGCTTCGCGCCAAGCTGGGGCCCGCAGCCGATCTGGTCGAGACAGTACGAGGCATAGGCTACAGGATGAAGAAGGACGGCATTCACCAGAATTGAGCTACGGCAGCCGGCAACACTCGACTACCAGAAGGATTCTGGGATCTACAGCCTACCGGGAATTCTCGTTCGGCGTCAAAGGAATCAATCGCACTTTTACCAGACAAGGGAGCATGCGGCGCCCTCTTCAGCTTAGTGCTGGAGGGGTTCGAGCACATGATGCCGTACGTAACAATGCGGACTTCGCCGTTACACGATCGTGACAAATAGCTGGCAATTCCGTGATCCCTTTCTTCGTTCTTACTCGTTCATCGGTCGTTTAGACCTAGATGCAAGCCAGGGGGAAATGATGTCAAATAGCAGGCAGCGCCTCGCGCGGTTGGACGTTGGCCCCGCGTGTCGTTTCATCGTATCGAGATTACCAATCCCAAGGGAGTATTCAGAGTCAAAAACACGGCGGAGTCCGGTCGCGGGCGCTGCAGTTGGTCCTGCACAAAGACCTATTCCCCCTGGAGCCAACCCCGTTCGGCTCCGCCGTCTTTTATATCACGCGCTCGCGCTCGCTGCTATCGCGGCCATCCCTGCTCAGGTACAGGCACAGGCCGATGATTCGGGAGAAGGCTCCAGCGGAAGTCCCAGCAAGGCGGTTGGGCGCGTGGCGGGCAACGTTTTGAGTTCCTCAGGTGGCACGCCAATCGCACGCGCCATGGTCATCGTGGCAGAGACAGAGCTCTCCGCGTCGACCGATCTCGACGGCAGATACTACATACCCGGGGTGCCGGAGGGCGCGGTCGAGATTCACGTCCGCAAGATCGGTTTCGCACCTAAGATCATCACCAACGTTGCCATCGAGAGTGGACAGACTACCGCGCTCGACGTATCC
Organism: uncultured Gemmatimonadaceae bacterium; assembly: GCA_964580055.1. Taxonomy (GTDB): domain Bacteria; phylum Gemmatimonadota; class Gemmatimonadetes; order Gemmatimonadales; family GWC2-71-9; genus JBDGYW01. The sequence goes on along the minus strand of CAZOJI010000016.1, from coordinate 21,768 downwards.
CTGGACGTGGTCGTAGTCGCGCTCGAGGCCATCACGGTCACCGCCTCAAACGAACGCGGCACGACACAGGCAATGATGGACCTGCGCCGTCGTTCCGATGCGGTAACGGACGCCATCGGGTCCTTTGAGATCAAGCAGATACCAGCGTCAGATGCCGCGGATGTCGCGAAGCGGATGACGGGCGTGACCGTCAGTGAAGACCGCTACGTGTACGTTCGCGGCCTTGGAGAACGCTACAGCCAGACCACGCTTCACGGTTCCTCGCTGCCCAGCCCCGAGCCCGAACGCGAGGTGGTGCCCTTGGACCTGTTCCCGTCAAGCTTCCTGGAGTCGGTGTCCGCGCAGAAGACATACACGCCGGACCGACCTGGAGAGTTTTCGGGCGGCGCGGTGGAGATCACCACCAAAGAGCTTCCGGAAGAGTTCCAGGTGTCTCTGGGATTTAGCACGGGTTTCAACACACTGAGCCATTTCGGCGACTCCGAGTTCCTCACTTACGATGGAGGCGGCAGGGACTGGCTTGGCGTTGACGACGGCACCCGCGCTCTCCCGGATGCCGTGAAACAGCTAGACGGGAATCGGTTGCCGAGCGATCCAAACGTACTGCGCGAGCTGGGGCTGGCGTTCCCGCGCCAGTTCCGCCCCAGAGCGGTTACCACGCCAATCAACCGCAGCGCGGACCTCTCTGTTGCTGCGCGGCCACAGATCTTGGGCAGGGATCTCGGCATCGTATTCGGGCTCACTTACGGAGACGACTATAAGGTCCGAGACAATGATATCGAGAGAAAGTACCGCACCAGCGCATTCGATCCCGAAGTGCCTGAAGACCGCCGTGTGCCGAACGTGGAGTATACCTTCACGCGTGGCGAGCGGTCCATTCGAATCGGGGCAATTGGGAACCTCACGTACCTGCTTACGCCGACCAACAAAATCAGTCTGAGAACGACCTTCAACCGCAACACCGACAACGAAGCCCGCAGCTACTTCGGCAGCAACAAGGAAGACCTGGACGGCCTGGTGAACAGCGATCGCCTCCGCTTCATCTCACGCGAGTTGTATTGGGGCCAGTTGAACGGTGAACACCATACGATACTGGGATCGCGGTTCGAGTGGCGCGTGGCGCTGGCGCGAGCAACTCGAGACGAGCCCGGACTGCGGGAGACCATCTATCTGAATAGCCGGACCAGCGATCCGTCAGACCCGTTCTACCTGGAGAATGTGGGAGAGAGTGGACGATACTTGTGGAGCGCGCTCGTCGACGATGACCGCAGCTACGAGATCGACTGGCAATTCCCGTTCACGATCGGCTCCTACCTCAATGGGTACGTGAAGGTCGGCGGTGCCTGGCGCGATCGTGACCGCGATTTCGAAGCTTACCGCTACAACTGGCAATTCCTCGGTGGAATCGTCACGGACATCGAGGAAGACCTCAACGATCAGAACATTGTTGGGTTCATGCCCGGTCCCCGCGAGTTCGCGCTCGACGACGTGGTGGAACCCGGCGACCTCTACCAGGCTTTCGACAAGCGCCGAGCAGGCTACGCCATGATGGAGTTCCCCTTCACCGAACGATTGCGCACAATCCTCGGCGCACGCGTCGAGAATTACAACATGGACATCGTGTCGCGGGGTGACACGCTGAGCGGTGTAGACGAAACCAGCATTCTGCCAGCGGTGAATCTGGTCTTCGAAGCCTCCCCGGAGATCCACTTCCGGGCCGCCTATTCGGGCACCGTGGACCGGCCTGAGTTTCGGGAGTTGGCTCCCTTCCAGTTCACCGAGGCGAGCAGCTTGCGGCAGCTCTTCGGCAACCCGGAACTCGGCATGAGCAAGATCACGAGCCTGGACCTCAGGTGGGACTGGTTCCGCCGGCCCGGCGAGCTCTTTTCCGTCAGCACATTCTACAAACACCTCGACGAACCGATCGAGCAGGTTTTTGTCGCCGCCGCATCGGCCGCCTACTCGTTCCAAAACGCCGACGAGGCCGTGTTGTACGGGGTGGAGATGGATGCACGGCAGCGTCTGGACGTTCTCACCGAAACACTTCAGGACTTCACACTGCAGGGCAACCTGTCGTTGATCGAATCGGAGGTCAGCGTGCGGCAGACGGGCACTTTCCAGCCCACGAACCTGGAGCGGCCGCTCGAAGGCCAATCGAGCTATTCGCTGAACGTTGGCATCCTCTACAACTACACTCCGGCCGGCACTGACATCGGGCTCTTTTATAGCCGATTCGGAGAAAGGCTGACTGCTGCGGGCGGCTTCGGTATTCCCGACATCTACGAGCAGCCGAGGCATCAGGTGGACGCGACTTTCAAGCAGAATCTCTTCAGCGGACTCCGCATGAAGGCCAAACTATCCAACCTTTTGGACGAGCCATACGAGTTCGTGCAGAAAGGCAACGGGATTCAGCAGATTCAGCGGGAGTACAAGACAGGAATCAGCTTCTCGATGGGTATGTCATACGATTTCTAGAAACCGGCAGAAATCGCGGCGGTGCGCTGTTTTAGGATAGCAGCGCACGCAGCGGTAGCAGGACTATTCGCTTGAATCAGTTAATTCGCTATTCAACAACCCAAGAGGTGAAAGCATGAAAAGGAAGCCCCTAGTAGGATTAGCACTCGTCGCAGCCCTGGGCGTGTTCGCCTGCGGAGACGACGAAAACGGTAACGGCAACGGCACCGGCCCCGTCGATCCGCCGGGTGCGCCGAGCGGCGTTTCGGCAACAGCGGTCGGCACCTCGGTTACGGTAACGTTCACCGAGGGCACCGGTGCAGATTCGTCCCGCGTGGAAGTCAGCGCCGCCGGCGAGGCCACCCAGTCCGCGTCGCTGGCAAGCGGCACGACCACCCACGATTTCACCGGCCTCACGGAAGGCGCAACCTATGCCGTGCAGGTGTACGCCATTAACGACGGCGGTGAGACGGCGAGCGCGATCGTCTTTGTCGACATTCCGGAAGACGTCGTGTTGGTTGTGGACGACGTCCTCACCAACACCACATGGACTCGAGACAAGACGTGGATTCTACGTGGCCCGATCTTCGTCGGTGACGACCTGAACGATACTGACGTGACGCTGACGATTGAGCCCGGCACCACGATCCTCGGCGACGTCAATCCGCCTCAGGGCGCGCGTGGCAGCTACCTGGTCGTGTCCCGCGGATCGCGGCTTGTTGCGGACGCGAACGCCAGCCTCGCCGACCCGACTGTGCGGCCCGATCCCGACAGCCTGATCGTCTTCACGAGCAGCGCCGCACGCGGCCAGCGCCAGCGTGGTGACTGGGGCGGCTTGGTGATCAACGGCGCCGCTCCGATCAACTCCGGTGCCGAAGCCGAGGGCGAGGGTGAGTCCGGGCTGTTCGGCGGAACGGATGAAGATGATGACAGCGGAATCCTGCGCGGCGTGCGCGTCGAGTTCGCGGGTGACCGTGTGACCGCCACGGACGAGTTGAACGGCATCGCGCTGCAGGGCGTGGGTGCCGGAACGATCATCGACTATGTCCAGATCCACTACAACGTGGACGACGGCACCGAGCCGTTCGGCGGCACGGTGAGCCAGACTCACGTCGTGGTGACCGGTATCGGTGACGACAGCTTCGACGGCACAGACGGTTACAAGGGCTTCATGCAGTTCCTGATCGCCCAGCAGCGGGCCGACGACGCCGACAATGGCTTCGAACTCTCCAACAACGGTGACGATCCCGCGAATGCGACGCCCAAGTCGACCGCGATCATAGCCAACGCCACCCTGATAGGCGCAGACAGTGTCGGCATGGACCCGCCGATGGGTGATGGTGAGATCCAGGCCCTGGGCGGCAAGAGCGATAACGCCGTATCGTTCCGCGAGGGCAGCAACTATCGCATCTACAACGTCGTTGCCACGGGATTCGGCAAATCGGGCTTCTGCATCGAAGATGCCGAGACTGCTACCGAGGCCGAGAATAACCGGCTGGTGCTTGAAAGCAGCATTTTCTACAACAACGTCGCTTCTGGCAGCGACGATTCCAACTACGGCGGACCGGGCTGCGATAACGCCTGGACCACCAACGAACACGAGACGTTCTTCAACGCTGGCAACAACATCGTGGCTGACCCGCAGTTGCCCGACGCGGCATTCAGCATCGGTAGCATGTCCAGCCCTCCGAGTTTCATTCCGACCATGCCGGCCGGCTACACGGCCTTCGACGTTTCGACGTTGAACAACGACGCCGGCATCGTCATGCCGGTCGACGGCCGCACGCTAGTGCAGACGACCTACGCCGGCGCCGTGGACCCGTCGGTCGCACTGGCTGACCAGTGGTACTATGGCTGGACTGTCTGGGCTAGGAACGGAAGTGACTCGCGGCCCAACCAGGACGGCAACTAGCAGCAGTCGTGAGCCGGCGTTAGCCGGCGGCACTTCGGACTTGTGGGCCCTCTCAGGAGGGCCCACATTGCTTGTCACGACCCAACCGATGCGGTCTTCCTAAACCGAGAGAACGGCTGAAACGACAGCATGGGATACGCAAAACTCATTACGAGTCGCGGCCGGAGCTTAGCGCTCGCGGCAGCGTTCTTCGCGGCACTCCCCTTGGTCGGGACATCGTGCGCCCGCTCCCCCCTCAGCAACTCCTTCGAAAATCCCGAGGCACTGGCGCAGGCTGTGCTGGACGCTCTCCAGAGGGAGGATCGGGACGCATTGAGGGCTCTGATGGTGACGCGTGAGGAACACGAGAACCTGCTCTGGGAGCAGTTGCCGGAGAGTAACCACCTGCCGTTCGACTATGCTCGACAGCTCAACGAGCGCAACAGCAACAAAGGAATCGGCCAGGCCATATCCCGGTACGGCGGCAACGAGTTCGAGCTGATATCCATTGAGTTCACGGGCCCGCCTGAACAGTACGGAGGTTTCACACTGCATTTCGGCACGGTCTTGACAGTGCGGCGCGTGAGTGACGGAGAGGAAGGCACCCTGCCGATCCTCGAGGTGATTCTCGAGTATGACGGACGCTGGAAGTTGATGAACTACGACGAGTAGGTCTGCTTCTTCGAAGCGGTTCGCCCAATTATCTGCACACCGCTGGAAGTGCCGATCCGTGTTGCACCGGCGGCTATCATCCTGAGCGTGGTTTCGTAATCTCGTATACCGCCGGAGGCCTTCACTCCGAGCCGGTCTCCCACGGCAGCATGCATCAGGGCCACAGCTTCCTCGCTGGCGCCTCCCGCGGGATGAAAGCCCGTGGAAGTCTTCACGAAACTCGCACCTGCCGACATCGCGATGGCAGATGCCTGGACGACTAGAGCGGGTGACAAAAGTGCGGTTTCGAGAATCACCTTTATCGGTATTCCCGTTGCAGCTTCAACGACCGCGGCGATGTCGGCCTCGACGTAGTCCCAGTCACGGCCCAAGATACGCCCTACGGGAGCTACCATATCGATCTCGTCGACTCCAAGGCCGGCGAGCTCAGCCGTCTCCGCGGCCTTGGCTCTCGAGGTGCTCGCGCCGAGCGGGAAACCCGCAACCGTAACGACCTTTGTGCCGGAACCTCTCAGAGCATTCACACAGGAGCCTGCCCAACTGCCGTCGACGCACACGGAGTAGAAATGATGCTCGATACCCTCCGAGCAGAGCTTCTCGATATCGGCCTCGCTGGCCTCCGGTTTCAGGAGAGTGTGGTCTATGCAAGAGGCGAGATCGACGGGCAAGGAAAGTGAGGTAGCCGAGACAATCCGTGTTTCGTCGTCCGTGCTTGCCACTCTCCGCTCTCCGCTCCCAACACTCTTCTCCCGCCGCAGCTTCGCCATGACCAACTCCACAATCTGCTGCAATTCCCTTTCTTCCATGTCAGTGCACCTCAGCCTCCAACGATGACCTCGCCGCAGACGCGGCCATTCGCGTCCACCGGCTGAATCCACTGCAGCGTCCGAGCTGTGAGCGTATCCTGTTTCACAGTTGCAACTACCCTGACTATTATCCTCGCCAGGTACATTTTTCAGAAGTAACCGGGCGTACGGCGGGTGTGCACTTCTATTCCGGTGAGATTCCGATGAGCCGCAACGAGCTCCGGCTTCGCGAATAATCTTATCGTCAGCAGACCGGCGAAGAACCCTCCCAGATGTGCCAGAAACGCGACGCCGCCGCCCGTTGAGCCACCAGCGATAGTGGGTAGACCACCGATTGCCTGAAGCACAGCCCAATAGATGAGCATCAAGTAAGCAGGCACCGTCACAGTCGTGACGAATACGAACAACACTACCAGCAGGTGGACGCGCACGGTGGGATAGAGAACCAGGTAAGCGCCCATTATCCCGCTGATCGCTCCTGAAGCCCCCACCATCGGCACCGGCGATCCCGGATTCACCAGGATTTGCGCCGCGGCCGCAATGACACCGCAGAACAGATAGAATGCCACGAACCGTGCCGGGCCCATGGCATCCTCGATGTTGTTTCCGAAAACCCAGAGAAACCACATGTTGCCGATCAGGTGAAACCAACCACCGTGCAGGAAGATGGACGTCACCACCGTGTACCATGCTAAAGCCGGCGCGTCGGGACACAAGGTCATGGGGCCACCCCGGGTCATAACCGGTCTGACGTCACCGCCGAACAGCCGGTTGGGAATCACCCCGAGATCGCACACGGATTGAGTCAGAGTTGGCTCCGAACCCGCGCCCTGAACGATCAACCAGACCAAACTCGTCAAAACGATAGTGGCAACCGTGACGTAGGGCGTGAGGATGGTGGGGTTTTCGTCCTTGTAGGGAAACATTGCGGCCGCAAGCTAGGTTCAGTCTAAGTGGTTGTCAAACACGAAAATACGGTGTTCCGAGCCAGCAACACAGCGACGGTTAACTGCCATTTTGGCAGTTAACCGTGGTATAGGGCTTGCGCTGCGACCATGTAGCGAAAACATGCATCTAAACCAATGGAATAAGGAGAGGGGAATGGCGGAAAAAGTAATCGGGATTGATCTAGGCACAACAAACTCCGTGGTTGCAGTCATGGAGGGCGGTGACCCAGTCGTCATCCCCAACGCTGAAGGCGGACGGACCACGCCGTCCGTGGTTGCTTTCACCAAGGACGGAGATCGGCTGGTAGGTCAGGTGGCCAAGCGACAGGCCGTTACCAATCCCGCAAACACAGTCTTTTCGATCAAACGTTTCATGGGACGCCGCATGAACGAGGTGGAGCACGAGAAGGATCTCGTGCCGTACAAGGTTCTTGCCGGCCAGGGCGACCTCGCTTCTGTGGACGTGCAGGGCAAGACGTACACGCCGCCGGAGATTTCGGCAATGGTCCTGCAGAAGATGCGGCAGACCGCCGAAGACTACCTCGGCCATTCGGTCGAGAAGGCGGTGATTACGGTGCCCGCTTACTTCAACGACTCGCAGCGGCAGGCGACCAAGGACGCAGGCAAGATTGCCGGTCTAGAGGTTCTCCGGATAATCAACGAACCCACCGCGGCATCTCTCGCTTACGGACTCGAGAGGAAAGAGGAAGAAAAGATCGCCGTGTTCGACTTCGGTGGCGGTACATACGATATCTCGATTCTCGAGTTGGCTGAAGGCGTGTTCGAGGTCAAGTCAACGCACGGGGACACCCATTTGGGGGGTGACGACCTGGATCAACGGCTAATAGACTGGCTCGCGGCAGAATTCAAGAAGGATCAGGGAATCGATTTGAGTCACGACCCGATGGCCGTCCAGCGACTGAAGGAGGCCGCGGAAAAGGCCAAGATGGAACTGTCGACGGTCGCTCAGACCGAAATCAATCTACCGTTCATCACCGCGGATCAGTCGGGGCCCAAACACCTCAACCTCACGCTCACCAGGTCCAAGCTCGAGCAGCTAGTGGACGATCTGATTCAACGTCTAATACCGCCAATGGAGAAGGCGCTCAAGGATGCCGGAATCCAGAAGTCGGAGATAGACGAAGTGATCCTGGTCGGCGGGTCGACGAGAATCCCCAAAGTGCAGGAGGTCGTAAAGGAGTTCTTCGGGAAGGAGCCTCACAAAGGCGTCAATCCCGACGAAGTCGTCGCCATAGGCGCAGCCATTCAGGGAGGCGTGCTCGCTGGAGAGGTCAAAGACGTGCTCCTGCTCGACGTCACTCCGTTATCGCTGGGGATCGAGACTCTCGGCGGGGTTACCACCGTTCTCATCCCGCGGAACACCACGATACCGACCAAAAAGACAGAGGTATTCTCCACCGCAGAGGACAACCAGACCACCGTCGAGATTCACGTACTGCAGGGCGAGCGCGAGATGGCGGTCGGCAACCGCACCATCGGTAGGTTTCAGTTGACTGGGATACCACCCGCTCCTCGCGGTATGCCGCAGATCGAGGTGACATTCGATATCGACGCCAACGGCATCCTGCACGTCTCCGCAAAGGACAAGGCAACCGGCAAGGAGCAGAAGATCCGCATAGAAGCGTCGAGTGGTCTGTCTGAATCGGAGATCGACAAGATGGTCAAGGATGCGGAGCAGCATTCCGCCGAAGACAAAGCGAAACGGGATGAGGTGGAGAGCCGCAATCGCCTGGACCAACTGATTTGGCAGGTGGAGAAGGACAGCAAGGAATGGGTCGACAGACTGGACGAATCTCAGAAGCAGCGACTGGACGAAGCTGTCGAAAACGCCAAAAAGGCCCTGAAATCGGGGGCGGCTTCCGAAATCACGGAAGCGTTGGAGGCCCTGAGCCAGGCGTACTCCGCGGCCGGTGCTTCACTCTATCAAGAAACCCAGGCGCAAGCAGGAGGTGAGGCGGCCTCCGGTGCAACTGGGGATACGTCCGAGGCACCCGGTGAGGAAGAAGACGTCGTCGAGGCAGACTACGAGATCGTCGACGATTCGAAGGAAAAGGAATAGGTGACAGCTACCAGCCCCGATGCCGGCGGCCGGAGGAAACTCCGGCCCGGTGTCCGGGGTTATAAACCGTGGCGACGCTTTCGTCGCTGATGGCCTTCGAGCGAAATCATCAAATGAGTCGACACATATGAAACGCACAGGTGCATGGATCAAGTTCGGTGGGCTCGTCATTGTGACGGCGGTTCTGGCCGTGGGCTTCACTTCTCTGATAGACCTGCCGGCCACCTCAGTGGCACAACCGACGCGGTCAGCTTCATTCCTCAGCGCCACCGCACCGCAGGAGAGGGTGCTGCCGGCAGCTCAACCTCTGGGGGAGTTGGGGTCCGCATTCACCGCGGTCGCCGAGACCGTTCGTCCGGCAGTGGTCTACATTGACGGCGAGGCTCGTCGCAGCGCTTCGCGGTCCAACGACCCGTTAGACATGTTCAGGAACCAGCAGCGGCCACAGCGCCTGTGCGGCGACGGAAGCGGATTCATAATCTCCGAGGATGGTCACATACTTACGAACAACCACGTGGTTCAGGATTGCGACCGCGTCAATGTGAGGTTGTTCGATCAGCGGGTGGTGCAGCATGCAACGGTCGTCGGGCGTGACAGACTCACTGACGTAGCTGTATTGAAGATCGACGAGAGCAATCTACCGTACGTGGGGCTCGGCGACTCCGACTCCGTATCTGTCGGCGAATGGGTAGTAGCAGTTGGAAACCCGCTCGGGGATGCGTTCTCCTTCACGGTCACGGCGGGTATCGTAAGCGGCCGCGGCAGACGGCTCGAGGGATTGAGAGATCTGAGCGACCCTGCGGCGGGGCTTTCGATCCACGATTTCATCCAGACTGATGCCGCAATCAACAGAGGCAACTCGGGCGGCCCCCTCGTGAACATTCGAGGCCAGGTTATCGGCATCAACTCCGCGATAGCCAGTGAAACGGGATTCTACGCGGGTTACGGCTTTGCGATTCCCATCAACCTCGCACGTAACGTGGCCGATCAGTTGATTGCCACGGGAAGTGTCACTCGCGCGCAGCTAGGCGTCAGCATCAGGGATGCAGATCAAGAGGTGGCAGACTACGTGGGGTTGGAAGAGATCCGAGGAATCTTGGTTGCGGGCTACAGCGGTGACGATTCGCCAGCGGAACGCGCAGGGATTCGGCCCAATGACGTGATTGTAGAATTGGATGGAGATACTGTCTACTACACCGCCCAACTGCAACAGATCGTCGGCTTCAAGCAACCTGGTAACGTCGTGGAGGTCACTGTGCTGCGCAGGGGCGGAGAGCGATCCGTTCACCGTGTGCGGCTCGCCGAAGCCGACACCGAGCCTGAGCGCACACTGGCCAACGCGGAGCCCGAGACGCCGGACCGTTCCGGATCTTCGGTTGAGCGTCTCGGCATCGCGGTTGAGCGCCTCGACCGTCGCTCAGCATCCGAGATGGGGTTGCCACGCAGCATCGAGACCGGCCTAGCCGTCACGAGTGTAGACACAGACGGCCCGGCCGCCGGCAAACTGGCCCCTACATCGGTGCGTCAGGGTCAACTTCAGATCATCACCCATGTAAACGAGCAGCGAGTGGAGTCGTTGGACGATCTGAAAGATGCTTTACGAGGAGTACGCCCCGGCGACGTGGTGTTGGTTCAAGCCGTTCTCATCACCACCAATGGGATAAACGAGTACCCGGTCTTCATCCGAGCGCGTTAGAAGCAGAAGAGTCGGCGCAGCCGGTTTCAGTGCCGGTTGTCGAGTTGACCATGTCGAGCAAGGTCGGGTTGGAGAGGGATCGCTTGCCGTGATCGCGTATCTGTTCAGCGCCAGCGGATGAAGAACCTCAGTGGTAGGGGGGCGCTAGGGCGCTAGGCAAACCAATAACCCTGTGAAGGGAAGTGCTCAATATGGCTATTAATTCGATCAACCCTGCCACTGGGGAGAAGATTCGTGATTATGACGAGAAAACGCCCACGGAGGTAACAGATGCTATTGCCGCCACACACGAGGCCTTCTTGTCGTGGCGGCGCACAGATTTCGAGGATCGGGCCAACCTGATGAGAGCGGCCGCGGGCTCGCTGCGTGACAACGCCACGGACTATGCGATCCTCATGGCGAACGAGATGGGGAAGCCGGTAACTCAAGGCAGGGCGGAGATCGAGAAGTGCGCGTGGGTGTGCGAGTACTACGCCGAAAACGCTGCGGCGTTTCTGGAACCGGAGTTCGTGAAGACCGACGCGACCAGGAGTCTCGTGTCATTCCAGCCGCTCGGCGTGGTGCTGGCGGTAATGCCCTGGAACTTCCCATTTTGGCAGGTATTCAGGTTCGCCGCTCCCGCGCTCATGGCCGGAAACGCGGGAGTACTCAAACATGCATCCAACGTTCCTGGATGCGCGCTCGCGATCGAAGACGTCTTCAAGAGTGCAGGCTTTCCACCAAACGTGTTCCGCACCTTGTTGATCGGCAGCAAGCAGGTAGAGGCCGTGATAGAGAACCCGCGCGTCAAAGCCGTCACCCTCACGGGCAGCACGCCCGCCGGGAAGGCGGTGGCCCGAAAAGCCGGAGAAGTGCTCAAGAAAACCGTGCTGGAACTGGGAGGTAGCGACCCTTACGTGGTCCTCGCGGACGCTGACCTCGAAGCCTCCGTTGCTACCTGTGTTGCCAGCAGGCTCATCAACTCCGGACAGAGCTGCATAAACGCGAAGCGGTTCGTGGTGGTTGATACGCTGCGCGAGCGGTTCGAGCAACTCTACGTGGAGAAGATGCGTGCCGCCACAATGGGTGATCCCCTGTCGGACGACACCGAGGTTGGCCCCCAAGCTCGTGCCGACCTGCGCGACGAACTGCACGAGCAGGTCAGGAGGAGCATAGAGAAGGGCGCGAAATGTCTCCTGGGCGGCGACGTGCCTGATGGAGCAGGCGCCTACTATCCGCCAACCGTATTGACCGACGTTGCCAAAGGAATGCCGGCGTATGATGAGGAACTGTTCGGGCCCGTGGCCGCGATCATTCCCGTGGCGAGCGAGCGAAAGGCGATTGAGATCGCGAACGACTCTGTCTTTGGGCTGGGCGCAGCCGTGTTCACCTCGGACGTCGCCAAGGGAGAGGACATCGCCACACGAGAACTCGAGGCCGGCGCATGTTTCGTTAATGCATTCGTCAAGTCAGATCCGCGGCTGCCGTTCGGAGGTATCAAGGAAAGCGGTTACGGCAGAGAGCTTTCTCACTACGGAATCAAGGAGTTCGTCAACATCAAGACTGTGTATGTGGCTTAACCGACGGTACACTTCGAAGTGACTACGCCCTTTGGTCTCTAGCCTGCGCGGTACTACATGAAGAATCGTATTCTCGGACCGGGCGCACCTGAGGTTTCGGTGATCGGCCTGGGCGGCATGCCGTTGTCTCTCAACGATCGCCCTGACGAAGGCGCCGCGATATCCGTCATCCATGCTTCCCTGGAAGCTGGGGTCACACTCATCGACACCGCGGACGTTTACTGCATCGATGATGACGATATCGGTCACAACGAGCGGCTGATCGCCAAGGCGCTACGAGAGTGGCCGGGCTCCCTCGACGACGTGATAGTCGGGACCAAAGGCGGAATCACCCGCCCGGAGGGCCGTTGGGAGCGCGACGGCCGCCCCGAGCATTTGCACGCCGCCTGTGACAGGTCCTTGAGGGCACTTGGCATAGAGAGAATCGACCTGTATCAGTTTCACGCCCCTGATATGAGGGTGCCGTTCAGCGACAGCGTGGGCGCCCTAGCTGAACTGCAATCTGCCGGCAAGATCAAGTGGGTCGGTCTTTCAAACGTCACCGTCGAGGAAATCAAAGAGGCGGAGCGCATCGTGCCGGTGGTCACCGTGCAGAACCGCCTGAGCCCGTTTTTCCGAGAGGCGTTGGAGGGGGGAGTCGTAGACTACTGCGCCGATCGCGGAATCGGCTTCCTCGCTTACAGTCCGGTGGGTGGCGGGAGGTTGAACAAACGTCTGGTGGACAACCGGGTCGTGGTCGATCTTGGACACAACTACAATGCATCGCCCCACGCCGTCGTTTTGGCTTGGGTACTCGCGCAGGGCCGCACGATCTTTGCCATACCGGGAGCGAGAACAGTTGCGCACGCCGTGGATTCTGCAAATGCGGCATCCTTGGACCTGAGCGCGGAGGATCTGGAAACGGCCGGGTCGGCTTCCTATCCTACGGGATAACCAACGCGGCGCCGGAGCGCTTTCAGGCTTCCAGATACTCGATCAACTGTCCGCTTGTCTGTCGGAGCCGATAGCTCATCAGTTCGGCCAGCTTCGTCAGCAGGATTCCGCCAAGGCGGGGATCACTTTCCGACATACTCTTGAAGTCGTCCTGAGTGAGAATCAACACCTTCGAATCGGTCTTTGCAGTCGCAGTCGCAGACCTTGGCTCCCCGTCGACCAGCGACATCTCCCCGAACGGCTTTCCAGTCTCGATGACGGCCAGCTTCTTCTCCACGCCCGTGGAATCGGCCATCGCCACCTCGACTTCACCTTCGACCAGCAAACACAGATAGTAGCCTTGCCCACCCTGCTCGAAGATCTTGGAGCCCGCCGTTGCGTGATATGCATCGACGTATTCTGCGAGCACAGCAACCTGCTCCCAGTCGAGATCCTCAGACCATTCGGTTCTGTAGATCAGGTCCATACGTTGACTGACTGAACATGGAAGCCGCGATAGCACGACCGGAGGAACGACACCTGCAGGGTCGGTCATCTTCTGCTGCCTCCCAACTGTAGGGGACAAACGAGCCTCGCCGGGCAATCTCTCATGATATGCCCCTAGGATAGAGCATTGGCGGCCGGCTCGTCAATCGGACGGTCTAACCGGAGCGGATCACCTGTTTTCGGGCTCGCCGGTGTCGACGATCTCCTCTACGACTTCCGCATCCACGGCGTCGGCGTCGTCTCCAGCCTCGTCTTCGCCTTCAGGCCTTCGAATAGCGTCGAGAACCTTCATGAGAAATTTCTCGAACGATTCGGCCAGGTCGTCGGCGAAATCCATGAGTGCCTCCGCGTGGCCGCGGGCCTCATCCAACAACCAGGATAAGTCGGGGCCGCCCTCGC
>CAZOJI010000016.1:0-7745 GCA_964580055.1 uncultured Gemmatimonadaceae bacterium | reverse complement strand
GCCGCCCTCGCACTCCTCCTCGCCTTTCGCGGAGCCTTCGTGCCGTTCCTCTTCCTCCGCGGTGCCCTTCTCCGACTCTTCCAGACCCAGCAGGCGTTCGAGCTCCTCGTCCGCCTTGCGCCTCGTCGCAGCGTCGTTGTCCCCGATGGTGCGGGTCCGACGTTTACCCTCCTCGAACCACTCGATCTTGACCTTTCCGTTCTCGACGTAGCGTCGGCCCTGGTCCGGCTTCTCACCAACTGTGCGTGTGTAGCGCGGATCGCGCTTGCGTTGTGTCTCGGTCATGTTCATCCTTACGTAGAATGACGCAACGGAGTTCCAGCCAAGGCGTTACCCATTCCCTCCCGAGACGCCGCCATGCTTATGGTGATCACATGACGATGCTCCTCGGTGCCGGCAGACGGTGGCTTCGATGGGCGGCGGCAGGCGCCCGCCTCCGCACAGAGTTGTCCGAACGGCTCTGCCGCCGACCGGAAACGCCGCGAATCCGCATGAGCCGAACCGACCGGTGGCACTGCCTGCGTATAGGCCCGGCCTTGGCTACGCCCGTACCGGCGTTTCACCGGCCGGGACCCTCTCGCACACGAACTCCACGGCCTTGGCAACTACCACAGGGTCGCTCAGGACCCCGCGATGCCCCAGCCCTTCCGTCGTGAACAAGGTTCCCTGCGGAGCCGCAGCCGCGATAGTCTCTCCATGATCCACCGGCGCTACCTTGTCGCCCGAGTCGTGAATCACCAGGACCGGTACGTTTATTTGTGACACTAGGTTGTCTGTCCGCAGATCCTCTCGCTTGAATTCGAACCGCTCCTCGAAATCGCTCACCATCAGCTGGCAAACGTGCCGCGGCGCACCCATCGTCTCGCCGATTTCAATCATCAGATCCATTATGCTGATAGGCGGGCCGATGAATACGAACCGCTCCGCCTCGAGCCCGTACTCGTGCGCCAATGCGGCAGCCGGAGCGCCGAACGAATGAGCGATCGCGGCGCGCACCGGTCCGAACGCCCTGCCTACCTGGAGAACGGCACCGCTGCACTCGATCATCGAGGTGTTTTCGCCGTCGGATTCGCCGTGGGCAGGCGCGTCGTACGCGACGACCCGGAATCCAGCCTCTACCAGCGGGTCCACGAACGCTGCCAGGTTCGACCCTCTCCCTCCCCAACCGTGCAACAACAGCACGGCCGGCCCCTTCCCCTCACCCCACGATGTCACGGCGAGCCAGCCGTGTGCGTAGGGGAGTCTACTGCGGGTCGGTTCCGCTGACGGCGAAACCCCAACCGGCGGTACCGGGTGGGGTTTCATCATGCGGCGAGCCATCAACCGCGCCGCCGCGCGCGGTCTCAGTGCTCCCAGAACCGTCAGTGCGAGACGGCGAAACAAGTCAAGCAGACCCTCAGCTACCCTCGATACCGAGCAGCTCTACCTCGAAGATGAGCGTGGAGTTGGGACCGATATTCGATCCGGAGCCGCGCTCACCGTATCCGAGATGAGAGGGAACCACCAGGCGATACTTGCTGCCGACCGACATGAGCTGCAGAGCTTCTGTCCAGGCGGGAATCACGCGGTTGAGCGGGAATGTGGCCGGCTCCCCGCGTTCGACGGAGCTGTCGAATACGGTGCCGTCGACGAGGGTCCCATGGTAATGGACGGTTACCTCATCCGTGGCGGACGGCTTGGGACCGTCACCCTCCTCCAAAACCTCGTACTGTAGTCCGCTCTCGGTCGTGACCACGCTTTCTTTTTGCGCGTTCGCCTCGAGGTACGCCTGCCCTTCCGCGGCGTTTTGTTCAGCCGCTGCAGCAAGGCGCTCCTCCTGGTTGGCCTGCATCTGCTCCGACAGCTGCATTAGAGCCTCTCGTATCTCACCGGCACTCATTTGCGGCTCGCGCCCCTCCAAAGCGTCGCTGATTCCTTGCAGAAACGCATCCAGGTCCAACTCCACGCCGTTCTGCTCCAGATTGCTGCCGAGGTCGATGCCGACGGCGTAGCTCGACCTGCTCTCGAAAGACTCCATGTTAACGCTCGATCCGCCACCGCATGCGCTGAACGCCATCAAAAGCAGGGCGGCCAAGCCGGCGTTCGCCGGGTATTTCATGTTTTTACTCCTTAGGAAAACCGAATTGCGCCGTCACCTCGCGGAGTATGCCGCGAGGATCCAACAAGAAAACCAATGGTGGAGTGGGGCCTCTGCCGCACTCCAGACTCCCCGAAACTGGTCATTGACCACTGTTTGTCAACGCCGCTTCGATATATGCAGAGAATACGTCGACCGGTTGGGCGCCGGAGAGTGAGTATCCGTTGACGAAGAAATTCGGAGTGCCACGCACGCCGTGCATGTAGCCGTCACGCAAATCGCGCTGCACGACAGCGGCCTTTTCTCCCTCGTCGAGGCAGCGGTCGAAAGTGTCCGCGTCGGCGCCGACTTCAACCGCATACCGCCTGAGACTCTCTACGTCCAGCGACGGCACTCCGCGCATTATCAGGTCGTGGAACTCCCAGAACCTCCCGTCCTCACCGGCGCACTCCGCCGCCTCAGCCGCTTTGGCGGCTTCCGGGTGCATCGAAACCAAGGGGAAATGCCGCATCACGTACCTGATGCGGTCGCCGTACATCTCCATCAACTTTGGGAACGTGTCGGTATAGTAGCGGCGACAAAAAGGGCAATCGTAATCGGTGAACTCGACTACAGTTACCGGTGCGTCGGCCGGCCCGATGGAATGCCTCGCGTCACCGACCAGCCTCTCCTGAATTGACGAGCCTGCTGTTCGGGCAGGCGCAGCAGCCGCCCGTTCGACCGTGCCTCCATCCTGCCGCTGCGACCCGTTCTGAGCTGTTACGTACGCTGACGCAAAGACCGCTCCGCCACCGAAACCCACCAGCGCCACCGTGGCAGCCAAAGCATAGAATCTCGACACCGTGAGCTGTATGAGATCGCCTTCCCTTCGAAAAAGCGCCATCGACTCCTCCGATCGACAACATGGCCTCTCGACGCAATGTACCCCAACAAGACCCCGCAACACAGTTCCGGATCTCGACGTGACACTTTCGTGATTGGATATTCCCGGCCGGAACCTCGGCGCCCGCTGGCGCGCTAGTTGCGGGCCGATCGCAACACGACTCTGGAATCCGCCGGGCTGATCCTGTATTGTGCGGACTCGATTTCAGGTTCAACAACGATCACGAACCGGAAAGGATCTGGGAAGACCGGATGAAGGCTGAGTACTCGGTGGAAACCTGCAAGAGGCTGGAAAACCGCTTCGGCGAGCTGCAACTGCACCGGCCGATGCGGGTCGAGCGCTACGACGCCGGCGACCGACTCGACTACGAGGTGACGCCCACCACCACTGACGCTACTCCATGCCGAGTGTCTCTGGAGGTGGAGAAGTTCGTGGGTGGCGGGTTCGCAGGCCAGGTATACCGGGTCAAGGTCCTGGAATCGAGCGGCGCGATGGAAAACGTATTGCCCGGCGGCGGCGTCTTCGCGCTGAAGATCCTCATACCACCCAGTGGCGGCTCCTTGATGTTCCGGAACCTGTTGCACTATATCGGATTTCAGGGGGCGTTCCAGCTTCAGACCAACCCCACCGCCGCCCGGGCGGGAGCGCTGTGGCAGAAGTTCATCCGGCGCGCGGCGCGAATTCGTTTCGGCGACGAGTCGTGCGTGAACGACGTGCACTGCACGTTCGTGGATCCCACCCTGGGTAGCTGCGGCGAGATCAGCGACTGGATCGACGGGCGTGTGTGGCAGCTCGAAGTGGACGACCGTGTCGACTTGCTGCGTCGCTGGCTGAAGGGGAAGCCGGTAGACGAGGAGGAGCTGGGGTCACCGGAGTTCCGCGCCAAGCGGACATTCATGAATTCCTTCGTGCGGCTCCTCAACGACATGGGGGCACACGAGTTCGCCCGGCAATACGAATGGACTACCTGGAAGAGCCAGCCCAACTGTCTCAAGCGCACTTCGACGGAGCACGATCCGGCTGCCGGTCTGACGGCCGTGGACTTCAGGGCCGGTCTCACCCTGCTGCCCTTCCTGCCGATGAGCCCCGGCGACTTCTTGCTGATACTCAAAGGATTGGCTCGCGGCAGCTTGGTACAATTCGACCGCGGCAGTCTCGAGACGCTCAGAGGATTCATTGCAAGGCACGCGGACGATTTCGTGGACATCGTCGGCCTGCTCCCGGAGCTGGAACGGGCCGAAAAGGTGTACCGCGACTCTCTGATCGACATCACGCATCACCACCTGAGGCTGCTCTTCAGCCGGCCGCTGTGGCGGCAGATCCGCGCGAGTTCGGTAACCGGGTGGCGCGTGCGCGGCCTCATCGACGAACGCCACGAAGCAGTCGTTCGATCCAAGCCCTTGCAGATCATTCTGTTCCAGATACTCGGGCTACTGCCGTTCGTCGGGAGAGCCCTGGTGAGAATCTGGGGCGAGGTCAATTACCGGCGCCATTATGCCGCGCTGCTCACGAGCGGAGGATATTTGAGGAAAGCTCTCGCCGGCAAGATGGCCGAACGCACCATGGTCTGGCATCGAGCGGGCAGACTGCCGGAACACAAGGTCGAGAAGGTCGCGAGCAGCGGATTGTCCTTCTTCGGTCACGCGGCAGCCTCGGTGCTGCCGGCGGGAATCCACAAATGCCTCACGGATGGAGCTTACCTCAAGGACCGGCTTCACCACATCCTCGTGCGTCCCGCAAAGCTCTATTTCGATGCTGACCTGCGGGAGGAGTGGCTGCGCGACATGGTGTCGGAGGGCCGCAACAAGCGCATCATCAGCGAGGACGACGCGGGCACCATCCTGTCGCGAATCAAGGAACCTTTCATACAGAAATACCTGAAGTCGCTCGCCGTGCACGTCTGCACCGCGCCCGTGTCCCAAGTGGTGTCGGTGATTGTGGCGGTAACCTACGTGCTGCTGCATCCCGAGATGCCTCGAGCCCAGGCGTGGGCGATCGGGCTGGCTATCATCGCCCTGTTCCAAGTGGTCCCGATATCGCCGGGATCGCTGGTGCGCGGGTTCTACGTGGTCTACCTAGTGGTCAGAGAGCGCAACTTCAAGGATTACAACATCGCCGTGTTTCTGGGCTTCTTCAAATATGTGGGGTACCTGGCGTTCCCGATACAGATGGCCTACCGCTACCCGACGCTCGCCAGGTTCATGGCCGCGCACTGGGCCACCGAGGCGGTGCACGTGGTGCCCGTCTTCGGCGAAAACGGCGCCCTGCTGGAGCACAAGGTATTCACCTGGTTCTACAACGTGCCACTCACCCTGCGCGGACGCATGCGGAGGCGTGCCGAGTCGCGGTCGACCCTGCCCTCGCGGATGTGGCACGTGTTTCCCCTGGCGGTCGTGGCGGCAGGTGTGCTGGTTGCGACCCAATACTCAATGAGCCGGCAGCTCGGCGCCGTACCGTCACTCGCCGACATGTGGTGGGCGATGCTGGCAGTCCCGCTGATCTGCGGCTCCATGGCGACCATGACGGCCGGCGGCTCGGCGCTCGGCAAACGGATCGTGAGCGCCGCGCTCTGCGGCGTATTTGGCGGCATCCTCTTCTCGGCGGCCTCTCACTTGATCTATACTCAAGGCGCCGCTCCAATGCAGATATTTGCGGCCACGGTGTGGATCGTGTTCATCCTCGCCGTACTCTCCCCGATAGGCGCCATTCTCACTGAAGTGAGCCTGCCGGAACCGAGTTGAGCCGGTGGTGGAGGCATTCTCTAACGGAGAGGTTCGAGGGAGGTCGGGAAAAACTCCTCTCCCTCGAACCAAGTGAGCCTCTGCGAACCAGAATGTCCGACTAGGCCTCTGCGACTAGTACGTCCAGTCAACCGGCGTACCCTCAGGCCGGTTCTTTTGTATGTGCTGGGCCATCAAGCGTACCAGCTGCCCCGTGGTCATGGGCCGCCAGCCGTGGTCACCATGCGCACCGTACGTGACGGAACCGGCATAGTAGGGATTGGTCGTCGATTCCAGGAAGGCCTTAGTGTGTTTCACTCCGATATCGAGGTAGTAGTTGTCCATTGTACCCGCAAAGAGATGCAGCTTTCCTACCAACTTGGGCCCGACGGTGCTCCAATTCTGTTCCAGATAGTGCCTGATGTCGTAGTTCTCCTTCCAGGCCTCGGCAACCTCAGGGTACATCTCGCCGGTATATTTGTCGAACAGAGGCTGGAAGTATCCGTCATCCCCGAGCGGCCCGAACACGGCGGACCAAATGTCGATCTGCTCGCCGGACCGGCCTTTCGTGCCGTTCGCGAGTTCGAAGTGATTGCGCTGCTTCGACGTCAGGTTGATGTAGCCGGTCTCGGGTACGCGGCTGTTCGGGGTGGGAACGGTTCGCCACTCGTGCACCTTGTAGAATGCGTTAACGTCCTCATAGATATCGATTCCCTCGACGTTCCGGAAATCGAGCGGGTCGGGCGCGAAAGACCAGGTGCCGCCGTAGAACTCCGGGTAGTAGACCTGGTAGGCGAACGATATCCAGCCGCCGGTCGAACCGCCGGTCAACACCCTGGCGTAGGGCTCGCTGATAACCCTGAAACGCCGCTCGAACTCGGGAATCAGCTCCTCGTGTATCGCGGTGCCGAACGGGCCCACGCTAGGCGAATCGACCCCGTACGAGTCGTCGAAGTACGGACAAGGGTGCTGCAACGTCACGGCTATGAACCTCGGGAAGTCGTCTGACAACCAATCTTCCCGCACGCTTCTCCTGCCACTCTCGAAACCCAGGGGAGCGGACAGCGAAAAGTGCCCCTGCTGGTAGACGACCGGATAATTGACGTTTGGATGCTCGTCATACCCCACTGGCAGCAGCACCACCATTCCCAGATACATGGGCTGCCCCCAGAACTCGCTCAATATCTCGCTCTGGATCTTGAAACGCTTCACATATCTGGAATCGGTCGGCACCTCGATGGGAGGTATGATGTTGGTTACGTCGACCCGGATCGTGTCCGAAGAGGAGGGATCGATGTGCACCCGCTGCACGTCGCTATAGATGTTGCCCGGAGAGCGTTTCCAGCTCTGTCCTTCCCACTGATCCTTGTGCATCCAGACGGTGTGACCGTCGGAGCGGCGGAACTCCGTGTATTTGTTGAAGACGGCCTGGATATAGTAGTCCCCGGGAGGCAGGTCCAGGAGACTCTCGAGCGGCGAGCCCAACGTGTTGACGTCGATCACGGCGGGTTCACCCGGGCTCAGGTTCTCGACGTCGACGCCGAAGAACGGCACGCCGGTTCGACCCGCCTGAAACCGCACCTGGGCCTCGTCGTAGCGCGGGACGACGTCATTGTTCCGCGAGATCACGATGAACATGCGGCCGGTCACGGTCTCGCCGGACACCGACTCGGGAATCGAGATCTCGAACCTGAAGTCGGAGTCCTGCACGGTTCGCTCGCCCATTCCGACAGCGGGTGGCGCAGGCGCGTTACCCTGGCACCCTGCTATCGTCAAGAAGAAAAGTCCGCAAATGACCGGGACCATCGCGGCCACAGATACCTGTTTCGCCAATCTCGTCAACATCATGCCGTCCTTTTCGTTGTACCGTCGTTAGCCTGCGTTACCTGGACTTCGCCGTTTCACCAGCGCCACTCTGACCGGGCACCCGTTGAGATGACAGAAAACGTTCGAAATCGTGACCGGGGTCCTCTCACTCGAGCCGGTCACGAGTTCAACGTCCCAGGGTGCCGTGAGCCGATCGCGAACACGGGCTTTGCCGACTTCCCGGTATTCAGCGGCGTTG